>JBFWOB010000021.1:0-100288 GCA_050250755.1 Hyphomicrobiaceae bacterium
ACAGTGCACCGCGCTCGGACGGCGTGTTCGGCACGCTCGAAAAGACCGCGCCATAGCCGCGACGCTTACCTCACTTCCCCAAGACCAAAAGTAATAAAATGTTTGGAGATGAAGCCATGAAGACCGAAATCGCAGCTCTGCTCGCCATCGGCCTCTTTGCCGGACAGGCCAGTGCCCGCACCGTGTTCGACGACATCAACGACGCGGCGCCTCATTCGACCTTCACCGACCTGAACGACTCGGCCCCGCACAGTGCCTTCGACAAGCTCAATGATAGTGCGCCGCACGGAACGTTCAGCGACCTCAACGACAGCGCACCGCGCTCGGACGGTGTGTTCGGCACACTCGAAAAGACCGCGCCATAACCGCGATCAGGCACTACGACGCAAAAACCCTGCGGATGCCACTCACGCATCCGCAGGGTTTTTGCTTTCCAGTCCGCAACGGCATCTGGTGGTCTGGTGATGGCGCCGAGGCGCTTTTCGCGCGTCAGGCTGCCGCTAGCGGTGCGTATCGACCGTGAATCGAATCTCTGCCGACTTGTTCTCACGCCCCGCTCGCGTGATCGTCACGCCATGGCCGCGGCAAGCGTAGGGCTCGGCAAAGTCAAGTACCTGGCAAGGCCGTGTTCGAACGCGAAAGTCGAGATCACGCTTTCCATCGAGGCGATTGATATCGATCTGATCGTCCTTCGAGAAAACGTCCTTATCGAATATCTCGAGCTTGACGTCGTATGTTCCCGGGCGAACACGCTTGCTGAACGTCCAGTTCGGACGAACGACATCTGCGCGACGGATGGCAGGGCTTCTGTAGACTTGTCCGGCGATGGTCACCTGCGCATAAAAATCTGCCGGACCACCACCCGGATCAATCCGATCCAGCGCCTGAAGACTATCGACCGTGACAATAATTTCGTCTGCGGCGGCTGGCACGGCGGCACCGCACATCATGGCCACCAGCGCGGCACCTGCAATTTTTTTGGCGCACAACGCCGATCCCCTGTCCCCGAAGATAGGCATGCTCGACTACTCCACGTCTGTTTCTCAAACACTGTGAGAACGCGGAGGGACCGACTCGTTGACTTTCCCCAAACCGTCCGATCACCCCCAATTCCACCGTGTCACTATACAGTCCGGGCATGGTGTGTGGCCGCAATCGCACTCATCCACCGCAGTTGATCACAACAAGTGACTGAAAAGACGCATTTATGACGTTATCGTCGTAGTCGGGCGAGGGGCGCAACGCCCCCCGCTTTTTCCACGCTCAGCTTTCGCGCAAATCGGGCGGAATGGCCTCGTCTTTCAGCGCCTCTATCGCATCGCCGAGAGACATGACGGTGCTCTTGTCAGAGCCGAGGCGTCGGATCGAAACCTTGCCGTCTTCGGCCTCGCGTTTTCCGACCACGAGCAGCACCGGCGTTTTCTTGAGCGAGTGCTCGCGCACTTTGTAGTTGATCTTCTCGTTCCTGAGATCGGTCTCGACTCTGAGACCGGCCTTGCGCAAAGCCGCCGCGGCGCTATTCGCATATTCGTCAGCGTCCGAGACGATCGTCGCGACCACGGCCTGCACCGGCGACAACCACAGCGGCAGATGCCCGCCCGTGCTTTCGATCAGGATGCCGAGGAACCGTTCGAGCGATCCGCAGATCGCGCGGTGCACCATCACCGGCTGCTTCTTTTCGCCGTCGGCATCGACGTAGAAAATGCCGAACCGCGCCGGCAAGTTGAAGTCCACCTGCGTCGTTCCGCATTGCCACTCGCGGCCGATCGCATCCCGCAGCGTGTACTCGAACTTAGGGCCGTAGAAGGTACCTTCGCCTTCGTTGATGCCAATCTTGATGCGATTGTCGCTGGCGGCCATCCGCGCCAGCGCCTTGCGGAGAATGCCCTCGGCATGATCCCACATGGCGTCGGTGCCGACACGCTTCTCGGGACGCGTGGCCAGCTTGACGACGACCTCCTCGAAGCCGAAGTCCTTGTAGACCGACATCATCAGGTCGTTGATCTTCAGCACCTCGACCTCGAGCTGATCCTCGGTGCAGAAGACGTGCGCATCGTCCTGCGTGAAGGCGCGGACGCGCATCAGCCCATGCAGCGCGCCCGAGGGCTCGTAACGATGCACGCATCCGAACTCAGCGAGCCGTACCGGCAGATCGCGGTAGCTCTTAAGGCCGTACTTGAAGAGTTGCACGTGGCCAGGGCAGTTCATCGGCTTCAAGGCAAAGACGCGCTGATCTCTTGTCTCGTCATCGGGATGCTCGAACGCCGCGGCAGACTTCACCGCGAACATATTCTCCTGGTACCAGCCCCAGTGACCCGAGGTTTCCCACAACGACTTGTCGAGAACCTGCGGTGCGTTCACCTCCTGATAGTCGACTGCGAGACGGCGACGCATGTAGGCTACGAGCGCTTGGAAAAGCGTCCAGCCCTTCGCGTGCCAGAAGACGGTTCCCGGCCCTTCCTCCTGGAAATGGAAGAGATCCATCTCACGGCCGAGCTTGCGATGATCGCGCTTCTCGGCCTCTTCCAGCATATGTAGATGAGCGCTAAGCTCCTTCTCGGTAGCGAATGCGGTGCCGTAGATGCGCTGCAACCTCGGGCCTTCGGCATTGCCGCGCCAATAGGAACCGGAGAACCGCTGCAGCTTGAAGGCGTTGCCGATCTGTCCCGTAGAGGTCATGTGCGGGCCGCGGCACAAATCCATCCACGCGCCCTGGCGATAGATCTTGACGTCCTCGTCCTCGGGGATGGCATCGACAAGTTCGACCTTGTAGCTCTCGCCCTGCTGCTTGAAATGCGCCTTCGCCTGATCCCGCGACCAGACCTCTTTCGTGAACGGAGCGTTCTTGGCGATGATCTCGCGCATCCGCTTTTCGATCTTCGGCAGATCGTCGGGCAGAAAGGGCTCCTTCTTGTCGAAATCGTAGAAGAAGCCGTTTTCGATCACCGGGCCGATGGTCACTTGCGTGCCAGGCCAAAGATCTTGCACCGCCTCGGCAAGCACGTGTGCGCAATCGTGCCGGATGAGTTCCAGCGCCTCAGGATCAGTTCGTGAAACGAACTTGATCTCGGCGTCCTTCTCGATGGGATCGGCGGCATCCATCAGCACGCCATCAAGTTCCATCGCTACGGTACGTTTGGCGAGCGACGGTGCGATGGATTTGGCAACATCAAGTCCGCTCGAGCCTTTCGGCACGTTGCGCTTGGCGCCATCAGGAAATGTAAGGGTCACGTCGGGCATGGACTATCTCCACTCAATCTCTGCCAACCACGCAGGTAAATGGGCTCCGCGCCATTGACGCAGAGCGACGTCGGTGTGATCGGCGCAGGCTGGCAAGTCAAGTCCCCAGCGACACTTGGCAGCTATTCGACGGGACGTGTGGGCACACGGAACGGCCGCGCGCGGATATTCCGCTGGCGAGCCTAAATTCCCCGAAACGAACTATCTTCCGCCATAATCAATCGCCGGCCGGCCCCAAAAGCGGCGCTTTGCCCAAGGGATTTAGGCTTGTGGAGCACAGTCACGTTCCACTGCGCGGGGGCGTGAGCGATTTTGGGGCGTGGGTAGCCGAGCCGGGGCGCAATGCGCGCTTTCGTAAAACGCGAGCCTGAACGACCTCCGTCGCCGCGGCCGAGATTTATTTTGAGTTGCATTGGCAGCTCAACATTTCGGGCGGGCAGCCGGTCGCGGCACCGCTGCATCGAGGGATGTGGTCGATGGAGGAAGGCAATGCGTTGGCGTAGAGCACTATCGGCCATGGGTGTGATGCTCGCCCTTGCGCTCGGCGCGGCAACCGGCAGGGGCGAAGCCCAGATCGTTCCAGCCGACACGCGCGGTGACGCCCAGCTTTTGCAGCTCGCCCAGGTGCAGCAACCGCGTCAGCGCATCTACCGCCCGAGCCGCAATCAGACCGAGGCGCGTCGCAAGGAGGCAATCAACTCCAACACGGTCGGTCTCGCGGCGGGGCGCATCGAGGGAGCGCCACTGCAGTTCGCTGCGGAACTCGCCCGCGTCCTCGATGACGGCGACAACATGCGTGTCTTGCCGATCGTAACGCGTGGCATCTTCGATAATGTTTTCGATCTGCTTTATCTGCGCGGCGTCGACGCGGCGATCGTCTACGGCGACGTGCTCGAGCACTTCAAGAAGAACCCGGAGATCGCCGGCATCTCGCGCCGGATCAATTATATTGCGGGCTTGTTCCCATCGGAGCTGCATATCTTCGTGCGCCCGGAGATCAACTCGCTGAAGGATCTCGAAGGCAAGGCCGTCAACTTCAATACCGAGGGCACGGCCGCCGCCTACTCGGGTCCGATCATTCTCGAGCGCCTCGGCATCAAGGTGGACGCCAAGTTCGACCCGCACTCCGTCGCCATGCAGGAAATGAAGAAGGGCGACAAGTACGCCGCGACAGTGTGGGTTTCCTCGAAACCTCTCGCACCATTCCTCAAGGGCAAGTGGCCGGACGGTTTTAAGTTCATCCCGGTGCCCTACGCAGACTCTCTTGAATACTACATGCCGGCATATCTTGAGCACGACGACTATCCCCTGCTCATCCCACAAGGCCAGCGCATCGCGACAATTGGCGTTCCGGCGGTCCTTGCCGTCTACGACTGGCCAGCGGACACCGAGCGCTATCGGCGCATGGTGCGCTTCGTCGACTACCTGTTCGAACGCCTTCCCAAACTGCAAACCGAGCCGGGCTATCACAAGAACTGGAAGGACGTGAACCTAGCCGCGGCAGTTCCCGGTTGGCAGCGATTCCAGCCGTTGACCGATCGCTTGGAAAAAGTGGAGCGCGAGCGCCCGAAGGTAGCGGTCCCGTCCGCGGCACGCGAGAGCTCTCAGCCCGCAACCGGCGCTACCGAGGAAGCCGTCCGCCGACAGGCCTCGCGCGCTGCACCGGGAAACGCCGCTGAACAGGAGCGCCTTTTCCGCGAGTTTCTGGAGTGGCGCCGTCGCCAGCAGCAATAGTCGGGAAAACCAAAATGCCGGGGGGCACTGTCATCACAAGACGTCGCACGTCGTACCTGAGGTGTGACGAGGACATCGGGAACGCATTGAAAAGAGAGAGCACGAGCGCGAATCGTTGGGCGCCGCACTCGGCTTTCGCCCACTGGCGGCGCGGAATGTTTGCGGTCGCCTGCTTGACCGCCATGGTCGTGGCTTCCATGGGCCAGGGCCTTGCCCAAGATCGTGATGGTGGCGGACGCCCGTCGGCGCTCGGCGCGACGATGATCGTCGGGCCGTCTCCGCGCCTCCAAGTGCCGTCGGTGATCATTGGTGCGCCCGCTACCGAGGCGAGCCTCGGCCTTGCCATCGGTCGTGACGGTACGCTGCCCTCCAACACCTACGTTCGCATCAGAGGCCTCGGCTCGCACATGACGCTGACGAGCGGCCACGTTATTGCTCCGGGAGCCTGGGCCGTGCCGATAGCGGCGCTGCCCGATTTGCGTGTGGTGATTCCGGCTGGGGCCGCGGGCAAGACGGAGGTGCATGTCGCCCTGGTCGCCATCGACGGCGGCGTTATTGCGGAGGCGCAGACCACGCTCGTCGTCGCGGGCGCGGCGTTCGATGCCACAGCGCCGGCAAAGTCGCCACCCGCCCCTGTTCCACCTCCGGCGCCGCCGCCTGCAGCATTGCCGCCGCCCAAACAGGCACAACGTCAAGCACCGCCCCCCGCGACGCCGGCCGCGCCTTCCCTCCCTGCCGCCGATCGCGAGCGTGCGGAAGGTTTTCTCGCCCGTGGCCGCACATTGCTCGCCTCGGGGAACATCGCCTCGGCGCGCCTCTTCTTTCGACGCGCCGCCGATGCCGGCCTTGCCGATGGTGCGCTCGCCATGGGCGACACATTCGATCCGATCGAGCTCAGTCGTCTGCATGCCATCAGCATCCATGCCGATCCGGCGGAAGCCCGTCGCTGGTATGAGAAAGCACGCGAGCTCGGTGCCGGCAGCGTCGCCGATCGCCGCCTCGATCGCCTCGGCGCCCGCTAGACCTAGCTCTGAGAGGACCCAAAATGGCCGTCGCGTCGCCATTTAACCTCCAATAGGCAGCTTTTTGCCCACCGCAGCTTTCCGCCGCAGCCAAATGCCTTGGATTGCAACGTGCTAACGCTTGCGCATCCAACTCGCACCTGAAAGTGTCCCCCGCGACGATCTGGGATTCGCTGCCTGCGATTCACATCCGTTCGCGACAGACGAGGACACGACACTTGGGCCCAAAAGATAGCACTACGGCTTCACGCCCACTTACCGAGCATGAGCTGGTCCGCGCCCTTCAGCGCTTTGCACGGCCGGATTGGCGGCGGAGCCTCACCGAGATCGTCATAACCGTTTTGCCGCTGGCTCTTCTTTGGCTCGGTGCCTGGTGGGCTTTATCGGTGAGCTGGGTGCTCACGCTGCTGTTGGCCGTGCCGGCCGCCGGCCTCCTCGTGCGGCTCTTCCTCATCCAGCATGACTGCGGCCATGGAGCCTTTTTCGAGAACCGCCGAGTCAACGATTGGATCGGGCGGGTCATGGGCGTCCTCACGCTTACGCCCTACGACGTCTGGCGCCGCGCTCACGCTATTCATCACGCCTCCTCGGGCAACCTGGATCGGCGCGGCATCGGCGACCTCGATACACTCACCATCTCAGAATACCGGGCGTTGAGCCCATCTCGCAAAATTCTCTATCGATTCTACCGCAACCCGATCGTGATGTTCGGCATCGGTCCCTCGTGGCTGTTTCTCCTCGGGCACCGGGTACCGACCGGACCGTTACGCAAATACTGGGATGCTTGGTTCAGCGCGATGGCTACGAATGTTGCGATCGCGGTGTTTGCTGGCCTCATGATCTGGATCATCGGCGTTCCCGCATTTCTGATGGTGCACCTGCCGATCGTCGCGATGGCCGCCTCCATCGGTGTCTGGCTCTTTTATGTCCAACATCAATTCGAAGAGACGTACTGGGCGGAACCGCCCACGTGGTCGCTGAAGGAGGCCGCGCTGCACGGCAGCTCGCACTATGATCTCCCACAGCCGCTGCGCTGGTTCTCGGCGAATATCGGTGTCCATCACGTCCATCACCTGATGAGCCGCATTCCATTCTACCGGTTGCCGGATGTGCTTGCCGCTTATCCTGAGTTGGCCGATCTCGGTCGCATCACCCTTGCCGACAGCTTCCGCACCGTTCGGCTGAAGCTTTGGGACGAGGAAAAGCATCGTCTCGTCTCATTCCGCGAAGCTCGCGTGTGACCAGCGGGCGCTGCGGAATGATCTCGCAGTGCACACCAAATAAAATGTTGAGCCGCCAGATCGATCTCCGGCGGCTTATTTGTGCCGTGGCAGGCGATGCAATCTCACGAGCGATCTCGTGATGCTTGGTGGTTGTTAAGCAGCGTTTTCCAGCGCCCCCTCTCCGGCTGCGACGGCCATCTCTAAGCGACGCGCAACGTCGTCGCACATTCCTTCGGCGCCGCACCATTTCCATCTCGCGAAATTACAACACGAAGACGATTGGCAATTGCCGAATCTTCGTGGTTCAATTCGCTTGCTCGAAGGTTCACAACAGTGCGGCTTCGACAATTTTTCCGATCTGATACCGCACGCCTTCCGGCCAAATAATGAGAACGGCGCGACGCCACAAAAGGCGGCGTGCCGGATATTCCGGAGGAAACGACATGCGCCGTTCCCGCATGACACGTCGCCACTTCGTCGCGGGCACCGCGGCCACGACTGCCGCTGCGATTTCCACTCCGTACATCCACACCGCACATGCGGCCGGCAGCCTCACGCTCGGGCTTTGGGATCACTGGGTGCCGGGCGCGAACGATACCTGCACCAAAATCATCAACGAGTGGGCGGAGCGAGAGAAAGTCGACGTGAAGATCGACTACATCACCGCTCAAGGCAACAAGCTCCTGCTGACGGTTGCTGCCGAAGCGCAAGCGAGGGCCGGGCATGATGTCCTGATGATGAGCAACTGGCTCCCGAGCGAGCATGGCGAGCGGCTCGAGCCCGTCGACGACGTCATGGCCAAGCTGATCGAGGAACACGGCCCCGTCTATCCGGCGATCGAGAGTTTCGGCAAGGTCAATGGGCATTGGGTCGGAGTGCCCTCTATTCGCGGGACGCTTGCCTATTGCTGTGCGACGCGCATCGACCTGCTGAAGCAGCACGCAGGCATCGATGTGCAGGCCATGTATCCGGCGTCGGCTCCGCCAAACAAGGCGCTCGCCGAGACCTGGACCTATGACACTTTCCTCACCGCGGCTGAGAAGTGCCACAAGGCCGGCGTTCCCTTTGGTTTGCCGATGGGCTCGACCGGCGACAGCGTGCAGTGGGTCGGCTCGATGTTCGCAGCCTTTGGCGCGGTGCTCGTCGATGCCAAAGGCAACATCACGGTCAAGTCCGACGAGGTGCGCCAGGTTCTCGATTACACCAAGCGGCTGATGGCGTTCCTTCCACCAGAAGTGCCGTCATGGGATGACCCTCCAACAACAAATGGCTCGTTTCCGGCAAGGGCGCGCTCATCATGAACCCCGCGTCCGCTTGGTCGGTGGCAAAACGCGATGCCCCCGAGATCGCGGCAAAGCTTTGGCATCACCCGATGCCGAAAGGACCGAAAGGGCGCTTCATAGGCGCGACGACCTATTATTTCGGCACCTGGAAATTCTCCAAAAACAAGAGCGCCGCCAAAAGCCTGATTGCACATCTTTCTACACGTGCGGCCGCGGAGCGCTTGATCCGTGCCAGCAACGGCTACGATTTGCCGTCCTTCGATAGCATGAACAATTTCACGATTTGGGACGAGCAAGGTCCGCCGCTCGGGACATCCTCGCATTATCCCAATCGAAAAGGCGGCGACCAGCAGTTTTCCGTTGCCGCCGCTCCGGCGCCGGCCAGCATCGCCGCCCAAATTTTCAGTCAGGCATTGATGCCGAAAATGGTCCTTCGCCACGCCCAGGGAGAGAACGTCGACAAGACGCTGAACTGGGCTGCCTCGGAGCTCGAGGGCTTCTCGCGCTGAACCGCACATCACTTATCAATTACGACAACGATAACGATAATTTTCTGGAGGAAACGTATGACACACCGAAAGATATCTCGGCGTCGCTTCATGGCGCAAACAGGGGCCGGGGCCGCCGCGGCAGCGACCGTCAACCTGGCAGCACCGTTCGTGCGCACTGCATATGCGGCTGGCAGTCTCAACATCGGCATGTGGGACCACTGGGTACCGGGCGCCAACGCCGTCACCGAAAAGCTCATCAAGGATTGGGCGGAAAAAGAGAAGGTCGACGTCACAATCGACTTCATCACCTCGCAAGGTCAGAAACTCAATTTGACGGCCGTCGCTGAGGGCCAAGCCAAAGCTGGCCACGATGTCCTGTTTCTCGCCTCCTGGATGACGGCACGCCAAGCCGACCTGCTGGAGCCTGTCGACGACTTGCTGGCCGATCTGGTGAAGGAGAATGGTGACGTTTCAGATGTGGCCAGGTACATGGCCCAGATCAACGGCAAGTGGCGCGCCGTGCCGTCTACTTTTGGCTCGCAAATGAAGGGGCCGGCGTCGCGTATCGACTTGCTGAAACAGCACGCCGGCATCGACGTCCAGGAGATGTATCCGGCGGGCGCGGCTCCAAAGTCCGAAGGCTGGACCTACGACGTTTTCCTGAAAGCTGCTGAAGCCTGTCACAAGGCCGGCGTTCCGTTCGGGATCGGTCTCGGCACGACCGCCGATTCCGTTGATTCCGTTGGCGCGATCTTCTCATCGTTCGGCGCCATTCTCGTCGACAAGCAAGAGAAGATCACAGTCAAGACCGACAACGTCCGTCAGGTCCTCGACTACTGCAAACGCCTCTATGCGTTCCTGCCGCCCGACGCACCGTCCTGGGACGATTCCTCGAACAATAAGGCGTTCGTCGCAGGCAAAGTGAGCATGATCCTGAATCCGCCGAGCGCCTGGGCGGTGGCATCGCGTGACGCTCCGAAAATCGCCGAGCAGACATGGCATCATTCGATGCCGAAGGGGCCAAGTGGTCGCTACGCCTCCTTCTTGCAACCGAACCTCGGCATCTGGTCGTTCTCAAAGAACAAGAGCGCCGGCAAGAGCCTGCTTCGGCATCTCTCGACGCGGGCTTCGGCAGAGGCGATGGTGGCGGCGAGCAAGGGGTACGACATTCCCCCATTTGCTAATTTCAAGGACTTCCCAACCTGGAAGGACGTGGGGCCACCGAAGGGTACCCTCTATCATTACCCCGATCCGCACCACGATCAGATCCTGTCCATTGCCGCCATGCCGACGCCTCACCGGATCGCGGAGCAGATCTATTTCCAAGGCGTGATGACGAAGATGGTCGTGCGCCATGCGCAAGGCGAGGCCATGGAGAAGACGCTTGCCTGGGCAGAAAGCGAGATCGAAGGGTTCATGCGCTGAGTTGCGCCTCTGAAGGTCGGGCTTGCCATTGGCGGGCCCGACGTCCTCGCTCATTTGGTCCCAGTCCACACAGGAGATCGGTCCCATGACCGACGTGGCTGCACGAGCGGACGCTTCGAGCGCCGCGCAAAGGCGCGTTCCGAACAGACTGCGCGCAGTTCTGCAACGCAAATCGACAATCGCCTTTGCCATGACGTTGCCGCTGATCCTATTGATCACGGTGCTCGTTCTTTATCCTGCGCTTTACGCATTGCACCTCGCAACGCTCAACAAGCGCATGACGGAATTCGTCGGCTTCAAAAACTTCAGTTTCCTTTTTACGCGGGAAACATTCTGGATGGTGGTGCAGCAGAGCTGCATCTTCGCGCTGACGGCCGTTCTTTTCAAAGCCATCATCGGCTTCATCGTCTCGCACCTCGTACACAACGTGCCGAACAACAAGCAGCGCAAGTGGCGCGGCATGCTGCTTATTCCGTGGGTCATTCCGCCAGCCATGTCGACGCTCGCCTGGCTCTGGCTGTTCGATCCTTCGCACTCGGCATTCAACTGGCTTCTCGGCCATGTCGGAATTGATCCGATACCCTGGATCGGCAACGCCAACTGGGCCCGGTTCGCAATCATCCTGGTGAATGTATGGATCGGCGCGCCATTCTTTATGATCATGTATCTGGCCGCGCTCAAATCCGTGCCCGAGCAACTTTATGAGGCAGCCAAGATCGATGGCGCCACGTGGTGGCAGACGATGCGCTACGTCACGCTGCCGATGATGCGCAACATCATCGCCATTACTGCCCTTTTCTCCACGATCGTCACGTTTGCGAATTTCGACATCGTCCGCGTTCTCACGCGTGGCGATCCGCTCGACAAGACACACGTGTTCGCCACCTGGGCCTTCCGTGTCGGCATCGAGGGCGGAGACATTCCACTCGGCGCGGCGGTCTCACTCTTCATGGTCCCGATCCTGACCGTGGCCGCGATCTTCATCCTGCGCGACATCAACCGACGGGGGAACGAGGCATGACCACGACTGTGAACCCGGCGGCCGCTGCACCAGTCCGGCCGCATTACGGCAGCATGCGTCGCGAGCGCGTCTGGGCGTTGCGTTGGTCGTATTTCTTCTTGAGCGTGTTCACGATCTTCTTCCTGACACCGCCCATCTACATGCTCATCACGTCGCTCAAAACAAGCCACGAGATCTCATCCCTGAGAAATCCCTGGTGGGTTTATAGTCCGACGCTCGACAACTATACGGCCTTGATCACGTCACCTCAGTTCCAGACGTTCTTCATCAACTCGGTACTGGTCTCGATTTTTGTCGTCACGACTACGATGCTGATCGCGGTGCCTTCAGCGTTTGCCCTCTCCCGCATGCGGTTTTGGGGCTCCTCGGTGCTCGCGACGGGTGTATTTCTCACGTACCTGATCCCAGAGACACTCCTGTTCATTCCGCTCTTCAAAATGATGGCGGTGTTCGATGAGTTGACAGGCATCCAGCTCATCAACAGGTGGTGGGTCAATTTGATCCTTTATCCAACGCTTACCGTTCCATTCTGCACCTGGATCATGATCGGCTACTTCGCCTCGATCCCGAAGGAACTCGACGAGGCGGCGATCATCGATGGCGCGAGTTGGACTCAGACGCTCACCAAGATCTTCATTCCCGTTGCGCTCCCAGGGATCATTGCGGCGACCATTTTCGCTTTCACCGTGAGTTGGGCGCAGTTTCTCTATCCGCTGGCCTTTACGACCTCGACGGATCAGCTCGTCTTGCCCGTCGGGATCATCACCTCGCTCATCAAGGGCGACGTCTTCAACTGGGGACAGATCATGACCGGCGCGCTGCTCGGCGCCACGCCTCCGCTGATCATCTATGCCTTCCTGATGGACTATTACATTGCCGGTCTGACCGCCGGCGCTACGAAAGGATGAACGCGTCACCGCAGGGTTTTCAATTCGCGGTTCGTCGGACCGGGTTCGGAGACTTTGACCGCGGCCGGCGGAGCGCGATGCGACGCCCAACAAGCTCGATTTCACCGGGCTGACGGGCAATGAAAACGTATGTCTCATTCGCTCTCGCGAACGCCTCGGCGTAGCGCGCCTATTCGCTCGCCAAAACCACGGGTTGTTTTGCATCAATTGGGCTTTGCACAAGAAGATGATTGGCAAATACCAAGTCTTCGTGGTTCAATCAGCC
This sequence comes from Hyphomicrobiaceae bacterium, assembly GCA_050250755.1. Taxonomy (GTDB): domain Bacteria; phylum Pseudomonadota; class Alphaproteobacteria; order Rhizobiales; family Hyphomicrobiaceae. The sequence continues at coordinate 12,613 of JBFWOB010000021.1, forward strand.
CGCTGGAAGGTTCTTGACCGTATGATCTCGGTAGATATTTCCGAGCTGAGATGGTGTGTCTTCTGGCCAACTAAGCAAATGGCATGACACTGCGAAAAAGCAGGCGTGCTGCAAGTTTCTGGAGGAAACGCCATGCGCCGTTCACGCATGTCACGCCGCCGGTTTGTCGCCGGCACTGCGGCTACGACCGCCGCAGTCATTACTGCCCCTTATGTCCATACTGCTCACGCTGCCGGTAGCCTTACTATCGGTATGTGGGATCATTGGGTGCCCGGCGCAAACGCGGCTACCGAAAAACTCGTCAAGGAGTGGGGAGAGAAAGAAAAGGTCGACGTCAAGATCGACTTCATTACGTCACAAGGTAACAAGCTGCTGCTGACGATCGCCGCCGAGGCCCAGGCGGGATCGGGTCACGACATCATGGAGTTTACCAACTGGGAAGCGGTGCAGCACGAGTTCGCGCTCGGTAGCCACGACGACGTGATGAAAGACGTCCTCGCGGCCAATGGGCCAATCGATCCCGCAGTCGAATATCTGGCGAAATATGAAGGCCGCTGGCTCGGCGTTCCCACGACGCATGGCACGTTGCTGCTGGGCACCTGCTCGCGCTTCGATTTGATGAAAGAGCACGCCGGCATCGACGTTCAAGCACTCTATCCGGCAGGCAAACCGCCGGCAGACGCCTCCTGGACGTGGGACGCCTTCGCGACGGCCGCCGAGAAGTGCAACAAAGCCGGCTTCGCGTTCGGACTGCCGATGGGGGTCACCACTGATACCGTACAATGGATCGGTGCGCTTTTCCTGGCCTACGGCGCCGACGTGATGGACAAGAACGGCGAAATCACCGTCAAGACGGACGCTGTGAAGCAGGTGCTGGAATATATCAAGCGTCTGATGCCGTCGCTGCCACCCGACGTCCCGTCCTGGGATGATGCGGGCAACAACAAGTGGCTGATCTCCGGTAAAGGCTCGTTGATCTTCAACCCGCCGAGCGCCTGGGCTGTCGCCAAACGCGACGCGCCTCAGATTGCAGAAAAGTGCTGGACACACGGCTTCCCGAAGGGTCCCAAGGCCCGCGTCAATCCGATGCTGCCGCGCTATCTCGGTATCTGGAAATCCTCGAAAAACCAAGCGGCCGCCAAAAGCCTCGTCAGCTTCATGGCCAGCCGCAAGGTCGCCGAGGCTCAAGTCGCCGCCAGCCAGGGGTATGACATCCCGCCCTATCCCAAGTTCACCGAATTCAAAACTTGGGCGGAGCAAGGGCCTCCGACCGGCTCCATCTATCATTATCCCATTCAACCCGGCGGAGATCAGATCGCGGGAGTTGTCTGCTCGCCTGCGCCGCCGCTCATTGCCGCCCAGATCTGGGCTCAGGCCATCCAGCCCAAGATGTGCGTTCGCTACGCCAAAGGCGAAAAGCTGGAGAGTGTGCTCGATTGGGCTGCCAACGAGCTAGAGGGCTTCAAGCGCACCTGAGCGCGAACGTCCTCCCGGCGGCCCCAAGTGGTCCGCCGGCGCCGCCCCTCCGTAGAGGCAGACAACCTGGGCAGCAATCATGGCGCAAACCGCGAGCATTCCGTCATCCCTTATCGCAACTCTCAATCGCCCGTCGACACTCAAGCGCTGGTCGTCAAGAAAATCGACGATTGCCTTCTTCCTCACACTGCCGCTTATCCTTCTCATTGCATTTCTGGTTATTTATCCGGCCTTTTATTCCCTGCATCTCGCAACACTGAACAAGTCGATGCAGCGTTTCGTCGGCCTCAGCAATTTCACGTTTCTATTCAAGCGCGAAACATTCTGGATGGTGGTTTGGCAGTCCTGCCTTTTCGCCATTACTGCTGTAATATTCAAAGCCATTATAGGTTTCATCGTCGCGCATCTGGTGCACAACATCCCGGACAAGGGTCAGCGCAAATGGCGCGGCATGCTCCTGGTGCCGTGGGTGATCCCGCCGGCGATGTCGACGCTGGCTTGGCTATGGCTCTTCGACCCGTCCTATAGCGCCTTCAACTGGATATTGGCTCACCTCGGAATCGGCCCAATACCATGGCTCGGCGATCCAAACTGGGCGCGCTTTTCAGTCATTCTCGTCAACATATGGGTCGGTGCGCCGTTTTTCATGATTATGTATCTGGCGTCACTGAAATCAGTTCCCGAACAACTTTATGAGGCTGCCAAGATTGACGGCGCGACCTGGTGGCAAACCATCTGGTTCGTAACGCTGCCGATGATGCGCAATATCATTGCCATCACCGCGTTGTTCTCGACCATCGTCACTTTCGCGAATTTCGATATCGTACGCGTTCTGACCGCAGGCGGGCCGCTCGACAAAACCCATCTCTTCGCCACGTGGGCATTCAAGATCGGCATCGAAAGCGGAGACATTCCGCTCGGCGCCTGCGTCTCCCTCTTCATGGTGCCGATCCTGGCCGTCGCGGCCGTGTTCATTCTGCGCGACATCAACAAGCGTGGCGGAGAAGCGTGATGGCAACAACTGCAGATACCGTCGACGTGACGGCACCTCGCCGCGAAAAGTATCGCAGCATGAAACAAGACCGGCTTTGGGCCCTGCGTCTGTCTTATTTCTTCCTGACGCTATTCGCGATCTTCTTTCTGATCCCGCCCATCTACATGTTCATCACGTCGCTGAAGAGCTCGACCGAGATATCGGCGGCGACGAGCCCATGGGTCGTCTATAATCCAACCTTGTCGAACTACGTGGAGCTGCTCACGTCCTCGCAGTTCCTCACTTTCTTCAAGAACTCGGTTCTCGTCTCAGTCAGCGTCGTCATCATCACGATGGCGATCTCGATCCCGTCGGCGTTTGCCTTGGCTCGCATGAAGTTCTGGGGCTCGGCCACACTCGCCACCGGTGTCTTCCTCACCTATCTCGTTCCGGATACGTTGCTCTTCATTCCGCTCTTCAAGATGATGGCGGTATTCCGGGAATGGACAGGCATCGACCTGATCAATCACTGGTGGGTGTTGCTGATCCTCTATCCGACGCTGACGGTGCCATTCTGCACCTGGATCATGATCGGCTACTTCGCATCGATCCCGAAAGAGCTCGACGAGGCGGCCATCATCGATGGCGCCACGTGGATGCAGACGCTGACGAAGATCTTCATCCCTGTTGCTCTACCCGGGCTCATCGCTGCGACGATCTTCGCCTTCACGGTGGCATGGGCGCAGTTCCTTTACCCGCTCGCCTTCACGACATCGATCGATCAACTTGTCCTGCCTGTCGGGATCATCACTTCGCTCATCAAGGGCGACGTGTTCAACTGGGGTCAGATCATGACGGGCGCGCTGCTCGGCGCCGCTCTCCCATTGATCCTCTATGCCTTCCTGATGGACTATTATATTGCCGGTCTGACCGCCGGCGCCACGAAAGGTTGAGTGCGCTATGGCAGAGGTTTCTATTCGCAAGATCGTCAAGAAGTACGATGACGTGCTGGCTGTGCGCGGCATCGATCTCGACATCAAGGACCACGAATTCGTGGTGCTCGTGGGCCCGTCAGGCTGCGGGAAGACAACGACGCTGCGCATGATCGCCGGGCTCGAAGACATCACCGGCGGGGAGATTCTGATCGGCCCGGACGTCGTCAATGACGTTCCACCGAAGGATCGCGATATCGCGATGGTCTTCCAGAATTACGCGCTCTACCCGCACATGACGGTGCACGAGAATATGTCGTTCGGGCTCCGGCTGAAGAAGTTTCCGAAAGCAGAGATCAATGCACGCGTCGACGAGGCCGCGCGTATTCTCGACATTTCGGAGCTTCTCGATCGCAAGCCCAAGCAGCTCTCCGGTGGACAGCGCCAGCGCGTCGCCATGGGGCGCGCTATTGTCCGCAATCCCAAGGTGTTCCTGTTCGACGAACCGCTGTCGAACCTCGACGCCAAGTTGCGCGTGCAAATGCGTATCGAGATCAAAAAGGTGCACCAGAAGGTACGCACAACGACGGTTTACGTAACACACGATCAAGTGGAGGCGATGACGCTCGCCGATCGCGTCGTCGTGATGTGCAACGGTGTCATCGAGCAGGTCGGCACGCCGGCGGAACTCTACCATAATCCGCAAACGCGATTCGTAGCCGGGTTCATCGGCTCACCCGCGATGAATTTCGTGCCTTGCCGCCTGGAGCCGAACGGCGAAGCGCTTGGCCTTCGTCTCCCCAACGACACCGTCTTGCCCGTGCCGCCCGAGCGGGCCAAGCGCTATCGGCAGCACGCGAACAACGGCAAGCTCGAGCTCGGCATCAGACCCGAGCACCTGACCGAGGCGCGCGGGCAGATGGAGCCCGGAATCGCCCCCTTGCAGGCGAAGCTCGACGTCACAGAGCCGATGGGCATGGAGACTTACGTCTACTTCGATCTCGCAGGAGCAGCGGCTTGCGGCCGCGTCAGTCCGAACGCGGGGGCTCGCGACGGCGAGATGCTGCCGATGGCCGTCGATCTCAACAACATGCATCTTATCGACGCCGCAAGCGGTCGCGTGCTCTAAGCAACTGGGGCGATACACGTGTGATGACACAAAGAAAAAGGGAGGGCAAAGCAGCCCTCCCTTTTTCTTTTCAAGCGTAGTCGAATCAGGGGCAGAACCAGACGGGGCCGACAATAACGCAACCACGCCGGCGCCAATCACCCGGCCGCTTGCTATGACGATGCCATCCGGGAGGCGACCGATCATACCTGTTACCCGCAACCCAGCGGCGCGGTGGCGGTGATCTGTGACCACGCCGATGATCAGGCCGATGCTGCACGGTCAGCAACGGCAACTCCGACGTCGATGACGCTGCCGGAATGCCAGACTGCGGCACCGAGGCCGCGTTCGCGGTAGCGAACCCTGCGCCGAGCAGCAGGGCCGCGGCTGCCAGTGTGGCTTTTATCATTCGTAATTCTCCTATCTCCGCCGATGTAGTCTGAAACTCGGCTGTCCCCATCTAGTTCCACGACATTGCGGCGCGCTCGCGACCTTGGCAAGTGCGGTGAGCATATCTGTTACTGATACATGGTGAGAATGATCGAGCACGTCGCACGTGCCGACCAAAATATAAATGCGACTTTCTTCGCTTCCTCAAGTTGTTGCGGTGTCAGCCCGCCGACATTGACTGGCGATCGAACGCACGAACAAAACTCCGTGTAGAGCGGCTGAAAACAGCAAGGACCTCGACGACCTGAGTCGACAAGGTCCCTGCTTCCCGCTGCCGAGACCATGAATGGTCCTGCACAGATACACATTGGTATTGCACGCGCGCCTGCCAAGGGCTCGATGCCGGAGGGGCACGACAATCTTCCGAATCTCGCCCGAGCAGGCTCAGCCGCGCTTGCTTGAAAGCCAGCCCATCATGATGCGATTGAAGACGTCGGGATGCTCGACATTCGGAAAATGCCGCGCGTTGGCGATCTCCTCGTAACGACCACCAGGAATCAGTTCCGCAATTTTCTTGTTTCCAGCCGGCGGCGTGCCCTGATCGTCGTCGCCACACACAACCAAGGTTGGCACCTTCACACTTGGCAGCTTCGGAATGAAGTCGAAGTCGAGGATCGCGGCGGCACAGCCGAGATAGCCGGCTGGCGTGGTGTTCACGATTATCGAACGGATTTCCTTCCAGCGCGCCGGACGTTTCGGCTTGAAGGCATCGGTGAACCAGCGCTCCATCGTTGCGTCGCCAAGCGGCTCGAGAGAGCCCGCTTTCTTGACCGTTTCGATGCGCGGCGCCCACGCTTCCTTGCCGCCCGGCGGCGTACCTGGCGCGGTATCGCAGAGCATCGCGGAATGCAGCCGCGCTTGATGGCCGATCGCGAACGCCTGCCCGATCATGCCGCCGATCGAAAGGCCGATGTAGTGCACCTTATCGATTCCGAGGAAATCGAGCGAAAGGGCGACGTCGTCGGCGAGCGCTGCCATCGTGTAATCGCCATCCACGGGATCGCTGCCACCGTGCCCGCGCATGTCGAGGCGGAGAATGCGCCAACCGTCCGCCAGAAGTGGCGGAAGCTGCTCTGCCCACATGCCGCCATCCGACGAAAGGGAGTGCGTGAAGCAGACCACCGGACCGTTCTCCGGGCCGATGAGATCGTAGTAGATGCGGCGGTTGCCGGCCTTGATCAACATGGCGTCACTCCAGCTCGCTGGGATCGGATAAATCGATTTCAATCGATCCTGGGCGCTTTGGCAATCACGCTTCCCGTGCAAAGTGGTTTGAGGCAGTCTCGGCCGCGAATGGGACAGCCGTGCAAAACTGGAAGGAAAACGTCGTGGCCCGGAGATCATTGCGACAGAGAGCGACCGCGGGCGAGCAGGTGCTCGGTGCCATGGTGTTCGAGTTCTTCTCTCCCGGTATTGCGCAGCTTCTTGTGCATGCGGGTTGCGAGTACGTGCTTTACGACATGGAGCACACGGGCGCGTCGCTCGAGACGATCAAGGCGCAGGTCGCGCATTGCCGCGGTCTGCCGATCAGCCCCATGGTACGCGTACCTCGTGGCGAGTATCACTTCCTCGCGCGCGCACTCGATATCGGCTGCCGCGGCGTGATGGTGCCGATGGTCAATAGCGCCGATGAGGCCCGCGCTATTGCGGAAGCCACACACTATCCGCCGACAGGCCGTCGCGGTGCCGCGTTTGGCTTCGCTCATGACGACTATGCGCCCGGCGATCCGCTCTCGAAAATGAGGGCGGCCGACGCCCAGAACGTCGTCATCGCCCAAATCGAAACCGAGCGTGGCCTCGAGGCGGTCGAAGAGATCGCCGCTGTCGACGGCATCGACGTGCTTTGGGTTGGGCACTTCGATCTGACGAACTTCCTCGGCATTCCCGGGCAATTCGATAACCCTCGCTATAAGGATGCTTTGAAGCGGGTGATCGCAGCAGGCCGCAAACACAAGAAGGGGCTCGGCTTCCTAGCTGCCGACGCAACCTGGGCGAAGCAATACAAGAAGCTCGGCTTCAACATGCTCGCCACGGGGCCCGATCACACCATGCTGATAGCGAGCGTCAAATCGGTGCTGCAATCGGTGGCGGAGTAATGCCGATGCCTCCTCCATTCACAGTCGGCATGACTCGCGATCTGATGCGTCCTGACGGTACACCAGCCTTCGACGAGCGTGCCTTCGACGAGCTTCGTCCCATTCCGGGCGTCACCTGGGAGTGGATCTCCGAAGACGTGGCGGAAATCACGCCCGATATCGCAGCTCGCTACGATGGACTGTTGGCCGGGCTTCCGCTCGTCACGGCCGCAACATTGGCGCGGCAGGATTGTCGCCTGAAGATCGTGGCACGCAACGGCGTGGGCTTCGACACGGTCGATCTCGCCGCCGCGACGGCCAAGGGCATCGTCGTCACCAACACGCCGATCGCCGTCCGGCGGCCGGTCGCTGTGGCCGCACTTACGCTCATCTTCGCGCTCGCCGGGCGGCTGCTGAAGAAGAACGAGATCGTGCGTGCCGGCCGCTGGAACGATCGCACCGCCTACATGGGGCAAGGCCTCACCACCCGAACGCTCGGCGTGATCGGCGCAGGTAGCATCGGCATCGAATTACTTTCGCTCGCCAAGCCGTTCTTCGGGCGCATGATCGCAGCCGACCCCTTTGCCGATGTATCACGCGTCGCGGCAGTCGGTGCCACGGTCGTGCCTCTCGAACAGCTTATGCGTGAGGCCGATTTCGTCGTGGTCGCCTGCCTGCTCACCAATGAGACGCGTCATCTCGTGAACGAGCCGCGCCTTCGCCTCATGAAACCGTCCGCTTATCTGATCAACGTGGCGCGCGGCCCGATCGTCGATGAGGTCGCGCTTGCCAAGGTGCTCAGCGAGAATGTCATTCTCGGCGCGGGCCTCGACGTCACGGAGCGCGAGCCGATCGAGCCGACAAGTCCACTTCTGGCAATGGACAACGTGATCATCACGCCGCATGCGCTGTGCTGGACGGACGAATGCTTCTACGACATCGCAGCCACGGCGCTGCGGTCGATCGCAGACGTGTCGGCAGGCAAGCGGCCGGCGCATGTGGTGAACCCTGATGTCTACGGCGTTCTATCGGGGTCTTCGCGATGAGACATCACGGCAAGGGCAGCCCCCACCGGCGAGCGCATGACGATGCCAGATCCCGGCCGGGCAAGGCACCAGGTAAACAGCCCTACGCACGTGCCCAGCAACCGGACGAAGAGGTCCTTCGCATCTGGGGCACGCACGCGGTCGAGGCGGCACTCGCCAATCCGAACCGGATAGTTCATCGGCTTCACCTGACGGAAAATGCGGAAAACCGCCTGGCCGCGGGATTATCGGCGCGTCGCCCTGAGATAGCCCGCGCCTCGCCGCGCGACCTTGACCGTCTTGTCGGTCCGGACTCGGTGCATCAGGGCGCCATCGCCGATGTCGAACCGCTGCCGGAAACCGACCTCGATGCCGTCGTGCAAACTGCCGTATCAGGCGGGGGCGCGATCGTGGTGCTCGATCAGGTCACAGATCCGCACAATGTCGGCGCCATACTCCGTTCGGCCGCCGTATTCGGCGCCGCCGGTCTCGTCATGACTCGCCGGCACTCACCACCTCTGAGTGGCGCGCTCGCCAAGACCGCCTCCGGTGCTCTCGAAGCGGTGCCCGTCGCGCTGGTTCCGAATCTTGCGCGCGCCCTTGCCGAACTCGGCGAGGCGGGCGTTACCCGTATCGGTCTCGACGGCGAGGGAGAGCATCTGATCGCCGAAGACGCGTTCACACCACCTACGGCCCTTGTTCTCGGTGCTGAAGGAAAAGGGCTTCGGCGACTGACACGCGAGCTTTGTGATCGCCTGTGTCGCATCGGGTCCGCCGGCGCGCTCGCGAGTCTCAATGTATCCAACGCGGCCGCTGTCGCGCTGTATGCGGCGAGCCTGAAACGCTGAACTCAAAATAATTGTGTCGACGGGTCACAAAACAAAAAGGCCGGGCAATTGCGCCCGGCCTTTTGGCTCGTCAAAGCAGATCGTGGGCTTAATCGCAGACTTCGCGGCGATAGCAGCGCACGTCGTCCTTGCAGCGATACTCGCCATAACGGTTGTGCCAGCAGCGCTGTCCAACGACGTCGCAAACGCGAGGGCCGGGATAGCACGCGCGGTAATAACCGCGGTCACGCTCGGCCGCGACGGCGCCAAGCACACCAAGGCCGATGATTGCACCCGCCACGGCACCGGCTGTCCGACCGCCGCGTGCTTCCGCTTGCGGCACGCCCACGGTGCTTGCGGCTGCGAACATCGATGCCGCCAACGCGAGATATTTAAGAGTCTTGAGCATGGATCTAGTCCCTTGCCTCGCCGCTACTGGCGGCTGTCTCGAACGAATTCGCCACGACTCCAGCTCGTCGCGACAATGATGCACGAAACGGAAAAGTGCCTGAACCGATCCTGAACAACATCATTGCGGCCAACGAATGGCATTTTGGCCGCATGTTCAGTTTTATACTCAGGCGCACGATAACACTACCAGTGCCACCGGCGGTGCTCACCGTGGTGTCTGGCGTGCCATTCGCGATGGTGCCATTTCTTCGGATAACCCCAGCTCTTGTAATACTGGAAATAGGGCGGGCGCGTGTTCCATTCATTCAAATGGGCACGATTGCGCCATTTCACGTAGCTCGATCGAGCCCAATAGTTCGAGCCGTAATAGGGATAGTATCCGCGGGGATGATACCGCCATGCGTAGGGATCCACCTTATAATGGTGAATATAGCGCGGATAATAGACATGGTGATGGATGTGGCGCGCCTTCCGCCAGCTATGCGACTTCTCCACGCCGTCCGCGGATGCGGTCCCGACGCTGATTGTCGCAAGGCCCACGATCGCCAAGGCTGCGGCGAACAAGCTCTTTAGTCGCATAGGGCGTGACTCCGTGAGGACGCGTCGAACACAGTGCCGTATAAAGGCCCGAGTCGTATGACTGCAGGAAGCCCGAAATTTGCTAAGCAATCCCTAATGATTGCCCGAGTTCCGTGGCCTCTGTGTTGAAAACGCGACATTGCTTAATGAATGACTCATCGAATCAGTTTCATATACCTTCTAATCATTTCGCATAAAACTTATCAAGCGGCGCTTCGTCGAGTGGCATTTCTGCTGAATCGAGCGAGTCATTTCGCCGCGCTTGTTCGCCCCTCACGCCGCTCTTTCGCGATCAGTTGCCAGGCGCCGGTCTATTTCGGCGACGACATCCGCCAATTCCGTCGCCGGAACGGGTTGCGAAAACAGAAAGCCCTGCACCGCATCACATCCGGCCGCTTCGACACGCGAGAGATGATCCTCCGTCTCCACCCCCTCCGCCACGGTCGTCATTTCGAGTGAGGAGGCAAGTCGCGCTACCGCTCCGACGATGGCCTCGCAGTTCTTTCGCTGCGGCAGATCGCGGACGAACGACTGGTCGATCTTGATCTTGTCGAACGGGAAACTGCGCAGATGCGACAGGCTCGAATAGCCCGTTCCGAAGTCGTCGAGCGCGACGGCAACGCCGAGATCATGCAGGCGGTGCAATAGCTCGTAGGCCGCGGGATCGTCGCCGAGCAGCAGTGTTTCTGTCACTTCGAGCACCAGTCGCTCAGCGGCGAGCCCGCTCCGTTCAAGGGCCCGAGCAGCCCCGACTGCGAGGTCCGGCCCAGCAAACTGAGCGACCGAAAGATTGACGGTGACGAAAAGATCGTCGGGCCATGTCGTGGCTACGCGACACGCTTCATCGAGCGCCCATGCGCCGATTTCGCAGATCAGCCCCGTCGCCTCCGCGATCGGAATGAAGTCGGCGGGCGAAACCATGCCTCGAACGGGATGCCGCCACCGGATCAGCGCCTCGCAACCCTCGACGCGGCGCGTCGCGAGCGAGACGATCGGCTGATAGAAAAGGTCGAACTCACCCCGAATAGTCGCGCCGGCAAGGTCTTCCTCGAGCTGGCGCCGGGCGCGCATGCTCCCCTCCATTTCGGGATCGTAAAAGTGCCATGTCCCCTTGCGCGCTGCCTTTCCTCGAGTGAGCGCGATGTCCGCTTTCCGCATGATCTCTTCAGCGGTCCGGCCATCTTGCGGCGCCAGTGCAATACCGATCGTGCCGCCGATCACGACGTATTTTCCCTGCACGAGAATCGGCTGGCCCAGGGCACTGATGACGCGCTGCGCAAGTGCCTCTGCATCCGCCCTCTCCCGCACGCCGCGCTGAATGATCGCAAACTCGTCTCCGCCGAGACGCGCGACCATATCGTCTCGCCGTGCCAGTTCCATAAGCCGATGCCCGACGATCCGAAGCAACGCATCACCGGCCGGGTGGCCCATCGTATCGTTGACCTCCTTGAAGCGATCGAGGTCGACTGCGATGAGCGCGAACGCATTGTCAGCTTGCAGGCCGGCTATCGCGTCTTCGAGGCCTTCGCGGAAATGCTGGCGGCTGACGACGCCGGTCAGCGCATCTTGGCGCGCGAGCCAGGTCATTGCAGCTGCCATCTGCTCGATCCACAAGACCATTCTGCGAAGCTGGATGAAGCCCGGTCCGCTCGCCAGTAACGAGAGGAGGCCGAGAAGCACCGTTGCGCCGACAATTCCATCCTCGTGAAAGCTGTCAGCGCTGCGGTGCGCGGTGAGGGCGCAGTAAATGGTTCCCGCTGCCAGCGCGGCGACCGTCAGAAGAGCCAAGCCGCCCAGGAGATAAAGTCGGCTTACGATGGTGTCGCGTCGCGCTGGCACAGAGCAGCTTTCCAAATACAGAGATGCACGCAGGAGAATATTGCAATCTATAGTTGTATTTTATGGCGATTGGCTTAACGCAACGCGCTCGCTCACCCCTGCACCAATGGGGCTATTCCTCGACGCCCACCAACATCCTCAGGTCCGCAAGGGCGGGCAAATAATGCGGCGCATCCATTCGAATGGAGCCATCGAGATCGAGCGTCACATGCGCTCCGTTGGGAATATCGGCCCAATCGCCAACACCAACAGTCATCGCGATATTTCGCTCGCGCGCGATAGTCGCTATTCGGCTGAGCCAGCCTCCACGGGCTGTGATCACGCCCGACGCTCTGATGATGTCTCCAAGCCAAGCCGGATGAATGAATGGCGCAACCAGAACGTCGCCCGGCATTAGTTGCACAAGCGCTTGTCCCGCCTCCGCCGCGGCGTCGCCCACGACACATGCCCGCCCGCCCGCGCGCCGGGATCCGGCGACGCGTGTGCCAACAAGCTTTGAAGCCAGGCCATTTCGGCGACGTTCCGCACTCTCATGGCTCTGCCACGAGGCCGTTTCCACTGCCGCGAGGGAGAGCGCGCTCGGAAGCGAGCATGCGCTGGCCACCATGGCTCTCTCTGCCTCACGTACCGCGACAAGCTTCTGCACACGGTCTCGATCGCCGGGTGCGAGTGCCGTGATCTCGGGCAAGCTCATCAGAAAGATCCGATTGCCGAGATCAAATCGTCTGTCGAGCGCGAGCAAAGCCCTGCGAAGCACGGCCAGTTCGCGCAGTGCCATGTGCTTCACATCTGCCTTCAGTGTTTGCATGGTGCGGGCAAGCTCGGTTATCCGGGCGAGATTCCCCACGAGCTGCTTGCCGTCGACCATCAAGCTGGATCTAGTCCGCTCGGACCGTTGATAAGATGCCAGACGCGCCTCGAGCGCCCCTGCGTCTTCCGCGAAACGCGGCGCCGCCAGGGCATAATCCAACGTCGCGCGATGTCCGAGGGCAGTCCGCAAAACGTCGAGCGCTTCTATGCGCGGCAATCGCGCGGCTGAAGCGAGGGCTGCCTCCTCCATCGTTTGGCCGCCCGGCGCGAGCCAGCGGGCAGGATCGTGTCCGCCCGATCGCAACGCGTCCTGCGCAGCGCGGACAACGACCTTCGTCACGAAGTTTACGATCTCGGATTCGACCTGCGTTTGCGTAACGAAGCGCTCGACAATGCCTCGGACAGTGCTCACCAGATGAGCGATGGGAAGCCCATCGAAGTCTGCTGCGGCCGTGTCAGCCAGCCGGGCCTCGAGCTGGGGTAAGACTTCGCCCCGCATCCGCTTCTGCAGTGCGCCAGCCTGCCCACGGATGCGTCGCTTATCGCGCCCAGACAGCTTCGGCTCGCGCCGTCGTGCCTCGGCCACGTTATGATAGAGGCGTCCGAAGAGCACCGGAAAGATCGGTGCTGCCTCCTTCTCCACGTTGTAGCTCAGCCCTAGTGCCCGGCGAGCGCGATCGACGCTGCCGCCGCTCGCATGAATGGCCTCGATCAATGACTGCGTTGCGGGCGTTGGCCGCGGCAGCGCCTCGCACATGGCATTCCGCACCAACGTCTCTCTGGTCCCAGACACTCCATCGTCGGTGAGTTTCAGCGCACGGTCCCACTCATTGAGGATTGCTGTCGGGCTCGAGGATGCGTCGGCTGCGATGTCCCGACAGCGGACGAGCCAAAGTTTCTGCCCGTCCCAAATCCATTCGATCTCTTGAGGCGCGCCGAAACGCTGTTCAAGTTGCCGTCCGAACGCGACGAGCGGCTCCAAATCGACGGAAGACGTCGCGCCACCGATCCGACGACCGCTCCGTCGTCCGAAGCGGAAGCTTAGAGGTGTTGCGCCCCCCGACACGAGTTCGTCCGCGCTGCCCTCGACCATCTCGACGAGCATCAATCCTGGGGCGTCTGGAGCGCGCGTAAAAAGGACACCGCTGAATTGAGGCCTGACCATGCGTTGCACGATCACCGCAAGCGCGGCTCCCTTCGTACACGGCGGGTGTGCGCCCCCATCCCAGAACGCGGCGACGACGACATCTATGGCCACGCTGAGGCTTTCGCGCGAGACATCGGTGTTGGTTTGAGAGCGTTCGATGTCGTGCCTAGTAGCGGCGAGAGTAGAGCCGGAGGCCGATAAGCGGATGGCGTAGGGTTCTCGTCCAACTGCTGAGGAAACGCGACGCGCCAGGCGAAATTTCTCGTCGTCGGCAGCCAAGCACCAACGCGCGAGAAAATCCGACGTCAATACAACGCCTTTTGGCACCGGCAGCCCGGCTTCCATGATTGCGCCAAGCCGCCCGGCCTCAAGACCCACGCCGATATGTTGGTAGGCCTGATGGAGCGGAACAATTCCATCTCTGCCTCGCCGCCGGGCGGGCCAGACAGCAACGATGCTTGCCAGCGCAAACCCCAGGAGCACCAGCATCAAGGCCCATCGCGCCGGGAGTTGATCGAGCATTCCCACCAGCCACGTCCGAGTCTGGTCCGTCGCGCTTTTGCTTTCTGAGGCAAGCGCAGCGAATGTGTTTGCTCCGAGAGTGGCCGCCACTGCCGATCCGTTGTGTTCCCGCGGCTCCAGAAGCTGGGACCATAGCGCCGCCAGAGCGGACGGATGCTCGTGCGCCGGCTGCCAGTAATGCGCGCCCAAGACCACACACCCGCCTGCACAAAGGAACAGGATCGTCGCCACAACCCGCTTGTGCCCTTCACCGCCGGCCAGTCGGCCTGCGCAAATTAGAAGGGTGGCCAGCGCCGCGAGCAACGCGAACAGGTAAATCCTAGCGTGGAGCGGCGGGCTGCTCAGGGGTTCGGGCGCGAACTCGCATCCAGGGAGGGCATTAGCTGTTCCCATCCAAACGATGGACATCAGGATCGCCCCCGCCAACGCGAGGCCGCGAGGTGTCTGTGCGCTTCGCATGGCGCGCTTTTGAGCGGAGAGCATGTGTGCTGACGAACCTCAGGTCTGATAGGACATCACAGGGGTGCGCAACGATTATTGCAACTTAAAATTGTATAATGGTAGACAGTGAGTCCGTTCAGCAGTCAACCAGTCGCCATCGGCAGACAGTTCCGCGCGAAGGTTGTGCGTCGCCACCGGCATTGCTCCGGCACCTTGTCCAATGGCTCCGCCGTAGTCGGATATTCTCTATCCTGCGCCTCCACGCGGATTAACCAGCACCCGGGATTTGGCGTCCGCAATAATCCTCGCCCGCGACCCCGGCATTAATTTCGGAATTCAGATAGGTATTCATTCCTAGGGGCCAGGGATCGTGACCAAAACGAACAATGATCCCGAAACTGAACTAAGGAGTTCGCCGGAAATGGGACAAGCCGTTTTGGGGTCAAGAGAGACGGTCGACCGCCTCTTGCATTTCCGATCGGGAGAACGCCTTTCGCTGCACCATCTGAAAGCGATCGTAGAAACGACGGTATCCGAGGTGTTTGCCGTCGATATCGATCGACTTCAGGGCGGATCGCGAGGTCAAGCGCAAGTCGCACAAGCTCGCCAAGTCGCTATGTATCTGTTGCATTGCGCCTTCAGCGTCTCGTTCACCGACATCGGCTACGCGTTCGCGCGCGACCGGACGACGGTCGGTCACGCCTGCAAGCTCGTGGAGGATCGGCGCGACGATTCAACTTTCGACTTCATGATGAATAATCTCGAGGAGATTGTTCGCCACCTCGCCAAAGTTTCGCTTGGCCATTCGGATATTTGAAATGGCCCCGCGGCATAGAAACTCGTGTCGGCCAAATGGGGCGCACATTGATCTTATCATTTTTCTGTCCGCTTTAGCCGGGCGCAATCGTTACGTAACCGAGCCCAAGGCTGATGCGACCACCGTCGAAATCTGCGGGATGGAAGACAATACACAGCCGATTGTTTCTATCGGCACTTTCGCAGAGGCCCGCAAACGAGGTTGGGTCGATGGCGATACCGGCGCCGACGGTCTGCGGATCACACGCGCCGGACGCGAGGTGCTTCGCCGCTACCGGACCGGCCGTGTCGCGGCCAAGGCTGGCGCTGGCCCTTCCACGGCCGCATCTCAGGCGGCGGCCACACCGTCTCTCAATCCCAAGGAGAGCCCTCTGACATGGCTTGCCAGCCGCCGGGATTCTGCCGGCAAACCAATGTTGAACCGCTGGGAAGTCGACGCCGGCGAGCGGCTCCGGGCCGATCTCTCCTTCGCGCACCTCACACCACGCGTCACCATGGGCTGGTCGGGTATCCCGATCAGCGGCAAACGCTCGGCGACCGCGGCCGGCGGACATGAACTCACCGATAGCGTTGTCGCTGCGCGCATGCGCGTCACCGACGCGCTACGCGCCGTCGGACCGGAATTTTCGGACATTTTGATCGACGTTTGCGGACACTTGCGCGGCTTGGAGGATATCTCGCGAAGCGAGGGGTGGCCCCGGCGCGCTGCCCGATTGATCTTGCAAAGGGCGCTCTCCGCCCTTGCGCGGCACTATAAGATGGGGCCGGAGGTCCGCGTCGAGGAGACCATCGCACGCCGGCTTCGCCACTGGGGTTCGGATGACTATAGGCCATCACTCGATCGCTGGCGATCGGAGGGCGATCAGGCCGACTGAGCGAGCGCCGCCTCGGCATCTTTCCGCACACGACTCACCATCGAGGCAAAGCCGTTCGACCTCTGCGGTGTTAGATGCTCGGCCAGCCCGAGCTTGGCGAAAGCATCGTGCGCATCGATTGCCAGAATGGCTTCAGCTTTACGCTCGTTCACGAGCGACAGCAGAACCGCGATCAGGCCCTTTACGATGTGCGCGTCGCTATCGCCACGGATCACGAGTCGTGGCCCATCGGGTTGCGACTGCACATCCGTCGCCAGCCAGACCTGGCTGGCACAGCCGCGCACCTTGTTCGCGTCCGTTTTTTCCGCTTCCGGCAGCGTATCGAGCCCTCGCCCCAGCTCAATCAGGTAGCGGTAGCGGTCCTCCCACTCGTCGAGAAGCTGGAAATCGGCGCGGATCGTGTCGAACGCAGTCATGGTCGTCCCATAGGGGTGAACGTTGCCCTTCACTTGGCCCGCCTTGGCCGCGAGCACAAGGGCACAATTGGCGCGCGTCACGTCACATCTCCCGCGCGACGCGCGCAACGAGGGCATCACCTGCAAATTCTTCACGCGCTCTCGGATCGGGCGCTAGACTTCGACCTCAGAGCTTAACCAACACATCCGCGAGGACACACTGATATGCCTGACGCGCCCACCGAGCTGCACGATCTCACCCTCGCAGGGGCTGCCCGTTTGATCGCGGCTCGCAAATTGTCTCCGGTCGAGTATACGGCTGCTCTGATCGCGCGGACAGACGCGCTCGAGCCGCAGCTCAACGCCTTCATCACCCGTACGAACGACATCGCGATGGCGACGGCGCGCGCCGCAGAGGCCGAGATCACGCGCGGTGCCCGGCGGGGGCCTCTGCATGGTGTTCCTTTCGCGATAAAGGATATCTACGACACGGCCGGCATTCTCACATCCGGTCATTCGCGCACCAATATCGACCGCGTGCCGACAGCAGACTCGACAGCCGTCGCCCGTCTCAAAGGGGCTGGTGCCATTCTGACGGGGAAGCTCGCCACACATGAATTTGCTCACGGCGGGCCGTCGTTCGATCTGCCGTGGCCGCCAGCTCGCAATCCCTGGAATACAGCACATTTCTCAGGCGGATCATCGTCGGGTTCCGGTTGCGCCCTCGCAGCCGGGCTTGTGCCGATCAGTCTCGGCTCGGATACGGGTGGCTCGATCCGCGGTCCGGCCGGCCTCTGTGGCATTGCCGGCCTCAAGCCCACCTATGGGCTCGTCAGCCGCGCCGGCGTCATTCCGAACTCCTATAGTTACGATCACTGCGGCCCCATGGCGCGGACCTCCGAGGATTGCGCCATGATCCTCAACGCGGTCGCCGGCTACGACCCCGCTGATCCATCCTCCGCCAAGCAACGCGCCGCCGATTATACGATCGGCATCGACGACGGCATCAAAGGCTTCCGTATTGGAGTTGTACGCCATTTCTGGGAGCACGACATGGCTGCGAACCCCGAACTCTCGGCTGCCATGGAGAATGCCATTCAGGTGCTGCGCGATCTTGGCGCGACGGTCGAGGACGTCACGCTGCGGCCGATGCGGGACTATTCGGACATCAAGGTCGTGATGGCGGAAAGCGAGCTTTTCTCCCTGCACCGCGAGCAGTTGATCGCACGCCCGGAGGCGTTCGGTCAGGACTTCCGCGTTCGCAGCCTTGCCGCGTGTCTGTTCACGTCCGAGGACTATGTGAGCGCCAGTCGCGAACGCCGCCGCGTGCTCGAGGAAATGCGTCCCATCTATCGACGCTTCGATCTGCTCGTCACCGCAAACACGTCCGCGGCACCGCGTCTCGATAAACATGACTCGCTTTCGTTCTGGCAGAAGGGAAACTTGACCGCGCCGTTTAACTGCTCGGGTGGGCCTGCACTCGCGGTGCTCTGCGGCTTCAACGCGGCGGGCCTGCCACTCTCGATGCAGATCGTCGGCCGCCCATTCGATGATGCACGCGTTCTGCGCGCGGGCCACGCCGTCGAAAAGGCCATCGGTCTCACAACCCGCCACCCACAATTGACGCCCGGCGCGGCGCCAGCTCCGGTCGATCCCAAACCCTGGAAACCGGACACATCGACGGTCGAGCCAGCGGTCCGCGCGCGGGCCGAGGGTGCGGCGGCTGCGGTCGGCTTGAAACTTCCGCCGCACATCATGGAAGAACTCGTCGCTGTTGCACCCTGGGCTCTCGCCATGGCCAAGCGCGTTGGACGCAACAATCGCCGTGAGCTCGAGGTCAGCTCCATCTTCGACCTGAGCCGCGAATACGATTGAGCAATGTCCGAATTGGATGGCGGGACGCACGCCGAAGCCGGGATCGTCTAAAATTTCGGCACGCTGCACTGACGTAGGCGTTGACCTGCCATCCAATTAATCGTGAGATTGCATCTGCCGAGCGATTAAGCAAAAACAATGGAGGGTCTGCAACGCTATGAGCAATGCCTTTGAGGCCGCAACGTATGGTGCCCTGCCCGTCGGCTTTGGCGAGCGCGCCGCGGTCCTGGTGGTTGATTTTCAAAAGGGTTTCACGGACCCCCGCTGCACGATGGGCAAATCTCCACGTATTCATGCCGCGCGCGACCGCACCGTGGAACTACTTGCTCATGCGCGCCGCTGCAGAGTGCCTGTCGCATCCTGCTTTACGGCCTATCATTCCGATCGCGACGTTCCTTTCTGGAAAGTCAGCGCCGTGCGCGAGGGTTTTCGCGAAGGCTCGCTCGAAGCCGAAATGGACGATGCAATCGCAGATCCCGAATACGATTTCATCTTTCAGAAATCCGCCCCCTCGATTTTTTTTCAGACCCCTCTAGTCGGATTTCTCACAAAACATCGCATCGATACAGTTCTCGTTACGGGATGCGTCACCTCGGGCTGCGTCCGTGCGAGCATCATCGATGCCTTTTCGTCCGGCTACCGCACCGTTGTCGTCGAGGATTGCTGTGGCGATCCCGGCAAGGAGGAGCACGAGGCGAACTTGAATGACGTCAGCCGTCGCTACGCCGATATCCATACGCTGGAGACCGTGCTGCCCTACCTAGAGGCGCAACGCATCAGCAACACCTGAATCCGGCGTCATCGGTCTTTATGGGCGCCGCTGACGCCGTTTTTCTGCTTGGAGAAGGGAGAGCTCAATCGTGTCGAATAAAAAGTATCTCAGTCAGCGCGTCGCTGCCCTCACGGCGGCCGCGCTGCTGGCGTGTGGCTCGCTCGCCGGACCGGCAAGCGCTCAAGGTCATCTGCGTCTGGGCATGACCGCCAACGACGTCCCCTTGACATGGGGTCAGCCGGACAACGGCTTCGAGGGATATCGTACCCCGGCCCTTATGATTTACGATTCCCTCGTAAACTTCGACCTGACCACGTCCGACAAGCCGTCAGGCCTCATCCCCGGCCTCGCCGAGAGCTGGGAGTCGGACAAAAACGACAGGACGAAGTGGACGTTCAAGCTGCGCAAAGGCGTGAAATTCCACGACGGAAGCGAATTCAACGCCGACGCGGTCGTGTTCAACATGGACCGCCTGTTCAATGAAAAGTCGCCGCAATACTCGGCGCGCATGGCGTCCCTGGTGAACTTCCGTCTGCCGGCTTACAAGAGCGTCCGCAAGATTGACGATTACACTGTCGAGTTCGAGACCAAAGCGCCGGATGCCTTCTGGCCATATCAGATTTGCTACGCTGTATTTGCCTCGCCCAAGCAATGGGAGACGACGGGCAAGGACTGGACCAAGTTTGCCGCCAATCCATCGGGAACCGGTCCGTGGAAGCTCACCTCGCTGAAGTCACGCGAGCTCGCCGAGTTCGTCCCCAACAAGGAGCACTGGGACAAGAGCCGCGTGCCGAAGCTCGACAAGCTGACCATCATCCCGATGCCGGATCCTTCGGCGCGTACGGCGGCGCTTCTCGCCGGCCAGGTCGACTGGATCGAGGCCCCATCTCCCGATGCGATGAAGCGCATCCAGTCGGCGGGCTTCGAAATCGTGTCGAATATCTATCCGCATATCTGGTCATGGACGCTCTCGCGCGTTGAAGGCTCTCCTTGGAACGACATCAAGGTGCGCAAAGCGGCCAATCTCGCTGTCGATCGCGCCGGAATTATCGAACTGCTCGGCGGCTACGCCGCGCCCGCGACCGGCCATGTGCCCAAGGGCGATCCGTGGTACGGAACACCGTCGTTCGAGCTCAAGACCGACGTCGAGGCTGCAAAGAAGCTGATGACCGAGGCCGGCTACAGCGCGTCGAAGCCTGCTAAGATCAAAATGCTCATTTCAGCCTCAGGGTCGGGTCAGATGCTGCCCCTGCAAATGAACGAATACCTGCAGCAGAGCCTCAAGGAAGCGTACTTCGACGTGGACTTCGAGGTGGTAGAGTGGCAGGCGCTGCTCGACCTCTGGCGGGCTGGTGGAAAGTCGCCTCAGGTGAAGGGTGCCCACGGCGTCAACATCTCGTACACGACGCAAGATCCCTACAGCAGCTTCCATCGCCTGTTGCGGTCGGATCTTCACGCGCCTACCGGCGTCAACTTCGGCTACTATAGCGATCCTGACATGGATAAGCTGCTCGCTACGGCCCAGAACGCCTTTGACCCGGCCGAGCGCGACGTAGCACTCGCCAAGGTGCACACGAAGATGGTCGACGACGCCCTCTTCCTGTGGGTTGTGCACGACACGTCGCCGCGCGCGATGAGCAAGAAGGTCAAGGGCTTTGTCCAGTCACGCAACTGGTTCCAGAGCTTTTCGCCGGTCTACATGGAAAAGTAGGCCGACGTGCTGTTCGCTCCCGGGCAGGCCTTTTGCCCGGGAGCCTTTCGGGACGGTGAACACGCTCGTCCGGCCAACACGCGTCTCTTCGGCCCACACCACAACCGCTTCGCACACGTGATGACGTGTTCCAAGCGGCGGAGCCTTCAATCGTGCTGATCTATATCCTCCGCAGATTGCTCTACACAATTCCGATCGCGCTCGGCGTGACCATCTTCGTCTTCGCGTTGATCCATCTCTCGGGCGATCCCTTGAACGCCGTCGTGGCACCCGACGCGACAGCCGAGACGGTAGAGAAACTGCGCAAGGATTACGGTTTCGACAAGCCTCTGCCGGTTCAGTATCTGATCTGGCTTGGCAAAGCGCTGCAAGGCGATCTCGGCACCTCGATTGTCAACTCGCGCCCGGTTCTCGACACGCTTCTCGCGGCCGTGCCGAATACACTGATGCTCGCCATTTTCGCCACGCTGCTCGGCTTCACGCTCGGTTCCCTGCTCGGCGGACTCGCGGGCTACTATCAGGGGACCGTCGTCGACAAGCTTGCGACCGGCTTCGGCGTCACCGGCGTTTCCATACCTCACTACTGGCTCGGGATCGTTCTCGTCATCATCTTCGCGGTGGAACTGCAGTGGCTGCCGGCGACCGGCATGGGGGCCGGAGGGTCATCCGCCTGGGAGTGGGACTGGGCACACATCAAGCATCTCATCTTGCCAACAATCACCCTCGCCGTCATTCCCTGCGGAATCATCACGCGCACCGTGCGCTCGACCGTCGCCGAGATCCTCAGCCAGGAATTCGTTCAAGCGTTGCGCGCCAAGGGGCTCATGCACGGCCACGTCATGTTGCATGTCGCCCGCAATGCCGCTCCGACCGTGCTCGCCGTCATGGGCCTCCAGCTCGGCTATCTGCTCGGCGGTTCTATCCTGGTGGAGACCGTCTTCAACTGGCCGGGCACCGGATATGTGCTGAACGACGCGATCTTCCGGCGCGACATTCCGATGCTGCAAGGCACGATCCTGCTGCTCGCCTTGTTCTTCGTCATTCTCAATCTGATCGTCGACATCATCCAGACGTGGGTCGACCCGCGCATGCGCCGGAGCTGACGCCATGAACCTGCAGACACCCGCCGCCCCGGCGGTCATCGAGGTCAGCCAGACCATCGCCAACTCGCCCGGTTACTGGTCGACGGTTGCCTCCCGGCTGGCGCGAGACAAGGTCACTCTGTTTTTCGGTCTCCTTCTGCTGGCGATCGTCCTCTCCGCGATCCTGGCGCCATGGATCTCGCCGGTCGATCCCTACAAGACCAACATTCTGCGTCGCCTGAAAGAGATCGGCTATCCGGGCCATCCGCTCGGAACCGATCAGACCGGTCGCGACATGCTCGCGCGCCTGATCTACGGAGGCCGCCTTTCGCTTTTCATGGGTGTCACGCCGGTCGCTATTGCGCTCGCCATCGGCGGCCTGCTCGGGGTTCTTGCCGGCTATGCCGGCGGGGCGCTCAACATGGCGATCATGCGCACCATGGACATCTTTTATGCCTTCCCGTCCGTACTCCTGGCCATCGCCATCTCGGGTGCTCTCGGCGCGGGCATCGGCAACGCGATCCTTTCCTTGTCGGTTGTCTTCATTCCGCCGATAGCGCGCGTCGCCGAGACGATTACCACCCAGGTGCGAACGCTTGACTATGTCGAGGCGGCACGCGCATCCGGCGCCTCATCGCTGCGCATCATTCGCATCCACGTTCTTTCCAACGTGCTCGGTGCCATCTTCGTCTACGCGACCAGCCTCATCTCGGTATCGATCATCCTTGCCTCGGGACTGTCGTTCCTCGGCCTCGGCACGAAGCCGCCGGAGCCAGAATGGGGTCTCATGCTGAACGAGCTGCGTCAGGCCATCTACGTGACGCCCTACGTCGCAGCGCTCCCCGGTGTGATGATCTTCCTCACCTCGCTCTCCTTCAATCTTCTCTCCGACGGTCTGCGCTCGGCCATGGATCTGAAATCATGACGACCCCTGCCCTCCGCATGGTGCCCCAGTCAGGGTCTCCGCTCCTTTCGGTTAAAGGACTGGTCAAGCATTTCCCCGTGGGCCAGACTCTGTTCAGCCGCGGCGCACTCGTGCGCGCGGTCGATGGCATCGACTTCGATGTCATGCCCGGCGAGACGCTCGGCATTGTCGGCGAGTCCGGCTGCGGCAAATCCACGTGCGCCCGTCTCGTCATGCATCTCATGCAGCCGACGTCGGGCAAAATGCTGTTCGACGGCAAAATGGTAGGCTCGTCCGAACTGCCGATGAAGGAGTTTCGTCGCCAGGTGCAGATGGTCTTCCAGGACAGCTACGCTTCGCTCAACCCGCGGCTGCCGACGGAAAGCTCCATCGCATTCGGCCCCGAGGTGCACGGGCTCAGCCGCCGGGCTGCCATCGATCGCGCGCACGATCTTCTGCGGCGCGTCGGGCTCGAGCCGTCACGCTTCGCCGGACGCTATCCGCATGAGCTTTCGGGCGGCCAGCGCCAGCGCGTGAACATCGCCCGCGCCCTTGCCTTCGAGCCGAAGCTGCTGATCCTCGACGAAGCCGTGTCTGCCCTCGACAAGTCTGTCGAGGCGCAGGTGCTCAACCTGCTGCTCGATCTGAAGGATGACTTCAAACTCACGTACATCTTCATCAGCCACGACCTCGACGTCGTGCGCTTCATCTCCGACCGCGTGCTCGTCATGTACCTCGGCCGGATATCCGAGTTGGGTCCATCAGCCTCCGTTCTCGAGCAGCCGACACATCCCTATACGCAAGCGCTGCTGGCCTCCGTGCCGAACATGGATCCTGCTGCGCGCGTCACCGAGGCGCCCCTCGCGGGCGATCCGCCCAACCCCATCAACCCGCCGACCGGGTGCCGCTTCCATCCGCGCTGCCGTCTTGCCGAGGACATCTGCAGCCGCATGGAGCCGCACCTCGATCAGCACGCGGGCGATCACTTCGTTGCGTGCCACGCTGCTATTCCGGGGTCCGGCCACAGCCATGCTCCTGCGCGGGGACGCCCTGAAACAAAACGAGCTGCAAAGGTTACGTCATGACGCAGGCCGCAACCGCTTTCGCTCCGTCGCGCGAGGCTTCGGCCGCCCCACTCGTCGACGTAAAAGACCTGACCGTCGAGTTCCGAACAGGTCGCTCGAGTGCCATCCGCGCCGTCAACGGTGTCAACCTCAAGCTCGAGCGCGGTGAGGTGCTGGCATTGCTGGGCGAATCGGGCTCCGGCAAGAGTGTCACGCTTCGCGCCCTCATCCGCCTCAACCCCGAGAACAAGACCAAGGTCGGCGGCCAGATTCATGTCGGCGGCATCGATGTCTCGACGCTCGCGCCGCGGGCCTTGCAGGACTTCCGCGGCAGCGTTGCGTCGATGATCTTCCAGGACCCGGGCCTCGCGTTCGACCCCGTCTACCGCGTCGGCGATCAGATCATCGAAACGGTCATGCGCCACAAGGGCGTGTCACGTGCCGCAGCCAGAAAGCGCGCCCTCGATCTTTTCGAGCAGGTTCGCATTCCATCACCGGAGCGGCGTCTCGACGCTTATCCGCACGAACTCTCCGGCGGGATGCGGCAGCGGGCTATGATCGCGCTCGCGCTCTCCTGCGATCCCGAGGTGTTGCTGGCCGACGAGCCGACGACCGCGCTCGACGCAACGGTGCAGATCCAGATTCTGCTTATTCTGCGCGAATTGCAGCGCGACCTCGGTCTCACGGTCATTTTCGTGACGCACGACATCGGCGTCGCCGTGCAGGTGGCGGACCGCATCGCCGTAATGTACGCGGGGCGGATCGTGGAGACGGGCTCGGTCCAGGAAGTGATCGCGAACGCGCGGCACCCCTATACGCTTGGCCTGCTCTCGACGCGCGCGCATGGCGGACGTCTCTCGGGACGCAGGCTTCCGACCATTCCCGGCAATCCGCCCGATCTCGCCAATCTGCCGCCCGGCTGCCCGTTCGCCCCGCGCTGCAACTTGGCCGAGGGGCGTTGCTACGAGATTGATCCGGGACCGACCCAGTTGGGTCCCGAGCACTACGCCCGCTGTCTCAAGGTGACGGCCTGACCGTTGTTCCGCAGGCAGAGCCGAGTTTCGGGGCACGCCAGGGAGCGCGTGCCCTCACCGCAGGGGAAGAGCCGGCAGCCGGCCCGTCCGTCGGGTCGCGCTTCGGTCACCGCACGTTGATGACGATCTTCCCGAGATGCGTCTGGCTTTCCATGTGCTTGTAAGCTTCGCGCGCCTGCTCGAAACCGAACGTGGCATCGATCACCGGCTTCAGCTTGTGCGCTTCAATCGCCTGAACCATGTCGAGGAACATGCGCCGCGAACCGACGTAGATGCCCTGCATGTGAATGGATCGTCGCATGAACAACGCCGGGTCGATCTGCCCGCCGTGCATCGCGCCGATGAGCGCAATCTTCCCGGCGATGCGCGTCGCGTTGACGGTCTTGGGCAGGTTCTTGGCTCCCGTCACTTCGACGGCGAGATCGACACCGCGCCCCTTCGTCGCCTCGAGCACCGCGTCCTCCCAATCCGGATGATTGCGATAGTTCACGGTCACGGTTGCCCCGAGCGCGCGGGCCTTCGCGAGCTTTTCGTCGGATGACGAGGTGATGATCGTCCGCGCGCCCATCATGGTTGCGAACTGCAGCGCGAAGATCGAGACGCCGCCGGTGCCCAGCAGCAGAACCCAGTCACCAGCCTTCGTGCGGCCCGTCTCGACGATGGCATTCCAGGCCGTCAACGCGGCGCACGGCAGCGTGGCTGCTTCGGCGAAACTGAGATGCTCGGGCACCGGCACCACTCCGTCAGCCCGCAGCACCGCCTCTTCGGCGAGCACACCATCGAGTGCTCCACCGAGCGCACTCGCCATCGCCTCAGCCGAACATTGCCCGTCCGTCCAGCGCTGAAAGAAGCAAGACGCCACCCGGTCACCGGCCTTGACGCCCGTCACACCGGGGCCAACCGCAATCACCTCGCCGGTGCCATCAGAATTGGGCACGCGCGGGTAGGGTAGCTTCCGTCCGACCGGATCGTTGATCGTCAGATAATCGCGATAGTTGATCGCATTGGCGTGGATGCGGACAGCCACCTCACCAGGCCCCGGCGTGCGCGATTGCGTTTCATTCAATTGCAGTGCCTCAATGCCGCCGTCCGACACGATCTGCCACGCTCTCATGCTGTCCTCTTGGTTTTTTGTGAGTTGTTGGGATCGAGTTCCACCCAGCGCGCCAGATCAGCGAGTGCGCGTTCCGCCGTCGCCCGCCGTTTTGCCGCTGCCTTGTCCTTGCCCTTGATCCGCTGCCCCTCGACATCGCGCTGCGGCACATCGATTGGCGGGAACAGGCCAAAATTCACATTCATCGGCTGGAACGACCGCGCGCCTCCACCATCGCTCGCGGCAAGATGCCCGCCGGTGATGTGCCCTAGCAACGCGCCGAGCGCTGTGGTCGGGGGCGGCGGTGCCAGCGTGCACCCCAGCCGCTCGGCGGATGCAAATCGTCCCGCCACAAGGCCAATTGCAGCGCTCTCGACGTAACCCTCGACACCTGTGATCTGGCCGGCGAACCGCAATCGCGGCAGCGCTTTCAGCCGCAGCCCCGCATCGAGCAATTTCGGGCTGTTGAGGAAGGTGTTTCGATGCAAGCCGCCAAGCCGGGCAAATTCCGCCTGTTCGAGGCCCGGGATCATTCGGAAAATGCGCTTCTGCTCGCCATGCCGGAGCTTCGTCTGGAAGCCGACCATGTTCCAGAGCGTGCCAAGCGCGTTGTCCTGCCGGAGTTGCACGACGGCCCAGGGGCGCTCGCCCGTCCTCGGATCGGCGAGGCCCACGGGCTTCATCGGACCGAAGCGCAGCGTATCGCGCCCGCGCTCCGCCATCACCTCGATCGGCAGACAGCCGTCGAAATAAGGCGTGCCTTCCCACTCTTTGAATTCGGTCTTGTCGCCGGCGAGCAACGCGTCGATGAACGCTGCGTACTGTTCGCGGTTCATGGGGCAATTCAGATAGTCCGCGCCCGTGCCGCCCGGCCCCGACTTGTCGTAGCGCGACTGCTTCCAGGCAATGTCGAGATTGACCGAGTCGACATATACGATCGGCGCAATCGCATCGAAGAACGCCAGTTCGTCCTCGCCCGATAGCGCGCCGATGGCTTCGGCCAATGCCGCTGACGTCAACGGTCCGGTCGCGACGATGACGCTATCCCACGAGTCCGGCGGCAGCCCGCGCACCTCGCCACGCTCGATGGTCACCCGCGGGTGCGCTTCGAGCCGCTGCGTGACCTCCGCGGAAAAGCCGTCGCGGTCAACGGCCAGTGCTCCGCCAGCCGGAAGCTTGTGCCGATCCGCGGCAGCCATGATGAGCGAGCCGAGCCGGCGCATCTCCTCATGCAGCAGCCCGACGGCATTTGCCGACCAATCGTCCGCTCGGAACGAGTTGGAGCAGACAAGCTCGGCCAAACCGTCCGTCTGGTGCGCCTCAGTCTTCACCTCGGGCCGCATCTCGTGCAGCACCACCGGCACGCCAGCCTCCGCGGCCTGCCAGGCAGCCTCCGAGCCTGCGAGCCCACCGCCGATGATGTGAATAGGGTTCGTCATGGCGATGGTTTAGGTCGGATCGCGGTGCGGGTCGAGCCCGTCACATTTTCGGAGGCCTACCCCAGCAGATAAGCTCGCCGGGCGGTGCCGGCAAAGAGATCGGCCTTCTCGTCGGCTGAACAGCCCGACGCGATGCGTTTGAACGCGTTGTAAAGCGCCTTGTAGCCTATCCCCATCTTGTCGACCGGGAAGTTGCTCTCGAACTGGCAACGGCTCGGACCGAAGATCTCGATGCAGGGCTCGATCCATGGCCGCCAGTGCCGCGCCAGTTCTTCCGACGAGGGCGGCGTATCGATCACGCGATAGTCGTAGGAGGCGAGCCGCATCATCATGCCGCCAAGCTTGACCGAGACGTTCGGGCACTTGGCGATTTCCGGTAGATGCCGCCGCCATTCCTTCGCCACCTCGTCGAGCTTGCCCGTATAGGGGCCGTAGCCGAGCGGCATGCCTGTATGGTTCATGATGATGTTGGCTTCGGGCACCGCGCGGGCGAGGTCGAGCAGGTCCTGGTGCTGGTTGTGATAAACGAGTGCGTCGAGCGACAGCCCCATGCGACTCAGGCGTCGAAGCCCGTCACGGAAATCTTCCCGCGCGTAGTGCGCTTTGCCATATCCCTGGTGGTTGTTGCCGATCACCGGGTCCTCGTGCCAACCGGCTGAGTTGCGCACGCCGCGGAAGCGTCCACGTCCCGCTTCGACCATCGCCGCCAGAACGGGCTCCACGCGCGCGCCGAGCGTCAGATCCGCGTTACCGACGATCCCTTGTGCGACGCGCGCCTTTCCTGGAAACCGCCGGTCGCTTTCCTCGGCGAGCTTGGCGACTGTCTCGACCTCGCCGACCGCCTTCATCTCCTCCGGGCCGTCCGGGCGATAGCTGAAATGGCAATCGATGAAGACCGTCGCTTCCACGTTATGCCCGCTGCCGAGGTCGGCGTGCAGTTCCTCCAGCATGTAGCGCCCGCGTCCTGGCGTCTCCCAGACGTGATGATGCGTGTCGACGATCGGCAATCCAGGCTCGATCACATCCTCGGGCGGCGCGCGGTCGAGCCAATCCTGGCGCGGCGGAAAAATGCGGCCGTAGGCGGTCGGTGTCGTGCTGCTGCTCATGGACTGATCCCCTCATGTGGAGTGATCGATTGATGCCTGAAACCGAAGCCTGCCACCGCTTCGCCGACCGGTCCACCATCGTCATCGACCACGCGCGCCTTGCGGATGCTCCAATCGGCCGGCTAGCTTTGACGACCCCGCAGAACAACTGCCGGGACAATAACCCAAGGAGGAAGCCCATGCGTCTCACGCGTCGCGAGATCGCTCTCGCAGGAAGCGCGGCGTTGATGGTGTCGTCGGTCGGCGTTGCCGCACGTGCCGAAAGTGCCGACGAGGCCAGCGTCGCCGCGGCTGTGGAGGCCCTTCGCGTGGCCATCGTCAAGGCGGACAAGGCGAAGCTTACCGAGCTCGCCCATGAGAAGCTCGCCTATTGCCATTCGAGCGGCAAGCTCGAAACCAGGGACGAGTACGTGACGGCGTACACCAACGGCAAGAACACCTACAAAAACCTCACGCTGGCTGACCATCAGAACATCGTTGCCGGCAATAATGCCATTGCTCGACATACTTTCGCGGCCGAGATCGACCGCGGCGGCGGCAAGGTGGACAACATCAAGATCGGCATTACGCAGGTCTGGGTGAAGGAGAACGGCGCCTGGAAACTGCTCGCGCGCCAGGGCTACAAGATCTGACGAACCACGAGTCGACTGCACCGCATGACGAAAGCGGTGCAGCCGGCATTCTCGATCATCAGTCTGCGCTATGGAGCGAATCGCTCGCCTGCTACGCCTCGGTGAGGCCAATGGTGGAGCGGGCGACATGCGGGGATGGCTGACAGCAGCATTTCTGTGTTTACTTGCTGCCGGCTGCACGCACGTGCGCACAGGTTCGGTCGACCGCCATTTTGCCGACTTCAATATTCGTGAGCCGCATGGCAACACCGTCTATGTCTGCCACGCCTACGGGTGCAAACTGCAGACCCACTTCCGCTTTACTGACCAGGACATCGCCGCGCTTTCCCGGTTGATGAAGACGACGCGGAAAGATGGTTCCGCCGCCGAGGAGCGCCGCGCCATTGCCTATGCCATTGGGTGGATGGAGCGTCGCACCGGCGATGTCATCGGCACCAAAAGCGATCGTCCGGGGTTCGATTTCATGGGCCCAGGTGATCCGACGCAGCAAGATTGCGTGGACGAGGCGTCCAATTCCACGAGCTATCTCTTGGTGCTCGCCAACAACAAACTTCTGCGACACCACACCATCGGCACGCCCTTCGCCAAGGAGAACCCTCTCCGCGGCCTCGCCGGCTGGGTTCACTGGACAGCCGTCATCCGCGAGACTGCAACCGGTCAGACATGGGCGGTCGATAGCTGGGTCGGCGCAAACGGCGAGAATCCGGCCATCGTCGAAACGGAGAAGTGGTACATCTCCGGTCTCGACAAGCTTCCTCCTGGACTTCGGTAGAACGGTGCTCCGAAAGCAGCGTGCTGGGTCTTGGCTGCGTTTGACGCCGGCTTACAGGATCCGCTCCGCTTTCGCCCAGTCCAAGGCCCGATCGAGCGCACGTTCGAGGATGTCGAACATCGCGTTGATTTCGTCGTCCTTGATAACGAGCGGCGGACAAAGGGCGATCGTATCCCCAGCCACGGCTCGGCAAATCAGGCCCTCCTCCTGAGCGATCGCCGCAACCTTGGCGCCGACGCCCTTCTTGAGATCGAACGGTACGCGCGTGTCCTTGTCGCGCATCAGCTCGATACCGGCGATCAACCCGACGCCGCGCGTTTCACCCACCAGAGGATGGTCATTGAGTTTCTCCAGCCGCGCCTTGAACGTCGGCGCCACCTTCTGCACATGGCCGACGATGTTGATCCGGTCGTAGATCTCGAGCGTCTTCACGGCTACTGCCGCCGCAACCGGGTGACCGGAATAGGTAAAGCCGTGCGCAAAAACGCCGAGCTTCTCGCTTTCGTCGACCAGCGCCTCGTAGACTGGCTCCGACACAGTGACAGCGCCGAGCGGCATGTAGGCCGACGTGATCGCCTTCGCCATCGTGATGCTGTCGGGTTTGATGTCGAATGTCTCACAGCCGAACATCCGGCCCGTGCGCCCGAACCCGCAGATCACCTCGTCTGCAATCATCAGCACGTCGTAGCGGCTGAGCACCGCCTGCATCTTCGGGAAATAGCCTTTCGGCGGCACGATAACGCCGCCTGCCCCCATCACCGGCTCCGCGATGAAGGCGGCAACGGTATCGGGTCCTTCAGAGAGGATCAGCTCTTCAAGATCGCGCGCCATACGGTCGGCGAATTCATCCTCGGTCTCACCCGGCGCCCCGTTGCGATAGAAGTGCGGCGCCGACGTGTGCAGCACGCGTGCCATCGGCAGATCGAAATCGGCATGAAAAACCGGCAGTCCGGTTAGGCTCGCGGTCGCGATCGTCGTGCCGTGATAAGCTCGCTGGCGACTGATGATCTTCTTCTTTTTTGGCTTGCCGCGCGCGTTGTTGTAGTACCAAGCCAGCTTGATCTGGGTATCGTTGGCCTCACTGCCGGAACTCGTGAAGAAAATCTTCGACGCGGGCGCCGGCACCATTTCCTTCAGCTTTTCCGCCAGTTGAATCGCGGGCTCGTGGCTGCGTCCGCCAAACAGATGCGAGAACGAGAGCTTCTGCATCTGCTCGTACGCGGCCTCGATCAGCTCGGCATTGCCATAGCCGAGACCTGTGCACCAGAGTCCGGCCAAGCCTTCAATGTAGCGCTTGCCGCTCGAATCCCAGATATGGACACCTTCGGCCCGATCGAGAATCAGTGGACCGCTCGCTCTGTGGGCGGCCAGATTCGTTGTCGGATGCAGTAGGGCCTCAACGTCACGCGCTGCGAAATTTGTGAGCGTACTCATGGCGGCCGACCTGTCTTTTGGCGTCTCAATCCATTATAGGTCGTCGCGTCCGAGGCGACACGGGAAATTCGTTCGCGCACCGTGCGCCCCTCTCAGGCGGCCGCCCGCTCGAATGAGGCGCTATGCACGACGCCCCCACGTTCAGGAGTCCACTCGCGCGCTGGTCGCGAACGCTGGCCGTGTTCAGCGTGCAGCTCGTCATCGTGGCGATCGTCCTGCACCGCCTCCTTTCGCTGCCGACCCCCGTCGCCCTGGGCATCTTCCTGGTTGCGCTGATAGGCGCGGCGGTTGCCGTTGTGCTGGCGCTCGGGTCGTTCATCGCCATCTGGCGCGATGGCCGTGTCGGCGCCTTGAGCGCGACGATCGGTCTGTTCTTTGGGCTTGGCCTGCTGGCATGGCCAGCCAGCCTCATACCGCTCGCCCGAAGCTTGCCTGCCATCCACGACATCACCACGGACCCGGCCGCTCCACCGTCGTTCGTGACGCTCGCATCACAGCGAACAGGGCTGGCCAATAGTGCCGCCTATGCCGGCGCTTCGACTGCCAAGCTGCAGCTCGCAGCTTATCCCGACATCCGCCCCGTTATCGTTTCACGCGCTGTCGGTGATACCTGGGATGCACTGGATGAGACAGCAAAACGCCTGCACTGGCATGTCATGAGCGAGACGCCGCCGAAAGACGGGCAGCCCGGCTATATCGAGGCCGTCGACCGCACACTTGTGCTCGGCTTTTATGACGATGTGGTCGTTCGGGTCGATGGAGACGCCCATGAGACGCGCATCGACGTACGGTCTGCCTCGCGCTACGGAAAGCACGACTTCGGGCGCAACGCGAAGCGTGTTCGCGAGCTCTTTGCCGAACTGAAGATTCGTCTCGAGGAGACGGTTAGCGGCGTCGATCGTCCCCACCGGCGCCGCGGCCGCGAAAAGGCAGTGCCTAAGCGAGGGAAAGGTTCTCCGGTTGCGCGGCAGGACCAGAAGCCTTCACAAGGCCGCGCTCGACGAGGCTCTCAACGTGAGCTGCGACAGACAGCGACGCAGCCCGGACGAGCCTCGGATCGAGACCGCGATAGACCGTCTCGACGATCGCAGCAATAGTCGTTGCGCCGTTCGAGATGCAGTCGAAAATGGCCTGCTCGCGCATCTTGCGGTGCATGATGAAAGCCTTCACGACGCGTTGCGGCTGCTCGATGCGCCCGCCGTGGCCGGGCAGGAAAACGGTATCGTCGCGCTTCATGAGTTTGTCGAGGGAGCGCATGTAGGCGACCATGCTGCCCTCTGGCGGCGCGACCACCGAGGTGTTCCAGCCCATCACGTGATCGCCCGATAAAAGAACGCCCGTGCCTTCGATCGCGAAGCACAAATGGTCAGGTGCATGGCCCGGCGTGTGCAGGGCCGTCAGCGCGTATCCGTCCCCTTCAAAGCGGCTGCCGTCCGACATGG
Organism: Hyphomicrobiaceae bacterium; assembly: GCA_050250755.1. Taxonomy (GTDB): domain Bacteria; phylum Pseudomonadota; class Alphaproteobacteria; order Rhizobiales; family Hyphomicrobiaceae. The sequence goes on from JBFWOB010000021.1 coordinate 45,674, forward strand.
CCACGTCCGGCACGAAGTCCTCGTCGTTCGATTCCCCGCCCGAGGCACTCTTCGTGATCTGACCCGGATTGCGCGCCTTGCGGCCGTACCCATAGACCGATGCCCCCGTCTCCGCCTTGAGGCGCGGGAGGCCGTCGATATGATCGCGATGCGTATGGGTGATGATGATGCTGGCGATCTTGCGCCCCTTCACGGCCTGCATGATCGCATCGAAGTGTGCGTCGTCCTCAGGCCCCGGATCGACCAACGCCACGTCGCGCCCCTGACCCAGCAGGTATGTGTTCGTGCCCTTGAAGGTGAATGGTCCCGGATTGTTGGCAACGATGCGTGTCACGCCCGGCACCAGCTCGCTCGGCACACCGTATTCGAAGTTCATCTCTTTGCGGAATGGGATGTCATCGGCCATCGGGCGGGGCTCCGGGTGTCGGAATGAAAGGCGGTCCTCTTACGCCATGTTGGCGCGAGGCGCGAGCATTGTGCAACCGATCTACCGTTGGCCAGACGAATGCCCCATCAAATCCGATTGACACCGGCAGGCCATTTCTCCCATAAACACGCCCCATGACACACGCGATGAACAGCATCCGCCGACGTCCGAGCCGCCTTCGCGCGCGGTTCCGATGACGGCTGCCTGATTTGCACCCGTTCATCGCCGAAGCCGCGCCAGGAGCGCGGCTTTTTTTGTATGTGCCGCCCCTAAGCGCCAAATCCCGAAGCCGATCATCCCGCTCTTTGCTTCCCGGAGCCTGCCATGACCACCTCGACCAGCGCCGCTACCGCTTCATCAGCTCTCGGCCACAACCGGGCACGACCATCGGTTTTCATCGACGGCGAAGCGGGAACCACGGGCCTCGAGATCCGCGAGCGCCTGGCCAAGCTTCCCGCGGTCGAGGTCCGGTCCATCGATCCGGAGAAGCGGAAGGACCCGAAGGCGCGGCAGGCCCTGATGTCGGATGTCGATCTCGTCGTGCTCTGCCTGCCGGACGATGCGGCCAAGGAGGCGACGGCGCTCGCCGATGAGCTCGGGGCGAAAGGGCCTCGGATCGTCGACGCTTCGACCGCACACCGGGTCGCCAACGGCTGGACCTATGGCTTTCCTGAGATGGACACATCTCAGACGGCGGCCGTGAAAGCGAGCAAGCGAGTCGCCAACCCCGGCTGCTACCCAACCGGTGGCATCGGGCTCATCCGGCCGCTCGTTGCGGCCGGCCTGATGCCCGCCGACTACCCGGTCACGGTCAATGCCGTCTCCGGCTATTCGGGCGGGGGCAAATCGATGATCGAGAGCTACGACAAGGGCGTCGCGCCAGCGTTCGAGCTTTATGGCCTCGGTCTCGAACACAAGCACGTGCCCGAATTGCAGGTCTACTCGGGGCTCACGCGACGGCCGATCTTCGTTCCATCGGTCGGCCAATACTTCAAGGGCATGCTCGTCTCGGTGCCGCTTCACCTGGATACATTGCCGGGTAAACCGACCGCGCGTGATCTCGAAGCGTGCCTCGAGGCGCATTATGCCGGCTGCAAACTGGTCAAGATCGTGAAGGCTGACGATCCGTCCTCCAAGGGAGGTCGTCTCGACGCGCTCGCGCTGAACGACACCGACAGGCTGGAGCTTCGCGTTTTCGGCAGTGAAAAGCATGGACAGGCGGTGCTCGTCGCCCGCCTGGACAACCTTGGCAAGGGCGCTGCTGGTGCGGCCGTCCAAAACCTTTGCCTGATGCTCGGCATCGAGACCTGAGAGTAAAGCCATGGTTGAACTTGTCACTCGGCGGGCAGCCCCCGCCGACGCTGAGGTCGTGCGCGCGCTCACGAGGGCCGCATACGCCAAATGGGTGCCCATCGTCGGTCGCGAGCCGCGCCCCATGACCGCCGATTACGAGCGCGCTGTCGTCGAGCATCTGATCGACATCGTCGAGGATGGAGACACCTCGGTGGCGCTCATCGAAATGAAGCCGGCGGCGGACCACCTGCTGATCGTTAATATCGCGGTTCACCCTGATCGACATGGGCAAGGGATCGGCAGCCGCCTGCTGCGTCATGCCGAGGCGGTCGCGCGTGAACTCGGCCTTGCCGAAATGCGCCTCTACACGAACGCCCGGATGGAGCCAAATATCTCGCTCTACGAAAGCCGAGGCTACCACGTGACGAGCTACGAACCCGCCGGTCCGCTCGGCATTGCCGTCAACATGCGCAAGCGGCTGGATACCTAATCTATCGGGACTGCATGCGCGGCGAGAGATCAGCGCACGTCGCTTCCAAACAAATCGGGCGGATCAGCTTCGGCGGCAGGGACGATGCCGTCGACGCCGATGCCGGCGAGGCGAAAGAGGCGGCCATCCGCCTCCTTCTCCACCAGCGTGCGTGCAGCCTCGATCAGGACATCTGCGCGCTGCGTGGGGTTCGCAAGACGGCGCGTCCGTGTCACGATCTGAAAGCTTGCGGTCTTGAGCTTGACCACTACCGCCGAGCCCGCGAGCCCCTTCCGCACAAGAGACGATGCGACACGCGGTGCGAGATCTTCCAACGTCGCCATGAGCTCTTCTACAGACCCGGTATCCTTCCGAAATGTCGTTTCCGCCGAGATCGATTTCGTAGGGCGGTCAGGGGTCACCGCGCGATCATCCTCGCCGACGGCGAACCGCGCCAAACGCCGGCCGAACTTGCCGTGCCGTGCAACGAGCTCAGCTTCACTCACTTGCTGCAGATCGGCGATGGTCTCGATGCCAGCCGCCTTCAGCCGCTCTGCCGTCGCCGGCCCAACGCCATTGATCTTGTTCACCGCCAAGCCCGCGAGAAAACTGCGCGCCTCCGCCTTGCCGATCACCGAAAAGCCGCGCGGCTTCTGCAATTCCGAGGCGAGCTTTGCCAGCAGCTTGTTGGGAGCGAGACCAATCGAGACGGTAATCCCGATCTCCGACTCCACGCGGTGCGCAATCAGCACCAGCGCCTCAGCCGCCGGCATTGGCTCACAGAGATGCTCGGGCGACAGATCCAGGTAGGCCTCGTCGAGCGACACCGGCTCGATTGCCCCGGTTGCTTCGCGGAAGATCTCGCGCACTTCGAGGCCCACCGTGCGATACTTCGCCATGTCGGGCGAGATGACGGTCGCGTTGGGGCATCGCTCGAGCGCCTGGAACATCGGCATCGCCGAGCGCACACCGAAGCGGCGCGCGATATAGCAGGCCGTCGTCACTACGCCGCGGCCACCAGCATGGCCGACGATCACCGGCTCTTCGCGCAATTCCGGGCGGTCGCGCTTCTCGACCGAGGCATAGAACGCATCGCAGTCGATATGCGCGATGCTCAGCGATTCGAGCTCTGCATGACGGACCAGACGCACAGAGCCGCAGCCGGAACAGCTCTCTGCTCTGTCCTCGTGCCATTCGCAGCAATCACGGCAAAGCGCGCGCATTGCGGACGTTGTCCCTCGCCGGTCGATCGAATCCTGACAGGAACATACCCAGTCCTGGCGCCGGCGACCAAATGGAGCAATGCGATGAAACCCGTGGACCGGAGCTACGCTGCCAGTTCTCGCGTGTGGTAATGTCCCGCCACCTCGAAGCCGACGCGGCTGTAGAGGGCAATCGCCGCCGTGTTCTCGGCGTCGGCCTGCAGATAGAGCCGACGCGCGCCGCCCTCTCGTGCGAAATCCTCGATCGCTGCCAGTACCGCTCGCGCAGCGCCCGTGCGACGCGCATCGGGCAGAGTTGCCATGCACTGCACGGACGACACCGCGCCATCCAGCACCGATAGCCCGCTCGCGATCACGCGCCCCTCGCGCACAGCCGAAAAGAAACCGAGTGGTTTCGGGACCTGATCCACCAGCTTCGGCGCGATCGCGCGCCGGTTTTCCGAAAGACCCTCGAGGTAGACGCGATACCAGTCCGGTGTCGGCGCCTGCTGGCGAACGATCGTTACCGTGTTCGAGCCCGCCTGCGCAACCGAAGCGGGCCCGAGGTCCTTGGCCATCGTCAGATGATCGCCTTGTCGCGTCCATCCGCGTGCGGCCAGCACCGCATCGAGGCCGTGCGGTTCCGATACGTCCGTCAAAGTGAAGCGTGGGCGCGCACCACGCTCTCGGTAAAAAGCAACCACGCGCGCGATAGAGGCGTCTAGATCGCAGCCGGTATGGTCCAGCGCCGACACGGAGTTCGCGCGCACCGAACCGCCTGACGATGACCTCGCAAGCCAGCCGTCGATTGCGCACGTCTCGAGTGCTGGCCAACCACGCACTGCAGCGCGCTCGATCGCCCGCAAACTCGCCGCCTCATCATCAACGCGCATCGACCCCGGCCCTACCCCTTGTCTCGCATGATGCGCGCCTTCTGGCGTTGCCACTCGCGCTTCTTGATGTCCTCACGTTTGTCGTGATGCTTCTTGCCCTGCGCCAGTGCAAGCTTCAGCTTGGCCCGCCCGCGCTCGTTGAAGTAGATCTCCAACGGTACCAGCGTCATGCCTTGCCGCTCGACGGCGATGCGCATCTTGTGGATCTCGCGCACTTTCAGCAAAAGCTGACGCGGCCGCCGCGGATTGTGCTGAAAGAATTCACCCGCACTCTGGTATTCCGGGATGTAAGCATTGATGAGTTGTATGCCCCCGCCCTCAGCCGACGCATAGCTTTCCGTAATATTCGCCTGCCCAGCACGAAGCGATTTCACCTCCGTGCCGGTCAACGCAATTCCCGCCTCCCACGTATCCTCGACGCGGTATTCGTATCGGGCGCGCCGGTTCTCGGCGACGACCGTGTGATCGCTCTTCTTCTCGGCCATGCCGATTGTCCTTTCAGGGGCAGACGGTCCCCGATCCCGAACGGCGTTGTACCGGTATTCGTCAACGCGGTACAACTGGTGGTCCGGTGGCTCGGTTCTCTGACAAAGCCACCCGTTGCATCCAATTTCTTCTCAGGAACGTGAAATGTCCCTCGATGCTGCCGCCATCAAGACCCTCGAGGCCGTCACTACGGCCACAATCACCACGATCCTGCTGAAAAAGGGCCTCAGGAACGTGTGGATGCGCGGTACGCGCCCGCTCCGGCCCGGCAACAACACGCGCAAGGTGGGGAAAGCATTTACGTTGCGCTTCGTTCCCGCCCGCGAAGATCTGGCGACGCCGGAGTCATGGTCGTCGCCCACCTCCACTCGCGCTGCCATTGAGGCCATGCCCGAAGGCTGCATCGCCGTTGCCGATGCGATGGGCATCACGGACGCCGGGATCTTTGGCGACATTCTCTGCGCGCGCATGGTCAAGAGGAACGTGGCCGGCCTCATCACCGATGGCGTCGTCCGCGACCTTGCCGGCGTCATGAGCGCGGGATTGCCGGTCTGGTGCCAGGGTGGCGCTGCTCCTCCCTCGGTCGCGGGGCTGACGTTCGTTGGTTGGCAGCAGCCCATCGCCTGCGGCGGCGTTGCCGTGTTTCCGGATGACATCATTGTCGTCGATGACGACGGCGCAGTGTGCATCCCGCAAGCGTTGCTGGCCGAAGTGCTGGCCACCGCTCCGGAGCAGGAGCGCATGGAAGGCTGGATCATGGAGGAGGTCGGCAAGGGCGCTCCCCTGCCCGGCCTCTATCCGATGAATGCCGAAGCCAAAGCCCGCTACGAGAAGTCCAAGGGCTGAGGCGCTGTCTCAGGCGCGGTAGGACGTCGGCAAATACCTGACGTCGCACGCTCGGAAAACGGCGTTGGGTCGCGCGGATGCGAGACCCAACGTATCGCGATCAGTTGAAGTTGAGCTTTAGGCCAGGCTCCGGCCACTGCATGACGGCGAGTTGTCCCTTGTCGGAGAGTGTTATGTAGGCGGTCCGCATGTCGTCGCCGCCGAAGCAGATGTTCGTCGGATAGGTATCCGGCATCTTCACCTCGCGCACGATGTCGCCCTTCGGGGAGATCTCGGTGATGTAGCCGGTCGTCAGCGTCGCGACGCAGATATTGCCGCTGGCCATCACCGCCAGGCTGTCGAAGCGCGCGCGTCCCGGTAGTCCGGCAATCATCCTTCCGCTGTGCGGCGCGAACTCGGCCTTGGGTTTCACCTTGCCGGGCGCGACAACCTCGAAGGCCCACAGCCGGGCGCCTTCGGTGTCAGCGGCGTAGAGCGTCTTGCCGTCCGGCGACAACCCACAACCGTTGGTGCTGAGCAGCGGATAGGCAACCTCGACCACCTTCGATCCGTCCGGCAACGCGTAGTAGATGCCTGCGTTGTCGCGATGGCGCGGATACCGCTTGCCGAGATCTGTGAAGTAGAAGCCACCTTCCGTGTCGAAGACGAGATCGTTGGGAGCGGAGAGCGGATTGCCATCCACTTCCTTGTAGAGCAGCGTCGCTTCACCCGTCTTCGGATCAAGCCGTTGCACATATCCGAACTTGTAGTCCGGATGCGGACCAAGGCCCATCGAATGGCCTTCGACGTAGCGGCTGCCGCCGTTATTGCAGAGATAGAGGTAGCCATCCGGCCCGAACGCCAGCCCATTCGGTCCGCCGCCGCAGTCCGAGAACAGGCTGACTTTGCCGTCCGATGTGACGCGCGTGCAGCGTCCGTTACGGATTTCGGTCAAAATAATCGAGCCGTCGGCGCAGACGACCGGCCCCTCTGGAAAGCCGAGACCTGTCGCCAGGATCTTGATGTCCGTCATTTCGCGTTTCCTCCTTGCGGCCACCATCGCTCGTGTGCGGGGTGGCTCTTGACCGATCGCAAGTGCAGTGCGCACTCACTTCAAACGGCTGAGATATTGCTGGGCGATATCGACGCCCACATAGTCCGAATAAGCCTTGAGCAACTGCGAGGCCACCGGCCCTGGCACTTTGCCGCCGCCGATGCTGGCATGATTGACCTTCGAGACGGGGCAGAGGCACAGGCTCGTGGAAGTCAGGAAGACCTCGTCTGCGGTGTAGGCATCGTAGAGATCGATATCGCGTTCGATCACCTCGAAGCCTTCCTTCCGCGCGAGCTCGATCACGGTCTGCCGCGAGATGCCCTCCAGCACGTAACGTCCCTGCGGGGTCGAGATCCGACCATCCTTCACGATGAAGATGTTCGAGCCGATCCCTTCGCACAGATTGCCGTTCTCATCGAGCAGGACGGCCCAGGCTTCCGGATCGCGCTCGCGAGCCTCCATGTCGCCCATGATCATGTTGAGGTAGTTGTGCGTCTTGACGCGCGGACTGAGCGAGCCCGGTGGCGTGCGGCGCACGGATGGGACGACCACGCGGATACCGTCGCGGTAGTGCGGAGCACGCGCCGCGAACGGCAATGGCATGCAGTCGACGATAACGCTCGGGCCCATGTCTTCCCACGGGTCCATGCCTTCGCCGACACTCTTGATGCCGCGCGACACACGCTGCCCAACCCACCAGTCGTCGCCGGCCCCGAGCAGGTGCTCGTTGCGACGCACCACTTCGTGGGTGATCTCTGTGAGCTGGGACGGGCTCAGTCCAATATCGATCCCAAGATACGCGAGCGATCGGTAGAAACGGTCGATGTGTTCTTTGACGCGAAAGGGCTTTCCCGCGAACGTGCGGGTCATGTCGAAACAGCCGTCGCCGTAGAGGAAGCTGCGGTCGCGGAAGGGCACGCGGACCTCTCCCTCGGGCAGGTACTTGCCGTTGAAATAGGCGGTCCGTTGGTTCGAGCGTTCGGGCATGAGCTGTCCTCGAGGAAAGTCGGCGCACAGCGTCGCCGTCGCGATAGCCATATCCTAGGACCAATCCGATTTGAATGTGAAGGCGTCGCCGCGATGAGCGCTGGCTGGTCCTCTGCGGAATTGACCGAAGCCGTCGTTCACGTCTGGCGCGCATAGGCCCCGCCCTCGCGGGGGTGACGTTCGAGAGTGGATAGGCTCAACATCACCACCACCGTCATACCCGCGAAGGCGGGTACCCACGTGCGTCGGGATAATGCGAGCGGTTCGCCAAAGGTCTCGGCACCGGCAGCGCCGAGACAAGAATGTGGGTCGTTATTTGAAGTGATGTGCACACGGTTGGTGAGCACGTGCATTGCCCGCTTTCCATGGCACGGACGGATCTTAGAAAGGATACGCCCGTAGCCCCCCGCCTTCGCGGGGTGACGGCTGGGGTGGGGGGCGAAGGCGGCGGAGCGGCCCAGGGCGGATCAGAACATGCGGGCGGGATCGAAGGTGAGGATCATATGCTCCCAGCCGCCGTCGTATTTGTCCGGCGGCAGAACGTAAGGCTCGCACTGCATCAGTGCTCGCACCGCCGAATCGGCTGCATCTCGAAAGACGGGGCTCGCCGCGCTGTTGACGACGCGGGGTGCCGCCGCAAGCCTGCCTTCGGGCGTCAACCGGATCTCGACCTTAACGACCATCTGCTGGATGCCGTCGAGGCCCGCATTGATGTTCCAGCAGCGACTCACTGCCTGCCGCATCAGACCGGCCAGGAAGCTCGCCTCGTTGGCGGAGATCGTATGATCGCGCCCGTTCGTGTCGCCGCGCACGGGTCCCTTTGCGTCGGTTGGCTTATCGGGCGCATCGTTGGCAGCCGCTGCCTGCTTGGGATCAGGGGTCTTGTCGAGCAGGGCCGACAGGCGGTTCGCATCGAACTGCTTCTTCTTGGCGAGCTCTTGCTTCCGTTTTTCGTCGGCCTTCTTCTTCTCGGCCGCCTTGCGCTTGGCTTCCGCGATCTGGTGCTTTCGCTTTTCCTCGGCCTTCTTTTTCTCTTCGGCTTTACGCTTTTCCTCGGCGAGTTTCTTTTCTTCCGCCTTGCGCTTTTCCTCAGCCGCCTCGGCTTCGGCCTCGGCCTTGGCTTTCGCCTCTGCTTCGGCCTTCGCTTTCGCCTCGGCTTCTTTCTCGGCTTTCTCTTCCTCAGCCTTCTTCAACGCCAACTCATCAAGCTTCTGCGCAAGCGCGACCTGGTCTGGGTCGACCTTCGGAGGTTCGGCCTTGGGGGGTGGCTCAGCTTTTGCTGGGGGCGGCGGCTCGGCCTTGGCTTCTTCGGGGGGCTTGGCTGGCTCGGGTGGTGTCGGCTCCGCAGCAGGCGGGGGCGGCTCAGCGCTGACGGGCCGCGGCTTCGGCGGCTGCTTCTCTGCCTGATCGGGGTCCTTCACATCCTTCTGCTGCGCGGCGTCGAGCTTCGCTTCGCGCACACCTTTGCGCATCTGGTTGAGATCGGACTCGCTGATAACATCGGCGATGATCGCCTCGACCGGCTCCTTGGGTTCTCGCGGTGTCGTCTGGCCAATCGAAAGCATCGCATAGCCAATCAGCGCTGCGTGCATCAGAAGCGAAAATGCCAGGCTGAACGTCACCCCTTAGCCTCCACCCTCCACCTCGGTGACCAGTGAGATCTTACGGAACCCCGATTCCTTCAAGTGCGCCATCACACGCGCAACATGACCGTATTCCACCGAACGATCCCCGCGGACGAAGACGGGTTCTTCCTGGCCGCCGCCGCGTCCCTGGGCAATCGCCGTCAGCTTCGGCCCGAGTTCTTCGAGCGTCATTGGCGTATTTTCCTCCTGTCCGAGGAAGACACGCCCATCCTTGGTGACCGAGACGACCAGTGGCTCCTTGTTCGCCTCGAGCTGTCGACCACGCGCCTGCGGCAGTTCCACCTGCACGCCGCCCGTCAGCAGCGGAGCGGCCACCATGAAAATAATCAGCAGCACCAGCATCACGTCCACGAATGGCGTGACGTTGATCTCGCTCATCGGCGCGTGGCGACGTCGGCGGCCGCGCCGGCCGCTGTGTCCACTTCCTCCGCCGAGGCTCGCGCCCATGAGTCGGTCTCCCTACGACCTGACGTCGATCTGGCGCGACACGATGGCCGCGAACTCGTCGGCGAAAGCCTCGAGGCGCTGCGCGAGACGCGCTGAATCAGCCGAGAACTTGTTGTAGGCGATAACCGCAGGTATAGCCGCGAGAAGGCCGAGGGCAGTCGCGAAAAGCGCCTCGGCAATGCCGGGCGCCACGACGGCGAGGCTGGTGTTCTTCGAAACGGCGATCGCCTGGAAGCTCGTCATGATGCCCCAGACCGTGCCGAACAGGCCGACGAACGGTGCGGTAGAGCCGACGGTCGCCAAAAAGAGCAGGCTGCGCTCGAGCCGCTCCATCTCACGGCTGATGGTAACGTCCATCACCTTCTCGACGCGAAGCTGGATGCCGCCGAGGGCGCGGATGTTGCCTTCAACGGAGCGCTTCCATTCACGCATCGCCGCGACGAACAGGGCGGCCATGGAAAAGGTGCGGTCGCGCGCCAGTGCCGTATAGAGCTCTTCCAGCGATTGACCCGACCAGAACATCTGCTCGAAGCGGTCGGCCTCGCGCCGGGCGTGCCGGAAGGCGAACACCTTGCTGAAGATGATCGCCCATGACCATACCGACGCCAGTAGCAACCCGAGCATAACGATTTTGACGACGATATGAGCCTGCAGGAACAGCTCGATAAACGAGTGTGCTCCGCCGGTCGACGCGATCGTTTGCTGCACGACATCGGTCGGATTCATGGTGCTCCCGCAAGTCTAAATTCCGGGTCGCAGGCCATTGCGAATGCCGCCGAGCTGATCTCGGCACGCCGCCGCCAAGCTCCGCCACACAGTTTCGCCAGGAATCGCGAACCCGCCCCGATCAAAGCTTCTTGCCCGCCAATTTGACCAAACTGCGGCCCGGACGAAGCTGGATTTTGTCCGCGATGAGATAGCGCCCGCCGGAGCAGGGCTTCAATCGCGCCTATGGGCGCATGGGCCGGTCATGGCGCTTTTGTCCACAAGCGGTGGAATCAGGCGCGTTGCCCGCCTCGCCTTATCGCCATTGCAATCGCAACCAACACGAGACCTACTGCGAGACCGGCGCTGACGATCGCGAAGGTCTGCTGAAAGGCGGTCAGCACGGGAGCGGGGTCACCGGCGATGCGGAGGTTCGTTTCGAAGTAGCGGCTTAGTGCAGTAAGTCCGGCCGCGGCGCCGATGACGCCAATGGTCCGCGTGACGAGCGTCAGGCTGCCTGCTACGCCGCGATCCGACTGCGGCAGAGTTGCCAGCACCTGATCGGTGTAGGACACCTGAAAGAGCCCGAGACCAATACCCTGTATCGCAAGGCAGACACCCATGACGACGGGAGACGTCTCTTGTGTCCAGGTCGAGACGAGCGCCAGGCCGAACACCGAAATAACAGTCCCGAGTAGTGCTACACGAGACTGACCGAGCTTCTCGCCCAGGCGACCCGCGATCCACGATCCGAGAACGACTCCCGATGCGTTGGCACCGAGCACGAGGCCACCAATCCCGGGCTCCAGCCGCGCTGTTTGGATGAGGTGGAACGGGACCAGCAGCATGACGGCAAAGCCGGCAAGGTTGACGGCAATGCTCGCCAGGTTGAGCACCAGGAATGCGCGTTCCCGAAAGAGCACCGGTCGGATGATGGGATCGGGATGCCGCGTCTCGTGCGCCAGAAACGCCCATAATGCGATGGCGCCGCACGCCAAAAGGCCGAGGACCAACGTATTGCCGTAAGGCATTTCCGGCCTCGCGGCCGCCAGCAAGAATGCCGATAGCCACGTGACAAGCAGCACGGCGCCCGTCCAATCGAACGCACGCCGTACCGCAGCCGGAGCCGCCTTCGGAATCAACCAGACGAGAGCGAATGCGGCGACGACCAGCGGCAGCCGAGCCCAGAATACGACCGGCCAGCCGAATTGCTGGACCAGGGCACCTCCAGCCAGGGGCCCCAAGGCCGCACCCACCGCGATCGCTGCCGAGTAAAAGCCGAGCACACGGGTGCGCTCGCTCTCGGGATAAAGCGAGGTTGCAAGCGCGGGCGCGCAACTCCACGTCAGCGCTGCGCCGACGCCCTGCAGGACCCGACCAGCCAGTAGAAGCTTGAACTCCGGCGCCAGCGAGCAGGCCGCGTACCCCGCCGCTGAGATGACCAGACCGGCGACGAAAACACGCCGGTAGCCAAGCAGGTCGCCGAGTTTCCCGCAGGCCAGTGTCAAGCTCGCATACGTGAGCACGTACGCGATAATCACCCAGCGGATTCCCGACTGCGGCAGGTCGAACGCGGCGGTAATGCGCGGGAATGCGATGTTCACCGCACTGTCGAGCGGCGCCGCCAGCGTACCGAGGCACACAACGAGCAGGGCGGCGAGCGATCGGCGGCGCGACATCGACATGCGTGTGTTGAGTTCATGTTTGCTGGAGGGCCCGAAGAGCGAAGCCTTGCATGCTCCGCCGGATGCCGGAAGAGCAAATACTTACCTCAAGCGCCGACGCGCCGATCGATGCTGCGATTTGAATCGGTGCATCATCAACACGAGCACATCTGCGACCGATCGCGGCACTGCCGATCGCAGACGCAGCGATCGGCGAGGATGGGCGTCTACCGCCTTCTTTTGGTCGGCTTTTTTGTCGCCTCTCGCAGTCGCGGGCCCACAAAATCTTGAGTCAAAAACCAACTGTGAGGCGTCATGGCAGGTTACGCGTACACTCGCCCCGCATCGCCATCCGACGAGTTTCGGGATCACACGGACTTCCTGCGTTGGGAGTTGGCCGTTGACGAGCGCGCCGGCCCTCTTCCCCCGCGACGGCGCAGATGGCCTCGATGGTGCGTGGTGCTACTCCTCGCGCTGGCTGGCGGCGGCTGGACAATGGTGGAAGACAAGGCGGCGGCCCTGGAGTGGCTGTCATCCAATCTCACCTCGGCTATCGCGCTCGGCAAATCCTTGATGGGCGAGACGGATCGCGCAGCCATATCGACCGAGCCGCCGCCGCTCTCGCTCGCGCCCCTTCGTCTTTTGGACACGGCGATGCTACGTGCCGCCGCGGCGGAGGCGGCGCCGTCTTCTCTGGTTCCAGGCGAAAACGGAGTTGCGGCTCCCGAGCAAACGGCCAGCATCACAGTTGAAAAACTCAATCCTGAGTCCTCACCCGAAGAGACGGAACCAGCTCGGTCCAGCGTGCCTGAGAAGCCGGCGCCTTTGCCGCCACTGCCGCCACTTACGGATCCGCTGCAAAAGAAAGCCGAGTCGGTCGGTCTTCATCCGGAACTCTCTCGCGCACTTCTCGAGAGCCTGAGCGCGACAGATTTCAAGAACGCGGCTATCGCCATCAAGAAAGCTATCTCCGAGACACCCGAAGACGGCGTTCTCGTCTGGCCCCAAAAAGCGGCGCGGGGATTAGCACGGTTCCGCGTCCACTTCGTACCGGGCATCTCGCCGGCGTGCCGTCGCTATGTGGTCGGCGTCGCCAAGAGTGGCTGGCTCACCACGGCACTGCCGATGGAGCGGTGCGGCGTGAAGCCGAAAGTCGCCCGATCGACCATACCGAAAGGATCCTCCTCCGGGGCGGTCCATCGCTGATCCACATGCCGCCGCACCCACTTTTCAGACGTCACCCCGCGCGGGTGGGGGCCTGCGAGCGCCCGATGTGAGGGATGGCTTCGGTCAAATCCGGCAAGACGTTACCTCGCCCCCCGCATCAGCCGAACTCACGCGGGCGCCGGCCTTCGCGAGCGTGACGGTAATTGCGTGGCGGGCTCTGGCCGAAAGCATGACAAGCCTCGTCTCTGCCGGGTGCGCCGATCGAAAAGCTTGTGTGAAAGCTCGATTGGATTAGCTTTGCTCCTCGAACGATATCCTCAACGTGGGTCCTAAGACGGGGCGCGCGGACAGGAATCGTACTTGGGGAGAGGAAGGCATGATACCGTACGGCAGAGTAACCACGTATCTGGGGGTAGCGGCCATAACCGTTGCCGCCTCGCTCGGAGTTGCACAAGCGCAAGTCTCGGGCGATGTTGTCAAAATTGGCGTTCTCAACGATCAATCGGGCGTATATTCGGATGTTAGTGGTCAGGGCTCGGTGGTCGCCGCGCGCATGGCCATTGAAGATTTCGGCGGCAAGGTTCTCGACAAGCCCATCGAACTCATCTTCGCCGACCATCAGAACAAGCCAGACGTCGGCGCGTCGATCGCACGGCAGTGGTTCGATCGCGAAGGCGTCGACATGGTGGTCGACGTGCCGAACTCGGCCGTAGCGCTGGCCGTGCAAGCGGTCGCCAAGGATCTCAACCGGGTTCACATCAACACCGGCGCAGCGACGACCGATCTCACGGGCAAGCAATGCTCGCCAACCAGCATTCACTGGTCATTCGACACGTACGCACTAGCGGCCGGCACAGGGCGTTCGCTAGTGAAGGCCGGCGGGAAAACGTGGTATTTCATCACAGCCGACTACGCGTTCGGCCATGCACTCGAGCGCGAGACTGGAAAGTTCGTGGAGGAAGGTGGCGGCAAGGTGCTCGGCGCGGTGCGACATCCGCTGAATACCGCAGATTTCGCATCGTTCCTGCTGCAGGCGCAGTCTTCGAAGGCGGAAGTCATCGGGTTGGCCAACGCGGGCGGCGACACGATCAACGCCATCAAACAGGCTGGCGAGTTCGGCATTACATCCAGCGGGCAGAAGGTTGCCGCACTGCTCACCCACTTCTCGGACGTCCACGCGCTCACGCTCAAGGTCGCACAGGGGCTGGTGGTCACGGAGAGCTTTTACTGGGACTTCAATGACGAAACGCGCGCCTGGTTCAAGCGCTTCCTCAAGCTCAACAATGGCCGTCCGTACACCATGATCCATGCCGGAACGTACGGTGGCGTGCTGCACTATCTGAAGGCCATCAAGGAGGCCGGAACAGACGAGGCCAAGGCCGTCGTCGCCAAGATGAAAGAGCTTCCGGTCAACGATTTCTACACGAAGAACGTCAAGATCCGCGAGGATGGGCGCGTCTTGCGTCCGTTCTATCTGATGGAAGTGAAGAAGCCTGAAGAGTCGAAGTATGCGTTCGACTACTACAAGCTGATCGCCACCATCGCACCCGAGGATGCAGTCCGGCCGCTCGCCGAGGGGCACTGCCCATTCCTCGAGAAAAAGTAAGCGCTTAGAGAATGAACGCGCCGGGGACAGTACCCACATTGTTGGGCCATCTGTCGCCGGCGTTTTTTGTGCGTATCGGCTGCGGCTCCGTTCGCTGATGAAGCGCGGGCTGTGGCCCGGATCAGCCGGCCCCGGGAGCCTTTTGATCGAAGCCGACGAAGACTTCGAATTCGCCGGCACGTGAACCCATCGGCACATCGAACGACAACGTCCGCACCGAGGAGAAATAGCCGACCGGCTTTTCCGCCGTCACGGTCACGTCGACCACGCCTTCCTCGGTAGAGATGCGCGCGCGCTTCGCGTCGGTGACGAAGATGTTGACCGGCAGGGTGACCAAGCCGGGATGTCCCTTCGGGCCCAGCAGCACGCGCCCCGAGAAGCCGTACTTGATGGTGACGCGCGTGCCTTGGATCTGGCACTCGCGGGCAGTCTGCGTGATCTCGCCGCGATGCAGGACCGCGAGGCCGTCGCCGATCCGGCCTTGCTCATAAATCGTAACGTGATGATCGCGCGGCCAAACCGAGAAACGCGGGCAGCCGCCAGCCACGTCGCCGCTTGCTCCCATAGGTGCGTTGGCTTTCGCTGCAGACAGCATTTGCTCGTGCGTGACGGCCTTGTCGGCGCTTTTCGAGGCGGCACCGCCGCCAAACATGCCTCCGCCGATCCCGGACGTGATCGAGGACATGCCGCAGCCGGTGACCATAGTCGCTATTGCTGCTGCGCCGACCATCTGGCCCAGCGCGCGCACTGCGACTGCTGTTGTTCGAGCCACGCTACCCCCGTCTATCCCAAGCCGCGGCATCTGACGCACCGCTGACTCACTCCCCTTGCAGCTCACGGGCGGACCATCGCGCTTGTTCAAAGTCGATGTCAAGTGTAGCACCATGAGTTTTCCGGGTGGCGAATTGCGCCGACGCCGGACCTCGAAACCCGCGGTTCCGCCTGCACCATCGGAGCGATTCGACCGTATGCAAAAGACCGTCCGCCCACCGCTTACCGTCCTGCTCGCGGCGCCGCGCGGCTTCTGTGCCGGCGTGGACCGCGCCATCCAGATCGTCGAGTTGGCGTTACGCAAGTACGGTCCTCCGGTCTACGTGCGGCACGAGATCGTGCACAACCGCTTCGTGGTCGAGTCTCTGCGCCAGAAAGGCGCCATATTCGTGGAGGAGCTCGACGAGGTCCCGGAAACTGATGCGCCTGTGATATTTTCGGCACACGGAGTTCCGAAGTCGGTCCCCAGCGCGGCACGCCTGCGCAACCTTTTCTATCTGGACGCCACCTGCCCGCTGGTCTCGAAGGTGCATGTCGAAGCCGAGCGCCATCATGCTCAAGGATACGAAATCGTACTGATTGGGCATGCGGGGCATCCGGAGGTGATCGGCACGATGGGGCAACTGCCGGATGGCGTGGTGCAGCTGGTGGAGACTGTCCAGGACGCCGAGCGATTGACCCCGCGCACGCCCGAGCGGCTGGCCTGGATCACGCAAACCACGCTTTCGGTGGACGACACGGCCGAGATCGTCTCCGCACTCAAGGCCCGCTTCCCGAACATCGTGGGGCCGCACAAAGATGACATCTGCTATGCGACGACAAACCGTCAGGCGGCCGTGAAGGCGATTGCGCCGCGCTGTGACTGTGTGCTGGTCGTCGGTGCACCGAACAGCTCGAACTCCTTGCGCCTGGTTGAAGTCGCGGAGCGTGCCGGATGCCCGCGCTCGATGCTCGTGCAGCGCGCTACCGATCTTCCCTGGGACAGCCTGGAGGGTGTGCGCACGTTGGGCGTGACCGCTGGTGCTTCAGCGCCGGAGGTGCTGGTCAATGAGATCATCTCTGCTCTTGGCGAGCGCTTCGACGTGACGCTCGAGCAGGTGCGCACGGCCGAGGAACGGATTGCGTTCAATGTTCCGCGGGAGTTGCGCGACGCGCCACCGGTCTCGGGCTGAGCGGACGATCGGGAGCAGCGCGCCATGGCAGTTTACACCGACGTCGGCGACGTAGAGATCGCGGCCTTCATCGCGAGCTATGGGCTTGGCGAGGTTGTCTCGTTCAAGGGCATCGCCGAGGGAGTCGAAAATACCAACTATCTGGTCGAGACCGAGCAGGGGCGATTCATCCTCACGCTCTACGAACGGCGCGTGAATGCGGCCGAGCTGCCCTTCTTTCTGGCGCTGATGGAGCACCTTGCCGGCGCGGGCCTTAATTGCCCGACGCCGGTTCGCGATCTCGACGGGCGGAACCTGCGCCAACTCGCGCAAAGGCCGGCCGCGCTCGTTACGTTTCTCGATGGCCTCTCCGTACGCCGTCCGACACCCGATCACTGTCGCGAGGTCGGCGAGGCCATGGCCCGAATGCATATCGCTGCAACCGACTTCGCCATGACACGGCCGAACAGCCTGGGCCTCGCGGACTGGCAACCTCTTTACGAGCGCTTCGCACAGCGTGCGAACGAGATCCGGCCAGGGCTCGCCGACCTGATCGAGACAGAGCTTGCGTTCCTGGAGACAGCTTGGCCGAGGGACCTGCCGCAAGGCGTTATCCATGCCGATCTCTTTCCCGACAACGTCTTCTTCCTTCACGATCGTCTGTCGGGCCTCATCGACTTCTATTTCGCGTGTACCGATGCTCTCGCCTACGATGTTGCGGTGTGCCTCAATGCGTGGTGCTTCGAGCCGGACGGAGCGTTCAACATCACCAAGGGGCATGCTTTGCTGAAGGGCTACGACAGCGTGCGCAGCTTTTCGGCGGACGAACGGGCGGCGCTGCCGATTCTGGCGCGCGGAGCGGCACTGCGCTTCCTGTTGACCCGCGCTTACGACTGGATCAATACGCCGCCTGACGCGCTGGTGAAACGCAAAGATCCGCGTGAGTATGTCCGGCGTCTCGGCTTTCATCAGACACTGCGCAGCGCCACGGAATATGGCCTCGGGCCTGTGGGCGTCGTCTCGGGCTTGGCGAGCGATCGCTGATCGAGCATCCGCCGGCCATTTGCGTCGGCTCCGCACCATCCCTGCCGGCAACGCGAGAAGGCGTGACCTTGTTCTCCGCACTCTCGCTATCTTTTGGCCTCGCAAACTCACGGCCCGATCATGACAGACGACACGTCGCTTCCCGAGATCACCATCTATACAGACGGCGCCTGCTCCGGAAATCCGGGGCCTGGCGGCTGGGGCGTTATTCTGGTTTCAGGCCCGCATCGCAAGGAGATGAACGGTGGCGAGGCGACGACGACGAACAACCGCATGGAGCTGATGGCGGCGATCTCAGCGCTCGAGGCTTTGAAACGGCCGTCGAAGGTCGAGCTTTGGACGGATAGCAACTACGTCAAGGACGGCATCTCGAAATGGATACACGGCTGGAAACGCAACGGCTGGAAAACCGCGGATAAGAAGCCGGTCAAGAATGCCGAGCTTTGGCAGCGCCTCGACGCCGCGCGGATGAAGCACACCATCTCATGGCATTGGGTTAAGGGACACGCCGGCCACGACGAGAATGAGCGAGCGGATGAGCTCGCGCGCGAAGGCATGGCGCCGTTCAAGAAAAAAGGATGATCCCCGCGGATGAGATGGCCGCGCGGCGGCATTCGCCACCGCGCGACTCGATGTTTCGCTACGCCTTCTTCGGTGGCGGCATGACGACGTGCTCGATCGGCGACGGGTGATACCGGAAACCTTCGCCATCCTTCGAGATATGGCCGTAACCGGGCCACGGGAAGTGGTAGGCGGCGACGGGGATTTTATTGGCGGCAAACATTTCGAGATAACGTACGCGGGTGCCCGCAGATTGCTTCGGATCCGTATCGTAGGAGAACTCGAGCCGCGGCTTCCGCACGAGCAGCACCTGATGGTGGGTCAGGTCGCCAATCAGCGCGAGTTGCTTGCCTTCACTCGACAGCATGAAAACCATATGGCCGACGGTGTGTCCCGGAGCAGACATGGCCGTGATGCCGGGCAGGAACTCCTCGTTGTCCTTGATGAACTTGATGCGATCCCGATAGGGCAGCAGGTTCTTGCGCGCGTGCGCGACGAAGTCCTTGTTCTTCTTCGGGTCCTTCTCATCGGTCCAGAAATCGAAGTCCGCCTGGCTGAGATACACCGTCGCGTTGGGGAAGAGCTTCTTGCCCTTGGCGTCGACGAGGCCGCCGATGTGATCGATGTGGGCATGGCTGCACACTACCGAGTCGATCTGGGCCGGCTTGATACCTGCCTCTTTCAAGCTCTGCATCAACCGACCGGTCGTCGGGCCGAACATCTTGTGGGCGCCCATTCCCGTCTCGAAGAGGACGAGGTTCTTGCCGGTATTGACCACCGGGGAATTCTGCTCGAGCACCACGTTATTCGAGGGCAGAAACTCGTCCGTCAGCATCTTGGCGATTTCTTCCTTGGTTGCGCCAAGAAAGGCCTCACCCGGATCTCCGAGCGGCAGCGGACCATCAGAGACCATAGTGATCTGCATGGTGCCATGGCCGAACCGATAGAAATACGGCGTCTGGCTCTTGAGTGGGGGCGCCTTGGCAAATGCCGTGACAGCTCCCAGACCGCCCGACAGCGTAGCAGCCGCTGCGCCGGCGCCGAGTAGCATCGCGCGTCGATTCAAAAAGAAATCCGCCATTGTTTCCTCCACGAAAGGGCGCGTGTTCTGTTCCGAAACTTGGCCCAGCAGGCACGATAGACCGTCCGCGGACACCGCACCACAGGGTAGCGACGAGCGCGAGAGGCGAAGGAAATGTGGCTAATCGCGAGTGAATCGAGATGCTCGCGCCAGTGGCGCGCACGCGAAATCCAGCGCGACATGAGCTGAAGATGCCGGATCTTCGCGGCGCTCGCCGACGTTAGTTCAGCGGGTCTTCACATCCCAGAAATCGCCGCGGAAGTAGAGCAGCGGCTGGGCGTCCTCGCGGAAACGGCCTTCGAGAACCCGGCCGATGAAGATCGAGTGAGTTTGGGTCTCGTGCTCGTCCATGAGCTCGCAATCGAGTGTTGCCAGCGCTCCCTTGAGGGCCGGCGCGCCGGTGGCGAGCGTCTCCCACGCGTCTGCATCGAAGCGAGCCTCGCCCTCGACGAGCTTGGTCGAGAAACGCCGGGCGAGATCGTAGTGCTCCTGCGCCAGCAGGTTTACGCCGAAGCACTTGCAGGCACGAATAGGCGCGTGTGCGCTGGCGTTGCGATTGACGCAGATCAGGACTGTCGGGGGCGTGTCGGAAAGCGAGCACATCGCCGTCGCGGTGAGGCCGGTCCGGTCGCCCGGGCGGCCGACCGTGATGATCGTGACTGCGCCGGCCTGGTGGCGCATGACATTCTTGAACTTGGCGGCATCCATTCTGCTGCTCCCGGGCAGTCGATCGTATCGGGCTTTCGACCGAGCCTTCTCGCTCAGCCCCTCACATGCTTGCGACGGCGTCGCGGCGGGAGTGTCAGGCTAAGCCCAGACGCCGCCCTCTCGCAACGTCTCAGGCCTTGGGCTTCCAATCGCCGATCTCCGCTTTCGGGAGACCAAGGTTCTCGCGCAGCGTAGGGCCCTTGTAATCCTTCTGATGGAGCCCGCGGCGCTGCAGCTCTGGGACGACGAGCCGGACGAAATCCTCATAGGCGCCAGGAACATGGGTGGCCGCTACGACGAAGCCATCACAGCAGGTGTTGAACCACTCCTCCAGTCCATCGGCAATTTCCTTCGGCGTTCCGACGAAACGGGGGAACTCGCGCACGGTGCCGCGGCTCGAGAACTGCACGAAGTCGCGGATGGTGGGGTTCTTCTTGCCGGAGAGCACCGTCACGCGGTCGATAATCGCGCGCAGTCCACTGATGCCGGCCATTTCGTCGTCGTTGAAACTCTCGTCCATGCCCTTCGAGTAGAAATCGAAATTCAGGGCCTCCGACAGCAGCGCAAGACCATCGACGGGCTTCGCCATGCTGTCGATGAGCGCCATCTTGTCCTCGGCCATTGCTTTGGATTCACCCGGCACGACGTAGACTGCCGGCGCGACGGCGATACTGTCCGGATCGCGTCCTTCCTTAGCCGCCAGCGCCTTGAAATTATCGTATGTGCGCTTGCCGATCTCGAGGTTTGGCAGCACCCAGAAAACCAGCTCCCCCCATCGCGCCGAGAACTGCTGGCCGCGGCCCGATTGGCCGGCCTGGATGACTACGGGGCGACCTTGCGCGGAACGCGGCACCGTGAACGGCCCTTTAGAGGAGAACCATTTTCCTTTGTGATCGAGGCGGTGCACTTTTTCCGGATGTGCAAACAAAGCCTCGGCCTTGTCGACGACGATGGCGTCGTCCTCCCACGCATCCCAGTGACCGAGCACGACCTCCATAAACTCATCGGCCATGTCGTAACGCAGGTCGTGCTCGACGTGGGCGACCTGTCCCATGTTGTGAGCTTCGCTGTCGTTGAGCGAGGTCACGACGTTCCAGGCGGCGCGCCCACCGACCATCAGGTCGAGCGTGGACATCACGCGGGCAACGTGGAACGGCTGGTAGTAGGTGGTCGAGTAGGTGGAGCCGAGCCCGATGTTCTTCGTCGCCATGCCCATGCAGGCGAGGATCGTAACTGGATCCATCTTGACGACGCGAGCGCCGTTGCGGACAGCTTCGGCGTGATCGTTGCCCAGGATGTCCGGCATCGCCAGCCGGTCATCGAAGAAGCAGAGATGAAACTTGCCGTACTCCAGCGTCTGGGCGATCCGCTGGTAATACTCCGGCCCGAGGAAGTCGGTCGCCGATTGGGGATGCCGCCAGGAGCCAATGTAGTTTGAGCAGTTCTGGGCCTGCATGAACCCAATCAGGGCCATCTCTCGCTTACGGGCCATTGTAATCGTCCTTTGAGGAGCCTGCGGCGCTCTGTACTGCGTTGTCCGGACAAAGTCGATACGCGGATTGCGCGGCGCGTCATGTCGCCCGATGCTCGCGCAGACAGATGATGGCCGGCAGAGGTGGGGATGGGCCATCAATCAGGCATCGAGAGCGCCCCCAAAAGCGGCGCTGCGGCCGGGTTGGCCGCACCCCGGCGCAGGCTCTCAGGTCCAATCGGCCAATTTGCCACTCTTCATCCGCTGGAATAATTCGGCTTCAATACCCATAAGTTAGGGGCCAGGGGCGAAGTTTCCCTGAGACGATGAGACGGGGCATGACACGTCACACGGGGATCAGCCAATTTGAAAAATATCGCAACGCTGACGCGGCTTTGCCCGTGCTGCGAACA
The DNA here is from genome assembly GCA_050250755.1 of Hyphomicrobiaceae bacterium. GTDB lineage: Bacteria > Pseudomonadota > Alphaproteobacteria > Rhizobiales > Hyphomicrobiaceae. The sequence goes on from JBFWOB010000021.1 coordinate 67,745, forward strand.
TGCCGAGTACACCGCTCTTCCTCAATTCTCGCATCCAGAATGGCCGATCGTGCAGTGCAGCAACTGCCGTCTCGTCTACCTTAGATTAGCGCCCAACTACGACGCACTCGCCGAGGATCTCGCCTGGGAAAAGACGGCGGCCAAAGAGGCCAAGCGGCGCAAAGCTTTCTGGCTCTACCGTCTTGATTACGCGACGCGCTTTCGTTTGAAACTCGGCAATGCCATGGATAGACGTTTCATCATGCGGAACGTCGAAGCGGGCGGCCGCGTGCTAGATGTCGGCTGCGGCGGATCGAACCGCATCCCGGAAGGGATGGTTCCCTTCGGGATCGAGATTTCGAAGGGCTTGGCGCAACGCTCTGACCCGATTTTTCGACAGCATGGCGGTTATGTCGTCAATGCCTCTGCGGCCGATGGACTGGACCGCTTCGACGACAATTTCTTCGACCGCGCCATTCTGCGCTCGTATCTCGAACACGAGCTCAGACCGCGGCCAATCCTCGAGAAGCTTTATCAGAAGCTCAAACCAGGCGGGACCGCCGTGGTGAAAGTGCCCGACTTCGGCTGCGTGGGGCGCCGTGTCATGGGATCGAGATGGTGCGGCTTTCGCTTCCCCGATCACCAGAACTATTTCACCCAGAGCACGCTCACGGATTTGGCCACAAGGACCGGTTTCATCTGCAAATTCACGAATTTCATTCCCGGATTCAATGACAATCTCTATGCCGTTTTGCTGAAACCATCGGTGCGCCGCGCGTCCTGGCCGTCGCATGCCGAGGCAGGCCGTTCGGCCGCGTGAGAGAGCGATGTGCATCATTTGTCCCGCACAGGGCGCGGGCCTCACAGATGCCCTATCGGCGGGCTTAATGGGCAGGAACCGAATGCCATCTGCCGGGCACTGAGGCGACCGCATAGTGCACCGCGCTTGCCAGCCCGGCGGAATGGCGGCTAGGGAGTGGTCCCGGCTCTGATGCCGTCCCCGCCGCCTCAGGTGACGGGGTCGCGGCGGAGACCTTCACTCCAGAAGCGGCGCCCATTCCCATGCTCTCTTCCTCCGAACTCCTCATCGAGCTCTTCTCCGAGGAAATCCCGGCGCGGATGCAAGGCAAAGCTGCGGCGGACCTGAAGCGTCTGGTCATAGATGGCCTCAAGGCGCGCGGCCTGACCGTCGGGGCTGCCATAGCATTCGCGACCCCGCGACGGCTCACGCTCGTCGTGCAGGACGTACCGCCCATGTCGCCGGCCATCTCGGACGAGCGTAAGGGTCCCCGCGTCGGTGCCCCTGACGCCGCCATCCAAGGCTTCCTCAAAAGCGCCGGGCTCGCCTCCATCGATAAGGCGCAGGTGGTCGAGGATGCCAAGCGCGGCAGCTACTATGTCGCCAAGGTCGAGAAGCCCGGCCAGCCGGCCCCCGTCCTGATTGGAGACGTGCTGACCGAGACGATGTTAAAGTTCCCGTGGCCCACGTCGCAACGCTGGGGGTCCGGCTCGTTCCACTGGGTGCGGCCACTGCACTCGATCATCTGCCTTTACGGGGGAAAGGTGGTGCCGATCGAGGTGGGCGGCATAACGGCTGGGAACGTGACGCGCGGGCATCGCTTCCATGGCAACGCTCCGTTCAGCGTCGAAAACTTCGAGGACTACGGCACGAAGCTCAATGCGGCGAAGGTGCTTCTGCCGTCCTCCGAGCGCGCCGAGATGATCCGCGAACTGGCGCTTGCGCTGGCCAAAAAGGCCGGTGTCGAACTGGTCGAGGACGAAGGACTGCTGGCCGAGAACGCTGGGCTGACCGAGTGGCCGGTCGTGCTGATTGGCACCTTCGACGAAGCGTTTCTCGAGGTTCCGGGCGAGTGCCTGACGACCTCCATGAAGAACCACCAGAAGTGCTTCTCGCTGCGCGATCCGGCGACGGGCAAGCTGGCCAACAAATTCCTGATGGTCTCGAACCTCACCGCGCCAGATGGTGGTCAGCACATCATCGAGGGCAACGAGAAGGTCATCCGCGCGCGACTTTCGGATGCCCGCTTCTTCTGGGAGCAGGACCTGAAGCGCAAGCTCGAGCCGATGCACTTCGAGCTGAAGGGCATCACCTTCCACGAGAAGCTCGGCACGCAGTGGGACCGCAAGGAGCGCATCACGGAATTGGCCCGCCAGATCGCGGGCGGCGTGGATGCGGAGCCGGAGCTGGCAGGCCGCGCGGCTCAGTTGTGCAAGGCCGATCTCGTCTCCGGCATGGTCGGCGAGTTCCCTGAGTTGCAGGGCCTTATGGGCCGCTACTATGCCATCGCCGAGGGCATCAATCCGAAAGTCGCGGCAGCGATCGAGGAGCATTACAAGCCGCGCGGGGCCTCCGACACGGTTCCGACCGCGCCGGTCTCGATTGCCGTGGCGTTGGCCGACAAGATCGACACGCTGGTCGGCTTCTGGGCGATCGGAGAGAAGCCGACAGGCTCCGGTGATCCGTATCAGCTTCGGCGCGCGGCGTTGGGGATCATTCGGATTGTGCTTGAGAATGACCTGCGGGTGCCGCTGATTCCTGTCTTGCAGAGCCACCAACAACGATTGGCGGCCCAATTAGAGGGATCCCCAATAGAGCTGGGCTGCGATGCGGGCGACGTCACCAAGTTTAACGGTGCCTCAGTCGCTCCGTCGGTGCTGGATCTCCTCTCATTCTTCGCCGACCGGCTGAAGGTGCATCTCCGCGAGAAGGGCGCGCGGCATGATCTCATCGACGCCGTGTTCTCGCTCGGCGGGCAGGACGATCTCGCGCTGATCGTGCGGCGCGTCGAGGCGCTGGACGAGTTCCTGAAAACCGACGACGGCGCAAACCTGCTGGCAGGCGTCAAGCGGGCTGCCAATATCCTTGCGATCGAGGAAAAGAAGGATAAGCGCACCTACGACGAGCCCTACAGCATCGGGCTGCTCGTGGAGAAGGAGGAAGCCAAGCTCGCTGCCGCCATCGAGGGCGCCCGGCAGGACACGGTGGCGGCGCTCAGCGTCGAGAACTTCACCGGCGCCATGAATGCCCTCGCCGATCTCCGCGCCCCGGTCGATGCCTTCTTCGAGAAGGTGACCGTCAACGCAACCGATGCGAAGCTGCGCGAGAACCGCCTGAAACTGCTCTCGGAAATTCGCGCCGTGACGCTGAACGTAGCCGATTTCTCGAAGATCGGGGGGTGAAGCATTCGCCCCACCGGTGATGACGCGTCGCACCGCAGGGAGCCGGGATGTGAACGAGATGTTGGTGCGTTGTCGCGATGCGCGTGGGTGCCCGCCTGCGCGGGCATGACGGAGAGGGTGGCGGAAGCCCCAACTGGCATGTGAACGAGATGTTGGCGCGTTGTCGCGATGCGCGTGGGTGCCCGCCTGCGCGGGCATGACGGAGAGGGTGGCGGAAGCCCCAACTGGCATGTGAACGAGATGTTGGCGCGTTGTCGCGATGCGCGTGGGTGCCCGCCGCCGCGGGCATGATGGAGAGGGTGGCGGAAGCCCCAGCCGCAAACGTCACCCCCGCGAAGGCGGGGGCCTACGAGCGTCGGCGTTGATCACGCTCCCTTCTTCGCCGGGAATGCGCCGTCTTTGGCGGAATGCCACCATTTGCCAGCAATAACGGTGGCATCGGCCAGGATGCGCTTGTCGCCCATCATGTGCTCGCCGAGAACGTCCTCGTAATCGAACTCACCGTTCTTTACTGAAAGGATCGTCGCGTCGCCGGCGGAGCCGGGTTTCAACGTGCCGAGCTCAGGCCGCTTCAGGGCCATCGCCGCGTTGACGGTCGACCGCTTGATGACCTCCGCCAGCGGCATGCCCATGCACAGAAACTTCGACATGGTCGTCACCTGATCGTAGGCGGGACCGTTGATGCAGAGCGCGTGCACATCGGACGAAATGGTGTCCGGCATGAAGCCGTTGGCCAGCATGGCGCGTGTCGTCTTGAACGAGAACGAGCCCTTGCCGTGGCCGATGTCGAACAGCACGCCGCGGGCGCGCGCCTCGAGAACGGCCGGCTTGACCTTGCCTTGCGCCGTGACGGGGGCATTCGGAAAGGGACGGAAGGCATGGGTCAACACATCGCCGGGACGTAGCATGCCGATCACCTCCTCGTAGGAGGGCGGTGGATGGTCGATGTGGCACATCAAGGGCATGCCGACCTCGTCGGCAACCTGGAGCGCGATGTCGAGCGGCGCCGAACCTTGATCTCCGGATGCGTGCAAACCTACCCGCACTTTGATGCCCACGATCACATCGCGGTTGGCGTCGGCAACGGCTGCCGCTTCGCGCGGTGCCATCAATTCGATGTTCTTCGACTCACCGACCATGTGCGAATTGGAGAACGCATAAATGCCCGCGAACGAGACGTGCAGGTACGCGAGGATGCGGGCCTCGGACCGCTCGATGACGTGCTTGCGAAAGCCGGCGAAATTGCCGGGTCCGGCACTGCCGGTATCGATCGAGGTGGTGACGCCGGACGTGCGGCAGAAATCGTCGGCATCGATGCCGAGCGATGTGCCGCCCCAGTAGACGTGAGTGTGCAGATCGATCAACCCCGGCGTGACGACGTGGCCAGAGACATCGCGGATCTCGGTCTCGGGAGCAGCTTTGAGATCGTTGCCGACCGCTGCCACTTTACCGGCTGAGAAGGCGACGTCCATCACGCCATCTATTCTTTGTGATGGATCAATGACGTGGCCGCCTTTGAGGATGAGGTCATAGGTCGCCATGCGTCATCTCCGGATTTAAATGTCTCGGGCCGTGGCGACGGCCTTGTCGGCCATCGCCAATCGCGAGGCTTCGTATCCTTAGCCTGCAAGCTCCGGCACTACCCAAAATGGCTTGTCACCGCGCATCATGCGCTCGACGTTGTCGAAGGCATTGCGGAAGCGGGCGACGTGGTTGTCCGAGGTCGGGCCGGCGAAGTGCGCGGTCAGCACGACATTATCGAGCTGGAGCAGAGGATTGTTGGGGGGCGTCGGCTCCTCGTCGAAGACGTCGAGGCCGGCACCGAAGAACTTGTGCTCAGCAAGCGCCTTGGTCAGAGCTACCTCATCGATGACGGGGCCGCGCGACGTGTTCACCAAGATTGCCGTGCGCTTCAGCAGGGCCAGCTCGCGCGCGCCGATCATGTGCTTGGTCGACGCATTGAGCGGCACATGCAGCGAAACGAAATCGGAGCGCTTCAGAAGCTCGGTCAGTAGCCGGAACTTGACACCCAGCGCGTCCTCTTCGTCCTCGGTCAGACGTTTGATGTCGTAATACTCGACCTTCATGCCGAAGGCCTGGGCGCGACGCGCCACCTTGCGGCCGATATTGCCCAAACCGATGATGCCGAGTGTCTTGTCATAAAGCTCGTACATGGCCGGGGGCGGGCCATTGCCGCGCCAGCGGCCGCCTGAGACGCTGGCGTGCTGCCACACGACCCGGCGGGCAACGGTCAGCATCAGCATGACGGCGTGTTCCGCGACCGAGATGGCGTTGGCCCCGCCGTTGTTGGAGACAGGCACTTTCGCACGTCGCGCAGCCTCGATATCGACAGCGTCGTAGCCGGCCGAAAGAAGCTGTACGAGCCGAACGTGCGGCGCGGCCTTATAGAAGGTGTCCTCCATTTTGACGTTCGGATAGCAGATCATGTACTGCGCGTTTGGCAGCGCGGCCTGAAACGCGTCGGTTCCGGGCTGAGCGAGCACGAGATCGATATGCGCAGGTGCGATAGATCGCGCGAGCTCGCCCGTCTCGGTCGACGGCGGCACAAGAAGGACGACCGGCTTTTGGCTCATTGGAGGCTCCGGGTTGGCTTGCGGAAGGGATCTGGAAGATCTTTTCGAGGTCAGGCTATGCCTGTTTAACTCAGTCGGCAATCGCCTGTCTGGACTGCGGATCCGCTTCGCCGCGCCGTCGGCAGGCGACGGCATTGGGCCAAAATAGGGCGTCGCGGGCGCATGGCCGCCCTGCGACGCAGACACCAGCATATTTCACGCACTCCGTGATAGAGAGCGGTCGCATCCGGGGAATTGGCCCGGCGACACGAGCCCGAGACCCATGCAACGCAGAGCCCTGGCATCTCAGCCCGCGCCGAACGCCCTCAAGGGCATCGGCCTGATGCTGATTGCACTCGCCGTTTTCTCGTGCCTCGACACGACGGCGAAGTATATGGCGACCGTGGTCGAGTTGCCCGTGCCACAGGTCGTCTGGCTGCGCTTCGTCAGCCAGTTCGTGCTGATCGTGCTGCTGATGGGAATCGTGTCGCTACCGCGGCTGCTCATCACGCAACGTATCTGGCATCAATCGCTACGATCGCTCCTCATGCTGGGTTCGACGCTGCTGAACTTCCTTGCTCTCAAGACGCTGAGGCTGGACCAGACGCAGACGATCGCATTCCTTGCGCCGTTCGTGGTGGCGCTCATGGCTGGGCCATTTCTCGGCGAGTGGATCAAATGGCGGCGGATGCTGGCGATTCTCGTCGGCTTCTCCGGCATTCTCGTCGCGGTCAGGCCCGGGTACGGCACGTTCGAGCCCGGCATGATGTTCGCCATGGGGTCCATGCTCTGCTACGCCGTATTCATGCTTCTGACGCGCTATCTCGCGTTCTATGACCCGCCGGAAGTGACGCTTTTCTACTCATTGGTCGCCGGCACGTTCGTCATGGCGCCATTCGGCCTCGCCCACTGGGTTTGGCCACAGGATGGGCTGACGTGGCTGCTGCTCGTCTCGATGGGATTTTGGGGCGGACTCGGGCATTTCATTTTCATTCTTGCTTATCGGCATGCGCCTGCTGCCGTGCTCGCTCCCTTCATCTATCTCGGTCTGATCACTCACGTGACGGGCGGCTATCTGGTGTTCGGACAGGTGCCCGATACCTGGACGTTGGCGGGTGCGGTGATTGTCATAGCGTCCGGCATCTACATGGTTCACCGCGAGCGCGTCGTGCATCTCGAGCGGCAGAGGACGCGAGCGGCCGAGATTGCCTCCAAAGTGAACGCAGAGGCTTAGGGCTCGCGAGTTGCCGCAGTTGCCTTGGATTCACCGTTGGAGACGCGCTTTCGTCTCGACCGCCCAGGTCGCGAATCGGCCTTCTTCGATGGCATTCCGCATGGCAGCCATCAGCTCTTGATAAAACGCGGTATTGACCCATGACAGCAGCATCGAGCCCAGCATTTCGCCCGAGCGGATGAGGTGATGCAGATAGGCGCGGGAATAATCGCGCGCTGCCGGACACGTACTCTCGGGATCCAGCGGTGACAGATCCTCGGCGTGCTTTGCGTTGCGCAGGTTGACGCGGCCATTCCACGTGAACGCGAGGCCGTGGCGGCCGTTTCGGGTCGGCATGACGCAATCGAACATGTCGATGCCGCGCGCGACCGCTTCTATCAGATCCTCTGGTGTGCCGACGCCCATCAAATAGCGCGGTTTCGCCTCTGGCAGATGCGGGAGCGTGCTTTCGAGCATGCGCAGCATCATGTCGTGCCCCTCACCCACGGCGAGACCACCGACCGCATAGCCCGGCAAATCCATTGCGACGAGAGACTTGGCCGACTGCCGGCGCAAGTCTTCGTAGACGCTGCCCTGCACGATACCGAACAATGCCTGTCCCGGCTTCGACAGCCGATCGAACGCCGCCTGCGAGCGCCCGGCCCAGCGCAGCGACAGCCGCATCGCACGCTCGGCATCGGAGTGCTCGGCCGGATGTTCGATACATTCGTCGAGTTGCATCTGAATATCGGAACCCAGCAAGCACTGGATCTCGATCGACCGCTCCGGCGTCAGCATGTGGCGCGAGCCGTCGATATGCGATTGGAAGGCAGCCCCCTCTTCCGTGATCTTGCGGATCTGGCTGAGGCTCATGACCTGGAAGCCACCCGAATCCGTCAAGATCGGCCCGGGCCACCGCATGAACGCATGCAATCCGCCGAGGCGAGCCACGCGCTCCGCGCCAGGGCGGAGCATGAGATGATAGACATTGCCGAGAATAATATCGGCGCCGGCTTCCCGCACTTGCTCTGGATAGAGCGCCTTCACCGTGCCGACCGTGCCCACGGGCATGAAGGCGGGCGTGCGGATGAGACCGCGCGGCGTCGCGATTTCGCCGCGACGCGCAGCGCCATCGGTCGCGAGCAACGTGAAGCGGAAACCGGTCGTCATGCGATGCCTTCTGTGGTGCGCAGGCGTCAATGTGCCCGCGGCACCATTCACATCGCGCGAGCCGGGTCAAGCCGGCACGGCTATACGTCGGCCGATGCCGGTTGCTCGACCTTAAGCACGGTCAACCGCTGGCGACGGCCGTCGCGTGCGGCCCACGAGATCGACTGGCCAGGCGAGAGGCCGATCAGCGCGGTGCCGATGGGTGTCAGGATGGAAATCTTGCCCTCGGCAATGTCAGCATCGCCCGGAAAGACCAGCGTGACGGTCCGCTGCTGGCCGTTGTCCGCGCGGAACTCGACCGTCGAGCCCATGCGCACCACATCGGCAGGTACCGCGTCGGGCGAGACCACGCGCGCGCGATCCATCTCCGACTGCAGCACGCTCGCCGCATCAGGCAGCCGCTCTTCGACGGCCTCAGCCAGACCGCTGAGCGTGTCAAAATCAGCCTTGGTCACGACGATGGTCGGCAGGCTATCCGTCTCGTGTTGCTCAGACATGGCTTCGGAAGCTTCCTCCTGTGATCGCATGCAAAAGAGCTTGCCTCGCGTTCTCTCGAGAGGCGCAGGCATTATTGGTTTTGGGGCTTCGTTACAGACTTGATGGGGATGAGGGCTGTCGTCGGGCAGCTAGACGTCGCGTCCCCGGATCAGGCGCAAAAACACCTAAGCCGGGGCCAAGTGACCGCGACCGTGTGAGTCCGCAGAAAATGTGCGCGTGCGTTCCTCATACTCTTGAGATTGGCCCGCCGGCTCCCTTTGTCAAGATGCCAGGTATGAGACCGCGTCTCGGAACAGCTTCAGAACATTCAGCAGCGGATTGGCATGCGGGTTTTCAGTCGGCGCGGAACAGCAGGCTGGCGTCGCCATAGGAGTAGAAGCGATAGCCTTCGCGGATGGCGTGGCAATAAGCGGTGTGCATCGTATCGAGACCCGCAAAAGCCGAGACGAGCATGAAGAGGGTCGAGCGCGGCAGGTGGAAGTTCGTCATCAGCACGTCAACTGCGCGGAAGCGATAGCCAGGCGTGATGAAAATCGATGTTTCTCCCCGGAATGGCCTGATTTTCCCCTCCGCATCGGCGGCGCTCTCGAGCAGGCGAAGGGCGGTGGTGCCTATAGCTACGATGCGTCCTCCGCTGGCGCGCACCGCATTGAGGACGTCGGCTGTCTCGGCACTGATCTCGCCCCACTCGGCGTGCATGGCGTGATCGTCAGTATTGTCCACCTTCACAGGCAGAAACGTGCCGGCCCCCACATGCAGCGTTACCGTCTGGCGCACAACGCCACTTGCCTCGAGTGCAGCCGACAACTCGGGCGTGAAGTGCAATGCGGCGGTCGGCGCGGCGACGGCCCCCTCGCGGGCAGCGAACATTGTCTGATAGCTCGTACGATCATCTTCGTCGGGTGGTCGCTTCAGGGCGATGTAGGGCGGCAGAGGCATGTCGCCTAGCGTCTCGATCGCCTCGTCCAGGAATGCGCTGTGTAGCGAGAACGCGAGCTCGACTTCGCCCGCATCCAGTTTCTCCCTGACGACGGCCGAAAGACTGCCTGCGAAGCAGACTCGCCCTTCAGCCTGGAACACCACCCGATCTCCTACCTCAAGACGCTTGGCCGGCCGCGCGAACGCACGCCAGCGACTCTCGTCGATGCGCTTAATGAGGTTGAAGGCGACATATGCCAGGTTGCCGTTCCGTTCCCGCGTGCCTTCGAGTGCGGCGGGGATCACTTTCGTGTTGTTGACGACGAAGGCGTCACCGGGCGTCAGCAGAGACGGCAAATCGCGCACGGTACGATCCTCAAGCACGGGAGGTGGACTGCCCTCCCCTTGGGCGGGGAACGGGGGACGTACGACGAGCATACGCGCGGCATCTCGCGGCTCCGCTGGACGGAGTGCGATGAGATGGTCGGGAAGGTCGAAGTCGAAAAGCTCGGTGCGCATGTCGCGGGATCGTTTGCGGTGGCCAATGCGGTCACTCTACCATGGCCAGACGCAGATCTCGCAGATCGGATGAGCGCAGCAGGGGAAACGCAGCCATGGCGGATGTTCGCGACGACATGACCATCGGCGCGTTCTGGACCGAAGCTGTCGGGCGATGGGCCGACCGGCCGTTTCTCGCGGTGCCTCCGAATCCCGATCGCAGCTACCTACCGGAAGGTGTCGAGATCACCTACGGGGAGGCCAACAACGAGGTCATACGGCTCGGGGAGGGCTACAGAAGTGCTGGATTCGGCCTTGGCCACCGCGTGGCGATCCTGCTCGAGAACCGGCCCGAGCACGTATTGCATCGGCTTGCGCTCAACGCGATTGGCGTATCCGTGGTGCCGATCAATCCGGACTATCGACCGGCGGAGACAGCGTATCTACTGGAGCACTCCGAGCCCTCGCTAATCCTCGTGACGGAGGGCCGGCTTGGCCAGATCGAGACTGCGCTGGCGGAAAGCCAGCATAGGCCACCTGTCCATGTTCCGAGCCCCGGCACCCGCCCGTCGGCTCCTCGGCACCCGGCGGGGGTGGGCCGTCCGACTCCCGCGACTGAGGCTCAGATCCTCTATACGTCCGGCACGACGGGGCGGCCGAAGGGATGTGTCATCTCGCATGGCTACGAAGTGGCCATGGGCGACTGGTATGCGTCCCGTGGCGGCGCGCTGGAGCTACGGGCGGGCGAGGATCGGATCTACAATCCGCTGCCGCTCTACCACGTGAACGCAGGCATCATTTCCCTGCTTGGCGCGGTTGCTGCCGGCTGCTGCCAGATCCAGACGGACCGCTTCAATCCGGTCCGCTGGTGGCGCGAGGTGAAAGCGACGCGCGCTACGGTCGTGCACTATCTTGGGATCGTTGCGCCGATGCTGCTCAACCAGCCGCCCTCGACGGCAGATCGCGACCATGCGGTGCGGCTCGGCATTGGCGCCGGGATCGAACCGGAACTGCATAGCGTGTTCGAGAAGCGCTTCGGCTTTCCGATGGTCGAGATTTGGGGCATGACCGAGTTCTGCCGCATCCTCGGCGACAATCACGCACCGCGCCAGATCGGAACGCGCGCCTTCGGCAAGGCCGTGCCGGGACTCGACGTGCGCGTCGTCGATGAGCACGACCAAGACGTGCCCGATGGCACGCCCGGAGAAATGGTGCTGCGCCACTCCGCCGCGACACCACGGCGGGCCGCGTTCTCGGGCTATCTCAAGAACGACGAGGAGACCGAGACGGCTTGGCGCGATGGTTGGTTCCATACAGGCGATACGGTCTGGCGCGGCCCCGATGGCATGTTGCATTTCGTCGACCGCAAGAAGAACATCATCCGGCGGTCGGGCGAGAACATCGCGGCGGCCGAAGTCGAGGCGCTGCTGCTGACGCACCCGGACGTGGCACAAGTGGCCGTGCTGGCGGTCAAGGACGAGGTGCGCGAAGAGGAGGTGCTTGCCTGCGTCGTGACGCGATCGGGCATCATGGATCGCGAGACGGCCGAAAGCCTTTTCGACTACTGCAACAAGCGTCTCGCCTACTACAAGGCGCCGGGCTGGGTGTGGTTCGCCGACACGCTGCCGACCACGGGCACGCAGAAGATCCAAAAGCACGTCATGTTCCCGGCCCATTCCGATCCTCGCGAAGCACCGGGGATGATCGACCTGAGACACATGAAACGGCGCGGTTAGTTTTCGCCGATCCAGCCATCACCCATGGAGACTGCATGACCGGAGGACCGCTGCAAGGCATTCGCGTGATCGACCAGACCTCGGTCGTTGTCGGGCCGATCTGCACGCGTACGCTCGCGGACCAAGGCGCCGGCGTGATCAAAATCGAGGCGCCTTCGGGTGATCTACTTCGGACGATGGCACGCGGCACACGCAATCCGGGCATGTCGGGGAAATTCCTGAACTTCAATCGCAACAAACGGTCGGTCGTGCTGGACCTCAAGGTGCCGGCGGGACACGAGGCGATGCTGCGTCTCATCGACGGCGCGGATGTGTTCGTTTCCAACGTGCGGCCGAAGGCGCTGGAACGTGCAGGGCTCGACGCTGCATCGCTGCTGAAGCGCAATCCGCGGCTCATTCATTGCTCAATTCTCGCGTTCGGCCCCGGTGGACGCTACTACGACAAGCCGGCCTACGATCCCATCATCCAGAGCCTTTCCGGTGTCGCGGGCACGTTCGAGCGTGCGATCGGCGAGCCTCGTTTTGTGCCCATGGTGATGACGGATCACGTCTCGGGGTTGATTGCGGCGCAGGCGATCGGCTTCGCGCTCTACAGGCGCGAGAAAACGGGGCGCGGCGAGGCCGTGCAAGTGCCGATGCTCGAGAACATGGCCTCGTTCGTGACGTCCGAGCACATGGGCGCCGCGACGTTCATTCCGCCGACCGGCGAAAGCGGAGATAATCGGCTGCTCTCCCCGGAGTATCGGCCGCTGCCGACGAAGGACGGCTACATCACCATAAGCCCGAATACGGACGCGCAGGCTTTCGCCTTCTTCCGCGCCATCGGGCGGCCGGAGTTGAAGGACGACCCTCGCTTTCGCAACGCTCAACTTCGCAGCGAGAATGCGGCTGACTTTTTCGAGGTGCGTGCCCAGGGGCTACTGCTGAAAACCACAGCAGAATGGATGGAGATCTTCGCAGAGCTACAAATTCCGGCAGCGCGCTACAACAGCATCGACGATCTATTCGACGACCCACATCTGAATGACGTCGCGTTCTTCGAAACCGAGGAGCATCCGAGCGAAGGCCCGATCCGGCGAACGAAAGCAGCGAACACGTTCTCGGGTGGCATGCGTGAGGACAAGTTGCATGCTCCGCTGCTTGGCCAGCACACGGCCGAGGTTCTTACCGAGGTCGGATATTCGAGCGATGAGATTGCTCGAATCGTGGCTGCGGGTGGCGCGCAGATGGCGAAGCCTTCGTGATGGCGCGCCGAGTATCGGCGCCGCATTATTCCTTCTGGCAGGCACCCACGAGAGGTCGCATTTGGATCACGCGCGCGTAGGTTCCCGCCTACGCGGGAATGACGGTTGGGGTGCGCGCTGAAGGCCCAACAAGGCAATGGTTCGAATGCAAGTCCTGCACTGAACGCTCAACGATCATGCCTGCTGAGTTGGAGGCCGAGTGCGAGACGGGGCTTCCGTCCTGAATGGGACGTTGGAATCCAGACACGCTTCATCAAACCTTGATCGGCACGGTTTTCTCGACCGCAATTTCGTCGGGGCTGACGCGACAGCGGAGCGCGATGGCTTCGACGCCGGCGGCAGTGGCGAGCTTGAAGGCTTCCACGTACTTTCGATCGACGTCGCCTGCGAACGACAAGCTTTTCGCGTCGGCGCGCTGGATCAAATAGACCATCACTGCGCGGTGGCCGGCGCGGACCATATCCGACATCTCGACCAGATGTTTTGCTCCGCGCTCGGTGACGCTATCCGGAAATTCGGCGAATCCAGCCTTTCGCATCATGTGCACGTTCTTGACCTCGACGTAGCACAACCCCTTGCTCGCGCATTCGAGAAGGATGTCGATGCGGCTGTTCTTGCCATACTTTACCTCGCGGCGAAGTAACGGATAATCCTTCATACCCTTCACCAGACCGCCCGCGATCGCCTCAGCCACCAGCTTGTTCGGATGATTGGTGTTGATGCCGACGAGATTGGGGCCTTGGCCGAGATCGGCTTCGACCATTTCCCAGGTATGCCTGTATTTGCGCGTGGGGCTATCGGATGACGAGAGCCACACGCGCGACCCCGGCGCGACCAGCCCCATCATGGAACCGGTGTTCGGGCACGTGGCCGTCACCGCCTCGCCGGTGTCGAGCGTGACATCGGCGAGGAAGCGCTTGTAGCGCTGGACGAGGCGGCCGGGGATCAGGGGCGTTTCGAATTTCATGGGCGCCTACAGCACGGCCTCTGCCAGTACCTCGAGAGCCTTGGCATCGCCACCAATCAGCATCGAGCCGACATGACCCTTTTTGCCGGCCGCGATCCAGCGCTGCGCACGATCCTTGATGCGCTCGGCGGGGCCTACGAGATGGCAGGCGTCGATCAGTGCCTCGGGCACGGCCGCGGCTGCCTCGGCCTTGCGGCCATCGAGATAGAGATCCTGAATCTTGATCGCGGCCTCGCCGAAGCCGAGGCGGGTTGCATAGTCCGTGTAGAAATTCTTGCCGCGTGCGCCCATGCCGCCGATGTAGAGCGCCATCTGGTCGCGGATGGGTTGCATCGCCGCCGCCACATCATCTGCGACGATCACCCGTACGAACGGTGCAATATCGAAGTTGGCGAGGGATTTCCCGCCGCCCGCCGCCGAGAACCCCTTGTCGATCGAACTGGCGAAGACTGCGTACTGCTCTGGATCCATCCACACCGGGAAGAAGCCATCGGCCACCTCGGCTGCCGCAGCCACACCCGCTGGCGTGATGGTCGCGGCATAGATCGGAATCGGCTGCTCGCAGTGCAGGATGCTTTTCAGCGGCTTGCCGAGGCCCGTCGCGCCCGGCCCAGCATAGGGAATCTGATATTCTTTGCCGTCGAACGAGAGATCGCCCTCGCGCGCGAAGATCTGCTTCATGATGGCGACGTACTCCTTGAGCCGCGTCACCGGACGACCGTAGGGAACGCCGTGCCAGCCTTCGACCACCTGGGGGCCAGAGGCACCGACGCCGACGATGAACCGATTATTGGAGAGCTGGGCGAGGCTCATCGCCGTCATTGCGGCCATGGCGGGCGTGCGCCCCGGCATCTGCATAATGGCGGTGCCGACCTTGATCCGCTTCGTCTGTGCCAGGATCCAGGCGGCTGGCGTCACCGCGTCGGACCCGTAGGCCTCCGAGGTCCAGACTGAGTCATAGCCGAGCCCCTCCGCATGCAGGATCGCCTCCATGGGGAGGTTCATCTTGCGGCCAGAGTAGCCCACCAGCATGCCGAGCTTCATTCGTCGTTCCCTTCATATTGACGGCCGCTCGCATCCGTCGGGCCGTCACCGGCCGTTCTTGAGCGCCATGTCGCCCCAGATGTGGTGCTCGAGTTCCTTCAGAGCAAAGTGCCAAGCGCCGCCGACCTTCACGAACGCATCCTTGTAGCGGCCGCCCATCACGGGCAGAAGCCCTGTCTCGCCCTGGCGAACAACCAGATAGTCGGACGTCGCCGTCGCCCGATCGCCGTCGAGGCGGATGATGATGTTGGTGATGTAGTGCTTGCGTTGAGGACCCTCGCCCGGTTTCGGGACCGTCCGATCGAGAAGCGCCACGATCTCCGCGCGACCTCGGGCGCTGCCGTAGGTCGTGGTCCATTCGCCGTTCTCGGCGAAGAGCGCCGCCACGTCATCGAAGCGGCAGGCATCGAGCGCATAGCAATAGGTGGCCATCAGCTCGCGGATGGCGTCCTTTTCATCGGCCTGGCTGGTCATCGCTGCCTCCGTTAGAGCATGGCCCAACCACTGCAGGACTATCCCACTCGGGCAAAAGATGCGTCAATCGATGCCTTTGCCGTGCCTAAAGCCGGAAGGGGATGGCGCGCGACCCGAAAGGAGCGCTAGTCTTCCGGCCGAGACGACTTGAGGAAGCGAGCGCATGGGGCAGACCGACGAGCGGGTGACGGCGGCTATTCTCGTCATCGGCGACGAGATTCTTTCGGGCCGGACGAAAGACAAGAACATCGGTTATATCGCGGATCATCTGACCGCGATCGGCATCGACCTGCGCGAGGTTCGCGTCGTGGCGGACGTCGAGGGCGACATTGTCGATGCCGTGAATGCGCTGCGGAGCCGCTACACCTATGTCTTCACGACCGGGGGGATCGGGCCAACACACGACGACATCACAGCGGATTCGATCGCCAAGGCATTCGAAGTCGGCATCGGTCACCATCCGCAGGTGAAGCAGCTTCTTCTGGAGAACTTCCAGCGGCGCGGCGTCGAGCCCACCGAGGCGCGCCTGCGCATGGCGCGCATTCCGGATGGCGCGGAGATCGTCGAGAACCGCATCTCGGTTGCGCCGGGCTTCAAGCTCGACAATGTGATCGTCATGGCCGGCATTCCATCGGTGATGCACGTGATGCTCGACAGCGTGACACCGCGGCTCAAGACCGGGCGCAAGATGCTGGCGATCGAGATCGAGCTGTTGCGGCCCGAAGGCGAGATCGCGGAGCTTCTCGGCGAAACACAGGCTGAATACGCGGACGTCTCGATGGGAAGCTATCCGTTCAATCGCGAGGCGCGCGTGTTCGGCACGGTGCTGGTGCTGCGCTCCACCGATCCCGAACGGCTGTCCGCCGCAGAAGGCACCCTCAAGTCACGACTTACGAGCAAAGGCATTCCGTTCTGAGCCGGACCCACCCTGACCTTCGCCCCTGACAAATGTTCGAGGAAACGATGGCCCAGCCACTGCTTTTCACGCCGATCGAGTTGCGCTCGATAACGCTGAAGAATCGCGTCGTCGTCGCCCCCATGCACCAGTATTCTGCCGACAAGGGTTTCGCGACCGACTGGCACCTGATGAACGCCGGCAAATATGCCACGGGCGGCGCCGGCTTCGTCATGATGGAATCGACCAAGGTCGCGCGGAACGGGTGCGGCACCGTGGGCGACACGGCCCTCTGGGATGACAAATTCATTCCGAATCTCGCACGCTGCGCGGACTTCATCCGCAAGCAGGGCGCGGTGCCAGGCATTCAGCTTGGGCACTCTGGGCGTAAGGCGCGGCTGACGCGGCCGTGGGAAGGCGGAAAGCCGCTCAAAGGCGACGAACCGGAAGTCTATGAGTGGGACGAATGGGAGCTCGTTGCGCCCTCAGCCGTGCCCCACGCCGAGGGTTCCGCCGTGCCGCGGGCGCTCAGCCATAACGAAGTGCGCGATATGGTCGGCAAGTGGGCCGACGCGGCCGTTCGCGCCG
The DNA here is from genome assembly GCA_050250755.1 of Hyphomicrobiaceae bacterium. GTDB lineage: Bacteria > Pseudomonadota > Alphaproteobacteria > Rhizobiales > Hyphomicrobiaceae. Next base: position 84,743 of record JBFWOB010000021.1, read on the forward strand.
ACAAGTGTGGTTTCGACATCCTCGAGATCCACGCCGCCCATGGCTATCTGCTGCACCAATTCCTCTCTCCGGTGACCAACCAACGGACCGATGAATACGGTGGCTCGATTCGGAACCGTATGCGCTTTCCGATCGAAGTAGCCGAAGCGGTACGCGCCGCCTGGCCGTCCGACAAGCCGCTCTTTATGCGCCTCTCGTGCGAGGACGATGCTGGCTGGGGACTCGACGATAGCGTCAAGCTTTCGGCGGAACTGAAGAAGGCCGGCGTTGACGTCATCGACTGCTCATCGGGCGGAACGCTCGAGCGCCTGTCGCCCATGGACTCGGCTCGCGCCAAGACGTACGGCTACCAGGTTCCCTATGCTGAGCGGATCCGCAAGGAGACCGGCGTCAAGACGATGGCCGTCGGGCACATCGTGCATGCCGATCAGGCCGAAGCGATCCTGCAAAGCGGACGCGCCGACCTCGTCGCGCTGGCCCGGGAGATCATGTACAACCCCAATTGGCCGATGGACGCCGCGCAGAAGCTCGGCGCCGACCCCGACTTCGCGCTTGTGCCACCGCCGCTGCGCTACTGGCTCAATAAGCGGTCCAAGTCGGGCTTCGAGGGCGTTCCCTCCACTTTCTCGAAACAGCTCACGAAGCGCGAGCCGGCTGGCTGATCATTTGATCTTCGCGTGCCCGGTGGCGGTCAGATGTCGGCCGCCTGGGACTCTTTTTTCACTTCGATCTGGAGCACTTCCGAATGACATCTGCACGGCCCGGCTCGCTTCGCTGTCACAGCGATGGTCCGATCCGCTGGATCACCATCGACAACGAGCCGCGGCTCAACGCTTTCACGCGCGATATGTGGGCGGCGGTACCGGAACACTTCGCGGCGGCCGATGCCGATCCGGAAACGCGCGTGATCGTCGTTACGGGAGCCGGCGCGAAGGCGTTCTCTGCGGGGGCCGACATCTCGGAGTTCGGGGACAACCGGACCGGTGCCGCGGCGCGCGCGTACGACGAGATCAACCATGCGGCCTACGAGGCCATCCTGAAAACCGAGAAGCCAACCATCGCCATGGTCAACGGCTACTGCTTCGGCGGCGCGTGCGAGCTCGCGATCTGCTGCGACCTCCGCGTCGGCTCGGAGGGCGCTTCGTTCTCGGTCCCTTCGGCGAAGCTGTCGCTTGGATACAACCCGCGCTGGATCAAGCCGATGCTCTCGGTCATGCCGGCCGCGAAAGTGAAAGAGATGCTGTTCACCGGCCGTCGCTACATGGCGCCGGAGGCACTATCGATGGGGCTACTCAACAGCATGGTGCCCTCGGAAAAGCTCGCCGAGGAGACGGTGCGGCTGGCGCACGAGATCGCCGCCAACGCGCCACTCAGCATCAAAGCTGCGAAAGCGTCGGTCGATGCGCTGATGGCAAATCCCGAAAGCGTCGATCTCGCGGCGCTCGACGAAAAGGTGCTCGCTTGCTTCGATAGCGAGGATTTCAAAGAAGGCGCGCGCGCTTTCCTGGAGAAGAGAAAGCCTGTTTTCAAAGGCCTGTAGACAAGCCGCACGCCCAGCGTTCACAGCTATACGGGAGACGATTTCCCATGACGGAACGGACAGTAGCCACCGGAACCGAGCAACTTCTGTGCGTCGTGCGAGACGGGGTCGCCATCGTCACGCTCAACCGGCCGGAGGCGCGCAATGCGTTTTCGCCCGCCATGTCGACAGCGCTGCGCGAGTTGATCCCGGCTCTGGATGCCGATCCTGACGTCAGGGCGGTGCTGATCACGGGCGCGGGAACCGCGTTCTGCTCGGGCGGCGATGTCAAGAACATGGGCGACCGGCGGGCGCCGACGGACCAAACGCACGACGAGAAGTTCCGAACCATGCAACAGCGGCATCACGGTACGGCGGGAGCGCTGCGTGCGTTGCGCAAGCCCACGGTCGCAGCATTGCCGGGCGCAGCGGCGGGGGCAGGCCTCGCACTGGCGCTTGCCGCCGATATTCGCATCGCCGCGGCATCGGCGTTCCTGACCACCGGCTATACCAAGGTGGCGCTGCCGGGCGACTACGGCATTGCCTGGATGCTGACACGAACGATCGGACCAGGCCGAGCCCGCGAACTGATGCTGACGGCGGAACGCGTGGGCGCTGAGCGCGCGGCGGAGATCGGCTTGGTGAACCGCGTGGTTGAGGACGCTAAGCTGCAAGACGAGGCGTTTGCCTTGGCGCGGTCCCTTGCGGCAGGCCCAGCGGTGGCGGTCGGCTATATCAAGGATAACCTGGACGAAGCCTTCGACATCACCCACGCCGAAGCAATCGATCGCGAGGCCGAGCGCATGATGCGCGCTCAGGGTACGGAGGACCATAAAGAGGCCGTGCGCGCCTTCGTGGAAAAGCGGAAGCCCGTGTTCAAAGGACGATGACCGCCTGCGGCACACGTTTTACGCGGCAACCGTGCCCCGGGCGACAAGGGCCGTGGCGCAGTAGGAGCGCGGTCCGTCCGGTTCGCCGTCGACATAGGCGAGCCGGACCTTGTCCTTGAGAGCGGCCCGTACGGAAGGTGAGAGAGATCTCGCATACTCGGCAATGGGCCCATCCTCGCCTTCGATCGGCGCCCAGTAGTCTTCGAACGAGGCGAAATCCGTGCGGATCGTAAACTCGCCCTCGGCGACGGCCTGGAGTCCAGCCGCATTGAAGGCCTGAGACAAGGCGCCAACGGCGCTTGCAGGACGGCAATAAGTGCGCGCCCGGCGGCGGGCGGCCTCGGGATCGATCATCGCAGCCGTGTCCCAAAACAAGCGCATGAAGGTCACGCCCCCGCGAACGTCCCACACCGCAGCAGCAATCATGCCGCCCGGCCGCGTGACGCGGCGCATCTCGCCAAGGGCGAGCGCGGTATTTGGGATGAACTGAAGCATAAGCATCGCCAACGTGCAGTCAAATTCCCCATCGGGGAATGGCAGCGCGCACACGTCTCCGACTTCGATCCGCACGCGCGGGTCCGACAGGCTACTGAGCGCATAGTCCACATAGGCGGGCGAGGCATCAATTCCCTGTAGCTTGCGGTGGGTCCGATCGAGAGCCAACGTCGCAATGAGACTGCCTGTGCCACAGCCGACGTCGAGCACACTGCCCGCGCCAGCCGCCCCCGAAAAGGCAATGAACCTGGGTGCAAGGCGGCGGCTCCAACGCCCCATTTGCAGCTCGTAGCCGGCGCCGTCAGTCGCGAGGAATGTCGAGGGAACGGCCATTGCAGATCTCCGTTGCCGAAAAACGCAAATCGATAGGTGGCCCCCCAAGCGAAGCCCGATCCTACGTTGGCACGGAGACCGCCGCAAATCCCTCCTCTCGCCGAGGTCACGCCTGCGGCACGGACTGTGCTTGCGCGACATGAGCCATGCGATAGCCTGTGCCGACATCAGATATCAGAGGGCGAGGGAGACACGGATGCAGAGCCTGCAAGGCGTGCGCGTGCTGGAGCTGGCACGCTATCAGGCGGGTCCGCGCGGCGGCATGATGATGTCGGATCTGGGCGCGGAGGTGATCAAGGTCGAGCGCATCGGTGGGGAGGAGACGCGCAAAAATCCGCCGATCGTGCGCGGTCAGAGCGTTTACTTTACGGTTTACAATCGCGGCAAGAAGTCGATCTGCCTCGATACGCGCAAGGACGAGGGCAAAGCGGTGCTGCGCGAGCTGGTTGCGCAGTCGGACATCGTGCTCGAGAACTTCCGGCCGGGCACCATGGATGCGATGGGCTTCGGTTACGAGGCGCTGAAAGCCATCAAGCCGGACATCATTCTCGTCGCGGTATCGGGTTTCGGCCAGTACGGCCCCTATCGCGACCGACCCGCGTTCGATCCGCTGGGACAGGCGATGAGCGGGCTCATGTCGCTTACGGGATCGCCGGTCGGCCAGCCTGTCGGCACGGCCTTCTCGCTGGTCGACCGCACGACGGCACTTCACGCCACGATCGGTGCACTCGCAGCGCTGCGGCATCGCGATCGCACCGGGGAAGGCCAGATGATCGACTGCTGTCTGCTCGATTCCGCGCTGACCATGGTCGAGATCCCAAGCATCACGTACCTCGATACGGGCGATCAAGGCGGTGAAGGCGGTCGCCCGCCCTACCGCGCCAAGGACGGCTGGGTCGTCATCGCGGCGATCGGTCGAGAGATGGCGACGAAGTTGATGCAGATCGTCTCCGGCGATGTGAGCGGCAGTGATGCCGGGCCGATCGCCTCCGGCATCGGCTCGGGCGACGCACGCCGGCGCGCCATCGAGGCCTGGGCGGTGGAGCATACGGTGGAGGATATTGTCGCGACCTTGCTTGCCGCGGGTATTCCGGTGGCGCCGGTGCGCACCATTCCCGAGGCGGCGAAGGACGAGCACCTGTGGGCTCGCGAGATGCTGGTGAAGCAGCCCGACGCGCTCGCGGGCGAGATCCATATGCCGGGCCTTGCGGTCAAGATGTCCGGTACGCCCGGACGCATCGGGCCGGTTCCGACACCTGGCCAGCACACCGACGAGGTTCTTTCGGGACTGCTGGGCTACGACGCAGCAAAGCTGGCAGCGCTGAGATCGGCGAGGGTGATCGGCTAGAATATCCGCCACAACCGCTCACAAGGATGCAGCGACGCGCCACCGCTTTGGTTGGCGCGGCGGTCTAACTCTGGTTATCTGAACAAAAGACGGCGACGTCGCCGCAGTCCTGACTGGAGACCTCTTTCGATGCGCAGCTTCCACTTTCCGGGTCGGTCACACGTTATCGGCACGCGTGCCATGTGCGCGACATCGCACCCTTATGCGAGCCTGGCGGCCGTCGAGATGCTTCGGAAGGGCGGCAATGCGATCGACGCCGCGATCACCGCCACAGCCGTGATGTGCGTCGTGGAGCCCGCGATGACCGGCATCGGCGGGGACTGCTTCGCGATCATCGCCAAGCCGGACGGAAAACCGATCGCTTTCAACGCGTCCGGCAAGGCACCGAAAGCGGCGGTCGCGGACTGGTATGCAAAGGCCGGTATCAAGGCGATCGAGACGCACATGCCGCACGCGGTGACCGTGCCAGGCGCGATCGACGGCTGGGCGACACTGCTGAAGGACCATGGCACCAAGACATTCGCAGACGTGCTGGCGCCAGCAATCGAATACGCCGAGAAGGGTTGGGCCGTACAGCCACGCGTGGCCTTCGACTGGGCCTCGTTGGAAGGCAAGATCCGCCAGAACGAAGGCGCGAAGCAGCATCTCCTGAAGGATGGACGGGTGCCGCGGGCGGGCGACACCATGCGCTCACCGGCTCTCGCCCGGACGCTCCGCATCATCGCCGAAAAGGGCCGCGACGGCTTTTATACGGGCGAGGTGGCCGAGGACATCGTGTCCGAGTTGCGGGCGCTCGGCGGATTGCACACCATCGAGGACTTTGCGGTGCAGTCGGCCGCCTATGTCGATCCGATCTCGGTTTGCTACAAAGGCGTCGACGTACTGGAGCTGCCGCCCAATAACCAAGGCGTGGTGGCACTGGTCCTGCTCAAGATGCTCAACCGCTTCGGCAAGCTCGGGGACGGCCCCGTTTCGGTCGAGCGCTTCCATGTGATGATGGAAGCCGTCCGTCTTGCCTATAAGATGCGCGATACGTTCGTCGCAGATCCTCTGATGGCCGACGTGCCCGTTGATCACATGCTGTCGGATGCGTTCGTGGACGAGTTGGTCAGCCGCATCGACAAGACCAAGCGAAAGGACGACCTCGGCCCTATTCCGATGCCCGGCGGCAGCGACACCATCTACATGTGCGTCGTCGACCAGAACGGCATGGCCGTGTCGTTCATCAATTCGCTCTACTCGGGCTTCGGCTCGGGCATTGTTACCAAGAAGACGGGCGTCGTACTGCAGAACCGTGGCCAGGGGTTCGTGCTCGACCCCAAGCATCCGAACTGCATCGCGCCCGGCAAGCGGCCGCTGCACACGCTGGTGCCGGCGATGGCGATGCGCGATGGCAAGCCGTGGGCTGCCTTCGGCGTCATGGGCGGCAACCTGCAACCCGCGGGCCATGCCTATGTCATGTCGAACATGCTCGAATACGGCCTCGATCCGCAGGAAGCGATCGACAACCCGCGCGTGTTCTTCGAAAACGGCGTGTGCTGGGCGGAGGAGGCGGTGCCAAGCTCCGTCATCGAGGGCATGGCGGCGCTCGGCCATCCGATGCAGGTGAAGCACGATCCGTGGGGTGGCGGCCAGATGGTCGTCGTGGAAAACGGCGTATTGGTGGGCGCGTCCGATCCTCGGAAAGACGGCATGGCGCTCGGCTACTGAGGTGCGGGCGCGATGGCAGAGCCCCGTCGAACGGTGAGGCTGCGGATCGAGGGCCGCGTGCAAGGCGTGGGCTTCCGGGCTTTCGTTGAGCGCGAGGCAGCGGTTCATGGTCTCGACGGCTGGGTCAGAAACAGGCGTGATGGCGGTGTCGAAGCGGTGATTGCCGGCCCCGCCCCGCATGTCGCAACCATGATCGACCGCTGTCGCGAGGGACCCCGCGGGTCTCGCGTCGACATGCTGAAGGTGATTGATGAGCCCGACGCGGAGCCGACGGCATCCGGTTTCAGCGTTTCGCCAACAGTGTGACGAATCGCCAACACTCAAGACCGGATCTACGGTAGATGCTGCGACTAACCTCTTGTTTTGACCATCCCGCATGGCATTGAAGCTGACATGTCAAGTTTCGCGGTACGGGCGACCGGCTTGCGGGTGAGGGACTGGTCAAGAACGGACGATGTCTGCGAAGCTCGACTGCATGGGGGCAGCAGGCATCAATCAGGCACGAAACAGAAGCCGGGTGTTGCAGCAACGGAGCAGAACCTCATGTTTCCCCGGGCGTCGTGGCCGCTGGCGGCCCTCACTTTCGTTATCGTGTCGATTGGCACGGCCCTGCCCAGCGTGGCGGCAGTCACACTGGTCAATCGCGACGAAAAGGATCATAAGCTCACCGTCATCGAGGACAACGGCGCCAAGACAACCGAGCACATGCTGAAGCCCAGCCAAGTGCTGGAAGGCATTTGCGAAAAGGGTTGCGTCATCCGCCTCAACGACAGCGAAGAAGACGAATACGAACTCGAGCCGACCGATAAGGTGTCGATCGAGGAAGGCTACCTATATTATGACGAGCCTGCCGGGAAAGATCAGGGGACCGGTGGGGCAGGCCAGCCGCAGCCGAATCCGCCTGTAGGTCAACCGCCAGCTCAATCGCCCGCGCCTGACACGGCGCCCAAGAAGCAGTAAAATTACGACGCCGAGGCCTGCGCGGAGATGGGGAGAGCGCAGGCCGACCCGAATTGGGCCGCAGTCGGCGTGATAGAAGGCCCCATGACCCAAGCGAATCGACAAGCAGGATCGCGCGAACCGGCCGCTGAGCCGGACGACGATATTCCGTTCGATCTTCCCGAGGCGCCGCGCAAGACGGCTCAGGCGAGTGCCGTTGCGGCACCGGCGCGCCGCTCGATCTCGGAGCGTGCGCTGGCTGCTGCGCAACCGGCCTCGGCGCCATATCTCGAAGGTCTCAACCCGGAGCAGCGCGCCGCAGTCGAGACGCTCGACGGGCCTGTGCTTGTGCTGGCCGGTGCCGGCACCGGCAAGACGCGCGTTCTGACGACCCGTATCGCGCACATCCTGGCGACCGGGCGCGCTTTTCCCTCGCAAGTGCTGGCTGTGACGTTCACCAACAAGGCCGCGCGCGAGATGAAAGAGCGCATCGGCCATCTGGTGGGCGGTGCCGTGGAAGGGATGCCGTGGCTCGGCACGTTCCACTCGATCGGCGTGAAGATCCTGCGTCGGCATCACGAATTGGTGGGGCTCAAATCCGGTTTCACCATCCTCGACATGGACGATCAGAACCGGTTGTTGAAGCAGGTGATCGAGGCGGACGGGCTCGACAAGGACCGCTGGCCATCGCGGCAGCTCGCGGCGTTGATCGATAGTTGGAAGAATCGCGGCCTCACGCCGGACAAGGTACCGAAGGGTGAGAGCTTTGCCTTTGCCAACGGTAAGGGTGCGAAGCTTTACGCTGATTATCAGTCGCGCCTGAAGGAGCTCAACGCGGCCGATTTCGGCGATTTGCTGCTCGAGTGCATCCGACTGTTCACCGGGCACCCGGACGTGCTGGCCGATTACCATCGGCGGTTCCGCTTCATTCTAGTGGACGAGTATCAGGATACCAACGTCGCGCAGTACCTTTGGCTGCGGCTGCTGTCGCAGGGCTGTCCGAACGTGTGCTGTGTCGGCGACGAAGACCAATCGATCTATGGCTGGCGCGGCGCGGAGGTAGACAACATCCTTCGCTTCGAGAAGGATTTCCCCGGTGCGACCGTGATCCGGTTGGAGCGCAACTATCGCTCCACGGGCCATATTTTGGGCGCGGCTGCCGGAATCATCGCTCAGAACAAGGCACGGCTCGGCAAGACGCTCTTCACCGATGGCGACAAGGGTACGCTGCCAACCATCACGGGCGTGTGGGACGACGAGGAAGAGGCTCGCACGATCGGCGAAACGATCGAGGGCCTGCGTACGAACCGGCACCCGCTCAACCAAGTCGCCATTCTGGTCAGAGCATCGGCTCAGATGCGTGCGTTCGAAGATCGCTTCATTACGATGGGATTGCCGTATCGCGTGATCGGCGGACCGCGGTTCTACGAACGGCAGGAAATCAAGGACGCAATCGCCTACCTCGAGGTGATGGCAAATCCGGCGAACGATCTCAAGTTCGAGCGAATCGTCAATGTGCCGAAGCGTGGGCTCGGCGATACGTCGATCAAGCGCGTGCACGAACTGGCGCGCGCACGCCAGGTCCCGATGTTCCAGGCCGCCCGCGAGATCGTCGAAACGGAGGAAATCGGCGCCAAGGCACGACGCTCGCTGTCGGACCTGCTGCGTTTGTTCGAGCGCTGGCGCGGCCTCTCGGAGACAATGCGGCACACCGAGCTTGCCGAGCTCATTCTCGACGAAAGCGGCTACACGACCATGTGGCAGGCGGACAAGAGTCCGCAGGCGCAGTCGCGGCTCGAGAACCTGAAAGAGCTCGTGCGCTTTATGCACCAGTTCGAAACGCTGGCGGGCTTCCTGGAGCACGTGTCGCTTGTCGCCGATGCCGAGCAGGGCGATGACGGCGATCGCGTCTCGGTGATGACGCTGCACGCGGCGAAAGGACTGGAATTCGACACGGTGTTCCTGCCGGGTTGGGAAGAAGGGCTGTTCCCGCATCAACGCAGTCTCGATGAGTCGGGGCTGGCGGGACTCGAGGAGGAGCGGCGGCTCGCCTATGTCGGCATTACGCGTGCGAGGAAGCGGGCGCATATCTCGTTCGCGCAGAACCGACGACTGCGAGGGCTTTATCAGTCGGCGATGCCCTCGCGTTTCGTGGACGAGCTGCCGGAAGGCCACGTCGAGGTCATCGAAGCGAAGAGCCCATTTGGCGGTGCCTATGCCGGCTTAGGACGGGCCAATCCCTACGGTGCGAGCCGGTTCGACAATGGGCCGGGGGCCTTTCGGTCGAGCTACGACACGCCCGGCTGGCAGCGCGCCAAACAGCAGTGGAACAGCACCCATAGCGGCGGCAACGCGGGCACCGGGGCCACCCGCTCAGGGAGCAAGTTCCAGCGCAGCGGTGGTCCGCTCACCATCGACGGCGAGTTGATTGCCGCCTCGACGGCCGATAGCGCTGGCTTCACGAAGGGTGACCGGGTGCGTCACCAGAAGTTCGGCGGTGGTACCATTGTCGGTGTGGACGGTAACAAGCTGACGATCGAGTTCGACGTGGGCGACAGAAAGCGCGTCGTCGCGAGCTTCGTGACGCGTGAATAGCTGAAGGGCGGATCAGGTTCGATGCCCGAAACGCCCGCCAAACACCCGACCTCGGCTGGCTCGCTCGTATCGACGCGGCCACTGACGGTTGTGACTGGCGGATCGGAAGGGATCGGCCTTGCCATTGCGCGACTGCTGACCGAGCGCGGCCATCGCGTGTTACTGATTGCGCGCCGACCCGGACCTCTCGAAGACGCGGCGCGGTCGCTACGGGCGGCCCACCTCGCCGCCGACGTGACGACGCTCTCTCTCGATGTCACCCGATCAGACGCGTGCGACGTACTCGACGCCGAGCTTGGATGGCTCGGTTCGCACGTGGAGATTCTAGTTAACGCCGCTGGGACCGGCCAATCGGGTGATTTCTCCGAGGCCGATCCGCAAGTCCTGGACCTGCTGATGACCCTCAACATGGCAGTTCCGAGCCGCCTGATGCGGCACGTGCTGCCTGGGATGCGCGCGCGAGGCAGCGGTGGCATCCTCAACATTGCCTCGCTAGGGGGGTACGCACCGGGGCCCTACCAGGCGGCTTACTACGCCAGCAAGGCCTATCTCATTTCACTCAGTGAGGCAGTGGCCGCCGAGGTGCGTCAGGACGGAGTGCGGGTCACGGTTGTCGCACCCGGTCCGGTCGACACGGATTTTCATGCTAAGATGGGTGCTGAGCGCGCAATCTACCGCCGATTTCTGCCGTCCTCGTCGCCGGAGAGTGTCGCGCGGTGGGCCGTGCGCGGATTCGAGCTTGGTCTCAAAGTGGTCGTACCGGGTGCGTTCAACTTGCTGGGCGCCGTCGCTTTGAGGCTGTTGCCGCATGTCCTACTCGTTCCATTCATGGCGTGGCTGCTCGATCCACGCCGGCCAACCTGAAAAGGAGCCAACAGAAATGCTCGAGGTGCCCCAGCGCGAGGTGGCGATTGGCGGTCCGGATGCGCCGGAGCGAGAAGCCCGCCGGGCGTCCAAGCTGCCAGTGCTGCTCATCCTCCACCAGCATCACTCCAATCCGGGCCATGTCGGCCAATGGTTCCGCCGAAACGGCTATGCGCTCGATATCCGACGCCATTTCAACGGCGATCCGCTGCCCGAGACGCTGGCACGGCACTCGGGGGCCGTGATCTTCGGCGGGCCGCAAAGCGCCAACGACAACATTGACTACATCCGCCGCGAGGTGGACTGGATCTCGGTGCCTCTCAAGGAAAACAAGCCATTTCTCGGGATTTGCCTCGGCGCACAGATGCTGGCCCACCATCTCGGCGGAAGGATCGATCACTGCAGACGTGGGTCAGTCGAAATCGGCTATCACGCGATCCGCGCAACCGAGGCGGGCCAGCAATTCGCCTTTCCCGACCGGGTTTACGAATGGCATCGCGAAGGCTTCGATCTGACCAAGGATTGCACCCTCCTCGCAACTTCAGATGGCGCCTATCCGAACCAGGCGTTCCGATGCTGCTCCGGGTTCGGTGTGCAGTTTCATCCCGAGATCACGTTCTTGCAGGTCAACCGGTGGTCGGGCTCGAACCCGGTGCGGCTACTCATGCGAGGGGCGCGACCGCGGCAAGATCACATGGATACCCACCTGATGGAGGCTCCCAAGGTGCATCGCTGGCTCGACAGTTTTCTCGGCCAATGGGTTTCCGGCGCGTTGACGCGTCGCTAGAGCAAGTTCAAGTAAGATGGACCCGACTGTTAGTCGCGAGGATTACGGTTGAGGCCATAAACGCCATCACTCCCCTCCCCTTGACGGGGAGGGGTCGGGGGTGGGGTGAATATCTTGCTCCGTCGCTCGCGATAGCGATCAAATCTGGTCGGATGTCTTGCTTCGCCATTGGCGATCGCGAAGTTCAATCCCCCACCCCTAACCCCTCCCCGCGAGGGGGAGGGGAACGTGGTGCCCCGTCGCCACGCCGAATAGACTCGGCACCACAAGGGACATCGCACGTCCATCCAAAGTGAACGCGCTCTAGAGCCAGCTCAAGTCGAAGCGACCTGACAGTTAGCTGTTGGATTTACCGCTCGGCCACCGACGCCATCGTTCCCCTCGCGATTCCTTTGGGAGATGGCACAGCCTCATTTCCCCTCCTACGAGGGGGAAGGAACGTGCCGGTAGGCAAGCCTCATAAGCCGGCAGCTTCGCAAGGTGCCTCTGCCCATCCACAGTGAACGCGCTCTGAAATGCGGCTGCGCGCGCATTTTGTCGTCGCGCCCGCCCGTCCGTTCGCACTTCAGCAATATCTTCCTGCGCAAATGTCTCCAGCGCCGTGACCCCTGGTGTCGCGTAGCCGGCGCTTTTGGTCACGGCGAGCCGAGTGACGGTCCCAAGAGGACGCTACTCGGCTCGTCGTTTTATGCGGGTTGCTTCGCCGCAGCAGATGCCCTTTGGCAGTGGTTACGCCTCAGCGGCCAGCGCCGATGACCTCCTCGCCAAACCGCCCGATGCGCTCCAGCGACTCGGTTACGGTCTCGCCGCCGAGACGCAGGGCGATGTGGCGAATGCCGACTTCTTCCAGTGCCTCTAGATCGGCCCGCATATTGTCCGTGGTGCCGGTGAACATGCGACGGGCGGACTTGTCCTGCGTCGGTTGGGCCGTCCACTCGAACGGCCCCTGTACGATCAACCCGAGATCGATCGAGGCCGGGTCCCGACCCTCCTTCTCAGCCATCGCGTGAAGCTTTGCGATGCCAACTTTCAATCGCGCGGGCGTATCCATCAGCATCTTTTGGTTGTTGTTGCCTGGATACCAGCCATTGCCCAGCCTGACCGTCCGGCGCAGGGCGGCCTGGCTCTCACCACCGACCCAGATTGGAGGCCCGCCGGGTTGCAGCGGCTTCGGCGCGAATATGACGTCCTCGAAGTTCACATGCCGGCCCTTGTAGCTCGGGCGGTCGGCCGTCCAGAGCTCGCGGAAAGCTTCGAGGTACTCGTCCGTTGCCGCGCCGCGCTCATCGAACGGCGCGCCCAGCAAGCGAAATTCCTCCACCATCCAGCCTGCGCCGATACCCAAGATAAGGCGGCCGCTCGAGAGGACGTCGATGGTCGCAAGCATCTTGGCCGTCTGGATCACAGGCCGATGGGGCACGACCATGACAGAAGTGAGAAGCTTGAGCCGCGTCGTGCAGCCGGAGAGGAACGCAATCGCGGCAAGCTGGTCGAAGCAGTGCCCATGCTCAGAGGCCGACCACGCGCCGCCTTGTGTATAAGGGTACGGCGAATCCAGCTTGCCCGGAACGATGATGTGGTCATTGACGGAAAGGAACGAAAAACCCGCTCGCTCCGCGGCCTGGGCGACCGTCATATAGGTGCCCCGGGTTGTATAAAGCCCACGTGATTGTGTGCTTATGCCGAATTCCATGCTGACGCCTCCTCTTCGCCCATCGCTTTCGCGGGCGTTCGAACGGAAGCGTGGTCTATCGAAACCCCGGTGACAAGAGCGGGCGCATCATCGGCCTGCCCTTGTCCTCGCTCCAGAGCACCTACAGCCGAAAAGCTCGCTGCATAGGATGTGCGGGCGGGGCCGTGCGCGACATCGACCCGTGCAGGCGGACCGGCGAAGGCGACCGTCGACGTGGCGACAGCGGTGGCCCGCACTTCCGAACGCCGCCGAGTCCATGGCGAGTCTTTTCCCAGTAGTGGGGCCTGCGCACGAAATCGATCAGGGCTCGGTAGCCTGCGAGAGAGATCAGGACCCAATAGGCCGGCATCAGGAGCACCGATAGCAGTAGGCGCGGTCGACGGCGACGCGCGGTGGCCAACGCAGCGGCGAGCATCGGAGCGAGAATTCCGGCGGCGAGATTGCTCAGCGCCACGATCCAGAGCCAGGAGCCGTGCCCTGTCAGATCGGCGTTGTCGAACCCGCCCAGCAACCACGCCAGCATCATGGCGAAAAGCGCCACGGGATAGACCAAGACCGATAGCAGCACGCCGCCAAGCACGACCAGAAGACCGAGCAACTGGCGGGTTCCCAACTCGCTCAGAAGGCGCACCGGGTGGCGCGCATGGACGAGCCAGGTTTGCAGCCATCCCTTCAGCCAGCGCGTTCTCTGGCCGATCCAGATCCCGCGATGGACAGGCGCCTCCTCCCAGGTGGTCGATGCGATCGTAGCGGTCCGATAACCTGCACGGGCCAAGCGGATGCCCAGGTCGGCATCTTCGGTTACGTTGTAGGGGTCCCAGGCGCCGACGCCTCGCAAAATGGACAGCCGGAAATGGTTGGACGTGCCGCCTAGCGGTATAGGTAGACGCAAGCGATCGAGCGCCGGCAGTAGACCGTCGAAGAGCGCCGAGTACTCGAGTGCGAATTGGCGCGACCACGGTATTATGGCGCAAACGCCACGAGCCAAGAAGTTGGCCCAGCACCACATTTCACTCTGTGTCGGCGGAGTGAGGTGTGAGAGTGCCAACAGCGAAGACGCTCGCGATCGTCATTGCTTTAGCGGCGTGGCTCTGCGCGCCGTTAACTGCATTCAGTAAAGTGAGGGTCGAGCAGACGCCAAGGTTTCTCCAGCCAGTCTGGATCATCGGGCTTAATAACTACAGCGTGCCCATCATCGCGCACAGTTCCAGCGTGATAAGAAAATCGAGTTTCACAGTCGCCCTCGACGTGAGGCGTCTCGTAAACGATGCACCCGACTATGAGCGGGACGATCACTCCCATATCGGTGGAACGTCTGATGTCAGCCGCCGAGAGAAAGAGCATTGTCGAGAACTCGCTACTACCGCGTGGGAAGACGGATGCCTCTATCCCGCGCTGCTCTCTCGCGGCGGAGGAAATCGCTTGCAGCCACTTCCTCGCGGCTTCTCCTTCGTCCGTAGGGATGGCTATGTGCGCAGCGAATCGAACTTTGGTCGCGGGCGAGTTTCCATGGTTCTCAGATCGGCAATAGAACTCGATCCAAACGCCCTCCTCGCCAAGGTACGTTCGACCCTCCTTTGGAGCCCCAAGGCGGCATTGTTCGGAGAGCCACGCTCTGCTTTGGGCCGACAAAGCTTTCTTGGCGACATTGGCTTGGCCCCACGTGTAGCGAGCGGCAAACCCAGCCACGATAGTCGCGACAAATACCAATCCAGTTCCAGCACAAGCGACGATCCACTGCCACTTGGCGTACCAAGCAGCATCATCTGCGGCCTCAGCCGCCCTAATTTGCTGGCACAAGTCGTATTGGTCGTCTGGTTTGGCGCCTGTTTCGGAGGAGGCTTTTATGGGGGGTGGATCATACCCGAGCGCCCGAAGCTGGGCATCGCAGTGGGCGCGGCTGGATTTATTGGTCTGTTTGCTGCCTTGGTCGGCATACCTCTCATGCAATGTTGACTGCATGACGTGAAAGATCAGGGAAACGGCAAGTACAAATGATAATGCTATAACTGCGGCGCGGTTTCCGCTCTCTGACGATTTCATACGTCTTCCAACTTGATCGTTGGTTCTTCCATTGCTGCCATCGCCGCCAATAGGATCGGACAGTCACTCGTCCTTCAACCGGACCGTCTGGCTGCCGATCGCCTCTAGGCACATAACGAAGAACCCAGCGGTAAACGATCCGCGTGCGATCTTGTTGGATAGGTTCTTGGGTGTGTCCTCCACGCCTATGGCGGATAGCTTCTCGGATAACTGCTCATAGCTCATATTCCGCCGCTTGATCTCGGCTCGGAGTATGCCCTTGGCCTTGTCCTGGTAGGCTTCCGTGGTCTTGTCCATGGTGGCCTCGAAGAAAAATCCTCATATACGAGG
>JBFWOB010000022.1:0-94256 GCA_050250755.1 Hyphomicrobiaceae bacterium
CAGGATTTTTTCGATATCCCAAACGATTTTCTTGCGCTTCTCGGTATCGAATTCTTTTTCCTGCGCATCGAGAAGCTTTTCTACTTCCTGATTGCAGTACTTTGTGTAGTTCGCCTCAGATTTGCAAGCATAGGCGCCCTTCAAGACCGCATCCGGATCATCGATGCCTACTCCAGAGAGATTCAAAGCAATTGAATAGTCTATCCTGGAGAGACGAGCGTACCAAACGCTCGATTCGACTATATCTAGCTCGGCATCGAAGTATACTTTGTTCAATTGGTCCACAAGGACTACTGCCGGATCCTTGTAGGAATTGAAGTCGCGCGTGGAGACTTTGACCTTCAGGCGCTTGTTGGGACCATAGCCAAGTTCTTCCATGATCTTACGGGCTTCTGCTTGCTGCTCCGGTACGGACCCGTAGCCCGGAAGTTTTTTCAGCATATCCGGTGGCATCGCCCAGTTGCCGTCGCTCATCATGTTGACGGCGATGCTGTTCTCGCCCTGACTCACGATGTCGATGAGGGCTTGGCGATCGATAGCCAGCGCCGCCGCGCGCCGCAGCTTCGGGCTGTCGAACGGTGGCTTGGTCGCGTTGACAAGCACATTGGTCGGCACATTCGTCGAAACGGTCTTGCAGATCGCGTTCGGCGCTTGTTGTGCGAGATCCTTACGGATCGCGGGCGTGATGTCGGCCGTGAACGTCAGATCAAAATCGCCTGTCGCGAAGGCAAGCACGCGGGTCGCGCGGTTGGGAACGATGCGCCACTCGATGCCGTCGAGATAGGGAAGGCCCGGCTTATAGTAGTCGGGATTGCGAACGAGCTTGATGCTCTCGTTGCGGCGGAACTCGACAAATTTGAATGGCCCCGTGCCGATCGGTTTGGTGCGCATATCCTTTGCCTCGACGTGACACGGATAGACGGGTGTCAAGCCGGAGGCGAGCATCGAAAGGAACGAAGCTTGCGGCTTCGAGAGGTGGAACGTCGCCTCATAGTCGCCGTTGGTCGTCACCTCGACGAGGTTCTCCCACCAGATCTTACGCGGCAGGCGGCGGTAGACGTTCGGTTCCTTGCCGTTCATACGATGCCAAGTGCACTGCACATCTTTCGCCGTGAATGGCTTGCCGTCGTGCCATTTCACACCTTCGCGCAGCTTCATCGTCAGCTCGGTCTTGCTGTCGTTCCACGCCCAGCTTACGGCGAGATCCGGAACGATGTTATCGGCGCTGTTCTTCTCCTGTTTCGTGTCGAACATGACCAGATTGGAGTAGACCGCCATGAAAGGCATGTCCGTCGCGATGGTCGATTCCTCGTGAATCGAGGCGCTCGGCGGATTGGTGCTGTTGTAGACGCGAAGCGTGCCGCCCTTTTTTTGAGCGATAGCAGGGGAAAGCGCTAAGCCGAGCGTCGATGCGCCGACAAGCGCCGCGAGCACGCGGATGTACCGCTGCATAAGGCAACTCCTTTGACGATTTCTTTATTCAGGCGCATTGCGGCGATGCCGCTCAAGCCCCTCTTCCCGGTCGGATATTGAAGGTAGCACCTGCGTCGAGAGAGGGGCAACGATATCGCGGCCAACAGCGGACGTGTGGGCATAAGTCTGCTAAAGCAGCGCTTGAAACGCCATCGACATACCAGACCGATCTCACCATGAGCATTGCCGCAGCCGTCCGTACCGAGTGGACCCAAGCTCGACGCATCGTCGTGAAGATCGGCTCAGCACTGCTTGTCGATAAGGAAAGCGGGCGTTTGCGCGCGACCTGGCTCAACTCCATCGCGGACGATATTGCGGCATTGGTGGGCGAAGGCAGGGAGGTCGTCCTCGTCTCGTCAGGGGCGATCGCGCTCGGACGGCATGTGATGGGACTCCCAAGGGCGGCGCCGCTTGAGCTCGAGCAAAGCCAGGCGGCGGCCGCCGTGGGGCAGATCAGCCTCGCGTCTGCGTGGCAGGATGTGTTTCACGTGCGTGCTTTGACGACGGCTCAAGTGCTTCTCACGCTGGGTGATACCGAAGAGCGGCGCCGCTATCTGAATGCGCGACGCACGATGGACACGTTGCTCGCGCATCGCATCATTCCGGTCGTCAACGAGAACGACACGGTTGCAACGACCGAAATTCGTTACGGCGACAATGACCGGCTTTCGGCGCGCGTAGCCTCGATGATGAGCGCCGACTGTCTCGTCCTGCTGTCGGACATCGACGGTCTCTATACGGCGCCACCGGCGCAAGATCCGACCGCCCGACGGCTCGATGTGGTGACGGCCGTGACGGCCGAGATCGAGGCGATGGCAGGAGATGCCGGGTCCGAACTTTCCAAGGGCGGTATGGTCACCAAGGTAGCCGCGGCCCGGATCGCCATGGGATCGGGATGCCACATGGTGATCACATCGGGAAAGGTCTTGCATCCTCTCGCGGCGATCCGCGCCGGCGCGCCCTGCACGTGGTTTCTCGCTCCGTCCGATCCGGTAACCGCGCGTAAACGCTGGATCGTCGGCAATCTCGAACCGCGCGGCATCGTCGAGATCGACGCTGGTGCCGAGAAAGCGCTGGCGAGTGGCAAGAGCCTTCTTCCCGCAGGCGTTCGACGGGTGGAGGGAGATTTCGAGCGTGGCGACGCGGTGATCATTCGCAACTCCAAGGGGCGCGAGATTGGGCGCGGCCTCATCGCTTACGGGCATTCCGAAGCGACCCAAATCCTCGGCAAGAAAAGCAGCGAGATCGAATTGATACTCGGGCACTCGGGGCGCGCCGAGCTGGTTCATCGTGACGACATGGCACTGATCCGCGGCTGAGCAGCCCCCGCGACCGGGACGCCCCACCGCATGGCTACTCGGCGCGATCAGTTCGATAGGTTTCGCGCGGCGAATGTCGGTACAAAGCCCTGTGCACGAATTTCGGCGGCGAGGCTTCGCGCTGTGCCGGCAGACACGTACTCGACGACGAAGACGGATTTGCCTTTCGATTTTGCACGCTTCAAAAGATCGACGCTCGAAGAGACCATGTCGCGCGGATTGCGAGCGCCGTTGTGATTGACGCCGCGGAAGAGATCTTCTTTGGCCACCCCATCAATTGCCGCCACGTAGCTGTCGCTGGTCAGTAATTCCTCGGCATTTTGCGCGACGATCGTTGCATCCGATTTAGCGGCACGTGCCTTGGCGGCAATCTCGCACACGAACGCGATCATTGCCGCGCGTGAACCGCCGGGCGCTTTCACGTTCTCATAGGTATCGATACGATCGAGATAAAGACCGTCGTAGCCGTGAGCCAGAATGCTTTTCACGCGCGCCGCAACGATTGCCTTCCAACCGGGCTCCCAAAACTTGACGACGTAGTTTCCGGCCCAGCCTTGTGTTCGCCCAGTTAACCAAGCGGGCGAGCCCGATACGCAGCAGTGCTTCCAGTAGGATCGGTCCCGCTCCGCTTCACCAATCGAGAGATAGGCAAGCACTGTGCGGCGTCCGCCATCTGGCTTTGTGCGAAATCGGTCGGCAGCGCCTGCATGATCGGGGTCGATGACGACAAGGTCAGCGCTCGATTTAACGATATGTCCGACGTCGCCTTGGAGCTGATAGGCCCACGTTTTCGCGAATTTGAGCTGCGATTCATTTGCTGCGGCATCTACTATTGGGAGACAGAGTGCGGGCGAAATCAGAATTGTGAGATATGCAACCAATTTTACAGATCCCTGCATAATTCACCTCCCGATCACGGCTTTTGGTCGAATAGCTCCCTCCCCTCGCGGGCCTTATTAACCTTTCGCAGGCTGGAATCGCGATTCATCCGGCGGCATTAGTTAATCGAGCGGTGGTGCCTCTCGCCTGGGCGCGTGTGTGGTAAATGTGCTATGAGGCGCTTTCGATCCTCCGCAATGACTTCAGTTTCACGGACGAGCCCCATGAACCGGCCCGAGCGCATCGCAAACACCGACATCGAGACACTTATGCTCGATATGGGCCGAAAAGCCCGTGACGCCGCGCGGATGCTTGCCCTCGCCCCGCGTGAGTCAAAGGACTTGGCCCTCGGAGAGGCGGCCAGAAATTTGCGGACGCGCTCGCACGAGGTGCTATCGGCAAATGCGCGCGATCTTGAGGCCGCTCGGGAAGGCGGGACCGCTGGATCGTTTCTCGACCGACTCGCGTTGGACGAATCACGCATAGAAGCGATCGCGAAGGGTCTCGAGGAGATCGCTGCTCTGGACGATCCCGTCGGAACCGTGCTCGCGAAGTGGCAACGCCCCAACGGTCTCGTCATCGAGCGTATCAGGACGCCACTCGGCGTCATTGGGATCATTTACGAAAGCCGCCCGAACGTCACTGCCGACGCTGGTGGACTGAGTTTGAAGGCGGGTAATGCGGCTATCCTCCGCGGCGGTTCGGAGAGTTTTCATTCGAGCCGGGCCATTCACGCTTGCCTCATCGAGGGTTTGCGGGCGGCGGAATTGCCAGTCGATGCGATCCAACTCGTTCCGACGACAGACCGCGCAGCGGTCGGCCAAATGCTCACCGGCTTGCAAGGCACAGTGGACGTGATCGTGCCGCGCGGCGGGAAAAGCCTGGTCGAGCGCGTGCAGCGGGAGGCGCGTGTGCCCGTGTTCGCGCATCTCGAAGGCATTTGCCACACGTACGTCGACCGGGCCGCTGATCTCGCAATGGCGACCGACATCGCCGTCAACGCCAAGATGCGGCGCACGTCTGTCTGCGGAGCGACCGAGTGTCTGCTGGTCGATAAGGGCGCACCAGCCGAATTTCTGCCGGTGCTTGTCAAATCACTGCTCGATGCCGGCTGCGAAGTTCGTGGCGATGCCGCGACCATCGCTGCCGATCGCCGCGCCAAAGCAGCGACACCGGACGACTACGGCCGAGAGTTCCTCGATAAGATCATCGCGGTCAAAACAGTCGATGGCGTGGACGATGCCATCGGACATATCGCGAAGTACGGTTCGCAGCACACAGACTGCATTGTCACGTCCAGTGACAGCACCGCCGAGCGCTTCTTGAAACGCGTCGATTCGGCCATTGTGCTGCACAATGCGTCGACTCAGTTCGCTGACGGAGGTGAGTTCGGAATGGGTGCCGAAATCGGCATCGCGACGGGACGGATGCACGCGCGCGGGCCGGTCGGCGTCGAGCAACTCACCAGCTTCAAATATGTCGTGCGCGGTGGCGGGCAGGTGCGACCGGGCTAGTTGCACGCGCATTTAAGCCGCATTCGAAGCCTAAGCGGAACCTCGGGTGGCTCGGAGAGGACAGCGTGTCAATCAGCACGCGGGTCGTTATCACCGAGGTTTCATGTGCGTGCGTAAGGCTTTGCGATTCCATTTTCTTTGCGCCGGTCTTCTTGCCGGGCTTTGTGCCGTGCCGCTTGTCGTTGCGCATGCACAAACGGGCGCGAGCACGGGTGGTGAGATCGTGGTCGAGGGAGCCCGGTCGATCACGCCGGACGAGGTTCGGGCCCACCTGCAAAAGATCCCGCCAGACGTGACAGGCGCCCAGCGTAGCGACGCCGTGATCACCACCTTGATGGCGACGGGGCTTTTCTCAGACGTGCGTGTCCAGCAGCAAGGAGCCACGCTGCGTATTTCTGTTGTCGAGCGGCCGGTGGTGGCCGCCGTCACGTTCAATGGTGCGTCCGCTGTCGAGAAGAAGAAGCTCGAGGAGACCGTGCAACTTAAAGCCGGTGGGCGTTTCACGGACGCCAAGGCGCGGGCCGATGTTGTTCGTGTGCGTGAGCTTTACCAGCGCCTGGGCCGGCTGCAGACCACGATCGAGCCCAAGACCGCGATCCGAGCAGATGGGCGGGTCGACGTTGTTTTCACGATCAAGGAAGGCATAGTCAACAAGATCGAACGGATCGCATTCCGCGGCAACAGCGCCTTTACCGAGCGCGAATTGCGGGACGTCGTGACCACGTCGGAGTCCGGTTGGTTCGATATCTTGAAAGCGGCCGCATTCTACGATCCCGAGCGAGTGGAGGCCGATCGTGAGCTCGTCCGGCAGCATTATGCCAATCACGGCTACCCGGATGCGCGCGTCACCAACGCAGAAGCAACGCTCAATGCTGATAAGTCCGCCTATGTCGTGACGTTTACGATCGACGAAGGTCAGCGCCAAATCTTCGGTCCCGCGAAAATTGAAAGCACGGTCGCGGGCGTCGATACGAACGCGCTTGCGGAAATGAACCGTGTGAAGGCCGGCAGCGACTACAGCCAGGAGACAATCGAGCGCTCGGTCGAGGCCATGACAGAGCGGCTCGGCAAGGATGGGCATCCCTTCGCGCGCGTGCGCACTGTTCCCGCCAGGGATCGCGCAACTGGTAAAGTGGATTTGGTCTTTCACGTGGATCCGGGGAAGCCGCTCTACGTGGAGCGCATTGAGATCACGGGAAATGAGCGGACGCACCATGATGTGATCCGCCGCGAGCTACGCTTCACCGAGGGTGATCCGCTCAATGCGTTCGCGATCAAAGCCGCGACAGCCAGGCTAAAACGGCTCGGCTTCTTCAAGAGTGTCGATATCAAGCCGCAGCCGGGGTCGGCCACGGATCGGGTGAAATTGACGGTCGCGGTCGTCGAACAAGAGACGGCCGAGCTTTCGTTTGGCGGTGGCTACTCCACGACGGAGGGCATTATCGGAGACGTGTCGTGGACCGAACGAAATCTATTCGGCAGAGGGCAGTATCTGCGGCTGAAGCTCGCCGGAAGTTTTACCCGTCTGCAAGCCGATATCGGTTTCACCGAGCCGCACTTTCTGGGCACCAGCACATCGGCGGGCTTCGATCTTTTCTACAAGGACATCGATTATACCAAGGAGGCCAGCTACAAAACGCTGAAGGCGGGCGGTGTTCTTCGACTGGGCTTTCCGATCACGGATGAGCTGACGACGAGCGTCAACTACACGTTCGTGCGGAACAAGATCTACGACGTGGGCGACACCGCATCTGCGGCGGTACGCGAGGCGCTGGGAAATTCCCAAGACGGCACGGCTTCGTATGACACATCGTCAGTCGGATACGGCGTCGCGTACGATACGCGCGACAGCAAGCGGAGACCGACGCGTGGCGTGTCGTTCACGCTGGCGCAGGACCTGGCCGGTGTCGGCGGCGATGTGCAGTTCATCCGTTCGACGACCGACGTCCGGGGCTATTATCCGGTCAATGACAGCATCACTCTATTCGGTCGTGTCAGAGGCGGAATCATAGAAGGATGGGGCGGGCAAGATGTTCGCCTGCTCGACCTCTTCTACAAAGGCGGCGACCTGGTTCGCGGCTTTGCGACTGCCGGCATCGGGCCGCGCGATACGCTGAGTGCCAATAACGATGCGCTTGGCGGAAAAATGTATGTCGGGACAACAGCAGAGTCGCTGTTCGATATCCCCGGCGTGCCCAAAGATCTCGGGATCAGGGCCTCGGTTTTCGCCGACGCGGGCTCGCTGTTCGGGACCAACACGACGGGCGCGTCGGTACCGGGGCTTGCCGGCAATACGGCAGCCGTCCGAGCGTCCGTTGGCGCCGGAATCGTCTGGGATTCACCCCTCGGACCGCTACGCGCCGACTATGCGATCCCGCTTGCCTCCCAGCCCTTCGACAAAATCCAGCCCTTCAGCTTCGGCATGGCCGGATTCTGAAGGGCTTAGACTGCTACGGCTTACGTATTCATCGAGTTGAAGAAGTCGCCATTGGTTTTGGTGGACTTCAGCTTGTCGATGAGGAATTCGATGCCGTCCATGGCGCCCATCGGATTGAGAATGCGGCGTAGGACGTAGACCTTCTTGAGCTGGTCGCGCGGAACAAGCAGGTCCTCTTTGCGGGTGCCGGAGCGCGCGACGTCGATGGCCGGGAACACACGCTTGTCGGAGACCTTGCGGTCGAGAATAATTTCCGAGTTACCCGTTCCCTTGAACTCTTCGAAGATGACCTCGTCCATGCGGCTGCCCGTATCGACGAGCGCCGTGGCGATGATTGTCAACGAACCGCCTTCCTCGATATTTCGGGCCGCACCAAAAAAGCGCTTCGGACGCTGCAGGGCGTTCGAGTCGACGCCGCCGGTGAGCACCTTGCCGGAGGACGGCACGACGGTGTTATAGGCGCGGCCGAGACGGGTGATCGAGTCGAGCAGGATGACCACATCGCGCTTGTGCTCGACGAGGCGCTTGGCCTTCTCGATGACCATCTCGGCCACTTGGACGTGACGAGACGGCGGCTCGTCGAAAGTCGAAGAAATCACTTCGCCTTTCACCGAGCGCTGCATGTCGGTCACTTCCTCCGGGCGCTCGTCGATGAGCAGCACAATGAGGAAGCACTCGGGATGATTGGCGGTGATCGATTTTGCGATATTTTGCAGCAGCACCGTCTTGCCGGTGCGCGGCGGCGCGACGATCAGCGCGCGCTGGCCCTTGCCGATCGGAGCCACGATATCGATGACGCGGCCTGAAAGATCGCGGATCGTCGGGTCGGCCATCTCCATTCCCAGCCACTTGTCGGGATAGAGTGGCGTCAGGTTGTCGAAGTTGACCTTGTGGCGCTGAGCCTCGGGTTCCTCGAAGTTGATCTTGTTGACTTTGATCAGCGCGAAGTACCGCTCGCCCTCCTTAGGGCTGCGGATCAGTCCCTCGACCGTGTCGCCCGTGCGCAATGCGAAGCGGCGGATCTGGGAGGGGGAGACGTAGATGTCGTCTGGGCCAGGAAGATAGTTGGCGTCCGGCGAGCGCAGGAAGCCGAAGCCGTCTTGGAGAACCTCGACAACACCGATGCCAGTGATCTCGATATCTTTGGCCGCTAATTGCTTCAGGGTGGCGAACATGAGCTCTTGCTTGCGCATCGTGCTCGCGTTCTCGACGCCCGCCTCCTCAGCGAAGCTTTGCAGCTCCGTGGGGGTCTTGGACTTCAGATCCTGAAGCTTGATCTGATTGATGATATCTTGCATGTGAAACTCTTTGGACTTGCCGTCACGGGGCGGGGTCGCGTCAAATGGCGCGCGCAGGGGGAGTGGATTGCTCTAGCGAGGCGTTGGAGCGTCTTCTGCGTTGGAGCAGTGATGTCCGGCGGTCGCGGCTTCCCCAGTCTGGGCGGGCGCCCGGGGAAGCTTCGTCGATTCTTCTTAAATAATAACCCATCTGCAGAATGCAAGCAAAGCGAATTGCGCAACTGCGAAATCAGAACGGCTTCACGATCACGAGAACCACGATGAGGATCATGAGCACCGTTGGAACCTCGTTCATAAGGCGCCAATGGCGGGCAGGTTTGGTATTGCGGTCTTCAGCGAAGGCGCGAGTGGCTGCCGAGAGGTACCCGTGGACGCCAGAAAGCGCCAGTACAGCCAATAGCTTAGCATGAAACCAGCCGGCTTTGTACCATCCACCTTGCCATACCAGCCACAGCCCGACTACCCACGCCACGATCATCGCTGGATTGATGATCACACGGAGCAAGCGCTGCTCCATGATTTTGAAGGTCTCAGACTGCTTCGAACCGACTTCGGCATCGCAATGGTAGATGAAGAGGCGCGGCAAATAGAGCATACCCGCCATCCACGAGATGATTGCGATGACGTGCAGAGCTTTCATCCAGTCGTACGCTGCCAAGCCGGCGAAATAGGCCACGGCAAAGAACGCCACGGCGGTGATGACGAGCGCGACGACGGCGCGTAGGGCTGGTGAGGACACGGTTTTAGCCTCGGCATCCCGGGTCTCTTGCCCGGCGAAAAGGTCGTTCGATCAACCGCCTCGCACGATCTCGACGAGCCGAGCGACATTCTCGGGCGGCGTTTCGGGTACGATGCCGTGACCGAGATTGAAGATGAAGGGCTTGCCAGTCATCCGATCCAGGATCTCGCGCGTGCGCTCCTCCAGCGGGTCACCACCGGCAACGAGCAGAAGCGGGTCGAGATTGCCTTGCACGACAACAGGTTCCTCGTCGAACGCTTCGGCCATCATGTAGGGCGGCATCGCCGTATCGCAGCCGATCCCGTCGACACCGGTCTCGGAGACATACCAAAGGGCGGAACCGCCGGCGCCACGCGGGAAGCCGATGATCGGTACGTCCGGATGGGAGGCTTTTACGCCTTCGACGATGCGCCTGGTCGGGTCAACAACCCAGCGGTCGAACTCGTCGTCGGGGAGCACGCCGGCCCAAGTATCGAAAATTTGCAGGACGTCGGTGCCGGCTTTCACTTGATGCTCCAGATAGTCGATCGACGCTTCGACCAGGATGTCGATGAGCTTCTCGAAGCCGTCGCGATCACGATAGGCCCAGAGCCGCGCGGCGGCTTGATCTTTCGAGCCGCGGCCTTCGACCATGTAGGTGGCGACGGTCCACGGTGCGCCGCAAAAGCCGATGAGCGCGGTCTCCTTGGGAAGATCCTGCCGGAGGCGGGCCACCGTTTCGGCGACACGTGTGTACTTGGAGCGAGTCGCCTCTGGCCGCAAGCGCGAGAGCGCGCTCTCGCTCGCGATGGGGTCGAGCAACGGGCCTTCACCCTCGGCGAAGCGCAGCGGTTGGCCGAGCGCGTCGGGAACGAGGAGGATATCGGCGAAGAGGATGGCGGCATCGAAGCCGTAGCGACGGATCGGCTGAAGGGTCACCTCGGCTGCAAGGGCTGGATTGTAGCAGAGTTCGAGGAAGCCACCGGCCTGCGCGCGAACCTCGCGGTATTCCGGCAGATAGCGCCCCGCCTGACGCATCAGCCAGACGGGTGGAGATACGTTGACGGTTCCCTGGAAGGGCGCGAGCAGGCGACGGCTATGCGGATTCGGACGGGAGGGCTTGGCCACTTAAATCTTCCCAAAGGTTTTCTAGAAGTTTTTGATTTGACTCTTACCTCGGTGAATTGCGGCGATGGGTTGGAATGGGGGTCTTGGGCGCAGATGTCCGAGGCTGTCGATGAGTGAATGCCAAATGCAGTAGCGAGTCTGCCGACGTGCCACAAGACATTCAAAGGCGCTGCGCGTCAGTGACTTGGCGCAATGTTGGTGCGCCAACGAAGTATCTACTCCTTGTTGACAAGCTGTCGTGAACGCCGGAACAACGCATGAGCGACGGCTAACGGGCAATGGTGCTCGTACGAGCCTCCGAACGTGGCTCACCTGTTGAGGAGACGGTGGAGAACCGGCCAGTTCTTCAAGCGTTGGGGTGATGGCGCGGAGCGGGTCGGGAAAACCCAGGGTTTTGTCAACAGATGCCCAACGTCTCGCCGAGCTACTTTCACCTGCATCTGATCTCGGATTCGACGGGTGAAACGCTGACAACGATCGCGAAGGCGGCAGCGGTGCAATACGCGCAGGTGCGGCCGATCGAGCATGTCCATCCGCTGGTCAGGACGCAGCGGCAACTCGACCGGGTGCTGCAAGAGGTGTCCTCCGCGCCGGGTATCGTGCTTTACACGCTCGTGCAGCACGACTTGACGACAGCTCTCGAGACGCGCTGCCGCGAACTGCGCGTACCGAGCCTGCATGTGCTCGAGTCGGTCATGAAAGTTTTTGAGTCCTATCTCGGGGCACCGAAGACACCCATTGTCGCAGGACAGCATGTGCTCGATGCTGGCTATTTCCAACGTATCGATGCGCTGAACTTTGCGATGGCGCACGACGACGGCCGTCTGCCGGACGATCTCAATGCCGCGGACATCATCATTCTCGGCATCTCGCGAACGTCAAAGACGCCGACAAGCATTTATCTGGCGCAACGTGGCTATAAGGTCGCCAACGTGCCGCTCGTACCGGGGATTGATCCCCCGACGGTTCTGGCGACGCCGCATCGCGCTTTCGTGGTCGGTCTTGTCGCCAGCGTCGAGCGGATCATGGAGGTGCGGCGCAACCGGGTGCATCTGCTCGCGGACAAGGAACTCGACGACTATGTCGATCGCGCACAGATTGCGACGGAGCTCACCAGTTCGCGAAAGCTTTTCCAGCGGCACGGATGGCCGATCATCGACGTGACGCGGCGGTCCGTCGAAGAGACGGCAGCGACGGTGATCAAGCTGCTGACCGAGCGGCGCGCAGCGGAGACGGGTGGCCCTGACAATGACGACTGATCGTGCGCGTCGCCGGTTGATTCTTGCGTCGCAAAGCCGAAGCCGGCGGCAGATGCTGCAAGCCGCGGGCCTCTCATTCGAGGCCATTGCGTCGACGGTCGACGAGCCTCGGCTGCGACACGAGATCGAGGCCAGTGACGGCGATGCTGGGCCGGACACGATCGCGCGTGCGCTTGCAGCCGCCAAGGCTATGGACGTGAGCCGGGCGCATCCCGATGCACTCGTGATCGGTGGCGATCAGGTTCTGGCGCTCGGCAATCGGATCTTCGAAAAGCCAGCCGGTCTCTCCGGCGCACGTGGTCATCTCATGATGTTTCGAGGGAAGACGCATGTGCTCGTGTCTGCGGTCGCGCTCGCGGAGGCTGGACAAGTGGTCTGGCAACATGCGGAGACGGCGTCGCTTACCGTTCGCGCATTCTCGCCCGCATTTCTCGATCGCTATCTCGATGTGGCAGGCGAAGATGTCTGCCTGTCGGTTGGCGCCTATCAACTCGAAGGTCTTGGCGCACAGCTTTTCGAGCGCATCGAGGGGGACTATTTCACGATCCTCGGGCTGCCGCTGATCGCACTGTTGGGTGAGCTTCGTGCGTGGGAGGTCATCGATACATGACGCAGGCGGCGGTGATTGGCTGGCCGATCGAACATTCGCGCTCGCCGATGATCCACGGTTATTGGCTGAAAACGTATGGGATCGATGGCAGCTACGGCAAGATTGCTGTGAAGCCGGAAGACGTCACGATGTTTGTGCGCTCGCTGGCCGAGCGCGGCCTTGCCGGGTGCAATGTGACGTTGCCGCACAAGGAAGCTGTGTTTCGCGCGGCTGACGTTCGAGAGGCTTCGGCGGATGCGGTGGGAGCGGCCAACACGCTTTGGCTCGAAGAGGGCCGATTGCATGCCGCCAACACGGATACGTATGGCTTCATGCGGCATCTCGAGGTTTCCGCGCCGACCTGGCGCGCGAAGGATCGGCCGGCTCTGTTGCTGGGAGCCGGCGGTGCGGCGCGTGGGATTGTTTATGGGCTTCTCGAAGCGGGGATCGGTGAGGTGCGTGTTGCGAACCGCACGCTGTCGCGCGCAGAGGAGATAGCGCAGCATTTTGGGGCGCGCGTAAAGCCGATTGCGTGGTCCGATGCCGAGACTGCCGCTAACGATGCGGGTCTGCTGGTGAATACCACCTCGCTCGGCATGGCAAAGGCGGGACCTCTGGATTTCGATGTGACACACCTCCCTGCTGATGCAACAGTCGCCGACATCGTCTACGTGCCGCTCGAGACCGAACTCCTGCGTCGGGCTCGGGCGCGAGATCTCGCCGTGGTTGATGGCCTCGGTATGTTGCTGCACCAAGCGGTGCCGGGGTTCGCGAAATGGTTTGGCCTCACGCCCGAGGTGACCGACGACTTGCGCGACATCCTGGTCGCGGACATCGAGGGACGCTGATGCTGATTATCGGTTTGACAGGTTCCATTGGCATGGGGAAATCGACCGTCGCCAAACGCTTCAAAACGAATGGTGTTGCCGTTTGCGATGCGGATGCCGAGGTGCACAAGCTCTATGCAGTCGGAGGCGGGGCGGTCGCGTCGATCGAGGCCGCATTTCCCGGTGTGACAGGGCCGGAAGGCGTTGAGCGCCCGAAGCTCGCAGCCGCGTTGCTGAAGGATCCGTCCGGGTTCAAACGGCTGGAAGCGATC
Organism: Hyphomicrobiaceae bacterium; assembly: GCA_050250755.1. Lineage (GTDB taxonomy): Bacteria > Pseudomonadota > Alphaproteobacteria > Rhizobiales > Hyphomicrobiaceae. The sequence goes on from JBFWOB010000022.1 coordinate 13,714, forward strand.
GTGCATCCGTTGGTCTATGCCGCAGAGCAGACGTTTCTCAAGGCCGAGGCAGCGCGCGGGGCCGATCTGGTCGTGCTGGAGATTCCGCTGCTGCTCGAGGGCGACAATGCACATCGGGTCGACGTCGTGGTGGTGGTTTCTGCGCCCGCACATGTTCAACGTCAGCGTGTGCTCGATCGGCCTGGTATGACGGACGAGAAATTCGACCAGATTCTCGCGCGCCAGGTGCCGGACGCCGAGAAGCGCGAGCGCGCCGATTTCGTCATCGATACCGGGCTGCCTCTCGAAGATACGCTGGCAGAAGTGGACCGGGTGGTCGCGTCGCTGCGAGGCCGAACGGGGACGGCATACGAGACGTACTGGGCGTAGCGGCATCGTGCACCAACGGGTTCTCTTCCCACTCGACAGTGGACAGAGCGCGTGGCCGCTCTTGTCGCCAGCAGCCAATCGCGTCAGGTAGGTCGAACGGGGCAAGGTGGGGAGGCGATTGATGCTGCGCGAGATCGTGCTCGATACGGAGACGACGGGTCTCGATGCCAAGAATGGCGACCGGCTGATCGAAATCGGCTGTGTGGAGATCGTCAATCGCATTCCGACTGGCGCTGAATTTCACGCCTTCATCTGCCCTGAGGGCAAGGAGGTGCATCCCGAGGCGTTCAATATCCACGGCATCTCCACCGAATTCCTGAGGGACAAGCCCATCTTTTCAGCGGTGGTGGACGAGATCCTGGCCTTTCTCGGGGATTCGCCGCTCGTCATCCACAATGCGCAGTTTGATGCCGGCTTTATCAATATGGAACTCGGCCGGGTTGGGCGACCTCTGATCGCGCGTGAGCGGCTGGTCGATACGCTTGAGATTGCGCGCCGGAAGCATCCCGCCGGACCGAATACGCTCGACGCGCTCTGCAAGCGCTATGGCGTCGACAATTCGAAGCGCACGAAGCACGGCGCGCTGATGGACTCGCTGCTGCTCGCCGGCGTTTACGTCGAGCTCCTTGGGGAGCGGCAGACGACGCTCGAACTTGCCACGCGGGGACCGAATACGGTGGTGCGTGCTGCCATCCGGTCCGTGGCCCTGCCGCGACCGGTGCCGCTGCCGGTCCGGCTTACCGATGAGGATGTTGCAGCTCATCAGGCGTTCGTCGAAAGCCTGGGTGACAAAGCGATCTGGAAACGGGTGGTGGTCGATCAGGCTGGCTGAGGAAACATCGTTGACCGAGCGCGACCTCTTCCCCAGATGAGAAAGATCGGTTTCATGCCGGCGTCTCAGATTTGGAGCGAATTGCGATGGCTCAGCGATTAACTGACGATGCGCGACGGATGGCTCTTAGTGGTCTCGACGGTTGGAGCGCCGTCGACGGGCGCGACGCCATTCAGAGGACGTTTAAATTCAAGGATTTCAATGAAGCCTTTGGTTTCATGGCGCGGATCGCACTTGTAGCCGAAAAGATGGATCATCATCCCGAGTGGCGAAACGTCTGGAATACCGTCGAGGTGGTGCTGTCGACACATGATGCTGGTGGACTCACCAAGAACGACATCGATCTCGCCACGGCGATGAATGCGATCGCGGCGTGAAGAATCTCCGGTGAGATAGGCCCGCGGGTCTGCGCCAAGGTCGTCGCGATCAATCGCCAGGCCAGCGTAGTTTCTGTTGATTGGAGCCGTCGAAACCGAAGCCGAAAAGACCGGGCTGGCTGTTCTGAGTTGCCACCGGTCTCGCGCGCGGCTGGCGTGAATGGCGACCTACTGCAATGGGACTCCGAGCGAATACCGTGCGGGACGCCCGTGAAGAGTTGGGTGTGCCAATCGGGAGCGGTCTCGTGATGGGCGGTGGGGCTGCGGCGCGATCGTCGACATCCGAGGCTGCAGATTTTTCCGGATCCGATGCGACTTCAGGGTCGACGCCTGATCCGGGCACATTGGCAGCGATCCGATCGGACTCTGTCGCTACAACCGCCGGATCATTGGTCGTGTGGGGCTTTTGGGCGCTCTCGGCAGCATATCGTTGATGGCGCGCGATTTCTGCCGCCGACCAGGGTTCCGGCCGGCAGGTGCATCCATCGACAATCTGCTTTCTGTACCTGAAGGCATTGGCAAGACTTGGATAGGATCGACCGGTCAGATCGATCATTTCGCGAGCGTCGCCTGATGAGGTTTCGTGGTAGAATAGTTTTGCTTCCGAGCCGCAGCTTCGACGGCAAATTTGCGCATCGCGGTAGAAGGCTCGCTCTGAGACCGAACCGCTGATCGGAAAATAGTAGCCGTCGCACATGCGCACGCACACCGTGCGGTATTTCCCGACAGAGGTTGGTGCCGTTCCCTCCCGCCCATAGGAGGAGGACGGTCGCGTCACCGGTTCACGGTATCGGAAACCTCCGTGGGATGCTGCCTGTCGTGTGGATGGCTGGGACCATTGAGCGCCGCCAAAGCCGAAAAGGCCCTCCAAGAAGCCCTGCGCGTATGCGGCTACCGGAAAAACGGTCAAGGCGACACAGATGATCGCCACGCGATGTGCTGCTGACATTGACGCCCGGCTACCGGAACAGGAGAGGGAACTTCAGGCCACGTTGCGTGGCGCTGTCCGGTCGTTATCGAGGGTGAACGGAAATATTCTCTGAACGGCCCAGGCAGAATAGGAGCTGCGGCATGTTATCAGTTGTCGCCGAAAGCGCGATCCTGCCATGGGCGACCCGGTCCGGAGGCGGCGATGAAGCCTTTTCTCGGCCGCTCATCCGTCTGCTGCAGGGCGCCGACTCTGATGGTTTCCGAGCGTTGGCGCGGCTCAGGTCTGCGTTGTTGTCGTGCTACACGCGGCGGCGGAGCAACAGAAGCTGTTTCTTCCAGATTTTCCAGTTCGCGGTTGGCAACTTTATCCGCCTTTTCCAGCGCTTCCGTCTCTGCTCGACGATTCTCGGTGACTTTCTCCTTGAGGCGCATGGCCTCGGCCACCGCTGCGGTATCTCCCCGTCCTGCTGCCTCAGCAGCAGCAAATAGCTTGTGGCGGTCCTTGGCGGCTTCCTGCCAGGGCTGGGGCTGGCATCGGCACTGCGCGTCGTATCGCGTGCGGAATAGGAAGGCCGATTTCAGCGCCGTGTACGGGAGCCCATCGAGCGAGATCATCGTCGCAGGGCCTTCACCGGGAATGCGATGGACGAACAGACGGGCAGGGCTACCGCATGCGGAGCGGCACGCGGACTCGTCGGCCTCGAGCTGATCGGATGTCGTCGAAAAGCTGATGGGCCAGTAGAAACCATCGCAAAGGCGCACACAGTACGTTTTGTAAGTGCCCCCGCTGCCTCGATAAAAGGCCGTAGCGGGATCGTAGTCGGGATCATCGCTCGACGCGCGTGGGGCAGTCGGCAACGGGCCTTCCGTTGCCGAGGTCAGTTGCGAGACGGAACCGGAATCCTCGATCTCTTCCGCCGTCTGCTCTGTCCGGGGATCGGCCGCAAACGGGGGTGCGGACCACTGGGGCTCAGGCAAGGCGCGCCCGCTCCCATCGATGATCTTGGTATCCAAAAGGCTCACAACCGTGGCGCCAAGGCGATAGGCGCTCCAACCGGTCAGTGATGTAACGGCGGCAATCATTACCGCGTACACTCCGAGACGGAGCGCGGACATCATGCCGGGAAGCCCACTGAACATCGCGATACGCCGCACACTGTTACGAGTTACTTACAGCCCCCAGTTCGTCCGGGTACCTACCTACTGCCAAACAGCCGCTGGGCCAATAGGTTTTAGCAACAACGTGAATAGATCTTTTAAAGTTCCCGGTCTGTTAGCGAGGAGCTAGCCGCACGGCGCCGTCCAGGCGGATTGCAACGCCGTTCAGCATGATGTTCTCGCAAATATGCGTCGCGAGTGCGGCATACTCGGACGGTTTGCCGAGGCGTGATGGGAAAGGTACCGATGCCGCCAGCGCGTTCCGAGCGTCGTCCGGCAGGCCGTCGAACATGGGGGTGTGGAAGAGGCCCGGCATGATCGTCGCGACGCGAATGCCGGATTGGGCCAGATCGCGGGCAATCGGCAAGGTCATGGCGAGGACGCCGCCTTTGGAGGCGGAATAGGCCACCTGCCCAATTTGTCCTTCTTCGGCAGCGACCGACGAGGTGCATACAATGACGCCGCGCTCGTTGTCCTCGCCCAGAGGCGGCAAGGTCTGCATGTGAGCGGCCGACTTGGCGATCATGAGAAATGTGCCGATGAGATTGACCTGAATAACCTTGCTGAACGAGGCGAGGTCGTGCGGTTCGATGGCGCCCGTATCGCGGCTCTTGCGGGTAATCCGCTTGCCGATGGCAATGCCGGCGCAGTTGACCAGGATGCGTTCGGAGCCGACGGTTTCCCGAGATGCTGCGAAGGCGGCGTCGACGCTGGCCTCGCTGGTCACATCGCATTGGAAGAACTTGCCGCCGATCGCCTTCGCGTGAGCTTCGCCAAGGGTGGCGTTCAGATCGAAGATCGCGACCTTGACGCCTTTTTCAGCGAGCGCTTTGGCGGTTGCACCACCGAGGCCAGAGGCGCCACCCGTGACGACGGCGGTAATGTTCGATCCGAGCTGCATGGGCCTCTCCTGTTCGATTGAAACGATTGGGCGATTGAAGGGCGAACGGCGCTGTCATACGGTTCGCGGCTGGCGCGGTAAAGCGCACGTACAGTCCAACTCCTCTGGAGGCACCTGTGGCCCCGACCGCGCAGAACCGTTTGATCGACCTTTACAGCGATACGCAGACCAAGCCGTCCATCGGCATGCGCAAGGCCATGGCCGAAGCGGAGGTTGGCGACGAGCAGCGCGGTGAAGATCCCACAACGAACAGATTGCAGGAGCGTGTCGCAGAACTTGTCGGCAAGGAAGCCGCCATTTTCCTGCCCTCGGGAACCATGTGCAACCAGATCGCCATGCTGGTGCACTGCCGACCCGGAGACGAGATTATTGGTTCTGCCGAAACGCACGTTTTCACGTCCGAGGGCGGGGGCGCCGCTGTGCTGGCCGGCGCCCAGACGCTGTGGATTCCAAGCGAGAAAGGCATTTTCACAGGCAAAGACGTGGCCGCGGCGATCCGTACGGGAGATGGCCGGCACAACCCGATTTCGCGCGTGCTGGTAATCGAGCAAACGGTGAATCGGGGCGGCGGTGCCATCTGGAAGCCTGAGCAAATTGCCGAGGTAGCGGGCGTCGCGAAGGCGCACGGTCTGATCGTCCACATGGATGGTGCGCGGCTGCCGAATGCTGTTGTTGGCTCGGGTGTCTCGGCAACAGAGATGACACGGCACGTCGATACGGTTTGGCTCGACCTGTCGAAGGGGCTCGGGTGTCCTATCGGCGGCGTGCTGGCAGGGTCGAAAGCCTTCATCAACGAGGCGTGGCGCTGGAAGCACCGGCTCGGAGGAGCTATGCGACAGTCCGGCATCATTGCGGCTGCCGGACTCTATGCGCTCGACCACAATATGGAAAAGCTCGCTGATGATCACGCCAATGCGCGGCGTCTCGGAGAGCATATCGCCGCTGTTCCGGGCCTCGCGCTCTATACGCCGACGATTGAATCGAACATCGTCTTTTTCGATCCATCAGGGGCCGGGCTTACCTCCAGGCAGGTGCACGATGCGTTGCTCGAGCGCGGCGTCCGGATGGGTCTCACGTACGGCAACATGATCCGTGCCGTTACGCATCTCGACGTTTCGCGCGACGACATCGACAAGGTCGGGAAAGCTTTGAAAGACTCCGTGGCGGCGCTCAAGCGCTAGCCAGCGCTCTCACTCTTCAATCTTCCAATCACGGTGCTGCCACGCATCCATCGGACTTGCGCGGCGGCTTACCTCTCTCACACCAATCACGGATGGGGCCGCGGCCAGCATGGCGTTCGAGAATAGGGTCCTTCTATGGATGTGTGTGCTCGTGGCCATCAACCAGTTGGGTTTTGGCGGGATGGTTCCGTCGTTGCCGCTTTACGCACAATCGTTCGGTGTGCCGACGTCGGCGGTCGGCATGGCAGTAGCGATCTACGGCTTGGCGCGGTTCTTCACAGCCGTGCCTTCTGGGCGCTTGTCTGATTGGGTTGGACGCCGACCGACGCTGGCTATCGGCGGATTGATCTCCTCAGCCGGAAATTTGTGGTGCGCGGTAGCCAGCAGCTACCCGGAGTTTATCATTGCGCGGTTCGTCGCGGGCGCCGGCGCCGGGCTGATTGTGACCACGGGGCAGATCGTTCTTGCCGATATCACAACCCCCGCAAAACGTGGGCGCATGCTGGCGCTTTATCAGGGTACTTTCATTTTTGCTGTCGGCATTGGGCCGTTTCCGGGAGGACTTCTCGCCGAGCATTATGGGCTTTCGGCGCCGTTCTGGGCGTACGGGTTTGCGGCTTTGCTCGTGACGGGTGTCGCGTGGTTCGCCGTTGGCGAAACGAAGGATATCGGAAAGGCGGCCACTCCCCACCTCGCGGCGTCGCAGTCGTTCATTACCCAGTTTCGCATGCTAACCGCGAAGATCGGCTTTGCGCTGATCAGCGTGATCGTTCTGATGGGAGCTATCGTTCGGACCGGCGGGTTGTTCACGGTCATTCCAATCCTTGCCGACGAACAGCTCCATATCTCAGTGAGCGCCATCGGCTTTGCGCTGATGCTGGGGAGCATCGCGGGACTGGTGACCGCGTATCCTCTTGGATGGATTACGGATCGTTTTGGAAGGAAAGCTGTGATCGTTCCTGCGACGCTGGTCTCGGGGTCATCGATGATGCTTTTCTGTGTTGCGCCGGATTATACGTGGTTCATGATCGCCAGCATCGTTTGGGGCGTGGCTATTTCGGCGCTCGGAACGGCGCCAGCCGCCTACGCAGCTGACTCGGCGCCTCCCGGGATGAATGCGGCGGCCATGAGCACGTTTCGCCTGATTGCGGATGCCGGCTATGTCGCTGGACCTCTTCTTCTCGGCTTCATCGTTGACTTGCTGGGCGCCACGACGGCTCTTGTGACTGCCGCGCTCTTGATCATCGCTTCGGGCATTGCGTTTGCGGCCTTCGCGCCAGAGACCTATCGCGGGAAACCTCCGGCTTAGATACGTTGGAATGAGCTTTGAGATGGGAACCGTCAAATTTGTTTGGAGCGTGAGGCCTTAGCGCCGCCAGCGAAAGTCTCATACACAAATTGATTCACGTGTGACATTCCGGCCCCGGTCTATGCAACCGGGCCAAGAGTGCGCCGCCAGAATGACAGCATGTCCTCGCGGAAAAGCTCGGCGTCACCAGGATTGCTGCCGAGTTTTGCGCCCTTTTTTCCGTTGCCAGCCTTGAGCGAGTAGATCATCACGTCGCGGTCTACGAGAGTCGGATCGGGGGCATCGTTGAGAGGGTGCAGGAATGCTCCGTTGTCATCTAGATACGTCGTCGGAGCATGTGGCGAGACCGATGCCTCGGCAATGTCTACGATTGAGCTGCCACGGTCGAAGCTATGATGGGCGCCTGAAACGATGCGCATCGAGGCGCGTCCGCCGCTTAAACGAATGGCTTGGCAATGGCCCTGCACCTGCATGGGCGAGCACCATTCGTCGCGATCTCCGATCAAAGCGCGAATCTCGGTGTCGCCGACACGAGGATCGAGAAACTGGTGGCCGCTCCACGGATAAGCGGCGAGCACCGCGATCGGACCGTTGCCGGCGCCCACAATCGCATCGGCGAAGCGACGCGTTGCGGCTGTCAGGACGGCTGCGCCTCCGCGGCTGTGTCCCTGCGCGCCGGTGCGGCTCGAATCAATCTCGGGGCGTGCAGCAATCACTTTCCAGGCAGCGAGAACATCATAGGCGCTCGCCGCGAATGAGAATTGGGTTTGCTTGGCAACGGTCGACGTCACGCCGCGCGCGCCAAAGCTATCCAACACGAAGGCCGCAATACCGGCGGAGGTGATAGTTGCGGCGTGCGTGAGGTTTGCTGCGGTGACGCCCAGACTCCCGGGAATAATCAGCACGACAGGCCATTTGCCGCTTTTGGTGGAGCTCGTTGCTGGCAGAAACAGCTTGCCGTCGATCGTGATCGGTTGCAGCGCGGCAGGTTGGCTGATTGCTTCGTAGTAGTTGGCTGGCGATGCCGAGGGGATCTCGAGGTTTAGGCCACGAATGCCATTTTCCAGGATGACGTCGCGGTCTCGGAATCGCGCTGAGGCATTTGCCGTCATTTTGGGCTCCCTCGGACACTTGTCGTTAAAGCGTCCGATTGAAACCGCTTAGCGTCAAGCGCGACGTCGACGGTGGGTGTCAATCTTTCATCTTCGAGAAGAATGGCCCAACGATATCCGAATAGTCGTCGGTCCAGGCACGCAAGCCTTTCGCGTCGAGAGGCTTTGCTCCCTTGAGTGCGGCGAATGGCGCAAGAGCCTCGGCAGACTTGGCAAAGACGGCAATTGTCGATGTCGTCTGGCCGTAGCCGCCATCCGCCTCATCGTCCGAAACGAGTACGCCGTGTGCGCTGTCGACGAGTTTGACGGTTGCTCCGAGGACGGCGTCGAGGTCGAGGTAGCGATTTGAGATATGCAGGACCGCAACGCCGTTTGGGCTGGTCTTCTTCAGGTAAAGGGCCATAGCTTCTGCCGTCATCAGATGGATCGGAACGGCATCCGAGGTGAACGCATCGACGATGATGAGGTCGAACGCCCCGTCTGGTTCTTTGGCAAGTGTCAGCCGCGCGTCTCCGAGCGCGATGTCGGGTGGCTTCGGCTGGCAGCTATCCAGATACGTGAAGTTTGTTGGATTGCGCGCGATCGAAATCATCAACGGGTCGATTTCGAAAAAGCGCCAGCGTTCGCCGTCTTTCGCGAGGCATGCGAGGGAGCCGGCGCCGAGCCCGATAATGCCAAATCGTCCCGTTCCGCCCTTTGCGGTGACGTTCTCGCGTGCTGCCTCCACGGATTTGGCCATGGGACTCGCTGGATAGTAATATGTGCCCGGCGTCGGATCGGGTGCGGCGACGCCAAATTCGTCACGCATGCGCTGGGCGCCGTGCAGTGTCGTGCCATGGGTCAGGATGTTGTATTGGCCCGAGCTGTAGACGCGGTAGACACCAAAATAGCTGCGTTGCGCGTCGGCACGGCGAACACCCGATGGCAAGAGCACGATGGCGCCACACATTCCGAGAGCCGCGACGAGTTGGCGTCCGGGATGGCCCCAAAGCAGGAGGATGATCAGCCCGAACAGGGCAGCGGTGACGGCCGTGCTGCCCCATTCGATCGCCATGAGGCGCGTCGACATATAGATCTCGGCAAGTCCCGCTGCCCACCACGCGGAGCCGGGAAGATTGGCGCTATCGACAGATGGGAGCTGGGGAACTGCCTTGGGTACCCAGATGAGGATCAAAATCGCCGCCGCGATTACGATCCAAAGCGACAAGAGCTCTTCCCAGCGTTTGCGGCCCTGTCCCAGCGAGAAGACCCCCGGTTGGCACGCGAGTGTGAGAGCCAGAAGAAGGGGATATTCGAAAATCTCGGAGAACAGGCGTGGCGCGAGGAGAGCGGAGAAGAGCCCACCCAGCACGCCACCAAGCGACATGAGCAAGTAGAATTCTGTCAGCCGGGCGGCCGGCGGGCGCGTGTCGTAAAGCGTGCGATGCGCGACCATGGTCGCGGCAAAGAAGACGGCGACGCCGGTCGAGGCCGTGATGAACCAGCCTTCGTGCTCAGTCTGCGAAAGAGCCAGCAGCGCCAGGATCAGAGCACCGATGTGCACGGCACGCATGCCATCCATCGAAGGTTTGCGCCAGATCCACTTCACGACGACGATATAGAGCAGCGCTCCGATGGCTCCCGCGAGTGCTTGGCCCTCGATCGAGATCTCCTCGATCCCAAACAGCAGCTTGGCGATAGGGGGCCAGAATGCGCCGGCTCCGAGCGCAACGACGCAGGCAGCCGGGAGCAGAGCGATTGCGTGATCGCGGAAGACCAGCACGAACGTCAGCAGGTAAAGCGCGAGCGGCAAGACCCAAAGCAACGGGGCGGACGCGACATCCATGCTGATGTGCGTCGTGAAGGCGGTTAGAAGCGCAGATGGTACGAACGCCAATCCGACCCAGCCGAGACGGCGCGTGAGCGAGGGCGCAGGTTCATCCTGTGGTGTCGGTGTTGCTTCTGTACTGGCACTTGCGGTCGATTGGATAGATGTGCGCACAACGAGGACCGACAGGAGAATAAGCGTGAGCAAAGCCACGAATCCGGCCGTCCAGATGCGCGACAGGGCCGATACTCCAAATGCTGGCTCAAGAACGAAAGGATAGGCCAACAACGCGATCAGGCTGCCGAGATTGCTGGCGCCGTAGAGGAAATACGGATCCCGGGCGTGAGGGTGGCCGGACGCGGAAAACCACGCCTGCAGGAGGGGTGCATTCGCGGATACGGCGAGGAATGGCAGACCGACGCCGGCCGCGAATAGTCCGAGCTGCCAGAAGGCAGGATCACCCGGTGGGGGCTCTCCAAAGCCAGTGGGAATGGCAATCGGAAGGGCGAGAAGGGCGATGCTGGTCAGGACGATGTGGATAATACCGCCAACCAGCGGACGCGTTACGCGATTGAGAATGTGCGCGTAGCAATACCCGGCCAGCAAGGTCGCTTGGAAGAAGACCAGGGCGACCGCCCACACCGATGGGGAACCGCCGAGTGTCGGCAGCACCATCTTCGCGAACATCGGCTGAACCGAGAAGAGAAGCAGCGCCGACAGAAACGTCGTGGCGGTATAAACGATGAGGGCAACTGTGCCCTGCCCAGTGGGAGCGACCGGGTGTGGCGCCTCGCCTCGAGTGGTGGCTGGCGCATTCCCGGCCGTCTCGCCGGCCTGAACGTCATCCTGCATCGTTCATCTCCCAGGGGACTGCGCACGGTTCAACCCGCTCATATAGTGCGTGGGCTGCTCCTTGCGACCGTCCGGGTGCATTGGACACAGGAATTCGTGGCTCGCTCAGATCGTTACAGTCTCGCCGGGTTTTGGTGCCACGACATTGTGCCCGGCCATTTCGGCCACGAATTTCGAGGCGTCGGGATCGAGCATGCCCGGGAACGTTCCGTAGTGGCACGGCAGTATCGTCTTGAAAGAAAAGAACCTCTTGCATGTGAAGGCAGCCGATTTGGCCCCCATGGTGAACCGATCACCGATCGGGACGATGCCGATGTCGGGCTTATGAAGCTCAGCGATCAACTCCATCCCGCTGAACATATCGGTGTCGCCCATGTGATAGACGGTCTTACCTTCCTTCGTTTTCAGAATGATTCCGTTCGGGTTACCGAGGTAAACGCCGTTCGATGATGACGAATGCAAGGCGTTGACGAGGCTCAGATCGAAATCCTTGTCGGAGACGGTGCCGCCCGTGTTCATCGGCTGGATTTGTTCAGCGCCCATTTTCTGAACATGCAGGGCGAGCTCGTAAGTGGCGAACAGCGGTGCTCCGGTCGCTTTGCAGATTTCTCCCGCGTCGCCGATGTGATCGTCGTGGCCGTGTGTCAGCGCAACGTGAGTGACGCCCTTCGTTGCAGTCTCGAAGTTGATCCCCGCATTCTGGAAGGTGGGATTACCTTTCAAAAAAGGGTCGATGAGGATGACGCTCGAACCGGTTTCGATGCGGAAGCAAGAGTGACCGAACCAGGTGATTTTCATGCCTTGGCCTCCATTGGGAGCTGATGCCTGAGAGTGGTGAACTAAGCCGGAGCGCACTATAAGGGCGGCATGACCGAGGACAAATCTCTTGAGCTCGATGAGCCGACTGATCCGCCCGATACCTTGCGTGGTGTGCTGCCGCTCGACATTTTTGCAGCTGCGCTCGCGCCGGGCGCACGCTTGATCGGCATCGATGTCGGTACGAAGACACTCGGGCTCGCACTTTCCGATGTGTCCCGGATGATCGCATCTGCGCTTGAGACGATCCGGCGGACGAAATTCAAAGCCGATGCCGTGCGATTGCTCCAGCTCGCCAGCACGCATGGCGTCGGTGGATTTGTCGTGGGACTCCCGATCAACCTCGATGGTTCCCAGGGTCCGCGTGCGCAATCGTCAAAGGCGTTTGCGCGAAACCTCGCGGGCCTTACAGATGCGCCGATCCTGCTCTGGGACGAGCGGCTTTCGACAGCGGAGGCCGAGCGGATGCTGATCGATGCGGATACGTCTCGTCGACGCCGGGCGGAGGTCATCGACAAGCTCGCTGCGACATTGATTTTGCAGGGTGCGCTCGACCGGATGCGGAAGCCGCCGCCGATGACTCTCTAGCGACTACTTTCGGAAATGGCGAACGGCTGATAACGCATAGCCGCGCCGATCCTTATTTTCTTTCCGCACGCGAGCCGTCCTTGCTCCATCTCTCCGCCTCTCCACTCGATCTTATCGCGCCGGTTGTCTTCCTGACCGTTCTCATCGGCTATGGCTACGTTGCCGCGATCGGCCCCTTGGAACGCCGCAGTATCGTTGGTGCCGTCCAGCGGCAACGCGAGCGGTGGATGGCAATCATGGCCGTCAGGGATATGCGCATGGTCGATGCGCAGCTTCTTGGAGGACTGGCGCAAGGAAATGCGTTCTTCGCCTCGACGTCGGCGATCATCATCGGTGGGTTGGCCACGCTTCTCGGATCGGGCGACAAAGTGCAGGTGCTGTTGGAGCGGCTTCCGTTCGTGGCCACGTCGTCGACAACTCTTTTCGAGATCAAGTTGCTGTTGCTGATCGCGATCTTCATGTTCTCGTTCTTCAAGTTCGCGTGGGCCTTCAGGCTCTCGCACTATGCCGCGATCATGATCGGTGCGGCGCCCATTGCGGATGGCAGCAACGTCGATCTCTGCCAATCACACGCCAAACGTACAGCACGCCTGATTGGCATAGCGGCTGGCCATGCAAACTCCGGATTGCGGGGCTATTACTACGCGATGGCTGCCATGGCCTGGTTCTTTCATCCGATCGCGCTGCTTGTGGCCACCGCCTGGGTGCTGGCGATCCTGGTGCGGCGCGATTTCTTCTCACGCTCTCGCCGATTGATGGCGGAAGAGTCATAAAGCGCCGAGAGCGGTATAAATAAATTGGACTACCGCGGTATACATTTTGCGGACGCGCCGGTATTCGAGGAACTTGTGTGGGTCATCGTCGTTTCTGATTGAACCGGCCTAGCGATGTAACGTGACCATAGGCGTGCGTCCTATGCCGGCAGTCGAGATGATAGCCGCTCTTATATGCTGCTGCATGTGCTCGCAAAATAAGATTCGGCGGCCGCTTAGGGGTGGGAATGGGCATATAAGCCCTCAGCTCACCGCATTGTGAGGGCTATTCTCGATGCGCAGCGATTAAGTGAGCTGCGTCAGGATGTTTTTCGCAAGGTGAATTGACTCTCATCTTCAGTATTACGATCTGTAAGCAAAGGAATTTGGATCGCCCGGAATTTGTACGTGCGGTCAAGAGCGTGCAATGCCGTCGAACGATCGGGAGCAGACTATGTCCAATCTGAATGCGGGGCCGTTGAGCGCGTCGATGCTGCATCTCCTGCATCGGGCCGGGCAGGTGGCTGATGAAATGTTCTCGGAGGAGATGCAAGGTTCCGATCTGACGCCCCGTCAGTTTGCGGTGCTGCGCGTCCTGCAACGCCTGGAGACGGCGAGCCAAACAGACATCGTGAACGAGACGGGTATCGATCGCTCGACGCTGGCCGATATCGTCAAGCGTCTCGTCTCTCGCGGGCTAATCGCGCGCCGGCGTTCGAAGGCGGATGCGCGGGCCTATGCAGTGCGGCTGACACCGGCTGGCAAGGAAGCGTTGAAGTCGGCGGAGCCTGCTTCTGAACGCGTCGAGAACCGGCTCCTCAAGACACTGCCTCAATCTCGACGCGATGCGTTCGTTCACAGCCTTGCGACGCTTGTGCAAGCGCTTGCGGCTGCGGAGCAGGATGAGAAATCACGGAACGACTGAGGATCGAAATCCTGAGTACGGTTTCGGCATCGGGTCCAACCTAACCAGGAGACCTTGCGGCTCCCGGTTAGCTGGGAACGAGCGCCTTCTCAGGCAAAAAGCTTCAGCTGTTTCTCGTCGGCACCCTTTGTCTCATGCGCCAATTGCTCGATACGATCGAACGGCACCTGCTCGGCCTGAATGAGCGAGCGTTGAGCTTTGAGCGCGCGAACCAATCCTTCTTGAACCAGGTGGAACTCGCCGACTGTTTGGCTCGGAAGAACCGCCGCTGCATCCAGACCGGACTCGGACTGGAACGCTGATTTCAGCTTCTTCAAGGCAGTATCCTCGCGGACGCGGCCGATGAACCAACTCGTGATCTGATCGCGGCTCTTGTAATCGAGGTCGCCGGGCGATTGGGTGGCGAGCATGATGCCGAGACCTGCGGAGCGGGCGCGCTTCAGCAGACTTTGCAGTGGTTCCGCCGTTGCCGGTTTGGCGTTGGCTGGGATGTAGAGGTCCGCTTCGTCGAACATGACGACGGCCTGGAGCTGATCGTTCGGGTTGCGCTGGCAGAAGCGCAAAGCTTCGGACAGGAACTGCGAAACCCAGAACAGGATGTTCTCGTTGTCGCCCAGGAAGCCCGTGTAGATCACCGATAGGCGCGTACGCTCGTCGCGGCGCGCGAAGGGCCCAAGTCCGAGAAGCGATTCCATGCGCAGCGGCTCACCACCGCCCTCAAAGAGCGACGAATTGCGATGACGCAGCGAATCGAGCTGGCCGATGAGATCTCGCCTGATGCGTCCGGATGGATCCATGCGCTGGGTGAGTTCGGTCAGTTCCGGATCCTCCTCCTCGAGTAGATTGATCAGGTCACCGAGTGTCACCTCCTTCGAGGACCGGCTGCCGAGGATCTTCAGCGCAACCGAGAGAGTGCCTGACTGCCTTTGGTGAGTGGCCGAATTCTTCAGGTGGAGCATGTCACCCATGGCTGCGGCCGATAGGTTGGCCAGGAGTTGCTGCTCATGCTCGGGCAGCTCGTTCATGCCATTAGGCAGCAGCGTGATCGAGATAGGGCGGCCGGACGCGCGGCCAGGCGTGTAGACGGCGACATCGATCGATTCTGCCAATCTGCCGCGCTCGCCACGCCGGTCGCTCACGTCGGTCTCGTTGAGCCATACATCCGGGTTTGCGTAGGAGGCGAGATCGCCCTTGCGATCGATCAGGATGGCAGGAACGCCGCGGAGCAGAAGCTGCTCGATCAAGGAAAGGGCGAGCGTCGTCTTGCCCGACCCCGATCCGCCGAGGACGGCCGCATGCCGTTTCAGGATGCTCTTGTTCAGGGTGATCAGCTTGCTGCCCCGACCATGCAGATCGCGGCCGGCGATAATGCTCGTGTCGCCGGTGGCGTTCTCGTCGAGAATGTCGGTGAGTTGCAGTTCCTCTTCGACGGTATCCGGAGTCGCGGCCGGTGCGACAGGAAGCGTCGGCAAGGTCATGCCGCCGCTTGTCCAACCCGTCCAGTCGGCCAGCAACTCGTCGGGGGTCATGGGAACGGAGGACGTTACCGTTCGGCTGCGCGGCTCATCGTGCGAAACGACGCGCGGGAACGTAACTTTATGCTCCGTGTCTTCGAAACGAGTTGCCGAGCGGCCCAGCAAATCGAGGCGGAGAAGCTGGACGATCGGGAGAAGACCCGACAGCGGCTTGGCGTCGGCGATCCAGTCGGCGAAGCCGATCTGGTGCCTGTTCCGGGCGTGGAACTCATGCACGGTCAACATGCGCTCCCATTCGGGAATGGGGACGAGGATCGAGCGGCCGCCCGCTTCCCGGAATCGGCGGAACGCTTGTGCGGTCTGATTTTTCCGGTTGGGAGGAAAGTCCGATGCCCGGAACATAAAGCATTGGCGATTCTTCATCGACATCAATGCTCTATCGAGCTGACGCTTGAGCCCGCCGCCTTGTGTCGGCTTGTTGCAGATGAAGATGCGCGCGTCTTGCACGACCTGACCGCCGTGAGCGACCTGTAGATCGATACCCGGCAATTCATCGCCGAGGACGAGGCGCGTCGCGGTGATCTTGATTTGATCGCGCCATTCGTCACTGGCAACCGTCAAAGCGCCAGACAAGACGCTGAGCAGATCTTCATCGCCCGACGGCAATTCAGCCTCGGATTCTCCTTGGAAGCGATCCCAAAGACGCTGGAAGTCGATGGTGCCGCCAGGCGAGGGACTGGGCGCTTGAGCAGCAGGCTTCGATGGGTCGGCAAGGCCGAGAGCTGCTGCCAGCGTGGACAGGAATCCTGCGCCGGCATCCGCCGGCTCGGGCACTGCCGCCTCTGCCTCGGGCTCATACTCGCCGTTGATCCGGGCCCGCAGGCGTTCTTGTGCGTGCTCGAGCAGGCGGCGTGTCGAAAGGCCGCCAAGTTCCTCGAAGAAATTTGTTCCGAGGTACTGCACCGGATCGCCCTCGAGAACCAGTTTTGCGCGCTTGGCCTCGTGCTCGAGGCGTTTCGAGATGATGAGGCGGGCTTCGGTCGGGGTGCGACCTTCCAAAAGCGCGATGGGACCCGATTTCTCGATGCGATCGATGTACGATTGAGCGAGCTCGCCGCGGACGTCGTTGTAGAAATCTCCGAGGCACGAGATCAGGACAATCGAGTTCGGCACCAGGTTCGCAAGCTGGATGAGATCCTTGATGGCCCGCTGGAACCGCTCTACCGGATCGTCGAAGAAGCGGAGATCTTCGACCTGATCGATACAATAGACGAGTGCCGCGTTGTCGACCGTCCAGGCGAGCTTGCCGATGCTCTTGATAATGTCGAACGCACGGCCATCACCGTTGAACGGATCCAGAGCGCCAACGGCTTGGCGCGAGTTGTCGGCGAGCGGACGACCTTGCAAATACTGCCGTACGCGCTGGTCAATACGCGGATCGGCGCGCTGAAGATAAAGTAAGGCACGGACAATATTGACGTCGAGATCGTGTTCGACAAATTTCGGGCTGGCGATGAGCTCATCGGCGAGATCGGTGATGAAACTCGCAAGTGCGGCGTCGTCGAACTGGGCTTCGCGAAGCGCATCGAGACGCTCGGCGGGGATGACCTCGGCGTCCGCTACGAGGCGATTGGTGAGACGCGAGAGGCCGCTTTCGCCGCCGTTGTCGGGGTCGAATGGCTTCTCGAGCGAGTTGATGAGCCTGCGCAGAAAATAGTCAGCGTAATTGGAAATGTCGGGGGTCATCTGAGCATAGCCGAAATAGGCTGTGCCTTCCCGATGCGAGGTGGTTCGCAAGGCGCGGATGAGATGCGTCTTTCCGGCGCCGGACTGACCGTGAAACAGCAAAATGCGGGCTTGGCTTGAGGTGGCTCGACCAGAGATGACCGATTTAAGTGTGTCGGCGAACTTGGCGCGCGCCTGCTGATGCACCAACTCCACGTCCACCGGGTCGGCGTGCCAGATGTCGTCTTCCCAGGTGATGGAATGCTCGAAGGCCGCCGCTAGCCCCTGGACCGGCAACGTCCGGTCGACATCGGAATGCATGTGGTCTCTTTCCTTACCCTCGAATGAATGTACTCAGTCCGCCGCACGGACGTAGTGCCAGACCGTGTTCTTGTAGACGACGGCCGAGTCCTGCAGCTCCTTGAGTGCGCGCTTGTCCTTGAGATCAGCATTGGCGAGCACAATCAGCCCGGTCCGATGCGCCTCGGTCAGCATGCACTTGAACTCGATCTCGGTGAGCGCCCACGCAGAGTGCCGGGCCTGGATCACCGCCCATACCTTGGAGATGAAAGCTTTTCGATTGCCGGCCCAACCGTCCGCGGTCTCCGCCGTCGCCGCGTGCACAGCAGAGGCAAATGCAGCCGGATCCGGGCGGGCGCCGGGTTGAAGTTGCTGCGGGCCGAGCGCTGGAATGGGATGGACTGCACAATCGGCGCCGGATGTGGTCGCTGCGTTTGGCATGGCCAGAGAGAGTGTGAGCTGTTTTGGTGAACCGCGATTGCGCAGGCCTCTCGACAATCGTTTTTTTGAGACGGCCACTTCGCTGCGACCGAGATATCTCCGTAGCACAGCGAGCTGGAGTGTCTGCCAATCCGTTCGGCGTGCTCCGATGGCCTCTGCCGCCAAGGCCGCTATGAGGCGGCCGTCGCTGCCGAATTCGCGCCCGGAGGACGACAGCTTCGATGCAAGCAAGCGGGCTGCTTTCGGCGGCAGCTCAGACTTGGTGACGGACTTCGAATCGCCCGATTTTCCGAAGGCATGCTCGAGGGCCTTGGCGGCGAGCGCAGACCGAATACGAGATGCAGACGGCTGACCTTTGATTTTGAGCTGCCAATGACTGACGACGATCATGGCGCGCAGCCCGTCCGACTTTCGTAACAAGCGCAGTCGGGACTCGGGTGCGGCGGCCAAACCAAGAGCGTTTGCGACAAGATGGAGATCGCGAGCGGCTGCCCAATTCCGAGGGAGCCCTTTCTTGGCGGCGAGAAACTCAGTCGCTGCTGCCACGCCTTGTCCGGTCGCGCGCAGGATGGCGCCATCTCGCTCGGCTAGGTCGCCAGCAACGAGCGCTGCAACAAGGCGACCGACCTCGACACGCCAAATATCGGAGCCGCCCTTCGCGCCGAGAATCTGCCCGAGATCCCGAAGGATCGCGGCCTCGTCACTGGGCTCAGTGGCAATTCGGGCAAGCGCCATCCCTGCAAGGCGGCGTGCCTCGTCCGTCAGCTCAGTAGGTGGCCTGCCCTGGGGGCCCTGCTCGGTCATGTTGCGTCACTCCCGCAGCGCGTTGGGCCGATCTCGGAATGGGAGAGATCGATGACGACTGGAGATTGGCCTCTACGGAGGCCGGCCGGACGCGCGAATCACCGGAAGGTTCGTGCATTGTGGGGAAAGGAGGCGCCAGGGCCAAGTCTTCTCTGACCCGCCAGCCGAGAAAGGCTGAAAGGCGATGCGCCGCTGCGACGCTCGCAGAAATTGAGCCACGCCTCGCGCGTGCCCAAATGACGACAAGAATCAGGTGCCTTCTGACGTCCGAGTTGGGCACGTTCCTCCAGAGATCAGACGCCCAGAAAACCTGGGCATCATCGCCTCCGCGTACGCTTGGAGGGAAAGGATATTGCCGTGTCGTCGGTCGACGAGTTGCACACCGAATCGCGCCAATATGAGACAATGGTCAGTCTTAATACGGAGTTAACCCGGCTGGTCGATGGTGCGCCCGAGGGCACGAATGCCCGTGCGGCGAAAGCTCGTAAAATGTCTCGTCTGCTTATCGTTGCTGCGCTCGGCCTAGCTGTCACAGGTTGCAGTCAGAGTGCGCAACCGTTGTCGCTCGGGTTGAATGATGGGCCGGAGGATAGTCCGTCGCTCACCCGCGCACGAGGTGGGTCGTTGGGTGGCGAGCCGGCGGTTCTCAGCGAAGAAAGACGGCGCACGCCGACGGGGTCGACGCGACTTGCCAGCCTCAACGACAAGGCTCCGCATGGATCGTACGAGAAAGCTCCACACGGAGCGCTCGCTGATCGTGATTTCTCACACACGCTGCTCAATGCGGAAGTCGCGCGCGACAGGATCAACGCCTATCGGAAACAGAAGGGTCTGAAGCCGCTGCAGCTCAATGCGTCACTGACCGCCGCTGCGAAAGCACATTCCCGCGATCTGGCGAAGTGGGACCGGATCTCGCACTTCGGCTCCGATGGATCAAACCCGTGGGATCGCGTCAAACGGGCGGGCTACAACGCCAAGCTCGCTGCGGAGAATGTAGGGACCGGTCAAGTCGATTTCGATGAAGTGCTCAAGGGCTGGAAAGAGAGTCCGGGCCACAACAAGAATTTGCTGCTCAGCGACGCCGTGCATATGGGCATTGCTCTAGTGCACGAGCCGAAGAGCGAGTTCAAGACATTCTGGACCCTCGTCATTGGGGCTTCGCTCTGAAGGGTCCGTTCGTTTCGTTGCACGTCACCACGTTGTCGGACAGTAAAAAGGGCCCGGCGGGAAAGCCGGGCCCGAAATATTTCGGATAGCCCGCAAATTTAGTTCAGCGTTTTATTTTTCTCGAGACGCTGCCACCAGGGCTCGCCGTATGTGCGCGGGTCGAGGGCGGCGTTAAGCGGGCCGATTACCGCGGCGACTGCGTAGCCGCTGGCGGTACGATAATTCGTGGCCATCTGCTCGAGGAGGTCTGCTCCCGGATTACGGCTTGGGGGCGCGTACGGCATCCAAGGCATTGTCGTTCCTGTCGTCGGTGTAAACGCTGTCCAGGGCGCCCAGAACTGTGTCAGGGCCGACGCGAGCGGCTGTGTTTGGTATGCTGAAAATCCTGGAAACGCGGCTGTATTGCCAGTGAACACCGTCATCCACGGCGCAAACGGATTCGCCTGCCAGGGGTTTGCCGCCGGCATGAAGGGGGACGTGAATGCGAACGGTGTGAATGGCATTGCGCCTGCGCCAAAAGGCCAAGCGAAAGGCTGGGGCTGAACTGGCGAGGGAGTTGGAGCGGCTGGATATGGTATCGAACGGCTCCACAGGGCTGTGGCCTGCTCGTTCATGCTCGTGCAAGCAGCCACCGCGGTCGCCGTCATGGTTTGCACGAGGTCGAACCATTGCCGTGCGAACTGCGCCTGCAACTCGAATGGATTCATGCCGCCGCTCCTGCTCTTTACGCTGAATGCCTTAGTCACAACCTAGCACGTATTGTGCAGTGCAGCAATTGCAGTAATTATGAGAGCGGACCGAGTTCGGTCGACAACCAAAGCTGGTTTGCGGGCGCTTGTTCAGAACTTTTTCGGCTCGAGGTCTCGAGGTGTGGTGGACCCGGCAGATTTCGCGTCTGGCCCGTCCCCGGTTCCGTGCGCATCGGTCTCCAGTGGCCTGATGATGGGGATGCGATGGCCAGCAAAGCGTCCGCTGACGATCCAATACACGAAGCCGCCGATGAAGCCCGACACGAGAAAGGCCGCGAAAGCATAATTGTTGGCGATCGTCGGCTGGCCAAACTGCTCTGTGGTGCGCTGGGCGAAAAAGCCCAACCCGGCAATGATGAGCCCCGTAAGTGCGTAATAGGCGAAGCTACGCTTTCGCAGCATCTCGCCAATGGCGATTGAGACGAGCGCGAACGGGCCTCCGAACAAAGCGATCTGGACTGCCACGTAGGTGGCGAGTTCCATGGCTTTGCCGAGTCGATCGGCTCGTACGTCGGGCGGAAGGCCAACAATTTCGCTGGGCGTAAAGACGAACAGAACCATTGTCAGTGCTGCTGCGAAGCACGCGAGAGCGAACGCCAGCAAGATCCGGAGAAGCCGCACAAGCATGCCCGCCTCGTTGTTCGGACGCCCATTGGCTCGGCGTCGTATCAGGGTTGTGGAGCGAGGCTACCCGTGGAGTTTCTCGTGCTCAAGGTTGGAGCCGGACAAATGGAAAGCGTTAAGGTTTTCGATCCATTTGCTCGCAGAACGGATATCGCGAACGATGGGTTTCAGGCGCGTCGGCCAGCGACCAACCAGTAAACGAGACCGCCTGCGAATCCGGCGGTTGCCAAGACTGCCCATGCGCGCGTCGGCATAGGAGCGGTCGCGTCGGGCATGCTCATGCGTGTGAAGAACGGCAGGAGCGCAAGCGCGAGGCCTCCGCCAAGAACATAAAATAGCGCCGATCTGATGCGGGCGATCTCGCCGACAATCACGAGCAACAGCGCGGGCAGGATACTCGATGCCGCAGCGACTGTGATGACGTCGAAACCCATGTCGAGGAGGACTTCCAGTCTGGCTAGATCGTCTGGATGCCCTGCCAGCGTGTGGGTCGTGACCTCCAAGCCCAATGTTACGAGCACGGCGGCAGCGGCGATCATGCCCATCAGCAGCCCGAGCGGTATCATGATCAGGCGACCAAGGGCCCTGGCGATCACGACGGCTCGCTTTGCGCTTCGCTTGGCGTTTGGCTGGTGCGCACGCTTGCGCGCAGCTTCTGGCTTTCGGACTTGAGCTGGCCGCAGGCGGCGAGAATATCCCGCCCGCGCGGGGTGCGTACCGGGCTCGCGTAGCCAGCGCGATTGACGACGTCAGCGAAGCGTTCGATCTGGTCCCAGTCCGAGCACTCGTAGCGGGAGCCCGGCCACGGATTGAATGGAATGAGATTGATCTTGGCGGGGATACCGTTCAGCAAGCGAACCAGCGCGCGGGCGTCCGAAAGGCTGTCGTTGACGCCCTTCAGCATGACGTACTCGAACGTGATGCGACGCGCATTGGAGAGACCCGGATACTGGCGGCAAGCTTCCAGTAGTTCGGCGATCGGATACTTGCGGTTGATCGGGACAAGCTCGTTGCGAAGCTCGTTCGTGACTGCATGCAGCGAGATAGCCAGCATCGTGCCAATTTCGAGGCCCCAGCGCGGAATCTCGGGAACGACGCCCGATGTCGAGAGTGTGATGCGGCGCTTGGAAAAAGCGAGCCCATCGCCGTCGGCGGCGACCTCGATCGCATCGCGGACATTCTCGAAGTTGTAGAGCGGCTCGCCCATGCCCATGAGGACGATGTTCGTGATCTTGCGCTCAGCCGCGGGCAGCATGCCGCCGTCGTCGGGCGGCGTCGCACCGGGCCAATCGCCGATGCGATCACGGGCTATCAGGATCTGGCCGACGATTTCCTCAGGCTCGAGGTTTCGCACGAGACGCTGGGTGCCGGTGTGGCAGAATGAGCAATTGAGTGTGCAGCCGACCTGGCTGGAGATGCACAGCGTGCCTCGATCGGACTCCGGGATGTAGACGGTCTCGACTTCGGGAGCGGCGGCTTCGTGGCCGCGGCGGGGCAATCTCAGGAGCCACTTGCGCGTGCCGTCGGAAGAGATTTGCTCCGAAACGATTTCGGGACGGGCGAGCGTGAATTTCGCCGACAGGCGCTGACGCAGGTCTTTCGAGACATCCGTCATGAGATCGAACGAGGTGATCCCGCGGACGTAGAGCCAGCTCCAAAGCTGATCGACGCGCATCCGCAACTGTTTCTCGGGAACGCCGACGTCGCGCAGTGCCAGGCGGAGACGCTCAGAGTTGAGGCCGGCCAATGTCGGCAACGGCTCGGCGGCGGCCGACGCAGAAATATCGAGAGTCTTATCTAGAATGAGGACCATGGTGCCCGGCGCGTTTGTGAATTCAATGCGCTATGTAGCGGTGAAGCGCCTCGGGGGAAAGACCGGAGCGAGGCGTTCGGCGTTTCTTGTATCGTCATGCCCACGCTGATGCGCATCCAAATCGAGGGGATGCGTATCGCGACGCGCGTGGTTCTAGTCAGTGCGGAGCGGTCGGACTACAGGCTCCGCCCCATCTGCATGAACCGTTCGGCGCGCTGATTGCGGAGATCGTCGGGTGAGAGGCCGTCCATGGTCTCGAACGCCCGTAGGATGGCGTCACCGGCTCGGGAAATCGTTTCGGCTTTATCGCGGTGGGCACCGCCGACCGGTTCAGGGATGATTTCGTCGATCACACCGAGGGCAATCAAGTCCTGGGCGGTGATGCGCATCGATGTCGCGGCGTCGATCGCCTTGCCCTTATCGCGCCATAGAATCGCGGCCGCTGCCTCAGGCGAGGCAACCGTGTAGATGGCGTGCTCCATCATCAGGATGCGATTGGCCGTCGCGATGGCGATAGCGCCGCCCGATCCGCCCTCGCCAATGACTATGGTCACAATCGGCACGCCGAGCGACAGACAGCAGTCGATCGATCGCGCGATAGCCTCGGCCTGACCGCGCTCCTCGGCGCCAACACCCGGATAAGCGCCGGCGGTATCGACAAGCGTGATCACGGCGAGGTTGAAGCGCTCGGCCATTTCCATCAGACGCACGGCCTTGCGGTAGCCCTCGGGGCGCGCCATGCCAAAGTTGTGTTTGATGCGGCTTTCGGTGTCGTGTCCCTTTTCCTGGCCGATAACCATCACGCTTCGGCCGCGGAACGTGCCGAGACCACCGACAATGGCAGCGTCCTCGGCGTAGTAGCGATCACCTGCCAGAGTGGTGAAGTCTTCGATAAGCCCATTAACGTAGTCGAGGCAGTGCGGGCGCTCGGCATGGCGCGCGACCATTGTTTTCTGCCAGGGGTTGAGCTTGGCATAGGTATCTGCCAGAAGTTGCTTCGCCTTCTGCTCCAGACGGCCAATGTCCTCTTCGAGCGAGACGTTTCCGCCGTCCTCGGATAGCGAGCGGAGCTCGGCGACCTTGGCCTCAAGCTCGGCGATCGGCTTCTCGAATTCGATGTATGTGCGCATCTGAAAGGGGCCTTCGGCTATCCCTCGGATTTTGCCGGACAATCACGACGAGGGGGCGTTTCGTCAAGGGCTCCGCGAAGTTGTCCCAGTTGCATCAACCGTCATCGAGGCGCGCTTTTGCGAGCGGATGATGCTCGCGGACGAGCTGGCGGAGCCTCTCCTGCAGCACGTGAGTATAGATCTGGGTCGTCGAAATATCAGCGTGACCAAGCAGTTGCTGAACCGCGCGCAGGTCGGCGCCCCGATCGAGGAGATGGCTGGCGAAGGCGTGGCGCAGGACGTGAGGCGAGATGCGCTCCGGATCGATGCCGGCCTCGGTCGCCAGGACTTTTAGCTCCTGGGCCAATCGCTGGCGGGTGAGATGCCCCTCGGCGCCGCGTGACGGGAAGAGGTAGCGGGTTCGCAACATGGGCGAGAGATCGCTCTCACCGTCGGCTCCAATGGCAAGGTAGTGCGATAGGGCTTCGCGGGCGGCTGGATTGAGCGGTACGAGGCGCTCACGGCCGCCTTTGCCGCGAATCGTGAGGACGCGATCGTCGCCGTTCAGGACACTGCGTGGGAGTTCGACGAGCTCTGAGACGCGCATGCCGGTCGCGTAAAGGATCTCGAGCAAAGCCTTGAGGCGAAGGGCACGAAAGCGGTCGCGGCCACTCTGGCCTGCAATGCGATGCGCGGCTGTTTCGAGCAAGGCTTCGACCTCGGCCACGGACAGCACTTTTGGAAGGGGTCGTTCGCGGCGCGGCCCGGCAAATCCGGTCGTGGGGTCGTCGGTAATGCGGCCATCGGCAGTGAGGAAACGATAAAGCTGACGGATCGAGGACAAACGGCGTGCCCGGGACGCCGCGGCCAAGCCGTCGTCGGCGATGGCCTTCAGATAGAGGGAGAGGTCGCGCGGGCGGGCGTTACTCAGGGCTTTGCCTGCTCGTGTCAGGTAGCCATCGAAGTCTTCGAGATCGCGGCGGTAGGCGGAAAGAGTATTGACGGCTGCGCCCCGCTCGGCCGCCATCATCTCGAGGAAGGCTTCGATTGGATCCGTGGCAGAGTCGACCATTGGGCGCTCGTTTCAGTCAGCTCGGCTGCGAGGCCACGCCATGAACAGGGCCTCCAAGCCGAGTTGTCTGGCGTCTGCCTCGAGCCCCGCCCGCTTGAGGGCGCGGATCGTGTCGCCGAGTGCGATCATGTGTGCGGTCTCGCCGCTCTCTGGCCCGAGTGCGCGCAGGGCAAGCACTATCACCCGGCCCTGCTGGCGTTGCTGCGACGCCTTCTGAAGATCGGTCAAGACGCCCGTCTCAGGCAGAAATCCCGTCGCCGGCTGTTGAGTCCGGCTGGCTGCCTCCCAAAGGGGGATTGGGATTTGATAGTCGAGCGCATCGAGCACGGTGACCAACCGGTGCATCAGCTCCGGGGCGAGTTTGCCGCTCAGCGCGAGATGCTCCGCGGCTGGGAGGTACTCGCCACGATGGCCGCGCCAAGCCGCCGCAGAAATGTCGGCAAGAACGAGCCAGCTTTCGATGGTGCCGCGATGGGGTTCGGCTGGCATGGAGGCCCAGTCGCGCACGCGATCTGGACGACTGCCGGCAAGGTTGATCTCGATCGCCGTCTCGGCGAACCACGCCAAATCGGGGGCGGGACGCATCTCAGCGATGGCCGGTGCCAGCATAGCGGCGACCTGCATGTAGGGACCCCGCGACCGTCTGATCTCGTCGAGAAGGGCGCGCGCGAGGCGGGCTTTCCTGACTGGCGACCGTTCGGCTTCCAATGCCTTGAACAACAAGGCACGCTGCAATGGTGGAGCTTGTGGTTCTGAAAGCGGTTGCGCCAGCGCCGCCTCGGAAAAGGTCGCTGCGCGGTAGGCGTCTGCGAGATCGGCCGACTCGATTGCGTGGAGAGAGAGTGCTGCTTCCGCCGCAAGAATCCGGGCAGGCGGGCTTTTGCCATTTGTCGCCACCGTGGCCAGCAAAGCCGGTTCTGCGTCCGCAACGATCGGGTCTGCGTTGACCAATTCGAGAAAGCGATAGTCGAGCAGCGATAGCGATTTCGTGGCGGGCATCTGGAAGGACGCAGAATTGCCTGAGGCCAAAGCGTCGAGGCTGGCGAGCGCGAGAGGATCCGTGATGCCTTCCGCGCGCAGGAGATCGGCGGCGAGGCCCGCCTTGCCGGCGTCACCTTCGCCCACACCGCAGAGTGCTGCGAGAAGCAGGAATTCCCGCCGAGCCGGCTTCGGAAGAGCGTTTTGCGCGGATTGCAGCACCTTGATCGCCGCGCACCCAGGCTCTCGGTCGCCCAGCACGATGCGAGTGCGAGCGACGAGCAGGTTCTCAACTGGATTATTCGGGACGGGTTGCCGCGTACCGACAGCCTTTCGTAACTCGCTGACGAGGCCGGAACGATACAGCGCCTCCATCCGTACCGCGTCGAAGGAAGCCGCCTGTTGCTTGCCGTCACCGGCGGGACCAGCACCCGATGACAAAAGGCGCTGCCACAGCTTTGCCAGGGCGCCCGAATGCGGTGGAAGCGAAAGTGGCGCGATCATCTCGCCGATGCTCGCCATGTCCAGGCCCTGCCAAAATTCCGCGGGCAGCGGAGATGCAGACTGGGAGTCGGGCGGCGCCATGCCTGGGACCGGGGCCAAAGGCTGCAGTTCGGCGCGTTGCACGCTGTCGCCAAAGGACTGCGGAGATGGCATTCGTTCAACACCATCGGGTGACCTGTCCCATGGCGCGGGCTGCTCATCGGAGAAGCGCCTAGCGGCGGGATCGGCATATTCATCAGATGAGTTGCGGGAGCTTGCGTTGTCGTCGAGCCATGGGCTGGTGCCGTTGCGCTCCACTGGTGGCAACGTGGAAGACTGGTCGTCCGGCAATCGTTCTTGTCGATGGGTTGCGGCGCGTTCTGCTCTCCGGGCCTGGTCGCGTTCCTTGAACGGGTTCCAGCCATCATCGGCGTGGGCGGTGCCGGCGGCCATCAGCAGCGCGAGGCCAAGGCCTACAGCGGCAGGCAGGCGCGACATAGCGATATGATCCCCATTGGCAGGACGGTTATCCGACGATCTGGCGGTCTATTTCCGAATCTTTACGCCATGCACCGTCTGAGATACTTCCTTCGGTTCGGGCTCGAACAGCTCGGCGAGCGCAAAGAGCCCTCCTGTTGTCACTGCAAACAGGAGGCCCACCACGAAGAGGAAACGGAACAAGCTCGGCATCGGTCGACCCTACGGACCCCCATTTGGTGATGAGCCAAGTTGTCTCCATTATGACCTCGATGGCCGTGAAGCCAAGTCACTGGATGTTTTCTGCTTCAGGTCAATACAGGATGAGCCGCCTCCAGAGCGATGATTTTTTCATGAAACCAATGGTCTGGGCTCGTGGTGTTGCAATCCACAGCCAAATGGCTGTCGCCCGGCGGCAGATCTGATGTCAGCGTCGACAATCAAGCGTCGGCTCGGGACCCGATCATTGGTCATGGTTGGCCTGATGGGCTGTGGAAAATCCTCCATTGGGCGGAGATTGGCGACACGCCTGGATATTCCATTCGTGGACGCGGACGACGAGATCGAGCGGGCGGCGCGGAAGACTATTCCGGAAATCTTCGCCGACCATGGCGAAGCCTCGTTCCGGGACGGCGAGCGTCGAGTGATTCAGCGGTTGCTTCAGAACGGGCCGCAAGTGCTCGCGACCGGCGGTGGCGCGTATATGAACGCGGACACGCGGGCGGCGATCGCATCGGCTGGCATCGCAATCTGGTTGCGGGCGGAACTGCCGGTGCTCATGCGGCGGGTGATGAAGCGCGACAACCGACCACTGCTCAAAGTGACCGATCCGGAGGCGGTCATGCGCGGGCTGATGGAGGCACGCTATCCGGTCTATGCCGAGGCGGACCTGGCGGTGGAAAGCCGTGACGTGCCGCATGAAGTGATCGTCGACGAGATCGTGGCTATGCTCATTCGCGAGCCGTTCCTAGCCGGTTCGGGCCATCCGGACCGATCGTAAGCGCGGACGTTCGCGATGCTTTTGGCAACGTCGTCGGGAGACATTGAGGGATTAACGGTGACACATTCCGATCTTTCCAGCCGTCGCGCCGAGCGGGACCACATCGCCAAAGTGCCGGTTGAGCTGGCGGATCGGCGCTATGAAGTTTTGATCGGCCCTGGCCTGCTCAACGATGCGGCGGACCTGATTG
Organism: Hyphomicrobiaceae bacterium; assembly: GCA_050250755.1. Lineage (GTDB taxonomy): Bacteria > Pseudomonadota > Alphaproteobacteria > Rhizobiales > Hyphomicrobiaceae. Next base: position 42,030 of record JBFWOB010000022.1, read on the forward strand.
CCGACCGGTTGGGTGCGGCTCGTTGTGGAATTGTGACCGACAGGCACGTTGCTGCGAGGCATCTCGCGCCGATCGAAACGTCGCTGAAGGCGGTGGGGCGGCACGCCGGTACGATCATCCTCGAGCCGGGCGAAGCGACCAAGAACATGGGGCAGCTCGCAGAGGTGGCGGACGCGCTGCTCGACATGGGACTCGAGCGCTCGGATCTGGTCATTGCTCTCGGCGGTGGCGTGATCGGCGATCTTGCAGGATTCGCAGCGAGCGTGATCCGGCGCGGGGTGCGCTACGTCCAGATTCCGACCAGCCTGCTGGCGCAAGTGGACAGTTCCGTCGGCGGCAAGACGGCCGTCAACAGTCGGCTCGGCAAGAACCTGATCGGAGCGTTTCACCAGCCATCGCTCGTGCTTGCAGATACGGATGTGCTTTCCACGTTACCAATGCGTGAGATGCGTGCGGGGTATGCCGAGGTGGTCAAGTACGGTCTACTCGGCGATCGCTCTTTCTATGACTGGCTCGAAGCGCACCACGGCAGCCTGTTCGGCAACGACGTGTCGATACTTTCCGAGGCGGTGCAGCGGTCGGTGGCCGCGAAGGCAGCGATTGTTGCGCGCGATGAAACCGAGACGGGCGACAGGATGCTGCTCAATCTCGGGCACACGTTCGGGCATGCGCTCGAGGCTTGGGCGGGGTTCTCCGATCGGCTGCTTCACGGCGAAGCCGTGGCCATCGGCATGGCGCAAGCCTTCCGGTTCTCCGAGGAGATGGGACTGACGGCAGCCGGCACAGCCGACTTGGTCGCACGGCATCTGCAACGCGTGGGATTACCAACTCGCGTTGCCGATATTCCCGGCCCGGACAAGCCGACCGCAGCCGAGCTGATCCGGCTCATGGGTCAGGACAAGAAGGTCCGGCAGGGGCGGCTGACCTTCATTCTGGTTCGCGGCATCGGCGAGGCATTCATCACACGGGATGTCGAAATGGATCGCCTGACCGCGTTCATGGAGCGTGAGGTCGCGGGCGCCTGATGGAAGACCGGCCGTAGCAAGCGGCCGGCTCTTTGCGCAACCGATTGGCTTCGTGGGGCGCGGTAGATCCGGCTCAGTGGGCCGCGACAGCGCCTGCAACGTCACCGCAGCCGTCAATTTCACCGCGGATCGTGTGGTGACCGGTTAGCCAGTTCATGCCTATCAGGCTGCCCGTAATGACGACGTGGCCAGCCTTGAGGGCCTTGCCGTGCGCGGCGAGGGCTGGCGCGAGCACGGTGAGCGCCCGCACCGGATCGACGCTCTTTCCTTCGATGCGAACCTTGTCGTCAACGTACAGTCGACCGGGAATGGCCTTAAGGTCTTTGTCGCGCCAGCCGCTGATCTGGCTTCCGACGACAATGCCGCTGTTCGAGATGCAATCGGCTATGCCGATGTGGCGCGGAACATTCGCCGGATCGCTGATACGGCTCTGGCAAAGTTCGAACACAACGTGTGCCGAGGCGACCGCGTCAAGCAGTTGCGATTGCGTAGCGTCCCCGGTTACGTCGCGGCCCATTCGGTAGGCGATTTCCAGCTCGATGCCGGCGGGTTCCTCGCCTGCGACACGCCAAGTCTGGTTTACGGGCAAGAGACCGCCAGCGAGCAAAGGGGCAAATACGACGGGGCCGTTCGGCACCTCGATCACCTTCCAGCCAACGACGGGCTCGCCGAGCATAGCCACGACGCGATCCTGGACTGCGAAACCTTCGTCGTAATCGCGCGGGGCATCTTCCAATGCAATGCGCGCGCCCTGTCGTCTCGCCTCGGCGAGACGTTTTGCGATGGCGTCAAGTCTATCGTTCGGCATCTGGCTTCCCCGCGTGTCGCTGGTGGCTATCGAATGGGTTCTTCGGGTGCAAACGCCTTGATTGCCAGGGCGTGTATCTTATCTCGTAGGAGGCTGCCGAGCGCGTCGTTGACAAGGCGATGGCGGGCCAAGCGGCTTTGCCCTGTGAAACGCGGCGACACGACAAGCAGACGGAAATGACTTTCTCCCGTGCCCGGTGAGCTTGCGTGTCCGGCATGCAGATGAGATTCGTTGACGACGTCGAGGCGTGTCGGCTCGAGAGCGATCATCAACGTCTCGCGGATCTGCTGCTCAATGGTCATTCAAAATTTCCTCGGAGATCTCGCTCACCCTGCGCCTGAACCGCCTAATTCCGTGTTCGCGGCATTGAGGCGCGATGCAAGAGTGCAACGTCGTGTCGCGTCGGGCAGCAGCGTTCTTGTGTGGGGTGCCCAACTCGGATCATACTCCGCGTGATGAAGCTCGACTCGAAATATTTCGACAGCATCCGCATCGCGCGCGGAGACACGGAGCCGAAGGCGGCACCGCGTGTCGAGCCGTGCCAATGGAAGGGTTGCACGAACGCCGGAACCCATCGGGCACCGCGGGGGCGTGGTCAGGAGGGCTATTATCGCTTCTGTATGGACCACGTGCGGCAATTCAACGCGAACTACAACTATTTCGAAGGCATGAGCGATGTCGAAGTCGAGCAGTTTCAAAAGAGCTCGACTACAGGGCACCGACCGACGTGGCGGATGGGCGGAAACGGCGCACCTCCCGGCACGGGCCAGAAAGGCGGTAAACGAGGGCATCGTTACGCACGTTTCGGAGGTCTCGACTCGCATCAGATCTTCGAGGGCGAGGATGGCCCGTCCGCGCGGCCGTCGCGACCAGAATCACGTCGTCCTATCAAAGTGTTAGAGCGGCGTGCCCTGGATACGCTGCATCTCCCGGAGACCGCGAGCAAAGATGATATCAAGGCGCGGTTCAAAGAACTCGTCAAACGGCATCATCCAGACGCGAACGGCGGAGACCGCGGTTCGGAAGACAAGTTGCGCGAGATCATCCAGGCCTATAATTATTTAAAGCAGGCGGGGCTCGTCTGACCCCATCTACTCCCAGTCTTCGGGTCTTGGCTCCGGCACTGACTGCGTGCCATGCTCGCCTAGAACGCAAACAATGATCGGGACTAATCACGAAATGCGCGCCCAAGCTGAGGCCGGGGTCTCCGGCATGCCAGACAAGATGATTTCCGTGCGGGAAGTCTTTGGCATCGATTCCGACCTTGAGGCTCCGGCTTATTCCGAGCCTACGCCCCATGTGCCGGATTTCGATCCCGACTACCTCTTCAACAAAGAGGTGACGCTCGCCATTCTCGCCGGCTTCAAGCATAACCGCCGGGTCATGGTGCAGGGTTATCACGGCACCGGTAAGTCGACGCATATCGAGCAGGTGGCAGCGCGGCTGAACTGGCCCTGCGTGCGTATCAATCTCGACAGCCACGTGTCGCGCATCGATCTCGTCGGCAAGGACGCGATTGTCCTGAAAGACGGCAAGCAGGTGACCGAGTTCCGCGAGGGCATCCTGCCCTGGGCGCTGCAGAACAACGTCGCGCTATGCTTCGATGAGTACGACGCGGGCCGCCCGGACGTGATGTTCGTTATCCAGCGCATTCTCGAAGTGTCGGGCAAGCTGACGCTCCTCGACCAATCGAAGGTGATCCGCCCGCATCCCGCATTCCGGTTGTTCTCGACGACCAACACGATCGGTCTCGGTGATACATCGGGCCTTTATCACGGCACGCAGCAGATCAACCAGGGCCAGATGGACCGTTGGTCGATCGTCGTGACGCTGAACTATCTGCCGCACGACGAGGAAGTCGGTATCATCCTGTCAAAGGCCAAGAATTTCGCGAAGAGCGATGCGAAGAAGAAGGTCGTCAACAACATGGTGCGCGTGGCGGATCTGACCCGCTCAGCGTTTATCAATGGTGATCTTTCGACTGTGATGAGCCCGCGTACCGTGCTGACCTGGGCCGAGAACTCCGAGATCTTTGGCTCGGTGGGCTTTGCGTTCCGCATGACGTTCCTCAACAAGTGCGATGAGCTCGAGCGTCCGCTGGTTGCCGAATTCTATCAGCGCTGCTTTGGCGAGGAACTTCCGGAATCGGCCGCCAACGTCGCGCTTGGCTGACGGCAAGCACCCCGGGGCTTCGAGCCCCGGGCTTTATTGATCGTTCTGCTGCGATGGCGAAGCGCTCGCAGCGCCGCTTCGATTGAATGTGATGCTTGGCGCCCGCGGCTCGTTGAACCCCGGGCACACTGGCCTCGGCCGGTGCAGGCAAGGCCCGGGATGACGAACAGATGGCCCAGCCACCCAAAAAGAACAAGGAATCGCCGGCCGAACCGTTCAAGCGGGTGTTGGGCCTCGCGTCGCGAGCGATCGCGGGCGACAAGGAGATGCAGGTCTCGTTTGCGCCGGGCAAGCCGGAGCTCGACGGCAATCATATGCAGTTGCCCGAGCCTTCGAGAGTGCCTTCCGCGAAAGAGATCGCCGTCATCAGAGGTTGGGCTGACAGCCTGTCGCTGACGGCAGCCCGGCACGACAAGAAGCTGCACAATCGACTTGCGCCGGCGGCGGGCCCTGCCCGATCGGTGTTCGAGGCCGCGGAACGTGCGCGGGTCGAGTCCGTGGGTGCCATGCGGATGCCGGGTATGGCCACCAACCTCACGGCCAAGCTCGAAGACCAGTACGCCCATGGTCGCTATGCCGACGTGGCCGATCGTCAGGAAGCACCCATCGATGAGGCCTTGGCGCTCCTCGTCCGCGAGCGACTGACGGGCCTCAAGGCGCCTGAGACGGCGCGGGGCCTCGTGGACGTGTGGCGGGATTTCATCGAGGAAAAAGCCGGCCCTGCCTTCGAGCGGCTCGATAAGGTTGCAGACGATCAGGCCGCTTTCGGGCGGATGATGCGTGACATGCTGCGCGCGCTGGAGCTGACCGAGGAACGCGCGGAAGGTGAGAGCGAAGACGGCGACAGTGACGAGGAGCAGCAGCCGGACGCCGGAGAGTCGGACGCGCAGGATAGCTCCGACGGAAGCGACGAGCAGGATCAGGAGTCCGACGACCAGAGCTCGGAAAGCGAGGATGGCGAATCTGCCGAGGCCTCCGAGGACGGCGACACCGATGAATTCGACGCCGACTCCGAAGGCGACGACATGGCCGAGACGCGCGAGCCGTGGCGCCCCAACACGTCGGTCCTCGATGACCCAGAGCGGTTCGGATACAAGGTTTTCACGCGAGCCAACGACGAGGAGATCGAGGCGGAGGATCTCTCCACGCCGGACGAACTCGAGCGGCTGCGAGCGTTTCTCGATAAGGAGTTGCGGAACCTTTCGAGTGCTGTCTCTCGGCTGGCGAACAAGCTGCAGCGTAAGTTGCTAGCGCAACAGAATCGCTCGTGGGAGTTCGATCTCGAGGAAGGCGCGCTCGACGTCGCACGTCTGCCACGCATTATCATCGATCCGATGCACCCACTGTCGTTCAAGCGCGAGCACGACACCAATTTCAAAGATACGGTCGTCACGCTTCTCCTCGACAACTCCGGCTCGATGCGTGGTCGGCCGATCATGGTCGCGGCTTGCTGTGCGGATATTCTGGCACGGACGCTGGAGCGGTGCGGCGTGAAGGTGGAGATCCTGGGCTTCACTACGCGCGCCTGGAAGGGTGGGCAATCACGTGAGGCATGGCTTGCTGCCGGCAAGCCAGCGGGTCCGGGACGTCTCAATGATCTCAGGCATATCATCTACAAGACAGCAGACGCGCCTTGGCGGCGGTCAAAGCGCGCGCTGGCGCTGATGATGCGTGAAGGGCTGCTCAAGGAGAACATCGACGGAGAGGCGCTTGCCTGGGCTCATCACAGATTGCTCGGTCGGCCCGAGCAACGTCGTATTCTGATGATGATCTCGGATGGTGCACCGGTTGACGATTCGACGCTGTCCGTCAATTCCGGCTGCTACCTCGAGCGTCATCTCCGGCAGGTGATCGAGGAGATCGAGACAAAGTCGCCCGTGCAGCTTCTGGCGATCGGCATCGGCCATGACGTGACGCGCTACTATCGGCGCGCGGTAACGATTACCGATCCTTCGGAGCTGGCGGGAGCGATGACGGATAAGCTTGTCGAACTCTTCGACGAGCAGGCAGAAGAAGCGCCGGCGATGCGCCGCGCCATGGGCGGCCGTCAGCGGGGACGATAAGCGCGATCGCTGATTTTTGAGGGGGTGGCGCTCTGAACGTGGTCGCCAACGATCGTGTCGGCTGGATCGTGAGAGCTGGCGCAAGGTGGGTTGCGTTCGCTCTTGTGGCCTCGATTGGCCTGGCAGCCGGAGGGGCGGGGGATGCGGTCGCGCGTGAAAGCGCGGCGGCTGCTTCGCGATCTGTCGACATAGAAGCACGGTCCATTCCGCACTTCCGGGCATCAAGTCCCGGTCAAAGTGTTTTCGGCCGGCTCAAATATCGTGGGGGATTGTCGCTCACCTCGGCCGATTCTGCTTTTGGTGGGTGGTCGGGGCTCGTTATCGAGCCTGATGGTCGGCGCATTCTTGCGGTGTCGGATACGGGTGCGTGGTTATCCGCGGAAATGGTCTATCGAGGCGATGCGCCGGTAGGCCTTACGAAGGCTCTCATGGGGCCCGTGGTTGCGCTGAAGGGACGGGCGCTCGACACGAAGCGCGATCTCGACGCGGAGTCCATGACTGCTTATTCCGGCGATCTTTCGCACGGCTCCGTGTTGATTGGGTTCGAGCGGAACCATCGGATCGGTGTTTTTCCTGTCGAGAATCATGTGCTGATGGCGCCGGTGCGCTATCTCAAGCTACCGCCGGAAGCCCGGCATATGCGCCGTAATGCAGGATTCGAGGCGGTGGTCGTTTTGCGCGACGGTCCATTCAAGGGCAGCGTCGTGGCCTTCTCGGAACGCTATCCCGGCCCGACCGAACATCACACGGGCTGGATCTGGGTGAGAAACGCGCCGCAACGGCTTTCGCTTGTCGATCATGGCGGTTTCGACATCACCGATGCGGCGTCTCTACCGGATGGCACGCTGGTGCTGCTCGAGCGACGCTTCCGCTGGACGGAGGGCGTGAAGATGCGCCTGAGACGCTTTCCGGCCGACGCGGTGAAACCGGGGGCGGTGCTCGACGGCGAGGTTCTTCTCGAGGCCGATCTCACCAGCCAGATCGATAACATGGAAGGGCTTGCCGCCCACCGTAGCCCGAGCGGCGAGATTGTGCTTACGGTCCTCTCGGACAACAACTTCAACACGTTCTTGCAGCGCAATTTACTTCTGCAGTTCACGCTCCTCGACGACAACGCGGCGGCTAAGAAACCATGAGAAGGCGCTGCGTTTCGGCGTGCGACCACTCGTCGAACTTGAACGCTCCGACACGGCAACGAGGGCGCCCGACATGGACGCCCTCGGAGAAAAGATAACGTCGAGCCTGGTATTCAGTGAAGCCCGTAGACCTGAATCGTCGCGCGACCTCGGAAGCTCGGGCGCGAACGGTACGTCATTTGGATCTCGCGAATGATGCGCGTATTGCCTTTCAGGTCGATTGTGCGTGTTTCGCTGTTTTTCCGCATTTTCTGGCGAACGCGAATATCGTCCGGCGCACCGTTCGCATAGATCACTTTGAGATCGAGTATCTCGATATCGTTGTCGGCTACCCTGAGCTTGATGGCGCGGAACTTTCCGTCTTTGCGGCCGACGCGAATGACATCGTGGTCAACGCCGAAGTTGACCTTCTGCTCGCCAAGAAGGTCCCACGTACCCGGGCGATTGTCGGGCCTGCGCTGGGCGTTGGCGCTGTCGAGCGGCAGTGCGGAAAGCGACGCGGCTGAGGCTGCGATGACTCCAAGACTCGCGAGAAAGGCGCGGCGTTGCATTCGTGTCTCCTGGGTGGAATTCGGATGGTGATCTTGGCTTGTGGTCAGATCAGAGCCTTGCCTTTGCGTAGCAGGGCCGTGATGGCCGGCCGATGGCGGCTAACCAGACCTTCAACGAAAGAAAGGGCGCCAATCCGGCGCCCTTTCCGTATTTATTCGGAGATATTTTCTCTACTGTGCCCAGAATTCCACGAAGGCCTGAGATTTTCCTGCGGCGCTCTTATCGAAGATGCGCGAGCGATAGCTGACCTGGATTTCGCGTACAGGCTTGCGCTTGAGCTGCATTGGCCCGAAAGAACCGCCGCCATCCACTTTCTGGCCAACGGGCACGGTATCTGTGGTGCCGTCACCGTACACAATGGTCAGCTTATTCAACGTGATTGCGCGATCTTTTACGTCGAGCCGCATCCGGTTGAAACCCCAGTTGCGCGCAACTGAAATCACGTCCGTCTCATAGCCGATGCCCTTCTTCAGGCTGACCGAGAAGAACTTCGGTTGCTGGCCGCCGAGATAAAGCCAACCGCGGTTGCCGCCATACTTGAACGCCTCGCCGTCGTTGACGATTTCGCCGCCACCCGAGGTGGTGGGCTTGCCGTACCAGCCGTCCGCGAATTCGCCGTAGACTTCGACGCGTGCCTGACCGCGGGCGCCGGGGCGGCTCTTGTAGACAAGCCGGATTTCCTTGATGAAGCGATCGCCTTTCAACTCGAACCACTTGCTTCGCGAGTTCGCCGGTATATTGGTCCCGACAGCAAGAACTTCGGGCTCGCCATCGATGTAGATGACCCGCATTTCGTTCAAGTAGAGGTCGTTGTCGAGCACGCGCAAACGGATCTTGTCGAACTTGCCGAATTGGCGACCGATGCTGATGACATCGCGATCGACACTGAAGCCGACATTTTGAACTCCGAAGAGCACGTCACCGCCCGCGGTCACCGTTCCCGGTGTTGCGGAAACGGGCGTCGACGATATTGGTCGCGACGGGCTTGTGGCGGAGCTTGCGATATTGGCCGGACGGATTGCGCGCGATCCTGAACGGCTGGTCACCCCCACGACGCGCACGGCCGCCTGATGAGGCTCGCCTGGCGACGTCTTATAGTGCATCACGATCTCGTCGATGAACTTCTCGCGGCCGTTGCCATCATCCGGACCCATGATCCGCGTGCGCTTGTCGACTTGGTCCAGATGGATCAGGCGGCCGCGATCCTCGGTGAAGGTCGTGCCGTCAGCATAGTGCACGTCGATCTTCGAAATATCGACCGACGAGCCGTCCAGGACGTAGACGCGAATGCCGCTGAACTTGCCAGGGATAGAGCGAACATCAATACGATCGACGTCGCGAATGATCCGGCGTGCTTTGGCTTCCGCCAGCGTCACTTCAACTTGTGCGAACACATTGGTCGCCGGCGCCATCGCGAAAAGCGCGAGGGCCAGCGTAAGCAGCCTCCCGTACATTTTGAACTCCCCGTGTCTACTGACGATGCCCCGGATGATCGCCCGGCGGTTAACCTATCGATACGTTAAAAAAAAGGCTATTGCCGCGATGGATGAACAACTCGAGAGTGCGCCAGCGTTGCGAATGAGCAACGCTTCTGCTCGCGGCCTGCGCTACGATAAAATCGAGAAATCAAGGAGGCTCGAAGCCTATGGGTGCTGAGGCAAACCGCGCCGGCAGCGGCGTCGCAACCGCAATTGCGATCCTGCGGCAACGCTTTGGGGATCGGGTGCAGACTGGCGAGGCGATTCGAAGGCAGCACGGTCATACTCTGACGTGGTTGCCCAACCAGCCGCCCGATGCCGTGGTGTGGCCGGTATCGACAGAAGAGGTGCAGCAGGTCATGCAGATTGCTGCCGAGCACCGGACGCCTGTCATTCCATTCGGGGCGGGAACCTCGCTGGAGGGCCATTTGAATGCACCGGACGGCGGAATCTCAATCGATCTAACGCGCATGGACGAAATTCTGGCGGTCAACGAAAGCGATCTCGATTGTGTCGTGCAGGCCGGCGTCTCGCGCAAGAAGCTCAACGACTACCTCCGCGACATGGGGCTTTTCTTCCCGGTCGATCCCGGTGCGGAGGAAGCCACTATCGGCGGAATGGCCGCGACCCGCGCTTCGGGCACGACTGCGGTGCGCTATGGGACGATGCGCGACAACGTCTTGAACGTGACTGCGGTCATGGCTGACGGCAGCGTCATTCGCACGGCGCGGCGGGCACGGAAATCATCGGCGGGATACGATCTGACAAAGCTTCTGGTCGGCTCAGAGGGCACGCTCGGGATCATGACCGAGCTGACTGTGCGGCTCTATGGCATTCCGGAGAAGATCCTGTCGGCTGTTTGCTCGTTCGCATCGCTGGAAGGCGCCGTGAACTCGGTAATTCAAGCGATCCAGCTCAATCTCGGGCTCGCGCGATCGGAACTCATCGACGAGGTTCAGGTAGCGGCGCTCAACAAGCACTCCAAGCTGGGCCTCAAGGAGAGCCCGATGCTGTTCCTTGAGTTCCACGGGACGGAGGCGGCGGTCAACGAGCAGATCGAGAGATTCAAAGAGATCGCGCTCACGGAGGGAGCGACAGGGTTTGAATGGGCCGAGCGCGAGGAAGATCGCCGGCGGCTCTGGAAAGCGCGCCACGAGGCGTACTGGGCGATGCGAACGCTCTATCCTGGCCGGGAGTCGATCGCGACCGATGTCTGCGTCCCGATTTCGCGGTTGACGGAGTGCATCATGGAAACCCAGGCCGACATCGCGACGATGGGTATCCCAGCAGGGATCGTCGGGCACGTGGGCGACGGCAACTTCCATACGCAGCCAATGGTGGATACGAAAAATCCGAAAGAGATAGCGGCGATCGAGAATTTTCTGGCCCGACTCTCCGAGCGAGCGGTTCGGCTCGATGGCACCTGCACGGGCGAGCATGGAGTGGGGCAGGGAAAGAAGAAGTATCTCGTTGCCGAGCATGGGGCGGCGCTCGAACCTATGCGCGCTATCAAGCAAGCGCTCGATCCGCTGAACATCCTCAATCCGGGTAAGATTTTGCCTTCCAGTGATTACCCGACGTCAGGGTGAAGGAAGGTCGTCCTCCTCGAAGCGGTATTTGGTCGAGCAGAACTCGCATGTGACGGTGACTGCACCATCGTCCTCACGCATGTCGGCGAGCTCTTCGGCGGAGAAACCGGCCAGAAAGCCCGCGATCCGTGTCCGTGAGCAGCGACAGCGTGTGGCGACCGGTGTTTCTTCGCCGACACGCACGCCCTCCTCGTGAAAGAGGCGAAGCAAAAGGCGCTCGGGTGAGAGCGTCGGGTCGATCAGTTCGTGGCTTTCGACGGTTGCGGCTAACGTGGCGACGCGGAGCCAATCATCGTCATCCTCGCCGTGCAGGCGGGCGTCGCGTTCTTCCGGCGTCTCGTTGGGGTGAGGATCACCGCCAAGTCGCGGCACATGCTGCAGTATCAGTCCCCCGGCGCGCCACTTCCAAGGCGAGCCGCCAGTCGCGCCGCTGATCATCTGGCGTGCGACGGCCAAACGAATGAAGGTGGGTAGCTGCTCGGACTGACGGAAGTAGGTGTGGGCGGCATCCGTGAGTGAGCCGCCGTCGAGCGCGACAATACCCTGATGGCTCGGAAGTTTGGAGCCTGGATCGATGGTCATGGCCATATGGCCGGTGCCCAGGAGATCGCTTTGCGCGGTTGCTCCCGATGCGACAAGGGCGTCGACTTTAGCCCGATCGAAGCTGGCGTAGCCACGCATGGCACCGGGGGCATCATAATGAACGACGAGGAATCCCAATGGGCCATCGGTCTTGGTCTGCAGGATCAATCGGCCGCCTGGTTTCAAGGGATGGCCGAGCAGCGCGGTCAGCGCCAACGCCTCGCCCAGCGTCGCCCGCACCGGATCGGGATAATCGTGGGCATCGAGAACCTTATCGACGGCGGGACCGAGGCGCACAATGCGTCCGGAGATGCGCGATTTGACTGTGCCGAACGGTAGCACGATGTCATCAGCGCTGTCGCTGCGCGCCGCCCGGGTCGGTTCCGTTGCTCGCTCAGCCATCATTTGTCCTCGTCGGTTGAGCCTCCGGCGCCTCAACCTTGATTGTGAGTTTGCGGGCGCGCTTTCCGCGCGCTGCTCGATACTTCAGACGCCGAGGCACCAAGCAAGAATTGCCTTCTGGGCATGGAGGCGGTTCTCAGCCTCGTCGAAGACGACGGACTGCGGGCCGTCGATGACGCTCGCCGACACCTCGAGACCCCGATACGCGGGCAAGCAATGCATGAAGATTGCATCCTTTGCGGCCCGTTTCATCAAGCCGTCGTCCACCGCGTATGGCGAGAGAAGCTGTTTGCGGCGCGTTTCATCGCTCTGCCCCATGGACACCCACGTGTCGGTGACAACGCAGTCCGTACCTTTCACCGCCTCGCCAGCTTCGTCGGTGAGAAGGATGTTGCCGCCTTGGGCGCGTGCCCATTCGACAACGCGTGCCTCGGGGTTAAGTTGCGGAGGGCAGGCCAGCCGCAGCTCGAAGCCGAAACGCACGGCGGCGTGCATCCACGACGTGGCGACGTTATTGCCGTCGCCCACCCAGGCGATCTTGCGTCCGGAGATGTCGCCTTTCGATTCCTCGAAGGTCACGATGTCGGCGATGACCTGACAGGGATGGGAGAGATCCGTCAGGCCGTTGATGATGGGGATCGTTGCGTGCTCGGCGTATTCGAGAAGCGTCTCGTGTTTGTTCGCACGCAACATGATCGCGTCGACGTAGCGCGAAAGTACCTTGGCGGTATCTGAAACCGGCTCGCCGCGGCCGGTCTGGAGATCGGCGTGGTTGAGCGGAATCGTCTGCCCACCGAGCTGGCGCATGGCCAAGTCGAACGAGACGCGTGTCCGTGTCGAGGGCTTCTCGAAGATCATCGCGAGCACCGCGTCGGCGATGCCTTTTGGGCGCAGCTCCTTTGGTGTGCGGCGGCCGGCCTTCTTCATGGCGTGGGTCATGTCGACGATGCGCCGCAGCTCGTTCGCCGAGAGTTGATCAAGATCGAGGAAGTGCCGGACGGCTTTTGAGCTCGTCCGACTTGCCTTGGGCGAGGTACGGGTCAGCACGGATCTTCTCTATGCCTTCTTCAGCGATGTGATGGCGCGCGAGAGCCGCGCGATACCATCCTTCATCTCGTCCTCGGAAACAGTAAGCGACGGAAGCATGCGGATTACGTTATCGCCGGCCGATACGGTCAGCAGTTTCTCGGCCGTCGCCGCTTTCATCACGTCAGCAGCCGGAAACTCGGGTTTGAGACGAACGCCTGCAAGAAGTCCCACGCCGCGCACCTCTTCGACCGCATCTGCGTGCTCGTCCTTCAGAGCGGCCATGAGCTGCTTGAGGCGCAGGCCCTTCTGCTTGACCTCCTCGAGGAAACTTGGTTCGAGCATGACATCGAGCACGGCATTGCCGACCGCCGTTGCCAGCGGATTGCCGCCGAACGTCGAACCGTGCGTGCCGGGAACCATGCCGCGGGCGGCTTCCTTGGTGGCGAGGAACGCGCCGAGCGGGAATCCGCCGCCGATAGCCTTGGCGATGGCCATGACGTCCGGCTTGATGCCCGACCACTCATAGTGGAAGAGCTTGCCGGACCTGCCCATGCCGGACTGAACCTCATCGAGGACAAGCAGCAGGCCATTCTCGTCGCAAAGCTTACGCAGGCTGCGCAGGAATTCGTCCGGGACGACGCGGACGCCACCTTCCATCTGGACCGGCTCGATCATAATGGCGGCCGTTTCCGGAACGATCGCCTTGGCGACGGCGTCGAGATCGTAGCCTATGATCTGGTCGAAGCCCTCGGCTTTGGGGCCGAAGCCTTCGAGATATTTGGCATTGCCACCAGCGGCGAGTGTCGCAAGCGTGCGGCCATGGAAGGCGCCGTCGAACGTAATGATGCGGTAGCGCTCGGGATGGCCGCCGGCCGCGTGGTATTTGCGGGCCGTCTTGATCGCTCCTTCGCACGCTTCCGCGCCCGAATTGCAGAAGAATACGCAATCAGCAAATGTCTCGGCGACGAGACGCTCGGCCAACCGCTCCTGGTTCTTCACTCTATAGAGATTGGATGTGTGCCAGAGCGTATTTGCTTGCTCGGTGAGAGCGGCCACCAGTTTCGGGTGGCAGTGGCCAAGCGCATTCACCGCAATGCCGCTTGTGAAATCAAGATAGCGGTCGCCGTCGGTTGAGATCAGCCACGAGCCCTCGCCTCGTTCGAACACGACATCCTGTCGGCCGTACGTGGCCATGACGGCCGACGATGGGCCGGTGGACGCTGTGTGCGAGGACGTGACCTTTGCAGAAGATGTGGCAGACATGGCTTGGAACCCCTGGGTATTGGAACCCCTGGTGCGAACGAAAAAAGCCGCCAAGGCCGGCGGCTCGTGCGCTGCGGACGATAAAGCGTGCTGCGACTTCGTGTCAATGAGAAGCGCCATGGCGGCACAGCCCAGGAAGCGGGCCTGATAATGCCGGTGACGATGGTGGATGCAGCAAAATGCTTAAATTGGAAAACGGCCCAATCCATGGATTGAGTTTCCTCAATTAGCAGCGGCAGCCACGAATGGGCCGCTGTCAAGGGCGTCAATAATCTGCCCCAATACTATACAAAAACATACAGCGAACCCCGAATCGCTCCGTTGCGAAAAGGCAACGATGGAATAGTGCAATCGGAATACAAACCACGACACGGCTTGTGCAGGCAAAACCGCCCATAGTATTTATAGGCCTGCCAGACACGAGATATGGCGCGTATCGGTTCGCCAGAGTGTCAAGTGTCTTCAGTCGGTTGGCGCGTCGCTTTTTCCCGCTTTTCGGCCCCGACTAGGGTGGATCTGTCCGTTTTTCCGCCCCGTAAAGTTCAAGCGTCCATTTCTGTTCAGAGTTCGTGACCGGCTCGAGGCCGGCCCAGCGTTCTGTTGCGCGTTTGCCGCGCCGAGTGCCGGGTCGAGATGCCTTGCCGGTGAATGTTGGAGTGTGCCTTGCGCACTTCATCGCGCATTCCGCAAGGAAGACGATCACATGAGTTGGAACGACGAGAGGGTCGAGCTCCTGAAGAGGCTCTGGTCCGAAGGCCTCAGCGCCAGCCAGATTGCAGGTCGCATCGGCTCCGTGACACGTAATGCGGTGATCGGCAAAGTTCACCGCCTCGGTCTGTCGGGCCGTGCGACGACAACTCGGATGAAGAGCCATCGCCCGCGCACGCGGCCCGTGCCGGCGAAGCGTCCTCCGGCGAAGCCGCGCTTCACGAATGTGGGCAACACCGCGCTGAGAGCGCTCTACCAAGATGCAGAGCCCTACGTGGCGCCGGTCGAGGAGCTGGTGATCCCGATGGCCGAGCGGCGCTCCATCCAGTCGCTGGAGGAGTGCAGTTGCCGGTGGCCGATCGGAGACCCGCAGGAAGCCGACTTCCATTTCTGCGGGAAGACGAAAGTGGCGGGGCTGCCTTACTGCGAATTTCACGCACGGCGCGCGTTCCAGCCGCCACAATCGCGGCGCAGCGGGGGGCACGTGCAACGGCAGCCGATACCGCAAATTGCGACTGCTCCAGCGCGGCCAGAGGCGGAAACGAAGGAAGAGACAGAGCCAGCAAACGCCTAAGCCGGGAGTCTACAGGCTCAGAGGGACGGCTGGGGTGAGGCAATAGTCTCTTCCGGGAAGCGGGGGAAAATCGGCGGTGCTCGCGAGGGCGGCGCCGATTTTCGTTGCGGCTTGCGATGGGCGTCAGGTCTCAGCGTCTGAGGGCCGAGATTACGGCCGTCGCTAAATCGTTGACGCTTCGTGTCCCATCCAGGCGCAGGACCGGGATCGTCTGCTGGGAAAGCCAAGCTTCGTGCCGCGTACGGCGGCGTTGCGAGAATGCGGGATCATCGCACCTCATCGCCCATTCACGGAATGCGATGTGCCTCTCGGCACACGAGGCTCCCGTGACGTATATCCGGTAGTCGGTCCTCATTCCGTCCCTCAAAATTCGGTATTGATTCAGTTTATTGATTTTTTGGATAGTCTGTTGAACTTGCACTCGGCATTTTCCAGCTCACAGTGGTGCGGTGCGTAGCTCGTGGGCGGATCAAAATGGCGAAGGGCGACAAGGCAAAAGGCCGCTCGCGCGGTAAGGGCGCCGATGGTTTCGATCTCGACGATCCGAAATTGCCGAAAGCGATCGAGGAGCGGGCTCTCGGAAGCGGCGGCTATCCTCATGAGAAGAAGCTCAAGCGGGACGATTTCGAACAGACGCTCAGGCTTCTTCAGATCGAGCTGGTGAAGCTGCAATCGCACGTTACCAAGTCCGGCGATCGCATCGTCGTCCTGTTCGAGGGCCGAGATTCCGCGGGAAAGGGGAGCTGCATCGGACGCTTTCGAGAGCATCTCAACCCGCGCACTGCGCGAGGTGTGGCGCTTCCCAAGCCCGCCGAGATCGAACGTGGCCAATGGTACTTTCAGCGCTACGTCGCCGAGATGCCGACAGCGGGGGAGATCGTGCTGTTCGATCGCTCCTGGTACAACCGGGCAGGCGTCGAGAAGGTGATGGACTTCGCCACACCCGATCAGGTGGCAGATTTTCTACGCGAGGCGCCCGAGTTCGAGGGCATGCTGGTGCGCGACGGAATTCATCTGTTCAAGATTTATCTCGAGATCGGTCGCGAGATGCAGCTTTTGCGCTTTCATGAGCGGCGTCACGATCCCCTCAAGCGATGGAAAATCACCGACATGGATCTCGCAGCGATCGACCGTTGGGACGAATACACGCTCGCCAAAGAGGAGATGCTGCGGTTCACGCATACGGCTGTCGCGCCGTGGCATGTCGTTCTTGCCAACGATCAGCGGAGGGCACGGATCGAGTCTATCCGGCTGGTTCTGAATGCCATCGACTATGAGAGCAAGGACCAAGCCGCGATCGGAGAGATGGACACATCGATCGTAGGATCGAGCCAGGAGTTCTTCTATCGCCCACGCTGAAGGATGCCACCAGCTCTCGGCTCAACGCGTGCCGCTTCGGATGCCATGCGTTGACGCCACGAGAGGCGATCGGGCGGTTTACGGTTTAGCCTTGGATCGAGAAGCCGCCGTCGACTGGAATGGCCGCGCCGGTTACGAAGTCGGACGCCTTGGAGGCCAAGAAAACGGCAATGCCAGCGAAGTCGGTCGGCTCACCCCAGCGGGCTGCCGGCGTGCGACGAAGGACGTTGTTGTGCAAGCCATCGACCTGCTCGCGTGCTTTCTGGGTCAACTCCGTGTCGATCCAACCCGGAAGAACGGCGTTGACCTGGATATTGTCTACGGCCCATGCGGTCGCGAGCGATTTCGTCATTTGAACGAGACCACCCTTCGAGGCGGAGTACGGGGCAGCAAAGGCAGCCCCAAAAATCGAGAGCATGGATCCGATATTGATGATCTTGCCACCGCCGACGGCTTTCATGGCGGGCTGCGCCGCATAGGAGCAATAGAACGCACCGTCGAGGTTGATGGACAGAACCTCCCGCCACTCGCTCATCTTGTATTCTTCAGGCCGCTTGCGAATAGCGATGCCGGCGTTGTTGATCAGAATATCGAGGCGGCCCATCTGCGCGACCGTCTTATCGATCATGGCCTTGACGGACGCCTCGTCGGCAACGTCGACGTCGACTGCAGCCGTGCGGACCCCGAGGCTCGCGAGCTCTTTCGCGGCCGCTTCGGATTTGGCGGCGTTACGTCCGGCGACAACGATATCGGCACCTGCCGCAGCGAGGCCCTTTGCCATGCCGAGGCCGATGCCGCCATTGCCGCCGGTGACGAGCGCTACGCGGCCCTTGAGATTGAAAAGCGACATCGAGCTTCCTCCGCATTTTCGTGCTATGTGATCGACAGATGACCGGCCAGGGCGACACCATACGTTCGACGGTGCACCAGTGCGAGCCCCTCACCCTTTTTCGCGTGCAGCCCATGAGGTTTTGGGCGCAGGTGGGCGAGCCGGTTTGCCGAGCCGACATGACGCGAGCAAGCGAGCCCTCGACCTGATGCGTGCCTATAACTGCAAGAACTGTCCCGGCTACTGCTGCAGCTATCCATTGATCCAGCTCGACCGGCGTGACGTGGAAAGACTCGCAAAGCACCACAATATGTCGTTCGAGGAAGCGCGCGCCAAGTTTACGAAAGTAGCGCACGGCGCCAAATATGCGATGCGGCGGAAGGCCGATCCTCATTTCGGGAGGATTTGCCGTTTTTTCGATACCAAGGCGCGGTGCTGCACGATTTACGATGCAAGACCGGGAATCTGCCGCAGTTATCCTGGTGAAGGACGGTGCGGCTACTATGATTTCCTGATGTTCGAGCGGCGTGCCCAAGACGATAAAGATTGGGTCGCCACGACCAGCAACGGTTGATTGCCGTCGACGTTGGTTCGATCTCAATGTCGAAACCGAGCGCTGGCCTAAACGCGGCGAATTGACCTATCCTGAGATTGATGGGCGCGCCGGTCACAGATGGCGGATGTAGCCCCGGAAACGAGAGCGCGACGATGGCGGAGCATCACGTCAAGTTTGAGATTACGCCACGTGTCGTCGATCTCGGCGATCGCGTCTTTCAGTTGCAACACGTTGTCAGCGTCGGGCGGCACACGGTGCACCCATTTCGCCCGCTCGGCCTGGCAGTGATGGTGGTCGGTCTCGGATTGATCGGCAACGAGGCATTCTTTCGAGGTGTCGACGCCTTCGCCTTGCAATCCGCTGGCTCGCTTCCGCTCTGGGTCGCGTTCGTCGCCTTGGGTGTCAGCCTCTTTCTGCTGCTCTACGTTCGACGCGTTCTGTCAATTCAGACGTCGGATGGACGTCGCGCAGAATTGTCATCTGTCAGTGAAGAAGCAGCGACGGATGTCATTCTCCGAATCCGGCACGCAATGGAGGCGGCAGATGGTATGAGCGTTGCGCACAAGCCGGCGCACGGGCCAGCCGCGGTGCAGAGCGGAGCAGAAGGGACGCCACCGGCACATCGAGCGACGCCTGCGGGTCAGCCTCACCACGACACCGGAGCAGCGGGACGGTCACCGCTTTCATCGCCGGCGGCAGGGGATCTTGCTGGTACTCGGACCGTTCCGGCGGGCCGTCACGGGGGCGCCTACGCCAACGGACACGCCGGCGGCAGCGCCCTTAGCAGCGGGGCCGCTGTGCCGGAAGGCGGTTCGATTACGGACCAAGCCGTACAAGCCTATCGCCGGGCCGGGGGTGGGACGGCGCCACCGCAGCAGAAAGAGCAGAGCGCCGCGCCGGAGCGGCGACTCACCGGCCCGGAAACCGCAGGGGCGGCAGCAGCCGGACGCGACCCGCTTTCCGGCACAGCGGCCCTTCCTCCCGGCTTTGCTCGGGCTGATGGGGCTCAGGATCTGCACGCGGTCATGGAGCATGTTCGGCGTTCCGATGTGCAACATAAGGAAGCGCTGCTGGACCTCCTGCGGGTCGTCGAGGATCACTATCGCGGGCGGGCTAGTCGGGACGATGCGCTGGCGCATTGGCGCAGCTTCGCCGATTACGCGGTGCAGTACCTCGGCGATGTCGACGGGTTGATCGCGCACACCGAGCGTTTCGGTCGGCATATGATCGGTCGCTGATCGCTGGGGGGCTTTGAGGGCGGTTTTGCGCGAGCTAATGTTTCGGCTGCCATTCTGTCTGCTACCGGCTTTCCTGCAACCGAGTATTCTTCCGGTGACGACACCCAGGAGAGCGTGATGAAGAAGCCGACCATTAGCCGTTTCCCGATACCCAAGCTTGCTGCTCTGCCTGAGGATGTGCGATCGCGCATCGAGACTGTTCAGGAGAAGAGCGGGTTCATTCCGAATGTCTTCCTAGTGCTCGCGCATCGGCCGGACGAATTTCGAGCCTTCATGGCCTACCACGATGCGCTGATGGACAAGCAGAGCGGCCTCACCAAGGCCGAGCGCGAGATGATCGTGGTGGCGACCAGCGCGGCGAACCAATGCCAATACTGCGTCCTGGCCCACGGCGCGATCCTCCGGATTCGGGCGAAGAACCCACTGATCGCAGATCAGGTGGCGGTCAACTATCGCAAGGCTGACATCACCGCGCGGCAGCGGGCGATGCTCGATTTCGCGATGAAGGTGGCTCTCAACTCGGCGGAGGTGGACGATGCCGACATTGCCGCCGTCAAGGCTCACGGCTTCAGCGACGAGGACGTGTGGGACATGACGTCGATCGCAGCGTTCTTTGCGATGTCGAATCGGCTCGCGAATGTCACCGGCATGCGACCGAACGACGAGTTCTACAAGCTCGGGCGTTAAGCGTGGCATCGGAAGGGCGGCGCGGTCTGCGCGGGTCCGTTCGCTGGTTTGGCACCGTCGCGCATAGAGAGAGGCAAAGGTCCCATGAAACGTGTTCTGTTGACAGGGGCAGCGGGGGGTATCGGTACCTGGCTGCGTAAGTTGCTTCCGCCGGTTTATTCGGAGCTCGTGCTCTCCGACATCCGAGCGCCAAAGGACCTTGGCTCCGACGAGACGTTCATCCAGGCGGATATCGCCAAGCCCGAGGAGATCGAACGGGCCTGCCAAGGCGTCGACGGCATTATTCATCTCGGTGGGCGCTCGGGCGAAGCGCCATGGGCCGACATTCTCGAGGCCAACATCGTTGGCTGCTACAATTTGTTCGAGGCGGCCCGGAAGGCGGGCGTGAAGCGCGTCGTGTTTGCGACGTCCAATCACGCGGTCGGGTTCTATCCACGATCGACAACAATCGGCACCGAGGTCATCCCTCGACCCGACAGCCGATATGGCGTGTCGAAGCTTTTCGGTGAAGGCCTCGGCGCCATGTACGCCTACAAGCACGGCATTGGTGTCACGTCGCTCCGGATCGGTAACGTGGGCGATAGTCCGCGCGATGTTCGCCGCCTCTCTATTTGGATAAAGCCGGAAGATCTGGTGCAATTGATCCGCATCGGGTTGGAGCGACCCGGTCTCGTCTATGAAGTGATGTACGGCGTCTCGGACAATCAACGCTCCTGGTACGACAACAGTCGGGCACAGGAGCTTGGATACAAACCCGAGTGGAAATCCGAGGACTTTGCGGCGGATGTGATCTCGGCTGAGCCAACGTCCGGCAAACACCCGGCAGCCGAGTTCTACCAAGGCGGCACGTTCTGCGCCGAGGAGTACGACGCGGATTTCGAACACATGAAAACGAAGGGGTGAGAAAGTCCGATCATGCTGAATATCGATGCCGACCGGGTGCTGCGAGATCTCCGCCATCTGAGGACACTTGGCGCCTACAAGACGGGTGTGCATCGCCCTGCGCTCTTTCCGGATCATCTTGCTTCAATGGCGTGGCTCAAGGGTGAACTCGAGGCGCTCGGTCACGAGGCGACGATCGACGGTATCGGCAATGTGTTCGGCATCGCTCCGGTCGAGGGGCGAAAACTGCTCGGCGGATCTCACCTCGAAAGCCAGAACTACGCGGGGTGGCTCGATGGGCCGCTCGGTGTGGTCTATGCGCTGGAGGCGGCGCGGGCCGTCAAGGCGGACCCGGCGCTCGCCGGCTGCGCAATGGACGTTGCGGCCTGGTGCGATGAAGAGGGCCATTTCGGAAACTTCATCGGCAGCCGATCAGCTACGGGCTATCTTTCGGAGTCCGATATCGACGCGGCCGTCGACCGGACCACCGGCACGCCATTACGGGACGCGCTCAAGACGGCCGGGCTGGACGGTCGTCCACGCGTCGCTGTCGATCCGAAACGGTACATCGGGTTCTTTGAAGCGCATATCGAGCAGGGCGATTGGCTCGAGGCCCATAAGTTGAAGATCGGTGTCGTTTCGGCGATCGTTGGAAGCCGGAATTTCGCGATTACATTTGAAGGCACGCAGAACCATGCAGGCACCACGCGTATGGCGATCCGGCGAGATGCCGGCGTCGCGTGCGCCCGTCTGATGATGGCGATCGAGAAGCTGTTTCCCACGATCTGCGGTCCGCGCACGGTCTGGACGACCGGCCGGGTCACGGTCTCTCCCGGGGATCCGAGTATTATCCCAGGGCGCGCGGAGATGCTGTTCCAGTTCCGCGATACGGACGTTGCCGTGCTCGAGCGCCTCGAAGAGGCCTTGCGGAAGCTTGTTGTCGAAGCGGATCGCGAGGGGCCTTGCCGTGTCTCGCTCGATCAGCATCGCAAAGGCATGCCTGCGGAAATGGCTGAGAACATTCAGGCGGCGATTGAACAGGCGGCCGAAGCTCGTGCGCCGGGTTGCCACACACGCATGCCCTCGGGGGCAGGACATGATGCGCAGATCCTCGCCAGGATCATGCCTGCGGGCATGATGTTCGTGCCGTCGATCGGTGGTATCTCACACCATTGGACAGAGAATACGTCCGATGACGATATCGTGTTTGGTGCGCAAGTCTATGCTGACGCGGTTGGTCGGTTGCTTAAAGGATAGGCGAGGCTAACCCGGCTCGGGATCTCCAAGTTCGCGACTCGGAATTTGGCCGTCTCGTGCTATATTTAAGCGGTATGGTACGTCTCAGAGACCCTATGACCCAGATCATCGCCCCCAGGCCGGCTGCTCGCGCGGCGCCCGCACCCATGATCGACCCCTTCGGGCGCCACGTATCGTACTTGCGCGTGTCGGTCACCGATCGTTGCGATTTCCGCTGCGTCTATTGCATGTCGGAAAACATGACGTTCCTGCCGAAGAAGGACCTGCTCTCGCTGGAGGAGCTGGACCGACTTTGCACGGCGTTCGTCGCGAAGGGCGTGCGCAAGCTCCGGATTACGGGTGGTGAGCCCCTGGTGCGAAAGAACATTCTCTGGCTTTTCCAGAGACTTGGGCGACATCTTGATACGGGGGCACTGGATGAGCTGACCGTCACCACGAACGGCAGCCAACTGTCCAAGCACGCTGGCAGCCTTTACGCGGCGGGCGTCAGACGGATCAACGTGTCGCTCGATACGCTGGATGAGGCCAAGTTCCGGGCCATCACGCGTTGGGGCGATCTCGGCGCCGTCATGAAGGGTCTCGATGCAGCTGACAACGCGGGTCTGGCCGTCAAGATCAACGCAGTGGCTCTGAAGGGCGTGAATGAGAACGAGATCGAGGATCTGCTGCGGTTCGCGCATGGTCGCGGTTATGATCTGACACTGATCGAGACAATGCCTCTTGGCGATATCGATGGCGATCGCACCGACCAATACTTGCCGCTTTCGATCGTGCGGGGACGCCTGCTGGATCGATTCGCGATGGAAGATATTCCTTACAAGACAGGCGGTCCGGCACGCTATGTGCGCGTCAAGGAGACCGGCGGCAGGCTCGGTTTCATTACACCGATGACGCACAACTTCTGCGAGAGTTGCAATCGTGTCCGGCTGACGTGCACGGGCACGCTCTATATGTGTCTCGGGCAGGAGGACGCGGCCGACCTGAGGTTGCCATTGCGCGCCAGTGATGAGGATGCGCTGTTGTCGTCGGCTATTGATGCGGCGATCGCACGTAAGCCCAAGGGCCATGACTTCATCATAGACCGACGAACCAAGCGGCCCGCCGTGCAGCGCCATATGAGCGTCACGGGCGGGTGACGATGCCTTTTCGCGCGTCGGCGTGGTTAGGGCGCAGCGAGCCGGTGAATTGCCCCGTTCGAAGACAGGGCGGGAACGTATCATCTCATCGTACGTTTCTGGCCAATAGCAGCTCGGCAGTTCGAGCACTGGAGAAAACATGCGTACCTTCAAAGTCATGTTGTTTTGCGCTGCGAGTGCGCTGGTCTTCAGCGGACCGGGTGCGGCGCAATCAACGCAAGCACAATCTGATAATTTCATTCAGCTAGCCCAACGCGGCGACCGTGGTGGCGGTGGAGGGGGCGGTGGTGGTGGACGAGGGGGTGGCGGCGGCGGTCCATCGGCCTCCCATGGCGGTGGCGGGGGCGGTGGTGCCCGCGCATCTCGTGGTGGCGGTGGCGGCGGATATAGTGCTCATCGCGGTGGTGGTGGAGGGCATTCTGCTCGTGGCCCGCGTTCCGGCGGCGATCACCGCGCTCATCGTGGCGGCGGAGACAGCGTGAGAGGCTATCGAGGCGATGGCCCCCGTGGCGATCGCGGACCGAGAATGCAACGTCGTGATGGAGATCGCGGCCGTCACGCAGGCCCATCGCATCGTCGACATCATCTCCGCCCGGGAGCGGGGTTCAATGCCGGACACATCCGTCATCATGGTCGTCGTTATGCCTGGGGCGGTCTGCCGTTCTGGTTCTACAATGGCTACTACTATGGTGATTGCGATTGGCTCTACCGTCGCGCGCTGGCGACCGGGAGCGGCTATTGGTGGGATCGCTACGACTCGTGCCGGTATTACGATTGGTGATATCGGGCAGCGATTTCGGGTTTCGGAAGCAGAGGGGCGATCTCCGGATCGCTCCTTTCTTTTGAGCGCCGTCAGTGACCATAGCTGTCGCCAGCTTAGATCAGCCCTAGCTCCGCCAGTTGCTTGCGCAGCTTTGGCGGCATGTCGAGGATATCGTCGCGGCTGTTGGCGGCGAGATCCTTCGGCGCATCACCGTCGGCGAGATAGCGCCAGCCCTGGAAAGCGCGACGAGGTGTCGGACGAACCTGGACGAGGGTTCTGTCGAGGATCAGCAGTGTGCAGGGCGTACCGTCTTCCCGCGTGCCTTCGCGCAAGTCGATGAGGCGCTGGCGGCATTGCACAATGCCCTTGATCACCCAGTAGATCGACCCCCCGTCGAGAAGATCATCGCGCCGCTTCGGCATCTGGAATGTGCGATGAAACAGCTCCGGCTTGATGCGATCGCGTTTCATCTGACGCAGACGCTCGGATTGCCATGAGGCAAGATCTTCGATGGATTCCGAGCCGACAGAGAGCTTGATCAGGTGAAGGGGCATGGCTCGTCTCGTTTCGCGCCGAAGTACAGCGAGCCCTAGCTTAACCGATTAGGAGACGTCATGGGGCGGTGCGGTTGTCGCCGCTGTGGATTGAGTCCCACCCGCTCGCGGTGGTCGAAGTTGGGTCTTCGTTTCGCTAGACCCAACTTGCGCTGGCATGTTTGACCTACGAATCCAACTTGCCGATGAGTCCCTGTTCGGCAGCGCAGATCTGCACGGCCATGTACTTCGAGTAGACGCGGCACTGGGCGAGGCTGCCGGCAATGAACCACAGGTTCTCCTGCGGTGTGCGCTTGTACATATTTGAAAGCTCGCCTTCGGCATCCTGGCCCCAGACCGGTCCGATGCGATCGTGCATCTCGCCGCCGAGCGCTCGTCGGACCAGCTCGGCTTGCGGGAAATAGCCGGTAGCAAGGATGATCAGGTCGGCCGGGACGATGCTGCCGTCCTTAAGTAGGGCGCCCTCGGGACAGAACCGTTCGATCGTCTCATATTGCAGCAGGCCGATCTCGCCCTTGATCATCAGATCGGAGCTGCCCGCGTCGAGATTGTATCCGCCGCCGCGACGACGGTACTTCATCTGATGGCCAGTGTTGTCCTCGCCGATATCGAACTTGAAGCCGATGCCTTTCAGGCCTTCGACCATGTCGTGGTCCAGCTCCAGCATGCGCTTTACGGAAAGCTGATAGGCCTTGATGATCAACGGGGGCGTGGCTGCACTGGCGATCAGATCGCAATCCGAGTAGTGCATGCCTTCGTCGTAGAGGGCGTAGTTGAGCTTGGCGCTGGGCTCGATGGACACGACCGTCGTGGAGCCGCGCTGGACGATCGTTGTCTGGCAGCCGAAGCTGTAAAGGTCGAGGGCGATGTCGTTGGCACTGGAGCCGGTGCCGATGATCAGGGCCTTCTTGCCGGCGTAGGGCGCGCCACTGTCGAAGCCCTCGGAGTGGACCACGTCGCCCTTGAAGTCGTCCAGTCCGGGCAGTTTGGGAACGAGCGGATAGCTCGAGACGCCGTTGGCGAAGACGATATGGCGCGGGCGCAGGACGCGCTCGGTGCCATCGGCGCGCTTCAGGTGCGCCGTCCAGCATTTGGTGTCTTCATCCCAGGTACCTTTGACGAACTCCGTGTTGGTCCAGTGATTGATCTCCATGGTCTGTGCGTAGCACTCGAACCAGAGACCGAGCATGTCTTTGGGAATGTACTTCGGCCACGTCGGTGGGAAAGGCATGTAGGGCAGGTGGTTGACGTGGATTGAGTTATGTAGCGCGAGGGAATGGTAGCGCTTGCGCCAGCTATCGCCGATGCGGGGCCACTTCTCGACGACCAGCGTGTCGATGCCAACTTGGTTCAGGCGCGCCGCGATCGAGAGGCCTGCCTGGGCGCCGCCGACGACGAGGACGGTCGGATCGTGGTCCTCGTAGCTTTGCGCCTTGCGACGGACATCTTCCCAGTTGTCTCCGCCGAAGTTGCGGGAGTAGGCCGCACCGGTTGGCCGGCGATCGCCAATCTTCTCCTCGAAGCCTTTCATCTCTTCCAGGGTGGTGAGCAGCACCCAAGCCTTGTGTGCGCCCGTCGATGGATCGGGCACCAATCGCACGACACCGTTGCCGCGGCCGATCGGGGTCTCCAGTTCGAAAAGACCTTCAATTGAATCAACGCCGAGACGACGAACCTTGCGCGGTGGCGAACGACCCTCTGCCAAGGCGAAGTTGTGGGCCTGGGTGGTCTGCTGGCATTCGGCGAGGCGCTGGGCGATAGCCGCTGCGCCGACGGTCGGCGTGATGTGCCAAGTGAACGCGAGAATGTCTCGCCAGTGGCTGTCTTCGACAAAAAGCGCTTCGAGCGCTGCGGCGTCACGATCAGTCAGCGCGGTTTCGAACGCTCTAAGCCATTGCGTAACGGCGTCGCCAAGGTCGCCGCTGCCTGCTTTGCCGAATGCAGACTGGTCGATGTCGTTCATGGAAGAGCCTTTCGGGCGTGGCGATGAGCGCGGCCGAGTGCCGGCTGGTCGGTCGAGGAATCCTTGTCCGGACATTATTCAACCTCAAAAAGCGGGGTGAGGTCGAGAAATCTGTGATCCGGTCGGATGAAAATCGACGTTTACTTCGGCCGCGCGGGTCAAATCTCTCGTATAGCCCAGCCGCCACTGGACGCGATCGCGAGCCGATCCGTGAGAAAAGGCAGGAGCTCCGACAGATCCTCGGCAAGGCCGTAGGGTGGGTTGACCATAACAAGAGCCGTGGCGGCAAGGGGAGTGTTCGGGGCTATTGGTGCGACGCGCAACTCGATCCACAGAAGCTTGTCGAGGGAGAGCCGTTTCAGTGCGCGTTCGAAGTCTGTGATCGGCCGCTGGTCCTTGATCGGAAGCCACAGCATGTAGGTTCCGGTCGCAAACCGCCGCAAACCATCTGTGAGGCCGGTCAGGAGTCTGTCGAGTTCGCCTGCCTCCTCGAAGGGCGGGTCGATCAAGATCAGACCCCGGCGCTCTTTCGGGGGCAGAAGAGCGCGGATGGCTTGCCAACCGTCGAGGGCGAGGATTTTGGCACGTCGGTCGCCGCGCAGGGATTGGCGAAGCAGTTCGATGTCCTCGGGGTGAAGCTCGCTGGCGACGAGGCGATCCTCGGGCCGGAGCAGCGCCAGGGCGAGGCTCGGACTGCCGGGATAGACGTTCAGCGCGCCAGCCGAGTTGGACGTGCGCACCACGTCGAGATAGGGAGCAAGCAAAGCCGAGATCGTGGGGGGTAACGGTTCGGCATCGGGACCGAGCAGGCGACCGATCCCGCCTTTCCATTCGCCGGTCCGCTGGGCTTCCGGCCCATCGAGGCGATAGTTGCCGATGCCTGCGTGCGTGTCGATAACGCGCAACGGCTTCGCCTTCTGCGTCAGGCGTTTCAGAGCAAGCGCGAGAGCGGCATGCTTCAGAACATCAGCAAAGTTGCCGGCGTGAAAAGCGTGACGATAGTTCATGCGGCCAGCATCTCGGAAGCTGGCGTCGCCTTGTCAAGATGAAGGGGCAATTGTGCGGTCAGAGTAACTGTGCGGCGGTAAGTTTGGCTGTTAGCGTTTCGCGGTCGAAGGGCTTCAAGAGATAGTCATTGGCACCACCGATGAGGGCGCGGGAGATCTCGGCCGGATCGTTCTCGGTTGTGCAGTAGATGACGTGCGGGCGCTCACCCTTGGTCGCCAAGCGGAGCGCGCCGAGGAATTCCAAGCCATTCATAACGGGCATTTGCCAGTCGAGCAGGACAGCATTTGGCATGCGTTCGACACAGCGCTCGACGGCCTCCCGGCCGTTTGCAGCTTCGGTGACCTCGATGTTCATGCTTTCGAGGATGTGGCGGGTGACTTTGCGGATGATCTTGGAATCGTCAACGACGAGGCAATGTCTCATCTTGGGCTCCAGCCGGAATCATACGCAAAATTGTTTCGCCGTTCAAATTCAACGTGGGGGCGAATCGATGGAGACTTTGGCCGGGAATCATTAATATTCTGCGAGCAAAACGATCGTAACGACCCCGCATCATCAGTTTGCTGGTGAGATGTGCTCAAGAGCGTGCAGCGAGCACGATATCCGAACCATCCTTCAAGACGTCGAGGCGCATGCCCGCGTTAGTGGCCAGACGTGCGGTGTAATAAGGCTGGATGGTCTGTGTATCGAGGGGCGGGGTTGGCGCGCCTGTCAGAAACTCGATGAGATGATGCGGGGGCCGTGCGCCGGTGCCGCGACAGCGTACGGTGAATGAGGCGCGATCGAGAGGTCCCTTGATCTCCACCTGAATCTCGCCGCCACGTGGGAGTCCCGTCATGGCCGATGCAACCATGTTGAGCAGCAACTTGGCGCGGTCCTTGGCGAGATGGCCGGCGGGACCCTTCCACGTGAGCCTGTGCTTGTTGTTGCCGACAAAGCCGCGGCTGATCTGCTCGGCTGTCGACAAGTCGATCACCGAGCCGGCCGATCCCGCAGCGCCGAAGGCGAAGCGTGCGAACTGCAATCGCGCCGACGCCTGCTCCGTGACGTTGCGAATGACGTCGAGCGCGTAGGACTTCGCCTCGGCGTCCTCCTCCTCATTGAGGATTTCGAGCCCGTTGTAGATGGCGCCGACGGGATTGATGACGTCGTGGCAGATCTTGCTGGAGATCAGAGCTGCAAGCTCGAGGTCAGTCGGATGGGCGGTCTGGGTCATCGGCGTGATCCCTCCCCTGAGGTGAAATCATGGATTCGCCCGCCGATCCCACTGGATCGTTCGCGGCCACGCCAACCAAGCCTGATTCTGCTCGCCGGACGGGTCGAGACGGCCCGCTTGCATCGGCTAGATACCTGCTGATACACGGTTGCGGGTGACGCTGCCAAGCTCTCCAGCATAAGCTCGTCGCAATCGGTTGCAAATGCTTGACGAATTGTGTCCCGATGGCCACCCGTCCGCATACGCGGTGGTCAGCGGACCGGTGACGGGCTCGGGCACAGCGAATCACGTTGGACCGCAGATTTCCTTTCGGGGGCGACACAGACGCATGACACGCAGCGCGCGCGAACGCCTTGTCGAGATCGCAGGGCGGCTCATCGATCCAGTCCTGATGGCTGGGGCCGTCGAGATGCGGCACTATGAGGCCGGCGTCGCGGTCGAGACGAAAGCGGACGAGTCGCCCGTGACGGCTGCCGATCGGGAGGCAGAGGCGATCCTGCTGACGGCGCTCGCGGAGATCGCGCCCGATATTCCAGTGATCGCCGAAGAGGCTGTCTCTGACGGTCGCGTTCCCGCGATCGGGCGGACGTTCTTTCTGGTCGACCCACTCGATGGAACGAGAGAGTTCATCAACAAGCGCGGCGAGTTCACGGTCAACGTGGCCCTGATTGAAGATGGCCAACCCGTGCTTGGCATCGTTTATGCGCCGGCTGTGGGGGAACTTTATGCGACTCTCGAACCGGGCGTGGCATCGTTCGC
Source organism: Hyphomicrobiaceae bacterium (assembly GCA_050250755.1). Lineage (GTDB taxonomy): Bacteria > Pseudomonadota > Alphaproteobacteria > Rhizobiales > Hyphomicrobiaceae. Next base: position 71,618 of record JBFWOB010000022.1, read on the forward strand.
ACGCCTCACACCGGGATCGTCTGAGCGACGTGCTTCCGACTGCGCCTTTCAGCCGATCCAGGTTCGGGTTCCGGGCCTGGGCCTCACGGCCGTCGCCAGCCGTTCGCACAAATCGCCGGAAACAGAGGCGTTCTTGGAGCGCTATACCATCGCTGAACGCCGGGACAGCGGATCGTCCTTGAAATTCTGCACGGTTGCGCGCGGCGAGGCCGACATCTATCCGCGGCTTGCGCCGACGATGGAGTGGGACATTGCCGCCGGACACGCGGTCCTGGTTGCTGCCGGTGGTGCCGTGACGACGCCAGACGGTGGGCCATTGCGATATGGCAAGACCGACAGCGGTTTCCGCAACGGCTACTTCGTCGCGTGGGGAGCGGCGCAGCCCATACCGGCGCGATCCTGAACGCCGTACTTTTGTCGCCGGATCAGTAAAATCCGGTGCGTAGCCATACTTTGGTAACACTTTTTGTAAAGACTTTGTTGAGCATGCCCTCCTGCTGAAGCTCAAGCATTCAGTAGTGGGCGGGCGTCGTCCTGGTATCTCAGCTCCGAGACAAACCAAGTCATGCCGATGAAGTCGTTCGCCCCGAAATGGGGGTTGTTATTCATCGCAGGCCTGATGGTGGCCGGCGGGAGCGGTGCGGCGTCTGCCGAAGAGCGGTTGCCGTGGCTCAGAGAGGCTCCCCAAGCGGAACGGTCCTACGCGCAAGCTGGCGACGTCGATCGTGATGCGCTGCCGCCGCCGCAAGGTGGCGAGCAGCAACCCGCCCCGTATTATAACAACAGCGCCCCTCGGGAAGGCGACACGGGCTATAACCGCCGCGACGACACCTATCATCCTCCAGCGCAGAATGGCACCTTCGGCTCGTCTGCCGCGCGGCCCTACGCCCAAGGCGATGCATATGGTTCGGCGCCGCGTGGTGGTGGCTACGAGGCTCCGCGGTCCTATGGGCGCGATGACGCCTATCATCCGCCGGCGCGTGGGGGAGAAAGCTATGATGCCCCCCGGCCCTACGATCGCGATGACGGCTATCGCGCACCAGGACGCTATGATTCGGCGCCTCCGTCTCAGCAGGCGGCTCCCTATCCGCCGCCGGCGTCTGATGAGCCGGAGTGGCGTGATCAGCGTGGATCGCCATCAGGTTACAATGATCGCTATGCCTCGGCTGCGCCTCCCTATGATGACCGTGAGCCGCCACTAAACGATGGCACGTATTCGATGCGTGAGATCGTCGGTGCGGGACACGGTTTCTTTGGTTCGATCAGCCGCGGCCTTGCCAGTGTCATCGAATATGCGTTCAAGACGCAGGGGCGCCCGAACGGCTACATTCTTGGAGAAGACGCAGGGGGCGCATTCGTCGCCGGTTTGCGCTATGGCGAGGGGCGTCTCTATACGCGCGATGCCGGCACGCATCGCGTTTTCTGGCAGGGGCCATCGCTCGGCTACGACGCTGGTGCGGAAGGCTCGAAGGTGATGGTGCTGGTCTACAACCTACGCGATCCGTCCGATATCTACCGGCGATTCGGCGGAGTCGACGGCTCGGCCTATGTCGTCGGTGGCGTCGGTCTGCAGTTCCAGCAGAGCAACAATATCGTGCTTGCGCCGATCCGTGCGGGTGTGGGCTTCAGGCTGGGCGCGAATGTCGGCTATTTGAAATATACGCGGCGCCCGACCTGGAACCCGTTCTGAGCCGTCGCGTTGACAATGACCGTCGGCTGACACTCGTGGTCATGCCTTGGATCGAAGGCAACACTGACCTCGCGATCGAACGACTGCGGGGTATGAGGTGTTGACTCGCCCTGTCGCGGCGACGCACCACACCCTGAGCGTGCGGGCGACAGATGAGATAATCTGGTAGCCGAATAGTATGCGTCGTGCTCGATTCGAGTCGTTCGGGTTGCTGCACAGATCAATTCCGGGGACGACCGCGTGATCACGATCCAGTCCGGCATGCTGATTGCGCTGGGTTTCCTGGCTGCCGCGCTGCTCGGGCTGCTGATTGCCCCCGCGCTTTGGCGCCGGGCCGTGCGTCTTACTACCCGCCGTATCAAAACGACGATCCCGCTCTCCGAGATGGAGATCGAAGCGGATCGCGATCGCATTCGCGCGGAATACGCGATCAAGATGCACAAGCTCGAAATGCTTGTGGAGCAGGTCAAGCTGACGGGCGCGCGGCAGCAGATCGAAATCAATCGCCGAGATGCGCGCGTGAATATGCTCGAGGCGGATCTGGAGCAATTGCGGGCGAGCTACGAGGAGGCCCAGAACGCGCGACGTGTTCTGGAGCAGACGATTGCCGATCGGCTTCCCCGGGTCGAGGGGCGGCTCGCGGAGGCGAAGAAGGTACTCAATGCGCGCGAGCGGGAGGTTGCCGATCTGAACACCGCGGCAGAGAAGCAGGTTCAAGCGCTTGCCGCGGCGCGTGCGCTGAATGACGAGCAGCAGCAGGAGATCGAGCGTCTGAATGAGTCTCTGTCGGAGACCGGTGGGCGGTTCGGCGGCGGAGAGTCGGGACTGCGAGCCGAGTTGCAGTCGCTCAAGACTAAGACACGTGAGCAAGCGCAGCTGATCGGACGGCTTCAAGGTCTTTCGGGGCGACGTGGCAAAGCGGCGGCGGTCGAGACTGACAGTGCCCCGCAGAACGCGGAATTCGAGCGTGAAATTTCGGCTCTGCGGGCACGTAACGAGGATCAGAGCGCAGAAATTGCGCGACTGAAGGCTGCTATCGATGTCTTCGAGAAGAACGCCGACGGTGAGCTGCTCGGATCGGTACGGGAAAGCCGATTAGCCCTCAAGGCCAGAGTCCAGGCTCTCGAGGCGCAGACGCTGCAGCAAACGGAAACCCTGACCAAGTTGAGAAGCGAGCTGGCAGCCGCGAATGAGCGGTTGGCACGGCAAGCGGCTCATTTCACCGATGAATTGAAGCGTCTCGGTTCCGGAGCAACGGGAGGAAAGAGCGGCAGGCGTGCATCGGCGGCCGCGCGTCCCACTCTCGCGGAGCGCGTCTCGCGCGTCAACGTCACGCCCGAAGACGGCACGACGAGTAGCGACGGCACCAAGGCGGACGTCGAGCCTACGTGGCAGGCGTTTGAGGCAGAGTCGCAAGTCGTTGCTGCTCCCGACGCTGCGGCTGACGTTGAAGCCGATCGCGGTGACGTCACGCCGCTCGGTGAAGATGCAATTTCCGAGTCGCGGCTGCCGGCTCAGAAGAGCGTTGCTGTCGAGGCGGAAGCGGCGCCAGACGAGACCCCGCGTCGAAAGAGAGTTGCGGCGCAGCGCCCGCGGCTTCTGGATCGCTTGGCAGGGCTTTCGCGTACGTCCTGAGGCTTCCAATTTCGATGTGATGCTCGAAGTCGGCGACCTGCGGTAGCTCGCTGGTCAAAATGCCGACCTGCTTGACACTTCAAGCCCGCCATTCTTCGCAATTTGGCCGCACTGTTGCTCTGTGGTTCTTGACGGCGGGTTGGTTTGCATTTGCGTAGGAGTATCTCATGTCGAGCTCGGTCGCGGCTGATGTCTTTCGTATTGACGATTGGGATCATGCGGCCGCCGGAGATTCCGCCGATGATGGCAAGGCGAACCCGTTTCCACGCCGGGAAGCACGGTTGCGGCGTCCCGCCACTGCGGTCGAGCGGACTCCTCCCTGGCCGCAGCGCAGGCTCAACGATGTCCTTGCCGAGCTGGGTCCGGCGCGTCCGGAGGCGTTGGGGCCGAGCATGCCCTGGCCGCGTGTCGATGCAGAGACTGCGGAAGACTCGAGCACGGTCCCGGATGTTCCGCCTGATGTCGCGCCCGAGCAGGACAGTCCAAGCTCGGAGCCGGAGACCGACATTCAGCAGCGCGCCGATCTCCCGCCACCCCCGCGACCTTTCCGCCAGCCTCTCACGGCATTAGCTGACACGTCAGCGGTGGACGAACTCATGTTGCGCTGGGATGAGGTGGCGCTTTCGGACGTCGATCCTGCCGGGGCCGATATTGTACGTGCTCTCGCAATGGCTGATTTTCAGCCTCCACAAGTCGCCTTGCCGCAGCCGCCTCGCATCATCCATGCGGATGATCATGACGGCGAGCAAGAGCGGCCGCCGATGATTATCGAGCGCGCTCTTGCGGAACAGGGGTTAGGCCTGATGGCGGCGGTGCCTGTCGCGCATCGCATCAACCCCGTTCCGGCGCTCGCAGCGGGGTTCTCACTGTCGATGCTCATCGGGGCTGCTCTTTACCTTGTGATCCTGTGACGACCGACTGAGCGATTATTGCTCGGCCATATGCCGCGCTTCCCGGCCGGTCTCGTGCGAGTGCCTCCTTGCGCCTTTTCTTGGCGCAATTACCATTCAATCCGACGAGCCAGCGCCACGACGAACGGGCGCATCGAACAGCGCGCCGTTGGTTGAATGTGTGAGGCTGGCGGCGCAACGGGAGGCACACGGCATGAAGATCACCGACATCAGCGTCACGCTGTTCGCGTGGGACAACATTCCGGCCACGCAATACGGGCGGCATACCGGGCGTTTCGCGGGGAAGAGCGACCTCGGCCTCGTGACCATCAAGACGGATGAGGGTGTTGAAGGACACGCGTTCCTTGGCGCCGCCAGCCGTCCCGCCAGCAACGACGCGCAGCTTCTGATCCGCATCTTGAAGCCAATGCTGATCGGCGAGGATCCGCTCGACCGCGAGCTGCACTTCCAGCGCATGTGGGGCCGGTGCCGGATGAACAATCACTTGCGCATTCTGGGCGCCGTGGACGTGGCCCTATGGGATCTGGCCGGCAAGGTGGCTGGCATGCCCGTGCACAAGCTGATGGGTAGCTATCGGACGAGTGCGCCGGCCTATGCCTCGTCCGCTGTGCTGCTTTCGCCGGATGCCTATGCCGAAGAGGCGCAATCGTTCAAAGCGCGTGGCTGGGGCGCTTACAAGATCCACCCTCCGACGCAGTGGGAAACGGACATCAAGGTGTGCGAAGCGGTCCGCAAGGCTGTAGGCGACGCGTATCGCATCATGCTCGACTCGACATGGTCTTACGATTACGTGGCGGCGTTACGGGTTGGGCAGGTGGCCGAGCGGCTGGGCTTCTACTGGTATGAAGACCCGCTGGTCGAGGATGATATGGCGGGCTACGTCAAGCTGAAGCAGCAGCTTTCGATTCCGATCCTTGCAACGGAATATGCGCCGGGCGGCCACACCGCCTATGCGCCATGGCTAATTGCGCAGGCGACCGACTATTTGCGCGGCGATGTTGCGGTGAAGGGCGGTCTTACGGCGTGTCTCAAGACGGCGCATCTCGCGGAATGCTTCCATATGAATTACGAGGTTCATCATGGCGGCAACTCGCTCAATAATGTCGCGAATCTGCATCTGATCATGGCGATCCGGAATTGCGAATACTTCGAGGTTCTGCTGCCGGATGGCGCACAAAAATACGGCTTGGTGCAGGACATCGAGGTGGACAGCAAGGGGCTCGTTCACGCGCCGTCGAAGCCGGGCCTTGGCGCCGAGATCGATTTCGAGCTGATCAAGAAAAAGCAAGTGGCTGTGCTCGGGTAGGCACGCCAAAAACGGGGGCGACGGACAGCCGGAAGCGATGTGCGCCCGAGCGGGGGGTGATATGGGCGACGAGGACGAGCTTCGCGAGAAGCTTCGTAAGATCGAGGCGTTGTTCGCGGGCGCCAAGACCGATGGCGAACGCGAGGCTGCGGGTGCTGCAGCCGAGCGTATCCGCCTGCGTCTCGAAGAGATCGGATCGCGGGAACCTGCCGTCGAGATGCGGCTGTCGATCCACGATCCCTGGTCTCGTACGCTATTCCTCGCGTTGGCAAGGCGTTATGGGCTCGAGCCCTACCGGTATCCGCGCATGAAGCGGCAGACGCTGGTGGTGAATGCGCCTCGCTCTTTCGTGGAAGATGTCCTGTGGCCGGAGTTCAGCCAATTGAATGCGGCGTTGACGAGCTATCTGATGTCGGCGACAGAGCGTGTCATCGGCGATGTCATTCACAAGGATACCGGGGAGGCGGTCGAACGGCGCGCACTCGGAGGCTCGAATTGAGGTGCTTCGGCTCGACAGCAGTGCGAACAACGACGCACGTGAGCATGAAGCCATTTGTGGGGAGATTGTGAGCGCCGCCGTAAGCGCCTATCCTTAGGCGTCACGCGAACTGGCCCTCACGGAGGTGCGGCCGTGCAGCCAAGACCTGAAAATTACGAATTTGATCTCGATGAAGCGCTTTCCTCGGTCGTCGGTCTGAAGACCGTGATTCCGAGCGATGCGTTTACCGCAGATACGCTTGGGACCGAACGCCTGGGACATGGGGTCCTTATCGGCGACCATGGTGTCGTACTCACGATCGGCTATCTCGTCACGGAGGCCGAGACGGTGTGGTTACGCCTAGCGAACGGTCACGTGCTCCAGGGGCATGTCATCGGTTTCGACCAGGAGACCGGTTTCGGGCTGGTGCAGGCGCTCGGGCGCGTCGATCAGCCGAGCCTCGCGCTTGGAGATAGCGACCTCGTTGACGTTGGCGACGAGGTGGTTATCGCCGGTACGGGCGGGCGGCAGAACTCGGTCGCCGCGGCTGTGGTCGCCCGGCAGGAGTTTGCGGGCTACTGGGAATATGTGCTCGACGAAGCCTTGTTCACCGCGCCGAGCCATCCGCACTGGGGCGGGACAGCGATGCTCGGCCAGGGCGGCAAGCTGCTCGGCATCGGGTCGCTTCAGGTGCAGCAGGTGCTGAAGGACGGGCGCTCGGAGGACATCAACATGATGGTTCCGATCAATCTCCTGAAACCGATCCTCGATGACATGCTGACCATGGGCCGACCGAAACGCCCATCGCGCCCCTGGCTGGGGCTTTACGCCACGGAGGTCGACAAGCAGGTTACGGTTGCCGGTATCTCGGCCCGCGGGCCGGCCCGACGCGCCGACATCCGTACAGGCGATGTCATTCTCGGAGTTGCTGGCGACTCGATCGTTAATCTGGCCAATCTGTTCCGCAGCGTGTGGGCGCTTGGCGAGGCCGGCGTGACCGTCCCGCTGACGATCCTCCGCAAGGGCCGGACGATGGAGGTTCACCTTACGTCCGTCGATCGGCGTGACTTCCTGAAAGGGCCCGTGCTCCACTGAGCGGGTTTCGCGGCCCGACATTATGGGCTCTGCCGGTGCGGTCGCTCCGGCTCAAAGGTTTCGTTTGGTTCAAAGCTGAGGTGTGCTCCCGTGAAGCTTTTCTGGTCGTCTCGTTCGCCTTTCGTACGCAAGGTCATGATCTTCGCCCATGAGACAGGGCTTGCCGAGCGGATCACCTGCGAGCGGACCGTGGTGGCACCAACAAAGCCGAACGCAGATCTCATGCGGCTCAATCCCCTGAACAAGCTGCCGACGCTGATCATGGACGACGGTCGTGCGCTCTACGACAGCCGCGTGATCGTTGAATATCTCGATAGCTTGCACACAGGGCCGAGGCGTATTCCCGAGTCAGGTACAGCGCGCTTCGATGCGCTGCGCATGCAGGCCTTGTGCGATGGTATCCTTGACTTTCTGCTTGTCGGCCTTTCCGAGCGTGCACGCCCCGAAGCGCAGCAATCGCCGGAGTTGAAAGCCGCACTCGCAGTCAAATTCAAAACGGCCTTCGACGCCCTGGAGGTCGAGGCCGAACGCCTTGACGTCTCCCGCTTTGGGCTTTCCGAAATCGCGCTATCCGCGGTCGTCGGCTATGCGGATTTCCGTTACAGCGCAGAAGCATGGCGCAATGGCCGACCGCGTCTTGCCGCTTTCGCCGACGCCATTGCAAAGCGGCCGTCGATCGTCGCGACCGCCCACGCTGATGTTTACTGATTTTCCGTTGAGGTTTCGTTTCTCCTCCCGAGTGCTCCGCCAAAGTTTGGGCGGCGTTGCTACGGGTACGTCTTGAACCATGCAAAGTCCTGGATGGACCTCACGTAACCTCCCGGAAATGTGTTCGTTCTTCGCCATAGAAAACGGCTTACATGGACATACCGATTAACCGGTGATAGCGGTGGTCGCTGCTGCAAGACGACAGCAGGGGGATAACAAAGACTCCGCCGTAGTCGCGGCTTCGTCCGAACGGATTGCTGACCATAGAGGGATGGTCAACGGTCCCAGGATGCTCCGTCTTAATTCGTCCGGCTCGCCACGAGGCGTTGAAGATGTCAGTTAACAGTATTGGTCCTTCCGGGCTGCTGCTCATTGCTGCGCTGGCGATGGCCGGCTGCGAGCGTTCGCAATCGAATGCGCAACAGACCCAGCCTCCGCCACCGACGGTCACCGTGGCCCAACCATTGATGCGTATGGTTGCGAACGAGGAGGAAAAGGTTGGACGGTTCGCCGCGGTAGAAGCGGTCGAAGTAAAAGCAAAGGTCTCTGGCTATTTGCACGCTGTACACTTCACGGACGGCCAGATTGTCAAGAAGGGGCAGAAGCTGTTCACAATCGACCGGCGCCCGTTCGAAATTGCTCTGGACCAGGCACAAGCCAATCTGAAGCAGGCGGAATCCAATCTCATTCTGGCTGAAAGCGATCTGGCGCGTGCGAAAGACCTCGTTATGGGGACCTCGATCACGCAGCAGATCATGGATCAGCGTGCGGCGGCTCGACGGTCGGCCGAGGCCTCGGTGCTTGCACAGAAGGCTATCGTTCGGCAGGCGGCACTCGATCTCGAATTTGCAGAACTCACCGCGCCTGTTACCGGGCGGATCGGCGACAATCGGGTTTCGGTTGGAAACCTCGTTACGGCTGCGACAAGCGCCAACTCGAGCACTCTCGCGACGATCCAGTCCACCGATCCTATTCGCTTCGAATTCACGCTGGACGAGGCCTCTTATCTGAGGCTGCAGCGCAGGAGCGGCGTGGGCAAGACTGTCGGCGCCGGACTGACGGTGAAGCTCAAGCTGATCGATGAGAAGGATTTCGTCCACACCGGGCATATGGATTTCGTCGACAACGCGATCAGCCGGACGAGCGGGAGCATTCGCGCACGCGCCCAGTTCAGCAATCCAAACGGGCTGTTCACCCCCGGTCTGTTCGGGCGGATCCGTATCGAGGTGGGCGAGCCTCAGCAGGCGCTTCTCATACCCGAGGCCGCCATAGGCTCCGAGCAGGTGCGGAAGATGGTGATGGTGGTTGGGGGCGATAATGTCGTGAAGCCGAAGTATGTGACTCTCGGATCGACAGTCGATGGCTTGCGCGTGGTTCAAGACGGGCTCGAATTGTCGGATCGGGTCATCATCGAAGGTCTGATGCAGGCGCGGCCTGGAATGACTGTGACACCGAAAACGGGTACGTTCGCGCAGGCGACCCCGGTTCAGATCCGCGCCAACTGACGGCGATCCCCGCGTATGCGTATCTCGCACTTCTTTATCGATCGCCCGATCTTCGCTGCCGTGCTGTCGGTGGTGATCGTCATTCTCGGTGCGGTGGCGTTCGGCCGGCTGCCCGTGGCTCAGTACCCGGAAATCGCGCCGCCGGTCGTCAACATCACCGGTCAGTATCCAGGCGCTAGCGCCGATGTTGTGGCTTCGACGGTGGTTGCACCGCTCGAGCAGCAGATCAACGGCGTCGAGAACATGCTCTATGTCTCGTCCAACAGCACGGGCGACGGCAGCTTCAGCATTTCCGTGACGTTCGAGCTCGGTACAGATCTCGATGTCGCGCAAGTTCAGGTGCAGAATCGTGTCGCAACGGCTTTGCCGCGTCTGCCAGCCGATGTCCGCAACATCGGCGTCACTGTGAACAAGGCGTCGCCCGATCTGATGATGGTCGTGCACCTCTACTCGCCGGATCAATCGCGAGACTCGCTTTTCATATCGAACTACGCGTCGATCCAGGTCACCGATGCACTGAGCCGCATCGAGGGTGTCGGCTCGATCACGGTGTTCGGCAGTCGCGAATATTCCATGCGGATTTGGCTCGATCCCGATCTGCTGCAATCGCTGGATCTGACAGCGGGTGATGTCATCACCGCGCTGCAAGGCCAGAACGTGCAGGTGGCGTCAGGTGTTCTCAATCAGCCTCCCGTGGATCGGCCCGGTGCCTTTCAACTCACGGTGCGCACTCAGGGTCGATTGGTTGAACCCAGCGAGTTCGCGCAGATTGTCGTGAAGCAGGTCGGCGACGCAGTCGTGCGTCTGAAGGATGTCGGGCGGGTGGAACTTGCCGCCCTGGATTACAATCGCAACTCGTATCTCGATCGCGACGAAGCTGTCGGCTTGGGCGTGTTTCAGCGGCCTGGCTCCAATGCGCTGGCTACGTCGGCTGCGATCCAGGCGCAGATGGACCAGATTGCGAAGAGCTTTCCGCCGGGGCTCAAATACACGATCATCTATAATCCGACTCAGTTCATTCAGGAGTCGGTGAATGCCGTGCTCGAGACGATTGGCGAAGCGATCATCCTGGTCGTGCTGGTCGTTATTCTGTTTCTGCAAACGTGGCGGGCGGCGGTCATACCGATTCTCGCGATTCCGATCTCGCTGATCGGCACCTTCTTTTTCATGTCGCTATTCGGCTTCTCGCTGAACAACCTGTCCTTGTTCGGACTGGTGCTCGCCATCGGTATCGTGGTGGACGATGCCATCGTGGTCGTCGAGAGCGTCGAACGGAACATCGCCGCTGGGCTGAGCCCGCGCGATGCGACGCGGCGCACGATGGAGGAGGTCGGGTCGGCGCTTGTCGCGATTGCGCTGGTGTTGTGCGCGGTGTTTGTTCCAACTGTATTCATCACTGGCATCTCCGGGCAGTTCTACCGCCAGTTCGCCCTGACCATCGCGGGCGCGACCATCATCTCGCTTTTCGTTTCGCTGACGCTCTCCCCTGCCATGTGTGCACTGCTGCTCAAGCCGCATGATCATCGTGCCGGGCATTGGCTGATGCGGCCGCTCAACGGCTTCTTTCGTCTCTTCAACTGGTCATTCGACCGCCTTTCGGCGGGATATGGCTGGCTTATCGCGCGGCTGGTGCGGATCTCCGTGCTGATGCTCGCCGTCTATGCCGGCGTCATCGGGTTCGGTCTCAATGAATTTCGGCGGACTCCGGTCGGGTTCATTCCGCAGCTCGATCTCGGCTACATGATCATTGTCGTGCAATTACCCGGTGGCGCGTCGCTTGCACGGACGGATGCGGTTAACCGGAAGGTTGCCGATCTTGCGCTCGAGGTGCCAGGCGTTGCGCACGCGGTGAACATTGTCGGATTCTCCGGTGCCACGTTTACGACAGCGCCGAACTCGGGTGCGATCTTCACAGTGCTCGAACCGTTCGACGAACGGGCAAAGGATCCGAGAAAATCGATCGAGGCGATCCAGACGGCGCTCAATGAGAAGGTTGCATCGATCGGAGAGGGGCTCGTTTTCGTCGTACGACCGCCGCCAGTGAGGGGTATCGGCACTGCCGGCGGTTTCCGCATGATGATCGAGGATCGTGGAGGGGCGGGACCGCAAGAGCTGCAGAAGGTCGTCGCCGCCATGATGGTCAAGGCGGCACAGACGAAAGGCGTCAGCCGCGTCTTCTCGCTGTTTGAAACATCGACGCCGCAGGTGTTCCTCGACATCGACCGCACCAAAGCAGAGCTGCTCGGTGTGCGGTTGCCGGACGTGTTCCGCGAATTGCAGACGTTCCTTGGTTCGGCCTACGTCAACGACTTCAATCTGCTGGGTCGCACGTTTCGCGTTACAGCTCAGGCAGACGAGCGTTTCCGGTTGCGGCCTGAGGACATCTGGAAAATCCGTGTCCGCAACCAGAGCGGAGAGCCGGTCCCGCTTGCGTCGTTCGCGACGCTGCGAGACGTTTCCGGTGCCTATCGGGTACCCCGTTATAATCTCTATCCGGCGGCTGAACTCGATGGCGCGCCGGCGGCGGGAGTGTCTCAAGGCGTTGCGATCAAGGTCATGGAGAAGATGGCGGCCGAAACTTTACCGCAAGGTTTCACCTATGAATGGACCACGCTCGCATTCCAACAGCTTAGAGCTGGAGATACCGCGATCTTCGTCTTTGCGCTGGCGGTGGTGTTCGTGTTCCTTGTGCTTGCGGCGCAATACGAGAGCCTTACCTTGCCCCTGGCCGTAATCCTGATCGTGCCGATGTGCCTGATCGCTTCGATTACGGGTGTCATTCTGCGCGGCCAGGACAACAATATTCTTACGCAAGTCGGCTTCGTCGTGCTGATCGGTCTGGCGGCGAAAAATGCTATTCTCATCGTCGAATTTGCGAAGCAGCTCGAGGACGAGGGGCGCGACAGGTTCGCCGCGGCGGTTGAAGCGGCCCGCCTCAGGCTTCGACCGATCATCATGACGTCGCTCGCATTCATTCTGGGCGTGGCACCGCTCGTTTGGGCGATGGGGGCGGGTGCTGAGCTGCGGCAGACGCTCGGTACTGCTGTTTTCTCCGGCATGATCGGCGTGACGCTGTTCGGCATCATCTTCACGCCGGCGTTCTACGTTCTGTGCCGCTTCTTGGCGAGCCGCCGGCGGCGGGGGAGCGGACTTCAGCCAGACGTTCTGCCTTCGCATCCTGCAGAATAAATCCGCTGCTGGTTGTATCGGTGTGGCGTGGCGTTGTTCAACACGCGTCGCACTTTCAGAACCGCCTTTGAATTGGCGACAAATGGGAAGGGCGGCACACCGATCAAGTGCGCCGCCCTTACGTTTCCCTTGGTTTCTATGCCGGTTTACTGAACCAGCGGGCAGCCGCCCTTATCCATGGGCCGGAATGCTTCCTCGCCGGGGATTTCGCGGATCAATTTGTAATAGTCCCACGGTCCCTTGCTCTCTTCCGGCTTTTTGACCTCGAAGAGATACATATTGTGGATCTTGCGGCCATCCTTCCGGATGTAGCCCTTGCCGAACAGCGGATCGTTGGTCGGGTTTGATTTCATCCAGGCCACGACCTTGGCCGTATCGTCGGTGCCGGTCGCCTTGATGGCGTTCAGATAGTGCATCACCGAAGAATAGTAACCAGCCTGCACCATTGTTGGCATGCGCCCGTTCATCTGCGCACTCCAGCGCTTGGAGAAGGCGCGTGTCCCGTCGTTCAAATCCCAATAGAAGGCTTCCGTGAGTTTCAGCCCCTGCGCGAGCTTCAGGCCGATGCTGTGAACATCGGAGATGAAGACCAGAAGGCCGGCGAGGCTCTGGCCACTTTGCGTGATCCCAAACTCTGCCGCCTGCTTAATGCTGTTGATGGTATCGCCGCCCGCATTCGCCAGACCGATGATCTGGGCTTTCGAGCTCTGGGCCTGCAAAAGGAACGACGAGAAATCGGACGTGTTCAACGGATGGCGAACGCTACCGATCACCTTGCCGCCGTTGGCCGTGACGACCGCTGATACGTCGCGCTCCAGAGCATGACCGAAGGCGTAGTCAGCGGTCAGAAAATACCAGTCCTTGCCGCCAGACTTCACGACAGCCGAGCCCGTGCCGTTGGCCAGCGCAATCGTATCGTAGACCCAGTGAATGGTCGTTGGCGTGCACGCCTTGCCGGTGAGGTCGGAGCTGGCAGGGTCGGTTGCAAGATAGATTTTGTTCTTGTCTGCGGCGACACGCGATGTCGCGAGTGAGGCGGCGGAGCTGCTGGTTCCCAAGATGACATCGACCTTCTCGACATCGATCCAGCGGCCGGAGGTTGATACTGCGACATCGGGTTTGTTCTGAACATCAGCAGAGATCATCTCGATCTTCTTGCCGAGAACCGTCCCGCCGAAGTCCTCGATGGCCATTTTGGTCGCGACGACCGCGCCTGGTCCGTTGATGTCGGCGTAAAGGCTCGACATGTCGGTCAGTACGCCGATGCGCACCACATCGTCGCTCAACTGAGCGGCAACAGGACTCGCAAAAAGCGCAACTGCCAGGCCGGTTGTGGCCAAGCCGGCCTTCAGTGAAAACGGAATTTGCAAAGTTCTCTCCCTGCATTTTTGGACGCTCGGCCACCGTGCAACGGCCACGCGGCGCCGAAACTATCACCTATATGCGCAGATCGACAATTACCGTAGGTTTACGGAAGAGACAGGAGTTTATTTGACTAGGATCGAAAGATAGTATCCATGTTTAAGAGGGAGGAAGCTTCGCTGGTTTACCGTCGGCGAAGATACAAGCATCACGTTCAGGCGGGCGCGGGGCGCTAACAGCACCCGGTCGCTACTGTGGGGCGCGTGTTCCTTCCGCAGGACCACTCACGCTTTCGCGGGCTCGAGCGACACCGGATGACAGCAGAGTATATTATCGAGGCGGCAGGACTCACCAAAGAGTTCAAAGGGTTCCACGCCGTAAAGGACGTCGATCTAAAGGTTCGCGCCGGCACGATCCACGCGCTGATCGGACCCAACGGTGCCGGCAAGACGACCTGCTTCAATCTCTTGACGAAGTTCTTGCAGCCGACCTCGGGGCGGATTGTCTATCGGGGCGAGGACATCACAAATAGCCAAGCGTTCGAAGTCGCCCGGAAAGGGCTCGTTCGCTCGTTCCAGATATCGGCGGTATTCCCGCATCTGACTGTCCTCGAAAATGTACGCGTTGCGCTGCAACGGTCGCTCGGCACCACCTTCCACTTTTGGAAGCCGCAACAGTCGGTCGAAGTCTTGGACGATCGCGCTCGCGAGCTGATTACTGCGGTCGGCCTTGCCGAGTTCGAAACGCTGCACGCCGTGGAGCTCGCCTATGGGCGCAAGCGGCAGCTCGAGATCGCGACGACACTCGCACTCGATCCGGAGCTGATGCTGCTCGATGAGCCGATGGCGGGCATGGCGCGCGAGGACATCCATCGTATTACCGAGCTCATTCGAACGATTGCAAAAACGCGTACGGTGCTGATGGTCGAGCACAACATGTCGGTCGTGGCCGAGCTGTCCGACATCATCACCGTTCTCGCTCGGGGCGAGGTGCTCGCTGAAGGCCCGTATTCCGAGGTTTCGAAGAATCCGGCAGTCGTCGAGGCTTACATGGGGACGGGGGATGTCTGAGGCGTTGCTCGCGGTCAATGATCTCCAGGCATGGTACGGAGAATCCCACGTCCTACACGGGATGTCGTTCGAGGTGCGAGAAGGTGAGGTCGTCACGCTTCTTGGCCGCAATGGCGCAGGCAAAACGACCACCATGCGCTCGATCATGGGTATCGTGTCCAAGCGCTCGGGATCGGTCCGCTATCGTGGTCAGGAGATCATCGGCGCCCCGTCGAACAAGATTGCCAGGCTCGGCATTGCATATTGCCCCGAGGAACGGGGAATTTTTTCAGGCCTCGACGTCAAAGAGAACCTGCTGCTGCCACCAGAGGTGCAGCCCGGCGGCTTATCGCTGGACGAGGTCTTTACGCTGTTTCCCAACCTCAAAGAGCGGCTGTCCAGCCAGGGCACCAAGCTTTCCGGTGGCGAGCAGCAGATGCTGGCGATCGGCCGGATTTTGAGGACAGGCGCGAAGCTGCTTCTCCTGGATGAGCCGACGGAAGGTCTGGCTCCAGTGATCGTGCAGCAGATCGGCCGGACGATCCATGCTCTGCGCGAAAGAGGCTTTACGATCGTTCTAGTGGAGCAAAACTTTCACTTCGCGGCAACGGTCGCAGATCGGCACTATGTCGTCGATCATGGGCACGTCATCGATATGATCGCCAACTCGGAGCTCAAGGCCAGCACGGAAAAACTCAAAGGTTATCTCGGGGTTTAGCGCGAGATGCAGCGCACACCGCACGCGGAGAGGCAGCAATGTGTGGAGGTATAGGAATGCGTTTCAAATCTACCCTTCTCGCGATGGCCAGCGTTTTGGCGCTTTCCGCTTCGGCACCCGCCGTGGCCGAAGATATCAATGTCAAAATTGGCGTGCTCAATGATCGCTCGGGCGTCTATGCCGATATTTCCGGCGTGGGCTCCGAATGGGCCGCCAAAAAGGCAGTCGAGGACTTCGGCGCTGCCGCCAAGGGCATAAAAGTCCAGGTATTGGCTGCCGATCATCTCAACAAGCCTGATGTTGGCGCCAATATCGCGCGGCAATGGATCGACGTCGAAAAGGTCGATGCCATCGTTGACGTTCCGACGTCCTCCGTGGCCCTGGCGGTCAATGCTCTCGTTCGCGAGAAAAACAAGGTGCATCTGAACTCGGGTGCGGCGACGTCGGACCTGACAGGCAAGGCCTGCTCGCCGAATACGGTGCACTGGACCTACGACACGTGGGCGTTGGCCAACGGAACCGGCAACGCCATCGTGAAGGAAGGCGGCAAGACCTGGTTCTTCCTGACGGCGGACTATGCCTTTGGCCATGCGCTCGAGCGGGATACGTCAGCCGTTGTCGAGAAGGCTGGCGGCAAGGTGGTCGGCAAAGTCCGTGTTCCTTTCCCTGGTACGGACTTCTCGTCCTTCCTGCTTCAAGCCCAGGCCTCTGGCGCCAAGGTGATCGGTCTCGCCAATGCGGGCGGCGACACGATCAACTCGATCAAGCAAGCCGGCGAATTCGGCATCACGCAGGCGGGGCAAACGCTTGCCGGTCTGCTGATCTTCGTCACGGATGTGCACGCGTTGGGTCTCAAGTCCGCGCAAGGTCTCGTCTTTACGGGACCCTGGTATTGGGATCAGGACGAAAACAGCCGGGCGTTCTCGAAAGCCTACTTCAATGATCTGAAGCGTATGCCCGGCTACACGGTCGCCGGCGTCTACAGCTCGGTGATCCACTATCTCAAGGCGGTCGAGGCGCTCAAGGGTAGCAGCGACGGCGCCAAGGTTGTGGCCAAGATGAAGGAGCTGCCCACCGAAGACAAGCTGATGGGTAAGGGCTCCATCCGCATTGACGGCCGGCATATCCACGACATGTACCTTTATGAGGTCAAGAAGCCCGAGGAATCGAAGTACGCCTGGGATTACTACAAGCTGCGGACGAAGATCCCCGCGGCCGAGGCCTGGCGTCCGCTGGAAGAGGGCGGCTGCGAGCTCGTGAAGAAATAGGATCAATCAAGGAGGGGCGGCTGAAACCCAGTCGCCCGGCCGTTATGAGGCACCAGGGATAGCCCATCGATGTTCGAAATCTGCATTCCCTTCGTCAAATGTATTTCGTCGCAAGCGCTCTTCGCGCAATTGCTGCTCGGGCTCATCAATGGTGCCTTCTACGCGATGCTCAGTTTGGGGCTCGCGGTCATCTTCGGCATGCTCAACGTCATCAACTTCGCGCACGGTGCCCAGTATATGATGGGCGCCTTCATTGCGTGGATGCTTCTGAAATGGGCCGGAATAGGATTCTGGTTGGCGCTATTGATTGCGCCGATCATCGTCGGCATCGTTTCGATTTTGATCGAGAAGATTTTCTTGAAACGGCTTTACGACTACGACCACCTTTATGGCCTGCTGGTGACTTTCGGGTTGGCCCTGATCATAGAAGGGCTGTTCCGTAAGCAATTCGGGTCGTCAGGGATGCCTTACGACAATCCGCTTCCGGGCGGGACAAATCTCGGCTTCATGTTCCTGCCGACATATCGCGGTTTCGCTGTCATCGCGTCACTTGTCGTTTGTCTCGCAACGTGGCTCGTGATCGAGAAGACAAAGCTCGGCAGTTACCTGAGGGCCGCGACGGAAAACCAGACACTGGTGCGGGCCTTCGGGATCGATGTGCCGCTGATGATGACATTGACCTACGCATTCGGTGGAGCGCTGGCTGGGCTCGCCGGTGTGTTGGCGGCGCCGATCCAGAACGTCAACCCGCTGATGGGCTCTTATCTGATCGTCGTTGTTTTCGCGGTGGTTGTGATCGGCGGCATGGGTTCGATCATGGGCTCGATTGTGACCGGCTTTGCGCTCGGACTGGTCGAGGGACTGACGAAAGTTTTCTATCCACAGGCCTCCAATGCGGTGATCTTCATCATCATGGCGATCGTGCTGCTGGCGCGTCCTGCCGGATTGTTCGGCCAGACGAAGTGAGGCAACAACCATGAAGCCGATGCATCTCGCCGTGGGCGTTGCGGTTCTGGCCGTTATGCTGGCGCTGCCCCAGTTCATCTACCCGGTCTTCCTTATGAAGGTGCTGTGCTTCGCCTTGTTCGCGTGCGCCTTCAACCTCCTGATCGGTTACGTCGGGCTGTTGTCGTTCGGCCATGCGGCCTACTTCGGAGGGGGCGCTTATATCGCCGCGCACCTGATCAAGGTGGGCACAGTGTATGTGCCTTTTGTCGGCACATTTGCATTTCCGCCGGTCACACCCGAGATCGGCATTCTCTGCGGGACGATCTTCGCAGGGCTACTCGGCTTTGTGTTCGGGTCTCTCGCGATTCGTCGGCAAGGCATTTATTTCGCGATGATCACGCTGGCGCTGGCGGAGATGTTCTTCCTGTTCTGTGTGCAGGCGCCCTTTACGCATAACGAGGATGGCATCCAGGCGGTGCCGCGCTCACCTCTGTTCGGTGTGATCGATACGACGAACGAGACGTCGCTTTATTATATCGTGCTTGCCATCTTCCTGATCGGCTTCGCCATCCTTTATCGCACGGTTCATTCTCCGTTCGGGCAGGTGCTGAAGGCGATCCGTGAGAATGAGCCGAGGGCCATCTCGCTTGGCTATAATGTCGAGCGCTACAAGCTGCTGGCGTTTGTCATCTCCTGCACCCTGGCGGGACTCGCGGGTGCAACGAAAGCGTTCGTCTTCCGCCTCGCATCATTGACGGACGTCACTTGGCAAATGTCGGGCGAGGTTGTGCTTATGACGCTGCTCGGCGGCATCGGCACCATATTCGGTCCGATCGCCGGTGCTGCTCTCATCGTGAGCATGCAGAACTACCTGGCGACGCTGGGCGAATGGGTGCTGGTGATCCAAGGCGCTATTTTTGTCGCATGTGTGATGTTGTTCCGGCGCGGCATCGTCGGCGAGATTCGCGAATACTTCAGGGTCCGGCGTGCAGGCGCGGGCAGGGCGCCTGTGGAGAGTTCGGCGAGCGCAGCCCACGCCGCCGACAAGAAGCCGGCTACGGTCAACTAAGCGATGAGGCTCTGCGGCCACTTGGTGGTGGGTGCAGCGCGGGGCGTATGGTGCAGGCGGGACTGAACTAGCCCCGCCGGCAGGTTATGCCCTGACGCCTGATTCGACATGACTTCGAGAAGCCAATGCTCAACCAGCACGACGCGTGAAGCCACGATCGCGTGGACCTCAGGAAATTATTCTAACGTATTGATTTATTGGAGCGGGTGAAGGGAATCGAACCCTCGTCATCAGCTTGGAAGGCTGTTGCTCGATCATGTCACCGCTGCTCATCGCAACTCAATGTCGCCATAAATATCTATTTTTATTGAATTAAATTCCTTCGGGACGTTCTTCGTATGTCAGTGGATCTCACTGCATCTTGCAAACGGAGGTGCAAAAACAGTGCAAAAAATGAAGCTGACGGACGCAACCATCCGAGCCCTTAAGCCCAGCACGAACGCGTATGTTTGGGACATCTCTACACCCGCCTTCGGCGTGTACGTTGGCAAGAACCGTAAGACGTTCGTCGCAGTTCGGAGCGGCCGCCGGCACAAGCTTGGTGTGTATGGTGTGATGGGGCTCGCTGAGGCGCGCGATCGGGCCAAAAAGCACCTCTTGAATGGCGACGTTGCCAATCGCCGCGTCAGCATCAAGTTCACGGACGCAGTTGACAGTTACCTCTCACTGCGTGAGCCGGAAGTGTCGCCAGGAGCCCTGCGGGAGTACACGCGCCATCTCCGGAGGGTTTTCACCTTCAACGACAACGTTGGGGATATTACCCAGAAGAGGATCCTGGACAGTCTGGATCGCATTTCAGGGCAGAGCGAACGAGCCCACGCAGCTCGGGCTCTGAAGACTTTCCTCAATTGGTGCGTACAACGGGAGTATCTCGAGCAAAATCCTATGCTCGCGATGAAGATGCCAAAGGAACCCGACGCGCGTGAGCGCGTCCTCACCGATGATGAGCTGAAGGCGATTTGGGACGCGCTTCATCGGTGGCCAGATCCGCGTTTCGCCGCCATCGTTCGCATTCTAATGCTCACCGGCCAGCGCGCCAATCAGATTGCGTCTCTCAGGCTGAGCTGGATCAACGCCAAGAAAATGCAATTCGCTTTTCCGAAGGAAATCATGAAAGCCGGCAAGGCGCATACGCTTCCCTTTGGTGAAGAAACTGTTCGACAGCTTGGCTTGGTCCGAGGGTGCGGGGATCTCTATTTTTCGCCACCTGGCCTCAACCGCCCATTCTCCGCGTGGAGCAAAAACAAGGTTGCGCTCGACAAGAAGATCGAGCTAACCCACTGGACCATCCATGACCTTCGGCGGACGTGGTCCACGAATGCTCCGCGTCTTGACATTGCGCCGGATATTACTGAGCGCGTTCTAGCTCACTCGACGCCCGGCGGCAGTCGCATCGCAGCCGTCTACAACCACTATCACTACGAGCCTCAGATGCGCGACGCCATTCTTAAGATGGAAGCCTTCGTGACCGGGCTTCGATGAGCTAGGCGCCATATAGCGTACGAGCCAACTGGCAGGTCAGCCCCTTTCTGAAGAGTAAAGCGCGGCAACGTTGTCACCGTCCAAGCTCCGGGCGATTCTCTCCCCACGCCTTCACCTCTGATGCCAGCCAGCCAACGCGATTGGGGCCAAGTTTGCGCCGGGCTGGGAACAGATTGACGGCCATGTAGCGGTAGATGGTTGCGGACGAGAGACCGGTCTTCTGTCGGACCGTCTTGAGGCTCCAGAAGATGTCGTCGGTTTCGGGAGTGGGAGCGCTGCCGGTGTCCGATTGTATCGTGGACGTCATGGCGGGTCCTTTCGATGCGTTGGTGCTTGATCGGTCATGCGCGCGGGCAGGGCCCGAGCCGACAATTGTTGGCTGGCGTTCGATGTGCCTTGCGAGCGGTGCAGCGCCGCTGTTGTGGCGGTCTGGGTCAGAAGTGAAATCCCGATAACGGCCATGGTCGTGACCGAAAGCAGCGCAGCCGCGCGCCACGCTGAGGCTTGGTGTTGTGCGATGCACTTTCGGGATCGCCAATCCCGCCGCGCTTGAAGATAGCGCGTGGCGTTCGCGCACGGCACGCCAAGTATCGCGGCGAGCGGATGAATGGGATGGGCATGAAGGTGATTTGCAAAGACCGCATGTAGCCTCGGTCGCATAAACCACAGAAACGCAGCGGCCTGCAGCGTGAGGTTGATGCCGAGTGCGTTCTGATAGGCCACGGCCGGACGGCGGCCGGCTTCGACCGGCCAAAGATCAAGGACGAAGCCAGTGCCAAGCTGCACCACGAAGGCAGCGCCGATATGAAGTAGATTGAGGGCGCCGCTGGCGCGGCCTGATGCCGATTTCGGGAAGAGTTGCGATACGATGGCGTAACTCAGGACGGTCGCGGCGCCGATGCCAGCGATCGCGATCCACGGCAACCACGTCGGGACGGGCCAGCGCAGGACCAGCGCGATCTGCGCCAGCATCGCAAGGCTGGTCGCGATGGCAAAAGTCGATGACAAGGAAACGCCGCGCCGGCGAAGCCGATCGCCGGTCATCCCGAGAATCAGCGCGGACGCGCTGAGCGCGATTGCCATCCACAGCAGGTGCATGACGACATCGTGGCGTGGCAGGCCCTCGACATCGGCAAGCCACGGTCCGGCCCAGAGACCCTGCAACGCCCAGGCTGAGCCGATGGTCGTCGCGGAGAGCGGAGCGATACGCCAGAACCTTGCATTCCGATAGATGGTACGAATGGTCATACCCGCACCGATGGCCTCGTCTGGACATCGCGTAGGATGCTCCGGCACGAAACGCTGGATGAGCACGGCAGCGATGGCCGCGAGAGCTGCCAGGAGCAGGAACAGTCCGCGCCACCCGATTAGCGCGATCAGCATCTCGGCCGGCGCTGTCGCCGTGACAGCGCCGAGTGCGCCCAAGGTGATGAGCCAGCCGTTGGCCAGAGCGATGCGTTCGGCCGGCCACCATAGAACGATGGCTTTCAGGCCGCCCATCAGTGCGCCGGCAACGCCGAGGCCTATTAAGGCTCTCCCGAGGATCAGCCAGAGCAGATTTGGCGCGCAGGCGAAGATGGTGGCGCCGATCGCCGCGAGGGAGAGGAGCACAGCTTGTACCCGCCGCGGCCCGAAGCGATCGAGCCAGACGCCGAGCGGCAGCTGAACGGCACCGAACGTCAGGAAGAGAACAGCCGTGAGGATGCCGAGATCGGCGGCTGAGAGCCCAAACTCGCTGACGAGTGGGCCGGAGATCAGCGCATTGATGGTGCGGAAGGCATAGCTGAGATAGTAGCCGGCCGCGAACGGCAGCAGCACAGTCGCGACGAGACGCCAGGAGGGCTTGCCATCGGTGGTCTTTGTCTCAGCGGCTGCCGGCTTGCTCAGGATGCGCGGCAACGTGCCGTCCAGATCGGGGGCGTGCCCGTAGCAGGGACGAAGGTACGAGGTGCCTACAGGTGAGATCGCAATGGCCATGCCGAGCTACTCCTCTTGTCCCGGCCAGTGTGGCGGCAGCGCCCCATTGCCCTTTGGAGGCGCGCAGAATCCGCGTAGCGCAAGGGCTGTCTCCGGTGGCAGAGGCGCCGCGCGCCGTGTTGCGCGATCCATGAGGACGACCGTCGATCTAGCATTCGCGGCACAACGCCCATCGACGAAGAGCGCCTGGGTCATCAGCAGCGAGGAGCGGCCGACATGGTCACATCGCGAGCCGATCACGACTTGGCC
>JBFWOB010000023.1:0-93544 GCA_050250755.1 Hyphomicrobiaceae bacterium
AGCTTCTCGATACCCTTTTCGAGCCGGTCGCTGAGGGCCTGGAAGCGGTCGATCTCACGCGTGGCGCCGAACGGGGGGGGAGGCCGGCTTATCAAGGCGGTAACAAGAGCGGCGCCGGTCAGGCCGACGCTTGCGATCAGCGCCATGTGGGTTGGTGCCAAAGGCACTTCCATGAGCACGATCGCGATGACCAGGAATGCGCCCCCAACGACCAACAGGGCCGCGCCCGAACGGGATGCCAGACGCACGCGCACGGTCGCCTGGAGGCGACGGGCCGCACCGATCCATTTTGGCAGCGGGGCGAGCGCATGCGCCAATAGGCCAACCACGCGGCGGCTGGCGTCGCTCCAAGGCCTCAGGATATTTCCCACGTCCGCCCCTGTGAAATAATACGATCAATCTTGTCCGACGTTATGAAAACACAGACCGCGCGCGTAGGAAGCTACCGCGTTGAATTAGATTTAAATCTCCCTTTCCGATCGCGCCAAACTTGGCAAATTGCGTGTGACGGGGCATGCAGGGGCAGCAACGGCGCCACGCATCTGTTGATTGGAGACGAGATGGGACCGCTCAAGGGCTTACGGATAATCGAGATGGCGGGTATCGGCCCCGCGCCGTTCTGCGGGATGATGCTCGCCGATATGGGTGCCGAAGTCATCCGCATCGACCGGCGCGAAAAGGCCGATCTGGGCCTTGATCGGGCACCTGCTTACGAAGTGATGAACCGTGGACGGAAATCGATCGCGCTGGATATCAAGAAGCCCGAGGCGGTCGAAATCGTAAAGCGCCTGGCCAAGGATGCAGATGCCCTCATCGAAGGCTTCAGGCCAGGCGTCATGGAGCGGCTGGGCCTGGGTCCCGACGTGCTGGCCGCGGTCAATCCACAGCTTGTTTTCGGGCGCATGACGGGGTTTGGGCAGGAAGGCCCCCTCGCTCAGCGCGCTGGCCACGACATCAACTACATCGCCCTCGCCGGCGTGCTCGACCACCTCGGCCGGGCCGGGGAGCGGCCGGTACACCCTCTCAATCTCGTCGGTGATTTCGGCGGCGGCGGGATGTATCTGGCATTCGGCGTCGTGTGTGCCATGCTGGAGGCGCGTCGATCGGGCAAAGGCCAAGTTGTCGATGCCGCCATGGTCGACGGCGCGGCCAGCCTGATGGCTATGTTCCACGGCATGTGGTCGGAGGGAATCTGGCGCGAGGAGCGCGGCACCAACATGCTGGATACGGGTGCGCCCTGGTACGATGTCTACGAGACGAAGGATGGGAAGTGGGTGTCGATCGGCTCGATCGAAAAGCGGTTCTACGCGGATCTCCTTGGCCGTCTCGGGCTGGGCGACGTAAAACTGCCCGATCAGCATGACCGAAGCGGCTGGCCCGAATTGAGGACGCGCTTTACGCAGATTTTCAAATCTCGAACCCGCAGCGAGTGGGAAGTCGCGTTCGAGGGAAGCGATGCGTGTTTCGCGCCTGTGCTTGCCATCTCGGAGGTGACGAAGCATCCGCACAATGCGATCCGCGATACATTCGTGGTGAAAGAGGGCGTGCAGCAGCCGGCCCCGGCACCGCGTTTCTCACGCACGCGGCCTGAGGTCGCCGCCGCGCCTCGAGAGGCCGGTCACGATACGCGCGCGCTGCTCGCGCAGGCCGGCTACGCCGAAACGGAAATTGCCAGGTTCGAGACCGACGGCGTCGTCGGTCGCAAGCAATAGCATCGGGAGACGGAAACGCATGAATACGGGATTGACGGCTGACCAGCAGGAGATCCGCTCTGCCATTGAACGGATCTGCGACCGTTTCGGCGACGAGTACTGGCTGAAAAAAGACAAGGAAGGCGGGTTCCCAGGAGAGTTGCATCAAGCACTCGCGGCCGACGGCTGGCTTGGCATCGCAATGCCTGAGGAATACGGCGGAGCGGGGCTCGGCATCACCGAGGCCGCCATCATGATGCAGACGATTGCGGAGTCCGGCGCCGGCATGCAGGGCGCCTCCGCTGTGCACATGAACATCTTTGGTCTGCATCCGGTCGTTCTGCATGGAACGGCGGAGCAGAAGCAGCGCTTTTTGCCCCCGTTGATCCAAGGCAAGGAGAAGAGCTGTTTCGCCGTGACGGAGCCGAACACCGGGCTCGACACGACGCGCCTCAAGACAAAGGCAACACGCGAAGGCAATCGCTATCGTGTCGACGGGCAAAAGATCTGGATCTCGACAGCACAGGTCGCCGACAGGGTGCTGCTGCTCGCGCGGACGACCGACCTCGACGAAGTGAGAAAGCCGACCGAGGGGCTTTCACTGTTCTACACCGCACTCGACCGGAAATACGTCGAGGTCCGCGAGATCGAGAAAATGGGCCGCAAGGCGGTCGACTCGAACCAGGTCTTCATCGACGGCCTGCCGGTTCCGATCGAAGATCGGATCGGCGAGGAAGGCATGGGCTTCCGCTACATTCTCGACGGCATGAACCCCGAGCGCATCTTGATCGCGGCTGAAGCGGTCGGCCTTGGCCGCGTCGCACTTCGCAAGGCAACGCAGTACGCGAAGGACCGCGTCGTATTCGGACGGCCGATCGGCCAGAACCAGGGCATTCAGCATCCGCTCGCGAAGTGCTGGATGAACCTCGAGGCGGCGAACCTCATGGTGATGAAGGCCGCGGCGCTCTACGACTCGGGGCAGCCGTGCGGTATCGAGGCGAACTCCGCGAAATATCTCGCTGGCGAGGCTGGCTTCGAGGCTTGCGAAACGGCGGTTCTGACCCATGGCGGCATGGGCTACTCGAAGGAGTTTCACGTCGAGCGGTATATGCGCGAGGTGATGCTCTGCCGGATTGCTCCGATCAGCCGAGAGCTGATCCTGTCGCACATCGCAGAACGTCAGCTCGGCTTGCCGAAGAGCTATTGAGCGGTCCGATGCCGACGACGATCCCCAGCGCGCCGACCATGACGCCGAACGATGCTTTCCGTCACGTGCGGAAGATCTACGTCACGTGTGTCGGCATCGCGATCCCGCTGCTCTTCCTGGCCTTCTACCTGTGGGTCGAGCGCGCTACGCATGGTATCGTGCCGACCATCCTGCTGGTCATCAGCGTCGGATTGCTCATCTTTTCCATGATGGTGCGCGCCGCTGCGGCCTGTCCGCGCTGCTCGGTCTCACTGCTTTGGAAAAAGGGGCCGATCGGCACGGGTCACCTTTCTCTCGGCGAGAAGTCGCATTGCCCGGGCTGCGGGCTCGATCTCAACGCTCCGTGGATACCGCAGTCCGGCGAACCCGGCAGCGGCCACGCGGAGCCGAACGTAAAGGAGCCAACCGCGACATGAGCAATCCGCGTCCACAAGCTCAGCCGACCGTGCTGATCGACGACGAGCGTACCATCGCGACGGAGTGGCGGTTTGCGCCCGGCGCCGAGACCGGTTGGCACAAGCATGGCCACGATTACGTCGTGGTCCCAATGACGACGGGCAAACTTCTACTCGAGGAACCCGGCGGAGGCTCGCGAACGGCGGAGCTTGTCACCGGCAAGCCTTATGCGCGCGGCGCCGGCATCGAGCACAATGTCGTCAATGCCAACGACTTTGAATTGGTCTTCATCGAGATCGAACTCAAGCGCTGAAGCTCAGCCGCGTGCCCGATCAGCGCAAACACGTGACGAGGCGCACACACCGCCTCGATCACCGGGCTAGATGATCTCGTCCTCATCCATGACCGCCTCTGGCTCGGTATCATCCGCTTCAGGAGGCGGCTCCATAGATCGCTGACCACGGCGCAAGGCTGTTTTACTCCGGTCGTGTTCTTCGGCCCATGCAATGTGGAAGAGAGCATCCCCCATGTTCACGACGGGCAGCGTCGTCGCGCCGATGATAATGCCGCGGCGAGGGCTTCTGATCTGAATCTCGCTGCCTTCGTATGGGTTCGCCACGACGCCGACCGGCTCGTTCTCGCTCACCGCATTACCGATACGCTTCAAAGAGCGAAACACACCACCATCCGGTGCGCGCACCCACTTGGAGGCATTGGCGAAGACGGGCCGGCGCAGTTCATCTGTCTGGTGTGGTTCCACGCCGTCAGGCAACTCGAGCATGCCCGTGCGCAGCATCACCCCGGCGATGCCGTCGACACCGGCGCTGATGGCAAACTCGTCGAAGCGCAATCCTTCCCCGCCCTCGTAGACGAGCACATCGACGCCACATTCGCGCGCAGCGCGGCGTAACGATCCGGTCCGCTCACTGCTTTCCAGCATCACAGGTGCGCCGAACGCCTCGGCCAGTTCCCGGCAGCGGGGTTGCCGTGCAAAGTCGGCCCGAATCTGGGGCAGGTTCACACGATGGATTGCCGCGGTGTGCAGATCGATGCCGACCTGGCAACGACGCACCACCTCCTTCAGGAACAGATTGGCAAGCCGCGCCGCGAGCGAGCCGGTATTGGATCCGGGAAAGGACCTGTTGAGATCGCGGCGGTCGGGCAAGTAGCGCGAACGACCGATGAAGCCATAGGCATTCACCACCGGAATGGCCAGCAGAGTGCCGGCAACATTGCCAGGTTGCAGCGTCCTCAGAACACGACGAATGATCTCGACGCCGTTCAGTTCGTCCCCATGGATGGCGGCGGAAATGAACATCGCGGGGCCTGGCCGAGGCCCGTGCAGCACGTGCACCGGAAGCGTGATCGGCGTGTGATTGGAAAGTTTCGAGACATGCAAATCGACGAGAGCGCGCGTTCCCGCGGGCACTCTGTGACCACCGATCTCGAAGTCGTTTCGCACGGATTTGGGGCTCTCGGCCTGATGTTGCGCGCATACTTATAGCAATCCAGGGGTCGGGTGGCAGCCGCTTCCCGAACCGAAAAAGACGTAAATGCTAACGCCGTTCAAATATGCGTTTGAGAGTTGACACCGCAAAGCGCTCTGCCCATAAACCCTGTCGTTGCGCTGGTCCGGTCAGGTCGGCGCACCCCAGCGCACGATCTGCTGTACAGTGGATGGTGGACCTGCCTTCTCGCAGGGGCTGCGTGATGGAGAGGTGCCCGAGTGGCTAAAGGGGACGGACTGTAAATCCGTTGGCTTCGCCTACGTTGGTTCGAATCCAACCCTCTCCACCATCACAACCGATTCTATTGCCCTTCCCTTCATAACTGTTGTGGTCGGGGTTTGGGCTAAATCCTCATTCGCGCCCGAATCTTTCATCGTACTCATGGCCTTGGGTGCACTGGGCTGATGAGGCGAGAACATGAGGCGTCGGGATCCATCGGTCCGGCTAGCCAGGAAACAATCGGTTGCTATCGCGCGTTCAATTGGCATGTGGCGCACTGCTTCTTATCTCGGATTGCTGACTGCGGCCGGTCTTGGGGGGCTTGTTGCGCTGCCCCACACGGCGAATGCGGTGGGGCGGCCGGAGGTCCGCCAAACGAGCGAGGTGGTCCTCGAGGCCCGGGCGTCACGCCCGTATCGTCAGCGGAGAAGCCGCAGTCGACGCGAACGCTCGAAAGCCTCAGTCGAGCCTCCGTC
Source organism: Hyphomicrobiaceae bacterium (assembly GCA_050250755.1). GTDB lineage: Bacteria > Pseudomonadota > Alphaproteobacteria > Rhizobiales > Hyphomicrobiaceae. The sequence goes on from JBFWOB010000023.1 coordinate 5,498, forward strand.
CGCAGCCGCAGAGGCCCGCCCGAGCGAAATAGCCCTTCCAAAGCGCAATCCACGGCGTCCAGGGGTCGCCACCGCAAAGACCGCCACCAAAGACGATTCCGCAAAAAGCCAATCTCAGAAGAACGCTTCGCCCCCGGAAGCGACACCTCCACCACCGCCGGTTACGACATGGGCCTTCGACGAAATCCTCGCCGGACGTGAGCGATGCCTTGTCGATCTGGCGCGCATCACGGTCGACATCGATCTCGCGCCTCCCATGCGGACCGGGCAATGCGGTACGGCGTCGCCAGTGATGCTGCGTGCTCTCGGTAGCGGGCCAAATCGAGTGACCGTGCACCCGCCTGCCATGATCAATTGCGCCATGGTGCAGGCGGTGCACGATTGGCTTGAAAAAACGGTGCAGCCGGCCGCGCGCCAAATCTTGGGGGAAGACATCGTTCGCCTCGAAAGCGTCGCGGGCTACCAATGCCGCAATCGCGCGCGAACCACGCGGTTGAGCGAACATGCGATCGCGAATGCGATCGATATTCTCGGCTTCGTCACCCGCAGCGGACAAACCATCAGTGTTCTTGACGACTGGGGACCGACGACTCGCGACGCACCGCAACCGGTGGCGGCGAAGCTCCCATCGCATGATCGAACCGCCGAAAACGAGCCACCACTTCCGCGACCCAATCCGATACGCACCGCGAAACTCGTTTCCTCAGGATCGCGTGCCGCCCGTCAACCCGATCGCACACCGGCAGCACGTCCTCCCGTGATACCGGGAGAGCAATTCTTGAAGCGCGTCCACGAGCGCTCGTGCGACAATTTCAAGACGGTGCTGGGTCCTGATGCCAACGAGGACCACCGCAACCACTTCCATCTCGACCTCGCCGAGCGCAAACGCGGCGCCCACTACTGCCGCTGAGGCTCTTGGGGCGCACGCGGGCTGGCGAGCTGATTAGGATCTGCCATCAGCCTTGTCGCGAGCGCGTGTTTCCGCATCGCGATCCTCGGGCGGGCCGTAGCCGCCACCCCCGGCTGTGGTGATCACCACACGATCACCCGGCGCGAGCCGCGTCACGATCTTCGACGGGATGATCTCCTCGCTGCCATCGGCGCGTGTGATCCAGGAGCGGGCCATCAGTCCCGGCCTTCCGCCGGCCAGGCCATCGGGCGCGACGAAGTGGCGTTCGCCCCGGTGCGAGTAGGACACCGTTCCCGAGACATCGTCGAGAATCTCATATTCCTTGAGCTGGCCGCGTCCACCGAGAAAAGCGCCGTCGCCGCCGGACCCCGCGACGAGCTGCCAGCGCGTGACACGTATCGGTGCATCGAGTTCCATCGCCTCGACGGGCAGATTCATGCAGTTCGTCGCGTCTGTTTCGATGGCATCGACACCATCGAAGCCGTCACCGGCACCAGCGCCGCCCGCGAGCAATTCGCCTGTAACGAAGGAACGTCCATCGCTGCGCTGACCGCCCCATGCCATGACCAGCAGCTCTCCGGAGTTCGGTGCGGGCACGCGGCCCGGGACGACATCGGCCAGTGCTTTCAACATGGTGTTGGTGATCCGCTTGATCGTGGCGGTGCGGGCGTTGACGGGTGCCGGCTCGCGAGGATTGACGATCGAACCTTCAGGCAACGTGAGCGAGATCGGCCGGAAACAGCCACCGTTGTTCGGGATGGCGGGATCCGTAACGGCCCGGACGGCGAAGCAGGCCGCAGCGAGACTGCCCGAGGGCACGCAATTGATCGGCCCCTTAACCTGGGGGTTCGAGCCCGTGAGATCGAAATGAATGGTGCCGTCTGCGATGGTCGCCGCAACTTCGATGCGGATGCGCTGGTCGAGGTCGATGCCATCATTGTCGAGGAAATCGACTGCGCGATAGGTGCCGGCGGGGAGCAGGGCGAGTGCCGCGCGCGTCATCGCCTCGGCACGATCGAGCAGAACCGAGAACGATGTGAGCAAAGCGTTGTGGCCGAACTTCTCGGCTGCCTCGCGCAATCGCATCGCAGCGATCTTGCAGGCCGCAACCTGCGCGTGGAGATCTCCCATGAAGATGTCCGGGATACGCACGTTCTGGCGCAGGACCGCGGTCAACGTCTCATCGAAGACACCGTCCCGCGCCCACGCGACCGGGGGGATGCGGATGCCCTCCTGAAAGATCTCCGTAGAGTCCGTCGGAACGGAGCCGGCCGTTTTCCCACCGACGTCCTGGTGATGCGTCATGGTCGCCGCAAGCGCGATAGGGCGGCCACCAGCGAACACGGGCATGACGACGGCGAAATCCGGCAGATGCGTGCCGCCGCAATAGGGATCGTTCAAAAGGTAGATGTCGCCGTCGCGCATCTGCTCGACGGGGAACTTGGCAAGGATTGCGCCCACCGCCGGAATGAGCGTGCCGAGATGAATCGCGATAGCGCACGCTTGCGCGAGCGTCGTGCCGTCGAGCGTGAAGAGGCTCGCCGACGCGTCGAGACCTTCCTTGACGATCGGTGAGCAGGACGATTTCAATAGCGTCGCCTGCATCTCCTCGGCAATCTTATCGAGCCTGTGGCGGATCACCTCGAGCGTGACCGGATCGAAGCGCTCCGTCGTGACATCGATACGGTGCGTGGCGCCGGTTGCCGTCATGATGCGCTCCTTGTCAACAGCAGTGCCGCGCCGCCCGTCACTTCGGCCGACCAGCCAGGGGGCAGCAAGGTGGTCGAGTCGTCCTGCTCGATGATGGCCGGCCCGACAAGACGTTCGCCCGCCGCAATGCACGCTCGATCGTGGATGGCAACGTCGAGGCGCCTCGTCTCACTCGGAAAGAGCACGGGGCGACGTCCCTTGAGCGAACGTCCGGCCACCGCCGCCGGATCGGCGCCCACTGAAACGCGCGGACGATACGCGCGATGGACAACTCGAAGGTTTACGATTTTTGCCGCAGCTCCCGTCTTGTGGCCGTTGAGACGCTCATGCGCGGCCTCGAAAGCGCGGTACAGCTCAGCGAGCGGTTCATTCGCCGACACATCCATCGGCACCTCGATATAATGGCTCTGCCCCATGTAGCCGACGTCGGCGAGTGTCAATCGCTCGCGCGCAAGCCCCTCGATCTGTTCGGCCCGCATCAAGCTTTCGGCGCGGCGATCGAGGGCGGCGAACGCCTCGGAAAGGTCCGCCAACCGGGCTTCCGAGATCGGCGTGAGGAAAGCGCCCGAGACCTCATGCTCGATGGGAGCAGCGAGAAGTCCCGCCGCGGCAAGGACTCCGGGAAAACGCGGAACGAGCACGCGACTTATACCCAACTCCAGAGCCAGCGGAACGGCGTGCAGACCTCCGGCGCCACCCAGCGGAACGAGCACGAACTCGCGCGGATCATAGCCGCGATTGATCGAGACGAGCCGCATGCCATCGGCCATATGCGCATTGGCGATGCGATGGATTCCGAGTGCCGCCGTCTCGATGTCCAGGCCGAGCGGCTTGGCAATGCGCGTCTCGATGGCCTCGCGCGAAAGCGCGGGATCGAGATGCAACGAACCGCCCGCGAAGTAAGTGGGATCGAGAAGACCGAGGACGATTGACGCATCTGTTACGGTGGGCTCGCGACCGCCACGTCCGTAGCAGGCCGGGCCAGGTTCCGCACCCGCCGACTGCGGCCCAACCCGCAAGCCGCCGCCCGTGTCGATCCAGGCGATCGAGCCACCACCGGCACCAAGCGTCGTGACGTCGAGCATAGGGACACGAACCTGATAGCCTGCGATTTCGGTCTCGCTCTTGACGAGCACGCGGCCGCGATCGATCAAGGCGATGTCGCTCGACGTGCCACCCACATCGACGGTGATGAGGCTATCGAAACCGGCCTCGTGGCCTGCCGCCCGGCCACCGATGGCGCCCGCAGCCGGGCCGGACAGAAACAGGCGCACCGGACGCTCCCGCGCCACCTCGCCGCCGGCCAATCCGCCGCGCGACTGCATGATCTGCAGGGGCGCCTGAACCCCCGCCTTCGCGAGATCGCGATCCATATCCGCCAAATAGCGCGCAACGATCGGCTTCACGTAGGCGTCGAATGCCGTGACGACAGTGCGCTCGTACTCACGGAAAACCGGATCGACTTCGCTGGAGATCGAAATCGGAATGCCAGGCATGGTCGCTTCAATGACCGCGCGCACACGCCGCTCGTGCTCAGGCGCCAGGAACGAGAAGAGCAGCGCCACCGCGATGGCCTCGACCCCTTCCGCCTGCAATTTTGCGATGGCCGCTGCCAACGACGCCTCGTCGAGCGGCGTCAGCACCTCCCCCGCAGATCCGACGCGTTCCGCCACCTCCACACGCCGTGCCCCCGGTGCGAGCCAACCCGGCGTCTCGGGCCGCAAGTTCAAATCGTACATTTGGCGGCGGATCTGACGACCGATCTCGAGCACATCGCCAAAGCCACGCGTTGCGACCAGTCCTACGCGCGCGCCCTTCCGTTCGAGCACGGCGTTGGTTGCGATGGTCGTGCCGTGTGTGAAGCTCGTCACGTCGCTCGGGGCAATCTCAAAACGATCACGGAGAGTTGCGAGCGCCGCGAGGACGGCACGCCCCGGATCGTCGCGCGTCGTCGGCACCTTCAAAATGTGCGTGCCCGTGTCGGTAACACAAACGACGTCGGTAAATGTTCCCCCGATATCGATGCCAATGCTGACGCCCCCTCGGTGCGGACGCGCCGTCTGCGATGACAAATCCGAGCTCATTCCCACGCCATCTCCACATGCCGAGCAAGAAGCGTCCTGGCCAAACCACAGCGCCAAACCGGCGCGCAGCGCCCCCACGACGTTAAGGAGGCTGCGGAAACAACGGGTTGGCAAGAGGGAACCAGGGCAATGGGCCACACGTTGGCCAAAAAAATGTCAGGATCAGCAAAATGCCAAGCAAACTCGTAGCGATAACAGTGGCCGTTATGCTCAGCTCGGGCGCCGCGTTGGCTCAATCCGGTGGCGGCTCGGGCGGTGGAGCAAGCGGAGGTGCCGGAGGCTCTTCCATGGGCGGGTCGACCGGGAGCCGATCGGGATCCTCAAGCGGGACCACGGGGCCTACCACTCCCGGGACCTCGACTACGACGCAGCCCCGCTTGGGGCCACCGGCAGACCCAACCGGAACGCGTCAGCAAGGCATATCCGGGTCTGCTTCTTCCCAGTCCGGTACGCTAGCAACCCCGACGCCATCCAATCCTCGGGCGCAGACAACGCCCCTCGGCAGCGACAGTGTGACGAACGACAGTGGCATGAGTAATGCGGGCGTGGACCCTGTCGTACCTCCGACCGCGCAAGAGTGCTCCCGGGGATGGTCTCCGGATTCACGCTGGCGTCGCGAGGAGCTGAGCCGGTATTGCAATCGCTGAGCTGAGATACTCGGGCCACCACCGATCAGCCAGCAGGACGGAGTCCAAGGCCCATGCGTTGCGGGGTCGTGTCGCCGTGTTGGCGCAGCGCGTCCCGGATGCGACCGGTATCGAGATGAGGACGGCTTGATGCAGCAGGCTCGCGTTTCAAAGCCGGCTTCTGCGGCGGTCGTCGTGACTGGACCATGCTGGTTGCTTCGCCTTGCAAGGCTTTCGCGAAGAGTTCCGGATCGATGGAACTGCGGGGCATCCGCGCTGCGGTCACGGGAGCTGCATGACGTGCCGGAGTTATATTGCGAGGCTCAGAGCTGATCTCCGTTACAGCTCGATTGGTCGGACGAACGCGTGGCTTGGGTAGCTGGAGTGACGGTCGCGGGTGCGCAATAGCCTTCGCAGCGACAGGATTGTGTTCAGCCGCGGAAGGTGCCGCGACCTTGAGATGGGCCGACGTTGGCTCGAGAGTCGCATCATTCGTCACGACAGCAGCGACCGCGGCGTCATGGGGTGCTGCCGGAAGCCGTTCGATCGGCTCCGGCGCCCGCGTTGGATCGATCACCGTTGCATCGACCGCAGGCAGGGTGCGAGGCACCAGACTAGCGTGCGCCGATTGCATGACATCGCGCCATAGCGATGCCGGAAGACTACCGCCCGTGACGTGGTTCATCGGGCTACCGTCGTCGTTGCCAAGCCAGACACCGGCCACGAGATGCGCCGTATAGCCGACGAACCAGGCATCGCGAAAATCCTGGGTGGTGCCGGTCTTGCCGGCTGCCTGATGTCGGGGGAATGCCGCCCGGCGACCCGTTCCGGAAACAATCGCAGCGCTGAGCATCGTATTGATGGCGCCGATCGTATCGGGCGCAACGAGCATGCGCGGACGCGGCTCCGGACGTTCGAACAGCACTTCACCTTCAACTGTCCGAATGCGACGCACCGCGAAGGGCTCGACTGCCAATCCACCAGCGGCGAGCGTGCCGTAGGCGCCGCACAGCTCGAGCAGCCCGACCTCCGACGTACCCAGTGCCAGCGACGCATCCGGTCGTAGCGGCGAGCGAATCCCCAGGCGATGCGCGACGCTTGCAACCTTCTCCGTCCCAACCTGCTGCTGAAGCCTGACGGCGACCGTATTGACTGAATGCGCAAGCGCTTGCGTCAGCGTGAGCGGGCCACGGAAGCGGCCATCATCATTGCGCGGACTCCATTCTCCAACCTCGATCGGAGCATCGATCACAGGCGTGTCGGGCCACATCCCGTTCTCGAGCGCCGCAAGATAAACGAACGGCTTGAATGCCGAGCCGGGTTGGCGGCGGGCTTTCACGGCGCGATTGAACTGGCTTTCGGCGAACGAGCGCCCGCCGACGAGGGCACGAATGCCGCCCGCGGTATCCAGCACGACGACGGCGGCCTGCCCGGCATTCGCTGACGCGCCTTCCTTCGCAAGCATCTCCGTTACGGCCGATTGCGCGCGGCGCTGCACGTCCGGGTCTATCGTTGTTTCGACGACGATCATCCGCTTCGAAATGCTGGCGAGCGGCGGCAGCCGGTCGAGCACGTAATCAACCGCATATTCCAGGCCTGTCGGCTGTCGATCGACCTGAGGCTGGGCAAAATGCACGGACTGACGAACCGCGGCGTCGGCCGACACCGGGCTGATGAGACGGGCATCTGTCATCGCCTGGATCACGACCCGGGCGCGGGCGCGCGCGTAGCCGGGATTGACGAACGGGGAGTAGCGGGAGGGAGCTTTCAGCAGACCGGCGATGACGGCCGCTTCGGCGACGTTGACGCTGCGTGCCGACTTTCCAAAGAAGCGTTGCGCGGCAGCTTCGACCCCGTAGGAGCCACCGCCGAAGTAGACGCGATTGAGATAGAGCTCGAGAATCTCCTTCTTGCTCAGGCGGATTTCGAGCCATAGCGCCAGCACGGCCTCCTCGAGCTTGCGGCTCAGGGTTCGCTCGGTCGACAGGAAGAGATTCTTGGCGAGTTGCTGGGTGAGCGTGGAGCCCCCCTGCGCTGTGCGGCCGGCGCGGAGGTTCGCGAAGGTTGCACGCACGAGACTGACCGGGTCGACACCCCAGTGGGAAAAGAAGCGCCGGTCCTCGATGGCGATCACGGCATCGACCAGATGGCGCGGCAGGCGGTCGAGCGGAATGAAATCGTTGCGATCGCCACGCTCGGCGAGCAGGGAACCGTCACGCGCGAGAACCCGTAACGTGGGCACTGCCTCATTGACGGTCAGAGATCGCGGCTCAGGAAATCGGATCGTATAGCGGATGAGCTGGACGGAAACGAGGATCGTCGCGAGGGCACCCACGTAGAGCGGAGCCAGCAGCATCGCGCGGACGTACCAGGCACGGCGCTTGGCTTTGGGCCGGTGCGCGCCTGCTCCTTCATCGGCGCGCTGATAGCCAGCAGCACCGCTTTCCGGCGTCGGCTCAATCCCCACGACCCCACTCCCGCTACTGACGCATCGGCCGGTACTCGAAATCCGGCCGATGCGTAGTCTAGTGGAGCGGCACTTAACGTCGGATTAAGCATGCCGCCGGAAAGCTCGCGACCCTCAGGGCAGCTCGCATGCGCCTTACGCGGTCGCCACCGTGGAAGCCGCTTCAGGCATGCGCCGCGGCAGCATGGACACCGCAACCAGGATCAACGCTGCGGCAACCGCAAGAATGCGGAACAGCATGTCGAAGCCGTAAGTGCCGTGCACCCATGCGATGAGCGGCAACGTCGCTGCGAGCGCCGAGAAGCTCACCACGTATCGCACCCCATAGACCGTGGCGCGCAACTCGGACTTCGCCATCTTACCGATCATGAAGTCGTTGATCGGGATCTGCCCGAATGCCCCCAGCATGAAGCCGAGCGCGATGGCGAGGGCGGACAAGTCGTGGAACCCTGGCATTGCAGCGAAAAAGACAAGCTGCAGGAGCGCTGCTCCCATGAACACGGTGCGTGGACCGAGCACATCCAGCAGGCGACCGACCACAAGTTGCGCCATCGAAGCGACGGCGAAGACGAGGAACGCGAGCCAGCCGACCAGGGTGGCAGACCCCGCGATCCCCTGCAGACGCTCATCGAAGACTTTCGGCAAAGCAAACGTCGTCGACTGGAAGATGATGCTTGACACCGCGGTGGTGAAGAACACGATCGCCGTGAGACGCCACAGAGCGGCCTTCGCATCGGCCGACATCGGCGGAGATGTCGGTGCTGCGTTGCTGTTGGCTGCTGCCGGAGTTGCTACAGCAGCCTGGCGCTTTACGGCCGCGCTATGGATATCGGCCCTGACAAGCCACCAATAGGCGAGCCCGATCAGAATGGACAGGACGCCCGGAACGATGAACGCGGAGCGCCATCCGCCATGGTCGATGAACCAACCGGTGATGAGCGCCGCACAGCCGACGCCGAAGTTGCCCCATACGCCATTGATGCCGATCGCCATGCCCGTACCCGAGGCCTTCGCCCCGTCGACGACCATCGCCAGTCCCACGGGATGGTAAATCGCCGCCAGAACACCAACAAGGAACAGCAGCACCCCGATCTGAAGCGGGGTCTGCGCGAATCCAGTGGCGATGGCCGCGAAGCCGATACCGACAAAAAAGACGACCATCATGCCGTGCCGGCTCCAGCGATCAGCAATCCGGCCGGCAGGGAGCGAGAAGAGGCCGAACGCCACGAAACCGGGCATGGCGTAGGGCACGAGCTCCGCATAGCTCAGTCCCCATTCCCTGGTGAGGGCGAGCGCCGCGACGGTGGCGAACACCAGCGTGAACAGGTGGTCGAGAAAGTGTCCCACGTTGAGAAAGAGGAAGTGCAGGCGATCTCGGTTCATGGGTGCGTTCCTCCGAGGACTTTTGCTTTTGAGCCGGCTTTTCGCCGACATTCGCAATCCGAGCGATAACCTACCCTTGTCCCGATTGCCGTGTTCGGCCAGATTTCATCGCGAATGCGCCACGTCCCTGGAACGATGCCATGTCGCCACGCGAATCCTGTCGCAGCACCGATCCTCTCGATTTCCAGAACCTCGATCAAACGGTCGCGGTCATGGCAAAGGGTTTTCCGCCCGGGTTTCACATTGCACCACACAGCCATGCGCGCGACCAGCTTCTCTATGCGGTGTCGGGGACGATGCGCATCCGCACTCACAGCGAGGCCTGGATCGTGCCGCCGGATCGCGCGGTCTACGTACCCGCGAACGTGGTGCACAGCGTCGCCATGCGCGAGAGCGTCGAAATGCGCACGCTCTACATCGCGCGGCCGACTGCGATGAAGCTCCCAACCGCGCCGGTCGTGCTCGTGGTGACGCCTCTGCTGAAGGCGTTGGTGCTTGCTCTGCTCGAAGAGCCCCTTGCCTACGCGCCGCATTCGCGCGCGGACCATATGGCGTTGCTCATTCTCGACGAGATCGAGCGCGCCAAGCCGCTCGATATGTCGATCCCTATGCCACAGGATGCACGGCTGCTGCGTTTGTGTGAGGCGCTGATCGGCAATCCGGAGCTCGCCTCCACGCTCGATGACTGGACCGAACAGGTCGGCGCATCGCGACGCACCCTGGCGCGCCTCTTTCGAAAGGATTGCGGCATCGCCTTCACCACGTGGCGGCAGCGGGTCAGGTTCCATGCGGCGATAGAAGCCCTGTCGCGAGGTGCGTCGGTCAGCGAAGCGGCGCGGCAGAGCGGTTACGGCAGCCCAAGCGCCTTCACATCGGCGTTCCGCAAGTCGTTCGGCGTTGCACCGCGAGACCTCTCGAAAAACGCGAGATCCAAACACGATGGAAGCGCGGCTGCACTCGGATTGCGAGCGAACGATGCCGATGCGCTCGCGGATTGGCGCGACGGCCGGCCGTCTCTGGCCAAGCCCAAAGCGCGCGATGCTCGATCACGGCGAACGTCGTAGGGCCACTCATACCCGCAATGCACGATCGAAACGGCGCTCTCGCGTTGCCACCGTCGCGTGCCTGGGATAACTCTCTAGAACCCGGACATCCTCGGTCGGCTACCGCTCAAGGAGCTCGTCAGTCGTGCAAGATCCGTTCGTGCTCGGCTGGGAGGAATGGCTGGCCCTTCCGGAGCTTGGTCTTCCAGCAATAAAAGCCAAAGTCGATACCGGCGCACGCACGTCGGCACTCGCCGCTTGCTCCATCGCGGAGATCGGTACGCCCGAGCGGCCCAAGGTTCGGTTTACGGTGCGCCCAATTCCGGGACGGGAGGACGTCGAGGTTGCCTGCATCGCCGACGTCGTCGACCGCCGCGAGGTGAGAAGCTCCAACGGCGAGACCGAGCAGCGCTACGTGATCCGCACCACAGCGCGCATGGGTGGACGCGACTGGCCGATCGACATCACGCTCGCCAATCGGGGCAACATGACTTACCGCATGTTGCTCGGCCGACAGGCCGTACGAGCGGATATGTCCGTCGATCCCACGACCTCGTTTCGTCAGCCTCAACTCAGCTATCGCGCCTACGGGCATGCAATGCGAAGCGAGCCGGCAAAGCGCGCCCTTACGATCGCCCTTCTGTCGCGCCGGCCGGAAAACGCCTCGAACCGCCGCTTGGTACGCCAAGCCGAGCAGCGTGGCCACGCGATGCCGGTCATCGACCGCCGCCGGCTCTCGCTCTATATCGCGGCGAGCGAGCCAGCGATTTTGGTCAACGGGTCGCCGCTCGAACCGATGGACGCGATGGTCTTTCGCGCGGGCAAGTCACCCAGCAATTTCTCGCTCGCCATCGTTCGGCAAATGGAGGCGCTTGGCACGTTTGCGCTCAATCCGGCTGACGCGCTGGCGAGATCGGGTGACGCTCTCGTTGCACGTCAATTGCTGGCCAGCGCGGGAATTGCGGTGCCCGAAGTCGCCGTCAATCCGAAGGATCTGTCGAAGGCGGCCGGCGGCGTCGAGCACATCCTGGCGGACAGTCTTGGGGCATTCGGCGCAGTGCCGATTCTCCGCTTCGCCGTCGTCGGCGGACGCGCTCTCGGGGCCATCGAACGGACGGCCGCGACACCGCTCGATCCGAATCCGGAATGGTCCGCAGCCTCGCACACCGCCGACGAACTGGCGACCGCCCGCAAGTTGGCAGAACGGGCCGCCCGCACGTTGGGACTCGGGCTGGCCGCTGTCGACGTCGTTCTCTCGCGGATCGGACCGTTCGTCACCGACGTGACGGCCAACGTGTCGCTGTCGTTATTCGAACGGCTGACGGGTATTCCACTCGCGGAGACGGTCGTCGTGCATATCGAGCGCGCTGTCGAGGCGCGCGCACTCAGGCGCGAGCGCGAAACGGAGCGCTGAGAGCCGTCAGCAGCGCCATTCCGATCGAGGGCTCGAACGATCTTGAATTCGGAGTCAGGCCGAGGTTGGAGCGCCGCGTGGGCCTCAGCCCCAGCCCTTCATCTCGAGATCGCGAAAGGTGGTCTTGATCCGGCGTACTGTGCCCGTCTTGGCGCGCATGACGACTGTCTCGGTCTCGGCGAAATCACCATGGAACCGCACACCGTCGAGCAACGAACCGGATGTGACGCCCGTCGCCGAGAAAATCACATCTTCCGCAGCCATTTCCGCCATCGAGTATTTGCGGCGGATGTCGGGGATGCCCATTTTGGCGGCACGGTCGATCAGGGCTGCCCGCTCCTTCTCGGAGTGGCGTTCGGGCGACAGGCGCCCTTGCATCTGGCCACCGATGCAGCGCAACGCGGCCGCCGCGAGCACGCCTTCCGGAGCGCCGCCCGAGCCGAGATAGATATCGATGCCAGTCTGTTCCGGATCGGTCGTCCAGATCACACCGGCAATATCGCCGTCCGGAATGAGGCGGATGCCGGCACCCGCCTTGCGCACGGATTCGATCAGCTCCTGGTGACGCGGGCGATCCAGGATGCAGGCGATAATCTCGCGGTGCGGCACGCCTTTGGCCTTGGCCAAATCGGCGATGATCTCGGGAACGGGGCGATCGAGATCGATGATGCCTTCGGGATAGCCGGGGCCGATGGCGATCTTGTCCATGTACATGTCGGGCGCGTTCAGAAGCCCTCCCGCCTCGGAAATGGCGATAACGGCAAGGGCGTTCGGCATATCCTTGGCGCAGATGGTGGTGCCTTCGAGCGGGTCAACCGCGATATCGACGCGCGGCCCGTCGCCGGTGCCGACCTCCTCGCCGATGTAGAGCATCGGCGCCTCGTCCATCTCGCCTTCGCCGATGACAACCTTGCCACGCATCGGCAATTTGCCGAGCTCCCGGCGCATGGCATCGACGGCGGCCTTGTCGGCGCCCTTGTTGTTACCCTGACCACGCAGGCGCGCCGCTGCAATGGCCGCAGCCTCGGTCACGCGTGTGATCTCGAGTACGAGTACCCTGTCCAGACCACCCCTATCGCTCACCATCGACCTCGCCTCCTCCGGCTCATTCTGCCGCTCGCCCCATTGTGCCGTTGAGGCGGTCGGCGCGGCACTCGTTTTCTATAGTTTCTCGATCCGGATCATCTGCGGCTTTGCCCGCAGACGGCCGTCCACCGAGATCGCATCGAGAGCCGCCCGCATGGCACCTTCGGTCGTCTCATAGGTCACGATGACCACCGGCGTCGGCTCGCCCGGCGGCGGGCGTCCTCCGCTTCCGGGAAGCGTCTGACGCGGGCGCCGCTGAACCACGCTTTCCAGCGAGATGCCGCGGTCGGCCATCTGCCGGGCCACGAAAGCCATCACGCCGGGGCGATCCTCGACCAGGAGACGGACATAATACGCGCCCTGATGCTCGCCAAGTTGCGCCCGTCGGTAAGGTTGAAGCTTCGCCGCCGGCATCCGGAACGGCGGCATGACGCCCCCGATCGCAATATCGATAATGTCAGAGGCCACAGAGGATGCCGTTGCGTTGGCCCCAGCCCCCGGGCCGACCATCAGCAACGTACCCACGAAGTCGGCGTCGATCGCAACGCAGTTGGTCACACCCGACACCTCGGCGATGGCCGAATGCTTGGGCACAAGGGCCGGATGAACGCGCTGCTCGATGCCGCTTTCGGTCATGACCGCGACGCCGAGGAGCTTGATGCGGTAACCAAGATCGTGGGCCGCCTCGATATCGGCGTCGGTGATCGACTGGATGCCTTCGATGTCGATCTCATCGAAGGCAACCCGCGTTCCGAAGGCCAGGCTGGTCAGCAACGTGAGCTTGTGCGCGGTGTCGAAACCGCCGACGTCGAATGTAGGATCGGCCTCGGCGTAACCTTTGTCCTGCGCTTCCTTCAGCACCTCCGCGAAGGGGCGCCGCTCCTCCTGCATGACGCTGAGGATATAGTTGCAGGTGCCATTCAGAATGCCATAGACGCGGCGGACGCCATTGCCGGCGAGCGACTCGCGAAGCGTTTTGATAACTGGAATGCCGCCGGCAACCGCGGCCTCGAAGTTGAGCTCGACGCCTTGCTCCTCGGCCAAAGTGGCGAGTGCTACGCCGTGCTTGGCGAGAAGCGCCTTGTTCGCCGTGACGACGTGCTTGCCAGCGCCCAGTGCCGCCTCGACGGCCTCCCGCGCAATCCCTTCGTCACCGCCGATCAATTCGACGAACACATCGATGGCGGGGGATATTGCAAGCTTGGCCGCATCATCGAACCACTCGTATGGGTCGATGCTGACGCCGCGATCCTTCGTCCGATCGCGAGCCGACACGGCTCGCACTTCGATCGAACGACCAAGGGCTGCCGCGATGCGGGCGCCGTGCGCCTCGAGCAGTTTCAACAACCCAGCACCCACCGTGCCGAGCCCGGCGATACCCAGCCTCAGCGGCTCCGTAGAACTTGATGCCTGCATCACTCAGCCGCCCGTCCCGGTGTCGCGGATCGGGATGACATTGTGCATCGTGTCGGCGCCCTGCGCGAGGAAGCGCTTGATGGAGCGAGCCGCTTGACGAATGCGTTGCTCGTTCTCGACCAGCGCAATGCGGACGTAGCCCTCGCCGTGCTCACCGAAGCCGATGCCCGGAGCAACGGCGACGCTCGCACGTTCAATCAGCAGCTTCGAGAACTCGAGCGCACCAAGTTCCTTGAAAGGCTCTGGCACGGGCACCCACGCGAACATCGATGCTTCGGGTGGCGGGAAGCCCCACCCCGCGTTGGCGAAGCTTTCAACCAGCACGTCCCGGCGCCGCTTGTAAGTGGCGCGCATCTCCTTGATGCAATCGTCCGGACCATTGAGCGCGGCCGCAGCAGCCACCTGGATCGGCGTATAGGCGCCGTAATCGAGGTAGCTCTTGACCCGGGCGAGGGCCGCCAGCAACCGGTCATTGCCAACGGCGAAGCCCATACGCCACCCCGCCATCGAGAACGTCTTCGACATTGAGGTGAACTCGACCGCCACGTCCATCGCGCCCGGCACTTGCAGCACCGAGGGTGGCGGATTGGCATCGTCGAAATAGACCTCGGCGTAGGCGAGGTCGGACAGGATGATGATGTCGTGCTTCTTCGCGAACTGAACGAGATCGCGGTAGAAATCGAGCGATGCAGTGAATGCGGTGGGATTCGCCGGATAGCAGACCACAACCGCGATCGGCTTCGGAATCGAGTGAATCACGGCGCGTTCGAGCGCGGTGAAGAACTGCGGCGTCGGCTCGGACGGAACCGAACGGATGACACCGCCGGCCATCAAAAACCCGAAGGCATGGATTGGATAGCTCGGGTTGGGCACCAGTACCACGTCGCCTGGGGCCGTGATCGCTTGCGCCATGTTGGCGAAGCCTTCCTTCGACCCGAGCGTCGCAACGACCTGCGTCTCTGGCTTGATCTTCACGCCGAAGCGCCGGCCATAATACGCCGCCTGGGCGCGCAGCAGACCTGGAATGCCTTTCGATGCCGAATACCGGTCTGTACGCGGCTTGCCGACGGTCTCCACCATTTTCTCAAGAATGTGCTTCGGCACCGCGAGGTCCGGATTGCCCATACCGAGATCGATGATGTCCGCGCCACGCGCTCGCGCCTCTGCCTTCAACCGGTTGACCTCGGCGAAGACATACGGCGGCAGTCGCTTTATGCGGTGGAATTGATCGGTCACGGGACGACTCGTCAAAAAAGGGGAGATTCGCACTGATGCCTCATACGCCCACGCGGGCCACGCGTCAAAGGCACCGTCGGGCTGCGGGCCATCGCAGACGCCAGCGTGCTGCAATGGTCACATTGTCACATCACGCCGAGACGACTACTCTACTAGGTGCGGTGGCAAGCTCGCCATTAGCGGTGGCCTCCACACCATGAGTCAACAGTTCGTGCGCCTTGAAGCGTGCGGCTGACAAAAAACGTGATGCGCCGCCTCTCCCGCCCCGCCGAGGAACTTACGCGATGCAGAAGCCCACTGGTTCGCAGGCCGACACCGACAAGCCGGACTATATGGTCTCCAATCCGGACGAGTTCGTGCGCAACATGCTGCTGTTGTGGGCCGAGGGCGGTCGCGCCATGGCCGGGCTTCTCGAGCGAGCCGATGCCAAAGGCGGACCCTACAGCACCGCATCGGAAATGACCGAAGCTACGCGGATCATGAGCGAAGTAGCGCAGCAGTGGCTCTCCGACCCGACCCGGGCACTCGAGGCGCAGGGCGATCTGGTCAAAAGCTATATGGATGTGTGGACCTCGTCCATGCAGCGCCTAAGCGGGCAGGATCCCACGCCTGTCGCCGAACCGGAGGCGGGTGACGCCCGATTCCGGGACCCCGAGTGGAGCGACAATCCGTATTTCGATTTCTGGAAGCAGAGCTATCTCGTCACGACGCAATGGGCCGAAAAGGCCTTGGCCGATACGAGCGGCCTCGACGATCGCACGAAACAACGCGCCGAATACTATCTGCGGCAAATCTCGAGCGCGATCAGCCCATCTAATTTTCCAGCGACGAATCCCGAAGTCGTCCGCGAGACCTTGAGGACGAATGGCGCCAATCTGGTGAAGGGAATGGAACAGCTCCAGGCCGACATGGAGCGGTCCGGCGACCTTCTCAAGATCAGCCAGACGGATACGAGCGCGTTCGAGGTCGGGCGGAACCTCGCCATGACCCCTGGCAAGGTGGTTTGGCAGAACGACGTGCTGCAGCTCCTCCAGTACACGCCGACGACCGAGAGCGTCTACGAGATCCCGCTACTGATCGTGCCGCCGTGGATCAACAAGTTCTACATCCTCGATCTCACGCAGCCGAAGTCGATGATCAAATGGCTGGTCGATCAAGGCTTCACGGTATTCGTCATTTCGTGGGTCAATCCCGACGAGCATCTCTCGCACAAGACGTTCGAAGACTACATGAAGGAGGGCGTGCTCTGCGCCGCGGACGCCGTGCTGCGCGAGACCGGCCAGAAGCAAACCAATGTGCTCGGCTATTGCGTCGGCGGTACGCTGCTCGCCACAACGCTGGCCCACAACGCTGCGAAGGGTCACGAGCCTTTCTCGTCCGCGACGTTCCTCGCTGCCCAGGTGGACTTCACCAAGGCCGGCGACCTGCTGCTCTTCATCGACGATGCCCAGCTCAAGGCGCTCGAGACGATGATGGCGGAGCGGGGCTTTCTCGACGGCTCGCGCATGGCCACGGTGTTCAACATGCTCAGGCCGCGCGACCTTATCTGGCCGTACATCATCAACAACTACATGCTCGGCAAGAAACCGTTCCCGTTCGACCTGCTCTTCTGGAACCAGGATTCGACGCGGATGCCGGCCGCCAATCACAATTTCTACCTGCGCGAGTTCTACCATGAGAACAAACTGGCGCAGGGACGGATGTCGATCGGTGGCGTGCGACTCGACCTCAAGAAAGTGACGCTACCGATCTACGAGCTTGCCACACGCGAAGACCACATCGCGCCGGCAAAGTCGGTGTTCATTGGCTCACGCCTGTTCGGTGGGCCGGTCGAATACGTGCTCGCAGGCTCTGGTCACATCGCCGGTGTCGTCAATCCGCCGCCAGCCGACGGCAAGCGCCATAAGTACCAGTATTGGACCAGCTCGCGGAAGGCCGACACGTTCGAGGAATGGTTTGCCCACGCCCACGAGACGCCAGGGTCGTGGTGGCCGAACTGGGGCAAGTGGCTCGCGTCGCATTCCGGCAGCAAGATCCCCCCACGGGCGCCGGGCGCCAAGCTGGGCGTCATCGAAGACGCGCCGGGCAGCTACGTGAAGGCGAAAGGGTAGGCGCCGGGCTGGCGAACCTCCGAAGTCGGGCGAAACGCACAGGCGAAACGGGCCCGTCGCACGTCGGCGCGGCGCACAATTCGGTCGACGAGAGGGCGAAATCGCCGCGATCACATTCACCTGGTTCGCGAAGCCTCCCTACTGCTGCCACCTTCACAACTAAAATGATGACACTCGTACAATAGCATCCGCTCCAAAGGTTTTCCTTATGCGCCGACTACCTGTCATCGTGTTTGCCGCCGTTCTCGGATCATCGATCGCGGAGGCGGCCGACATCGGGGCGACATCGGAAATCTCCGCCGTCACCGTCTTCCCCACCGGCGCTGAGGTGGTCCGGCTCGCCAAGATCAAGGTGCCCGCGGGCGAGCACACCATCGTCATCGATCATCTTCCCCCAGCGACAATGCCCGGCTCGGTACGCGTCGAAGGCAAGGCGACGGGGAGACTCGACATCGGCTCGGTCGACACGCGCCGCGTGCTGGTTCCATTCGGCGATCCCGAGCAGCAGGCGAGTGAGCGTCGGCGCATCGAGCTCGACATCGAGAAGCTGCGCGACGAGCACGAGCAAATCGAGGCCGATGTACGTGCTGCCGACGCGCAGAAGGCTCTGATCACGAAGCTCACCGAGCTACCGACCGTACCACCGCAACCCGGCCCGTCAGGCGCCGCGCCAGTAGATTGGGGCCAGATCTTCACGCTGGTCGGCACCAAGCTGGCTGAGGCCGAACGGACGCAATTGGCGGCGCGCGTGAAATTACGAAACGTGGAGCGTTCGATTTCCGATCTCGAGAAGAAGCTCGCGGCACTCGCGCCAGGCCAGCAGCAGCGCACCGAAGTCAAGGTTTTCGTGAGCGCGGCAGCCGATCTCGAGGCGGATCTGACCATTCGCTACCAGGTGAGCAATGCTAACTGGCGTCCCTACTACGATGCGCGCCTGCAAACCGGCACCAAGAGCGCTGCTCCGGCTTTGAGCCTCGTGCGGCGCGCGTCGATCCAGCAGCGTTCCGGCGAGGACTGGAAGAATGTTGCGATCGAGCTGTCGACGACGCGACCGGGCACAGGAACGGTGGCACCGGATCTTCATCCACTGACCGTTGATTTCGAGCAGGAAGCCCCGCCGCCCCGGCCGGTGATGGCACCAGCTCCCTCAGCCCGCTCTCGCGCCTTCAAAAGCGACGAGCTGGCGGCAGCCGCCGAACCCCAGGCCATGGAGGATGCGCGTCACCAGGAGGCGACTATCGAGGCAGGTGCATTCCAAGCGATCTTCAAAGTCCCCGGCAAGCTCACAGTACCCGGCAACGGCGAGCAAAAGCGCGTGCAGCTCGATACGGCCGAGATCGCTCCGAGCCTCGTCGTGCGCACCACGCCCCGGATCGAGGCGAAGGCCTACCTTTACGCGAAGCTCGCCACACCGAAGGGCACACCCTACCTGCCCGGCAGCGTATCGCTCTTCCGCGACGGCACTTACGTTGGGACAGGCCGATTGCCGCAACTCACGCCGGGCGAAGAGCACGAGCTCGGTTTCGGCGCCGACGATGCGGTACGCGTGAAGCATGCCGTGATCGAAGAAAAGCGTGGCGAGAGCGGCATCATCACGTCCTCGAAGTCGGACGTGCGCAACTATCGCATCACGGTGAAGAATGCGCACGCCCAAGCTGTGCAACTGACCGTGATGGATCAGATCCCTGTGTCGCAGCACCAGGACATCAAGGTCGAGCTGATCTCCAAGGCGCCACCAACCCGTCGCGACGTTGATGACAAGCGCGGTGTGCTCGCGTGGGATCAGAAGATCGAAGCCGACGAGGAGAAAGTGATCGAGTTCGGCTATCGCGTCACATGGCCAGCGGCCAAGAAGGTTCAGTACGGCGGGTAACTATTGGAATCGCGACCGTCGAGTCCAGCCGCAAGTGTCATCCCCGGCTTTAGAGCAAGTTCAAGTTAGATAGACTCGGCTGTTCGTCGCGAGGATTACCGTTGAGGCCACGAACGCCACCACTCCCCTCCCTTTGGGGGGGGGGGGGGGGGGGGGGGGAGCACGTCTCGCTTCATCGCTTGCGATAACGATCAAATCTGGTTGGATGCCTTGCCTCGTCATCGGCAATCGAGCCGTTCAATCCCCCCACCCCTAACCCCTCCCCGCGAGGGGGAGGGGAACGTGCCTGTAGCCAAGCCGAATATATGCAATCCCGCAAGGGACGTTGCTCGACCGTCCAAAGTGAACACGCTCTATTGCCCGGGACCCATGTTTCCACGCGCTCTGAGCTTGTTGACGACCAACGAGCAGAGGCTGACGTTCCGACTTCAGTCGAAAATGCTATAGAGCGACGGCAATTCGGGTTCAGGCCGTCACGAGCGGCCTGAACTCGGCGATTACGTTGGCGTAGACGTCGCGCTTGAATGGCACGATCAGATCCAGCACGTCGTCAAATGGCACCCAACGCCACGCGTCGAACTCCTGCTCGTGGCCGGGTGGGCTGAGGTCTATCTCGGTCTCGGGACCGGAAAACCGGACGGCGAACCATTTCTGCCTTTGCCCCCGGTATTTGCCGCCCCACACGCGCCCCATCAGCTCTCGCGGCAGATCATACTGGTAAGACTCGCGACTCTCCGCCAATACATTGACGGAGCACATGCCAGTTTCCTCGGCGAGTTCACGTAAGGCCGCTGCGCGAGGCTCCTCCCCCGGATCGACGCCACCCTGAGGCATCTGCCACGAGCCTGCGGCAACCTCTTTGTTAGCGCGGGCTGCCCGCCGCCCCATCCACACACCGCCGTGCGGGTTGAGAACCATAATGCCGACGCACGGCCGGTAGGGGAGGCTTGACGAGTTCATAGCGCGATTTCTCTCGGCACACGGCAGCCGACAGATGCGTCAGCCGCACGCCTCCGTTTTCGATTGGCTCGCGCGGAGCGTCAAGGCTTGGCGGAATCGGGCCCCTGCTTTGCCGCCACGATGGGTTCTCCAAGCATGGAGATCGCCCGTTGGAGCTGGGTATCCTGAGCGACGACACGTGGCACGCACACGCCGGGGCTTTGCGCGCCCTCGATATCCCGCGGGCGGCACCGCTGTTCGTCGGGGAGCTGCTCGACGATGACATCAGGCGTAATGCCCTTGCCGTCGATCGCCGCGCCGGCTGGCGTGACCAGCCTCCCGGTCGTCAGGCGGAGCAGGCCCTTGCGGCCGCGCTGGTCGAGAGAGATAAGCGTTCGAAGGGCGCCGCGACCAGCCGTTTTCGTGCCGAGCACACGCGCGCGGCGACCTTCCTGAAGGGCCGACGCCAGCATCTCAGCAGGGCCGGCGGTGCCGCCGTCGACAAGCACGACGATCGGCCGGCCCTCGGTGAGATCGCCAGGCACGGCGGTTTCCTGTCGCTGCTCGCCCTCGCGGCGCGAGATCGTTCTCAGGGTCGGCCCCGATTGGAGGAACGCGTCGGCCACCTCGCGCGCGCCGTCTGGACTGTCTGCGGCCGTGCTGCGGAGATCAAGCACGACACCCCGCGTGACGTGAGCAGCCGAGCGATCATTGGCATACGCCTCCCAGGACGCGGCGAGTGCCGCAGCAGTCTGGTCAGTGAGCGACGCGATGCGGATACGAGCGATGCCCGGCGCCACCTGCTCGATGCTCACATCGATGCCAAATGCAACGGAACGCTCAAGCGTGACATCCTCCGGCCTCTGGTCAATGCCTGATCGGTCGACCGTCAGCTGCACGCTAGTGCCCTCGACACCTTCGAGCACTGCATGCGTCATGATCAGATACGGCAGATCGCCGACCGATCGTCCGTCGGCATGGGTGATGAGGTCACCAGCCTTCAATCCGGCACGCGCGGCAGGGCTGCCATCGCGTGCATTCACCACGCGATAGCCTGGCCGCCCTTCCCTCCGATCGGCCGGTTCTCGACGGACATCGAGGCCAACACCAGCCCCGCCTCCCGGAACGAAGCGAGCGATTCGACGCAAGTCAGCTCGACTGTAGAGCTCGGATTCGGGATCGACGCGCGCCAGCAATCCCTCGATTGCACCGGCGATGAGCACGCTCTTGTTGGGGCTCTCAATGTGCCAGTCGCGAGCAATACGCATCGTTCGCAGCATAAGCTCGAGGCGTGCGTCCAGCGACGGCGCGCGTTGTGATTGGGCCTTGGTTTGCGCGCGGGAACTTTGGGCTGATGCGTCGGGTGGGCCTGTCCAAGCGAGAACGGATGCCACCAGAATGACCAGCGGACCGCGGCACCCGATACCCATCATCCTGGCCTCCACACCTGCTCGCTGAGACCTCCCCTTGTCCCAACTCTGCATTGTGCGCGCGAAACCGGCAAAACGGCGACCCCTCACTCCGATTTCGATTAAAAAGCGACGAGCGGCGGCCGATTCTCGGCCCCACCCATCGCTGGTTACCGTTAGCTCGGGATCACTTCTTGTCGACCGCCGGAGCCTCACCCTTCTTGTCTGCCGCCGC
Source organism: Hyphomicrobiaceae bacterium (assembly GCA_050250755.1). Classification (GTDB taxonomy): domain Bacteria; phylum Pseudomonadota; class Alphaproteobacteria; order Rhizobiales; family Hyphomicrobiaceae. Next base: position 27,440 of record JBFWOB010000023.1, read on the forward strand.
ATCGGGCTTCGATCCATCGGCCTTGTCGTTGTCGTCGTCCCGCGCCAGGGGTGTCGGCTCCGGGATCTCGCCGCGGATCAGCTTCAGGGCATATTGAAGCTGCGTATCTTTCTCTGCCTCTTTCGGCACGTACGCTGAAGAGCCAGACTCCTCCTTTTTATCTTTCTTGGCGTCGTCGCCCTTCAAATGGCCTCTCAGGCTCGCTTCGCCGCGCGGCCGCTCGGCCCGCTTCGGCTTCAGCTCGTCTGGCAACTCCTGCTCCACGATGACGTCCGGCATGATGCCTTTCGCCTGTATCGAGCGGCCCGACGGCGTGTAGTAGCGCGCCGTCGTCAAGCGCAGCGCACCATTCTGACCGAGCGGGATGATGGTCTGCACTGAGCCCTTTCCAAACGACCGCGTGCCGATGACGAGCGCGCGCTTATGATCCTGCAGTGCACCAGCCACGATCTCGGAAGCCGAGGCCGAGCCGCCGTTGATGAGCACGAGAATGCGCTTGCCTTCGGCAATATCGCCACCGCGGGCATTCGAGCGCTGCGTCTCCTCGAGGTTGCGCCCCTTGGTGAGCACGATAGCGCCCTGCTCCAGGAAATCGTCGGAGACGTTGATGGCCTGATCCAGAAGACCGCCCGGATTGTTGCGAAGATCGATGATGTACCCATCGACCGGCTTGCCGTGCTTCGCCTTCAGCGCATCGATCTGCTTCACGAGATTGGAGTGCGTCTGCTCGTTGAAGGTCGAGACCTTGGCATAGATGATATTGCCTTCGAGCCGCGCCTTGACCGCGTTGATGCGGATGATGTCGCGCGTAACTTTGATGTCGAGCGGCTCATCGACGCCCTTGCGGACAATCGTGAGCGTGATGGGCGTGTTGACCGGGCCGCGCATCTTCTCCACAGCCTGCTCGAGTGTTAGGCCGGTGATCTGCTCACCATCGAGATGCGTAATGAGATCGTTGGCCTGGAGGCCGGCTTTCGCCGCCGGCGTATCGTCGATCGGAGAGACGACCTTGACGATACCGTTCTCCATGGTGACCTCAATTCCGAGGCCACCGAACTCGCCGCGCGTCTGCACCTGCATGTCGCGGTAGTTCTTGGGGTTGAGGTACGCCGAATGAGGATCGAGGCCGGCCAGCATGCCGTTGATGGCGCTATCGATGAGCTGCGCATCATCGGGCTTTTCGACGTAGTCAGAGCGAACCCGCTCGAGCACATCGCCAAACAGATCGAGCTGCTTGTAGATCTCGGCATTCGGAGAGGTTGCCGAGTACGTCCGCGTCACGTTGAGCACGGTCGTCAAACCAGCCGTGCCGGCCAAGAGCATGAAAGTCCAGAACGCATAGTCGGTCTTGCGCATCAGCCTTGCACCTTCTGTGTGCCTTCGCTTGCCCACCACGGATCAGGGTCTATCGAGCGACCATCCTTCCGGAGCTCGACATACAGGACGGGGGCATTGGCCGGCGGCGTCGCCTTGCCCCCGCGGGGTGCTCCGTTCATGAGCCCGACAGGCTCGCCGGCAAGCACAAACTGTCCAAGTTGCACATCGATCTGAGAGAGGCCAGCTAGTAGCATATGGTAGCCGTCTCCACCATTGATAATCAAGATTTGGCCGTAACTACGGAAAACTCCGGCGAACACGACCCAGCCGTCCATTGGCGACACGACCTGAGCACCGGCGCGCGTCTCGATGACGATACCGCTCGACCGATTCGTATGGGCTTTGTCGCCAAATCCAATGATGCGTTTGCCCTGCACGGGAAGAGGCAACCGACCCGTGGCTTGGGCAAATGGAATAGCCGGCTTGATGCGCCCAGGATGGAAGCTCGCCATTTTCCGGCTTGTTGGAGCCAGCACGATGGCGTTCGGAGGCTGTACGGCCGGGATCTGCGGCACAGTGAGCGCTGCCGGCGCCGTCGGAGTTGGATTCTGCGGAGGAGCCGTGGGAACGAGGCCCGGCGTCAGCGCCGCGACAGCCTGCACGGCCGGCGCAGCGGGCGGTGGCACAGGGGCAGGAGCCACGTCCTTCATCTGCTGGGCGACAACGCGGTCGAGACGCGCGATCAATTCATTGAGATCTGTTACGTTGCGCGAGATCTCGGCCGCCTCTTGACGAACACGATCAAGGGCACCCTTGCGCTCCGTGAGAGATTGGCGACGCAGTTCAATCAGCTCGGAGAGTTGGGTCCGAGCATCGTTCAGGCGCTGTGTCTCGGTCCGCAGGCGTTCGCCTTCCGCGCGGATGTCTCCCATGACACGGCTCAAGTCCTCGAGCCGAGCCGCAAGCGCGAGGGCCTGCGTACGCAACTGGGGAAAGGCAAACGCCAGCATCATGGCGCTGCGCACCATGACCAAAGCATCTTCGCGGCGGGTAATCATCACCGGAGGAGGATCGCGGCCCATCCGCTGCATGGCGCCCAAAAGATGAGCGATGGACCCGTGACGCTCGGAGAGTGAACCGCGCAGCAGTTTTTCCTGGGCCTCGAGCTCACCGAGGCGGCCCTCGATCGAGGTGAGCTGTCCTTCGCTCATCTGAATGCGGCGTGCCGTCTCGACCAGGTTCTGGCTCAGGCGCTCCCGCTCGGCCTGGATCTGGTCGACATCGCTCGCCAATCCCTGCTCGAGAGAGCGCTTTTGGCGTAATGCCGCCTCCACTTGCTCAAGGCGCCGCCGGGCTTCCTCTTTCGTCTCCGCAAAAGTCGCGTGCGGGATGGCCGCGAGCACCAGAGCCAGCGAAATGACCACAGTCGACGTCGCGGCGACCCGAGAGAGGCCCCACTGTCGCTGACCCGGCATTCCCTCGGCTCGCCCGATACGGCTCCCCACTGAGCTCTCCGAAACCCATCCCACAAAGGCTATGCCAGCTCCAGGCAGAGCGCGTCCAAGCACTCATCTGCGCCCGAGACATGAGGCGCGCGGAATCAGGCAACAGTAACAATACGGCATTTGTGGTGTCGGCACGATTAAACATCGCGAAACATTGACCTCACGCGACCGTAAGAGTACCGGTTGGGCTTCCTGCCTTCCACGCTGCCCGTGCCTCTCGGGCGAACGCCTCGAAGTGGGCACAGAAGTCGAGGTTAGGCGCGCTGCCTCGCCTCCACGACCGAACGGAGCTTGTCCATGACCGGTGTGATGGTCCATCTCACGGTACTGTCGGCCCTTTGCGTCTTCGGGGTGCTGCTGGCGGGCCTGTGGAACATGGTGCGAGCCGGGTCCAGCCCCAATCTCAGCCAGAAGCTGATGCGCTGGCGGATCGGGCTGCAATTCCTCGCAATCATCATCACGATGCTGACCATTGCGATCATGAACACTTGATCGCGGGCCTGCTCCGCCGTTTCCGCCTTGACCCTGGGGTGCGCACGGCTAGTGTCCCGATTGCGAAATTCGCCCTATCCAGCGGCTATTACGCCGAGCGAATTTCTCGATCATCACACTAGCTTTGGCAGCGTGCCAACCCAAGCGTAACGGATCGCCGCCCATGGTCATCTTGAACAAGATCTACACGCGAACCGGCGACAGCGGCAGCACGGCGCTCGGCACTGGCGAGCGGGTTGCAAAGCATGCACCGCGCATCTGGGCTTACGGCACCGTCGACGAGACGAACGCCGCAATCGGGATGGCCCGACTCAGTCTCGGTGACGAAACGGCACTCGACGGTCAGCTCGGCAACATCCAGAACGACCTCTTCGATCTTGGCGCCGACTTGTGCATTCCCGATCGCGGTTCTCCGCCGAGCTGGGCGGGGCCTGACTATCAGCCGCTGCGCGTCACGGCCGCTCAGGTCAAGCGGCTCGAGGATGAGATCGACGCCATGAACGAGGCGCTCGACCCACTTCGCTCCTTCGTGCTCCCGGGCGGCACCCCGGCAGCGGCGGCCCTGCATGTTGCGCGCACCGTCTGTCGCCGCGCCGAGCGGCACATGGCCGAACTCGCCAGTCTACCCGATGAGCCGGTGAGTGAGGCAGCGCTACGCTACATCAATCGCCTGTCGGACTATCTCTTTGTCGCAAGCCGCTACCTGAATGCACGCGGGAAGGGTGACGTCCTCTGGGTGCCCGGCGCCAATCGGTAGACGACGGTCAGCTAAGCCCTGCACCCGAGGTTCCCCGTGTTCGTGCCCATCTCAGACGACAATCCGCTGCGGGTCATCTCCTGGCCTATGGTCACCGTTCTGCTCATTGTCGCGAACGTCGTGGCATTCTTGTTCGAGCTGACACCCACTGGCCAGTATGTGGCAGCGACGTTCGCCATTGTTCCCAACGAGCTGTTCGACGTCGGCGTTTTGGGCGGCGCAGCAAATGGCCCGTACGATCGCTTGCCCTTCCCCGAAGGCCTGACGTTGATCACGTACATGTTCCTGCACGGCGATCCTCTTCATCTGGCTGGCAATATGCTGTTTCTATGGGTCTTCGGCGACAACGTCGAAGACGCGATGGGCCACGGCCGCTTTCTGATTTTCTACCTGCTGTGCGGGATAGCCGGCGGTCTTGTGCACGCATTGAGCGCCGAGTTCGGTTTCGCTGCGATTCTCATGAAGGTGCCCATGACACCTGATACGGCGGCAGGACAAATTCCACTGATCGGCGCCAGCGCAGCCGTCGCCGGCGTGATCGCGGCCTATCTGATGCTGCACCCCTACGTGAAGGTCTGGGTCCTCGCGTTTCGCGTCATTCCGCTCAGGGTTTCAGCAATGTTCGCGCTCGGCGCCTGGATCTTGACCCAGTTCGTCATGCTGCTCGTGCCGGACGTCGGCCCCGTGGCGTGGTGGGCGCATATCGGCGGACTTGTGACCGGAGCCGTGCTGGTGATCGTCTTGCGACGCAAGGGAGTGCCGTTGTTCGATCGACCTCGAACAACAGCCTGAAGCGCGGCGGCCTCCACGCCGGGAAGCTCGGGCGACTAATCGTTAACGGCTTCGCATCCGCAACATTTCCACGCTGGAATCGGGCTATTTGTGGTGTGCACAGCGGGCAAATTGCCTCGGGCTGTCAACGAAGTGTCGCACCGCACAAAAAGGGGGTATAGTTGTGCCTAACGAGGCGTTTCGGCATGCCTGTTTGGTGGGCTGGACGGCGTGCTGTTGAAATACCTTACCCCAAGAAGACCTTGGCCAATCGACTTTTTCGTCACAAAGTCGCTGAGCCCAGAAGTCACGAGTTGCCTGGACACTAGGCATTGGGTCGAAAGCAACATCCAAGCATAGCGAGCCAAATCCGATCTGGAGAGTGAGGAGACGATGAAGGTATTGGTCCCGGTCAAGCGGGTCGTCGATTACAACGTCAAGATCCGCGTGAAGAATGACGGATCAGGCGTCGAGCTGGCCAACGTCAAGATGTCGATGAATCCCTTCGACGAAATTGCCGTCGAGGAGGCCATCCGGCTCAAAGAGAAGGGCCAGGTCACCGAGATCGTGGCTGTCTCGATCGGGCCAGCGAAGGCACAGGAAACCATTCGCACGGCGCTTGCCATGGGCGCGGATCGCGGCATCCTCGTCGATGTCGGCGATGAGACGGTCGAACCGCTCGCCGTCGCAAAGCTGTTGAAGGCCATTGTCGACGCGGAGCAGCCCGGGCTCGTTATTCTCGGCAAGCAGGCGATCGATGACGATTGCAACCAGACAGGCCAGATGCTCGCTGCCTTGACCGGGTGGGCGCAGGGCACGTTCGCCTCAAAGGTCGTGATCGAAGGCGACACCCTCAAGGTGACCCGCGAGGTTGATGGTGGCCTCGAAACGATCGCACTCAAGATGCCGGCGATCATCACCACGGACCTCCGCCTCAACGAGCCGCGCTACGCCTCGCTGCCCAACATCATGAAGGCGAAGAAGAAGCCGCTCGACACGAAGAAACCGGCCGACCTCGGCGTCGACACCAAGCCACGCCTCACCGTTCTCAAGACCACGGAGCCGCCGGGCCGTAAGGCCGGCATCAAAGTGGGCTCGCCTGCCGAGCTCGTGGCGAAGCTCAAGGATGCAGGGGTGATCTGAGATGAGCGTTCTTCTTCTAGCAGACCATAATAACCAGGCGCTCGGCTCGGCGACACTCAAGGCCATGAGCGCCGCGAAGGCTCTTGGCGGCGACGTGCATGTGCTGGTTGCCGGCTCAGGCTGCGGCGCTGTCGCGGAGCAGGCCGCGAAGCTGGACGGTGCTGCGAAGGTTCTCGTGGCAGACGAACCGCAGCTCGGCAACGGCCTGGCTGAGGAGATCGCCGCGCTGATCGTGCCGATGATGGGCAACTACTCAGCGCTGGTCGCGGCCTCAACCGCCTCCGGCAAGAACGTGCTGCCGCGCGTCGCCGCCCTGCTCGACGTCATGCAAGTGTCCGACGTGATCAAAGTCGACTCGCCCGATACCTTCGAGCGGCCGATCTACGCGGGCAATGCCATCCAGACCGTGAAGTGCGACGAGGCGAAGAAGGTCCTGACGGTTCGCACCGCCTCCTTCCCGGCGGTAGGACTTACGGGCTCGGCGCCGATCGAGAAAGTGTCGGCTCCCGCAGCCGCTGGCCTATCGACCTTCGAGAAGGCCGAGCTGTCGAAGTCTGATCGCCCGGAGCTGACCGCTGCACGCATCGTCATCTCGGGTGGACGCGGCCTTCAGTCTGGCGAGAACTACACGAAGTACATCGAGCCGATTGCCGACAAGCTGGGTGCCGCCATGGGTGCCTCGCGTGCAGCCGTCGACGCTGGCTTCGTGCCGAACGACTTCCAGGTCGGCCAGACCGGCAAGGTGGTAGCGCCCGAGCTCTACATCGCCGTTGGTATCTCAGGTGCCATCCAGCATCTGGCCGGCATGAAAGACTCGAAGATCATCGTCGCCATCAACAAGGACGAGGAGGCACCGATCTTCCAGGTGGCCGACTACGGCTTGGTGGCGGACCTCTTCACGGCACTGCCCGAGCTCGGTGCAGAGCTCGACAAGGCCGGTAAGTAGGGCGAAAGGTGGCGCTCCCTTAGGGGGCGCCCGAGGAACCAGTGATGGATGCTATCGTGAAACCGAAACGGACTTCGGGCGCGCCCCAGCCAACCACCGTTCAAAAGGTCGGCGTGATTGGCGCCGGCCAAATGGGCAATGGCATTGCTCACGTCTGCGCCCTCGCAGGCTATGACGTCACCATCAACGACCTCAAGAAAGAGGCGTTCGAGGCGGCGGTCATCAGCATCAAGAAGAACATGGTGCGCCAAGCCAGCCGCGGCCTGATCACCGAAGGCGACATGACTCGCGCACTCGGCAAGATCCAATTCGCCTCCACGCTTGAAGAGCTTGGCGACTGCGACATCGTGATCGAGGCCGCCACTGAGGACGAGGCGATCAAGCGTCGGATTTTCACCGACCTCCGAGACAAGACAAAGCCCGATGCGATCCTCGCTTCGAACACCTCATCGATCTCCATAACGCGTCTTGCTGCAACGACGACGGCGCCAGAGCGCTTCATCGGCATTCATTTCATGAACCCGGTGCCGGTCATGCAGCTCGTCGAGCTGATTCGAGGCATCGCGACCGACGACGAAACCTTCACCACAGCGCGTCAGTTCGTCGAAACCCTCGGCAAGCAGACCGCGGTCTCCGAAGATTTCCCCGCGTTCATCGTCAACCGCATTCTGCTGCCGATGATCAACGAGGCGATCTATACGCTTTACGAAGGCGTCGGATCGGTCGAGGCGATCGACAAAGCGATGCGGCTGGGCGCCAATCACCCGATGGGACCGCTCGAGCTCGCTGATTTCATTGGCCTCGATACCTGCCTTTCCGTGATGCAGGTGCTCTATGAAGGCCTTGCCGATTCGAAGTATCGCCCCTGTCCGCTGCTCGTGAAGTATGTCGAAGCGGGCTGGCTTGGCCGCAAAACGAAGCGCGGCTTCTACGACTACCGTGGCGAGAGGCCAGTGCCTACCCGCTGATCCAGCGCGCGGTTCCTATCCGAGGGCACGTCCCGTTTCCTTTAGGAAAGCGGGCCGCGCACACGTTTCGCGCAAGGTGGGGCTCTACGCCGCCACCTCACTCCTCGCTCCCCATCTCGGCGAGTTTTTCAGGCTCGTAATTCTCCCCGATCGACATCGCGCAAATGCGCGAGACATGCACCATGGGTAGGCCGCTTTCCTTGGCCCAGGCATTCATCTGCTCCTGCGCCTTCCGAAGATCCTTCTTGGACGTCGGCGTCGCGGAAATATCGCAACCTGCATCACGCAAGCATGCAACCACGTCATTCGACAGAATGAAGCTATCCCACCCGACGAAGCGTAGAAAGTACTGTCCCGTCCGCCCTCCAAGCCGCGAGCCACGCTTTCCCAAAAGCTCCAGCAGCCCCACCTCGTCGTCCTTCGGCCAGCTTGCGAGAAAACGGCCGAAACTACCGTGCTCCTTGGATACATCGGCGACGAAGCGCGCATTCTCTCGCACCGACTTGATCTTTTGCGGATGTCTGACGATGCGCTTGTCCGAGGCGAGCCTCTCCCAGAACTCATCCGGCTCGAAGTTGAGCCGTGCCACATCGAAATGCTGAAAGGCGGCCTCGAACTCTGGCCATTTCTGCTCGATCACGCGCCACACGAAACCCGAGCAGAATGCGCGCTTCGCCATCTCCGCCAGGATACGATCATCCCCGATGGCACCAATGGCCTCGTTCCCGGCAACTTCCGGCAGCAACTTCTGCAACGCCTTGGCGCCGCCCTTGCGCTTTTCTGCGCGCGCTCGAATGGTCTTGAACGACGTCATGCAGTTATTCTCCGGGCACTCTCGCATATGCACATAACGAGCTGACAAATCATGATAATACTTTAAGCTGGCGGCCCCTTCAGCTCTACGCTGTTGCCATCCGGATCGACGATGTACATCGATGGCCCCTGCCCTTCCGCGCCATAGCGGCTCACGACCTCCCCCGATGCCACCCCGTTCTTTTCGAGATGCGCCCGGATCACAGCCTCGTCAAACGGCTCGATACGGATGCACAGATGATCCATGTTGTGCCCCTCCTTGCTAGGTCCCGCCCCGCCCTTCCGGCCGAGCTCTCCCTCGAGTTCCACGAGATCGATCAGCGCGCTTCCGGCGCGTAACTGGTGCAGCCCTAGGGCCGCCTGCACTTTCTCGACATGAGCCCCGAGAACGTCGCAATAGAAGACCTTGGCCCGGGCAACGTCAGCCACCCGCAACACCACGTGATCGAGACCCAGCGGCCGGAACGGCGTCGCATTCGTCAAGGAAGCCTCCTGTGGTTTACTGTTCACGGGCACGAAATCATGCCATCAGACCGCGCCCGGGAGCAAAGTAGGGAGCCGTTGATCCATGTCTGCTGACGTCGAAACCATCGTGATCGGAGCCGGTGTCGTCGGCCTCGCCATCGCACGCGAATTGGCGTTGCGCGGCCAGGATGTGATGGTCCTCGAGCAGCACGACATCATCGGCTCTGAGACGTCCTCTCGCAACAGCGAGGTGATCCACGCAGGCATCTATTATCCGCCGGGCTCACTGCGCGCGCGGCTGTGCGTCGAGGGAAAGAAGAAGCTTTACGCCTTCTGCGCCGAGAACGGCGTCGAGCACAAAGCCATCACGAAGCTTTTGGTCGCAACCAACGAAGCCCAGGTGCCGAAGCTGAAGGCCATCCAGGAAACGGCGATCAAGAACGGCGTCGACGATCTCATCCCGCTGAGCGGAGAAGAAGCCAGGAAACTCGAGCCCGAAGTGTTCTGCGTACAGGCCATGCTCTCGCCGTCGACCGGCATCGTCGACAGCCACGGCTTCATGCTCGCGTTGCAGGGCCATGCCGAGACGAACGGCGCGCAAGTCGTGCTCAACACGCCCGTAGCGCGGATCGGCATGACGCCGGCCGGCCTCTACGAGGTCGAAACCGGGGGCGAGATGCCCGGCATCGTCACCGCGAAACGGCTGGTGCTATCCGCGGGTCTTCACGCGTCGAAACTCGCCCGCACCTTCCCATGGTCCGGCAACTATAGTCCGCCGGAGACCTATTACGCCGTCGGCCAGTACTACGCGATCGAAGGCAGGTCACCGTTCGGCCGCCATATCTACCCGATGCCGGATGGCGCCTGGCTCGGCCTCCACGTTACGGTGGACATCGGCGGCCGCTGCAAGTTCGGCCCCGACATCGAATGGATCCCCGAGATCGACTATTCGTTCGACGAGTCGAAGCTCGAGAAATTCCTGGGCTTCATCCGCACCTACTATCCGGCGCTCGATCCCTCACGCCTGCACGCCGACTACACCGGCATCCGCCCCAAGCTCTATCGCGAAGGCGAGCCGGTGCCGGACTTCTTCCTGCATGGCCCCACAACCCACGGCGTTCCGGGTCTCATGCTCCTGTTCGGGATCGAGAGCCCGGGCCTCACCGCCTCCATGGCCCTCGCCGAGATGGTCGCTGACCAGATCTGAAGCGCCACCTCCGATTCGCACCGTTGCAAGGACTGGAAAACAGCTCGCAACGCACGTAGCCTGCGACTGAAAAATCAAGCGCTGCACAAAATGATGCGGCCACGGCGACGGGAGACGCAAAGCGGCCATGAAGACGTATGAGGGCAAGCGCGCATTTGACGGCTTGATCGTCACCGTCGACGGGGAGCCCTTGTCGGAGCACTATGAGGTGGCCCAATTCACCACCTGGGGCTTCGAGTGGACCTACGAGGGCGAGAGCCCTCAGCAGCTCGCGCTCGCAATCCTTTACGATCACCTCGGCGACAAAACCCGCGCCATCGGCCTCTCCGAGCGTTTCATGCGCAGAGTGATCGCCAATCTCGACAACGATTGGCGCCTGACCGGAGATGACGTCACTGCCGCGATCGCGGAGATCGACAGAGCTTAGGCGACCTGCCGCGGCGATGTAGGTTGCGGTGCGTGGCGCTGATCGTCAGGATGGCGCCATCAGCATCAAGATCAGGGCCCACCATCATGCGCCTCAGAGACGCCGGCCGCGTCATCCGCTCGAAGAACGCCGGGCCGACCCAGGTCACCATCGATCTCATGTTCGACGACCCCAAGCTCTACGCCCGCGCACTCGCTGCGCCATCGATGAACCCGGCCGTCATCGCCCAACGCTACGGCGTTGCCCAGGCCGAGGTGATCCCCTACCCCGCCGCCAACGCGATCAAGATCGTGCTGCCGCGCCGTGTCATCGCCGGAACGCCCGGTGACACCGATGTTTATGGCGCCCAACAGCATCGCCCGATGATCGACGTGGAGATTTGAGCATGACCCGCCAGACCAGCTTCGCGCGCATCATCGAGAAATGGCAGAAGGAGCGCGGACCGCTCCGCATCATGTCGGCCTCGGGCCAACTCGGCTACGGCATTATCGAGAAGGCCTTCCACAACGGTCTTGAGCGCGATCTGCACTTGATAGGCGCTGATATGGGCTCCGTCGATCCGGGGCCATACTACCTCGGCTCCGGCAAGCTCGCGACGGCCCACCGCTCGACAAAACGCGACCTGAAGATGGTCCTCACCGGCGCGCTGTCGATGAAAGTGCCGCTCGTCATCGGCACCGCCGGCACGGCAGGCGGCGACGTGCACCTCGACCAGACGCTCGACATCATCCGCGAGATCGCGCGTGAGGAAGGCCTGAAGTTCCGTCTCGCCACTATTCGCTCCGAGATGCCCCGCGACCTCATCAAACGGCAGGCGAAGGCAGGGAAAATCGAACCCATCGGTCCCATGGCCGACCTCACGGATGACGAGATCGACGGCGCCGCGTGCATCGTCGGCCAAGCCGGTACAGAGGCATTCGTGCGTGCGATCGACACCATGCCGGACGTGATCATTGCAGGCCGCGCCTGCGATACCGGCATTTACACGTGCTTACCCGAGAAGCTGGGCTTCCCGATCGGTCCCGCGCTCCAGATGGCCAAGATCATCGAGTGTGCCTCGCTCGCCTGCGAGGGCGGCGGCCGCGATGCCATGCTTGGCACGCTCGAAGGCGAGAGTTTCATTCTCGAGAGCATGAACCCGATCCGCAAGGCGACGCCGATGTCAGTCGCAGCTCACGGTCTCTACGAGCAGGCCGACCCGCTATCCGTCACCGAACCGGAAGGTGTTCTCTATCTCGAGGACTCCAAATTCGAGGCTGTCGACGAACGCCGATGCCGCGTTTCCGGCGGCCGCTGGGTCCCGACGAAGCAGTATTCCGTGAAGATCGAGGGCGCGACGCGCGTCGGCGCACGCGCCATCATGGTCGCGGGATCGGCGGACCCGGTCTTCATCGAGAAGGCTGATGAAATTGCCGGCCTCGTCGAGGCCCAGATCCGGGAACTCGTTCCCCCCAAGCCGGAGAACCCGTACACGCTTTATTTCCGCTTCTACGGCCTGGGCGTCGTCGGGGGTCAGCCCGTCACCACGCTTCCCGAGGAAGTCGGCGTCATCGTCGAGTGCATCGGCGAGGACGAGGAGGAAGCGCGCGCTGTCGCTGCCACGGCGAAACAGTATCTGCTGCACGCCCCATTCCCGGGACGCATCTCGACCGCTGGCAATTTGGGCTTTCCATTCACGCCGCCCGAGTTGACGGCGGGCGATGCCTATCGCTTCTCGGTCTATCACATCATGCAAGTCGACGACCTGAGCAGCCTGTTCCCGGTTGCCGTCGAAGAAATCGGCTGAGGCAATCCAGATGCCTTGCGGTTGCCCGAGGGGGCGTGCGCAATCGATTGATCCGCGCCCCCGTGACGTGTCGCTTCCCATGCCGTAGCTTCACTCGACAAACCGGATAACGGACAACGACTGGGAGGAACGGTCATGCGTTTTGGCGTCAACATTCTGTCGCGCGGTCCGATGGCCAATCGTGCCGGCTACATCGCCGTCGCAGGCGCCGCCGAGCGCCTCGGGTTCGATTTTGTTTCCGCCAACGATCATATCCTGGTCCCCTCCGACATCGACAGCCGCTATCCCTACAGCGAGGAAGGCGACTGGGCCGGCCGCAATACCGGCGAATGCCTGGATGTTCTTTCTACGCTCACCTTCCTTGCCGGCTGTACGCAGCGCGTCCGGTTGCTCTCGTCGGTGATGGTGGTGCCGCACCGCCCGCCGATCCTCGCCGCCAAAACCATCGCGACGGCAGACGTCCTCTCCGAAGGCCGTATGATCATCGGCGTCGGCGCCGGCTGGATGAAGGAAGAGATCGAGGCCCTCGGCGCGCCCTATGCCGAACGTGGCAAGGTCACCGATGAATACATTGCCGCCTTCCGCGAGCTGTGGACAAATCCCCGGCCGGAAATGAAGGGCCGCTACGTCAACTTCGGCAACATCCTGTTCGAGCCGAAACCCTATGCAAAGCCGCACCCCCCGATCTGGGTCGGTGGGGAAAGCGAACCCGCCATGCGACGCGCCATCCGTCTCGGTGATGGATGGTATCCGGCCTCGTCGAACCCGATCAATCGTCTGGACACGGCCTCGCGCGTCGCAGCCGCCATGGGGACCTTCAAGACGATGTGCGAGAAGGCCGGTCGCGATCCAAAATCCATCTCGCTCGCCCACGTCGTGCTCTGGCCCGTGAACTGGGCCGCCGAGGAAGGCCATTCCGGCGGGCGCCGTACCTTCACCGGCACCACCGAACAGATGCGCGAAGACGCCGCCACGCTTGAGGCTGCCGGCGTTGGGGATGCAAACGTGTCCTTCCCCGCACCGACAGCGCAGGAGACGCTCGACAAGATGGAGCGCTTTGCCAAGGAGGTGATGGGCAAGGGCTAGATTCCGCTTGTCGGTTTGGGCGCTATTGCGACGTTTCCCGCGCGCCATGCTGATGCCACCACTTGCTTCTGCCGCCCACCCCGTGAGACGGTCGGGCAAACGAATTCTCATACTTTCGCATCGCCCAGGAGAGCGCACATGGACAGCTATCGCGTAACCACGTTCGGTGCCCCGCTTGCGCTTCAATCGGAACCGACTCCGGCGCCAAAGGGTCGCGAGGTGGTTGTCCGGGTCACGGGCTGCGGCGTGTGTCATAGCGATGTCCACCTTCACGAGGGCAGCTTCGATCTCGGCGCCGGCCGCAAGGTGGACATGACGCGCGCCCTCGGCCTTCCGCGCACGCTCGGGCACGAGATCGTCGGCGAGGTCGTGGCCGTCGGCGACCGCGTCGCGGGCGCTGAAACCGAAATCGGCCAGCAACGGGTCGTCTTCCCGTGGATCGGCTGCCAGCAATGCCCTATCTGCCAGTCCGGCGACGAGCACCTTTGCAACCAGCCCCGCGCGCTCGGCATCAACCGCGACGGCGGTTACGCGACCCACGTTCTAGTGCCCGATCCCAAATATCTTTTCGCCTTCGATGGACTGGACGATGCACTCGCCGCCACCTATGCGTGCTCGGGCCTCACGGCCTACGGAGCCCTGAAAAAAGCACGCGAGGCTGTCAAGAACGGCGGCGACCTACTGATCATCGGCGCCGGCGGCGTAGGCCTTTCCGGCGTGCGCATGGCCGAGGCTGTCACCGGCGTGAAACCGATCGTTGCCGACCTGGATCAGGCGAAATGGAGCGCAGCCCGGGAAGCCGGTGCCAGGGAGATTATCGATCCGTCGCAAGCGGACGCCGCCAAAACACTTTACCGAATGACGAACGGCGGCGTTGCAGCCGCGATCGATTTCGTCGGCGCCGCCTCATCGTTCACCTTCGGCTTCAATGCACTGCGAAAGAGCGGACGCCTTGTCGTTGTCGGCCTGTTTGGTGGTTCGGCATCTCTACCCGTGCCGATGATCCCACTGAAGAACGCCACAGTCATGGGGTCTTACGTCGGAAACCTCGACGACATGCGCGAGCTCATGACGCTCGCCCGCAGCGGCAAGGTTCCGGGGCTTCCCCTTGCCGACCGCCCGCTCGCCGACGCCAACGCGGTGCTCTCGAGCCTCGCATCCGGCAAGATTGTCGGCCGCGTCGTACTGCGCCCGTAACGGACGCAGTCGCCTCGATTTCCCGTTACGCTGCAGGAAAAGTCGCGGCTTCGAGGCGGTTGCCATCGGGATCGCGCACGAACGCTGCGAAATACGCAGTCATTTCAGCCTTCCGCGGTCCGGGCACGCCGTCGTCGGTGCCGCCGTTTGCGAGCGCGGCCGCATGAAACGCCCGCACCGCATCCTCGCTGCGTGCCCGGAGGCAAACGTGCACGCCACTCGCCTCCGACACGGCAATCATGCCCGATCGATGGTTGAGCCACACCTCGGGATAGCGCTTGCCGAAGCCGATCGTTGCGGACCGCCTGACGAGACACGTCATCCCGATTGCGCCGAGCACGGCCTCATAAAACGCCGCGCTCCGCGCCAGATCCGAAACACCGACAGACACATGGTCGATCATCGCAACGCACGCCCCTCATCGCACGACCAGAGCGCGGCTCCGGTGCCGCCCGTCATCCGCATCCCAGTGAACCGCACAGCGCCCCAGCGGCACTTTGCCGACCGTCACTCCGGCAATTTGGTCGACTGCCACACGACCATTTGCCACTTGCCATTGCGCTTCGCGTAGACGTCGGTGAAGCGCACGCCAAAATCCATCGGCTTCCCGCCCGAATGCACCTTGATCCGAGCCACGCCCGTCAGCACGACAGCCTCGCCCAGGTCCTGCGCCTTCACGTCTGATGGCACGACCGATTGGTAGACTGTCGAGCCAGATTCCATGTTGCCGACGAGGCTCGCTTTCGTGTCGAGGCGTGCCGAGGAGTGCGTATAGATCAGGTCGTCTGCCAGCACCCCATTGAGGAACGCGACGTCCTTGGCCGCCATCGCATCCATTCTTTTCTTATCGAGCTCGATGATCATTGGACCATTATCAGCCATGACGCGTCTCCTCGTTCGATTGCGGCGGAAAATGTGCCGCTCGACGTGATCCGACGCAAGCGGCATCGGCATGGCTGTCGCTCGACGCTCGTGCTCCAACTGAGCCGATAGAGTCGCGGACGAAGTTCATTAAATAGAGCATATTCAGAGCCTTAAAGTCGACACTCTTGCATTGGATTGGGTGCATGCAAGCCGTTGGTGAGAACCGCAAAAATCGCTCGATCTGAACGGGCACACACGCGCCCACGGCCCTGCCAGTTGGAGGTTAGACGATGCATGAGTTCGACCGCGTCACACGCAACAGCGCTTCGGTCGGCGCACACCCGCCCGGAGATCTGCGTCAAATACCGGTGCCGCCCGCCCCTGGAGCGGCAAGCCATGCGGAAGCCTGGTATGGCCAGCACCTGACGGACATTCCGAGGAGTGGGCCACCAAGTCTGCCGATCGCCAACATCAGGCACGACATAGGGCGTCCGACGCCCCCGCTGCCCAGCTATATCGCACACGCACCACACCGCCCGGCCGTCCAACGGATATCGGGACGTATTCTGCGCCTGGTCGATCTTGCACGCGACATCGTCGAGTTGACCATTGCGCCGACGGAACGTCTCGACGTCCTCCCGGGCCAATTTTGCCGGTTCACCTTTCAGGGCTTCCCGGCGCGTTGCTTCAGCCCCACCGCCCCACTCGGCGCCGTGCGCGACGATGGGTACCTCCACCTTCACGTCAAGCGCGTCCGCGGAGGGCAGGTTACCCCGCACCTCGGCAAATCGATCAAAGCCGGACATCCCGTATTGATCGAAGGTCCCGCCGGTCCGGTCATCCCGCGCCACGTGCACGCCTCGCGGCTGGTGCTCATCGGCAGTGGCACAGGCTTCGCACCGATATGGTCCATCGCCATCGCCGCACTGCGCGAGATGCCGGCCCGTCCCATTGTGATCGCAGGCGCGGCACCGACGCTCGAGACGTTCTACATGGCCCCCGCTCTCGAGCTGGCGCGCCGCTATCCAAGCGTTTCCATCATCGCCGCCGTCGATGAAATCATGGAGCCGTGGCACGGCTTTTTGCCAGGCGGCCCCATCCAGCACTTGCCGCACTTGTCGAGCAGTGATGTCGTCTATGTAGCAGGCGGCTCTGCTCTCGCGCGCGCGGCCGAGGTGATAGCAGCGGAGGCAGGAGCAGCGCTCTATGTCGTCCCCTTCACCCCCGCCGCCCCCGCTCAGGAGGGATGGCTCGAAAGCGCCCGTCGATGGCTATCCGTCGGTTGAGGACCGCGCGTCAAGAAGCAAACGGCTACCCGAGTTGCATGCGGAGCGCGGCTGCGGCGGCGATAGGTCCGAGAACCAGGCTCACGAGTGAAATTGCCGCGAGAATAAGAAACGATGGTCCAAAGCCCCCGGTCCCAAAAGCCGACGCCTCCATGGCCGAGATGCCGAAGATCAAGGTGGGGATATAGAGCGGTAGCACCAGCAGGGCGATCAAAAGACCGCCCTTTCGACTGCGCAACGTCAGCGCTGCACCGATCGCACCGATGAAGCTGATGGCTGGCGTACCGGCAAGCATCGTCGCCATCAGCACGGAGTAGGCCGAGAGCTCGAGGTTGAGCATCAAGCCGAGCAACGGCGCCATCAATGTCAGCGGAAGCCCGGTCGTAAGCCAGTGCGCCAATGCCTTGGCCCCTGCTGCTGCCTCCAGCGGCAGCGGCGCCATCGCCAACAACTCCAGCACACCATCCTCGTGATCGGCTTCGAACAGCCGCGGCAGCGACAGCAGCGCAGCCAGCAGCAGAGCGACCCAAAGGATGCCTGCAGCGATTCGAGTGAGTAGATTGAGATCCGGTCCAAGACTGAGCGGCAGCATCGCCACCACGACGAGATAGAAGCCGAGTGCCGTACCGACGGCGCCGCCCTCGCGGATTGCAAGCCTCAAGTCTCGACCCAGAAGTGCACCGAAGCCCCTCATGGTCCGGTGGCATCCAGGGGCAACGCTTCGGCCTCACCCAAGCGCAAAACGTGTTCCCGCGCCGGAGAGAACCCAAGCGCCTGATGAGTTGCAGCCACGACGATGCCTCCGTCGGCCAGATGACGATTGACCGCCTCTGCGAGCAGATTCTGGCTCGCCGTATCGAGCGACACGGCAGGCTCGTCCATCAACCAGACCGGCCGTCGCGCCACGAGAAGGCGACTGAGCCCAAGCCGGCGTTTCTGGCCCGCCGAGAGATAACCGGCGCGAATCGGTGCGAGCTCGGTGAGTCGAAACTGGTCGAGGGCCGCCGCGACATTATTGGTGCTGCCCCCTAGGTACCGCGCCCAGAACAGAGCATTCTCGGCAACCGTTAACGCAGGTTTCACGCCGTTGAGATGCCCAACGAAGTGCGACTGCTCGCCAACGCTTCCGTCTTCTGCTCCCGTCCCATCGAGCGCAATCACGCCATTGGCGATGGGCAAAAGCCCCGCAACCGCCCGTATTAGAGTGGTTTTCCCGACCCCGTTCGCCCCAGTGAGAAGCAGCCCTTCACCGCGCTCGACCCGCAGAGACAGGCCGGAAAGGACGGCCCTCTCGCCCCGTCGGACCGTCAGATTTTCAATCCGAAGTGCCATCGATCGATGCTGCGGGAGGTATCGGTTGGAAAACATCTTTCTATACCACCCCCGCCTCCCCCTTGGCGGCGATGGCCTTGGCGCCTTATAAGGCCCGATTGAGCCCGGAGGCCAGCCCGTTCGGCGAGGCCCTTTGCCGTGCACTCGCGTGCCCGGGTGGCATCACGGCTTCGAGGAGATCGCCCCATGAGCCTCACCCCAACCTCGCTCGACACATTCAAGTGTAAAAAGACCCTGACGGTCGGCACCAAGACGTACGAGTACTTTTCCCTTCCTGACGCCGAGAAGAACGGCCTCGCCGGTATTTCGAAGCTCCCCTTCTCGCTGAAGGTCCTGCTCGAGAACCTCCTCCGTCACGAGGATGGCCGCTCGGTCAAGGCCGACGACATCCGCGCCATGGCGGATTGGCTGAAGACGAAGACCTCGAAAGCCGAGATCGCCTACCGGCCCGCCCGCGTCCTTCTGCAAGACTTCACCGGTGTTCCCTGCGTCGTCGACCTCGCCGCGATGCGTGACGCGATGGCTGCCATGGGCGGCGATCCGGCCAAGATCAACCCGCTGGTCCCCGTCGATCTCGTCATCGACCACTCGGTCCAGGTAGACTATTTCGGCACGCCCGACGCCTTCACGAAGAACGTCGACATCGAGTACCAGCGCAACAAGGAGCGCTACGAGTTCCTTCGTTGGGGCGGCTCGGCCTTCAACAACTTCAAGGTCGTACCTCCCGGCACCGGCATCTGCCATCAGGTGAACCTCGAATACCTGGCTCAGACGGTCTGGACCAAGGACGTCGGCAAGGTGACGCAAGCCTTCCCCGATACGTGCATCGGCACCGACAGCCACACGACGATGGTGAATGGTCTGGCCGTTCTCGGCTGGGGCGTCGGCGGCATCGAAGCCGAGGCTGCCATGCTCGGCCAGCCCGTTGCCATGGTTATCCCGGAGGTTATCGGTTTCCGCCTCAAGGGCCGCCTCAAGGAAGGCATCACCGCGACCGACCTGGTGTTGACCTGCACTCAGATGCTCCGCAAGCGCGGCGTCGTCGAGAAGTTCGTCGAGTTCTTTGGCGATGGCCTCGATCACTTGTCGCTAGAAGACCGCGCCACCATCGCCAACATGGCGCCGGAGTACGGTGCAACCTGCGGCTTCTTCCCCGTCGACAGCGACACGATGAAGTATCTGAAAGCGACCGGGCGCGCTCCCGATCGCGTCGCCCTCGTCGAGGCCTATTCCAAGGCACAGGGCCTGTGGCGCGAGCCAGGCCACGAGCCCGTCTATACCGACATCCTCGAGTTGGATATCTCTACCGTCGAGCCGTCGCTCGCCGGGCCGAAGCGCCCGCAGGACCGTGTGCTCCTGGCTGAGGCGAAAGGAGCCTTCGCCAAGGCCGCTCCCGAGATCGTGAAGGGGGCCCAGCCCAGCCACAAGGTCCAGGTCCCAGGCAAGGATTACGAAATCGGCGACGGTGACGTCGTCATCGCGGCCATCACGTCGTGCACCAACACCTCCAACCCATCCGTCCTGATCGCTGCCGGCTTGGTTGCCCGTAACGCTCTGGCGAAGGGCCTGAAGGTAAAGCCGTGGGTCAAGACCAGCTTCGCCCCGGGCTCGCAGGTTGTCACCGACTACCTCGAGAGAGCCGGCCTGATGACCGACCTCGATTCGATGGGCTTCAACCTCACCGGATACGGATGCACGGTTTGCATCGGCAATTCCGGACCGCTACCCGAGCACATCTCTCAGGCCATTAGCGACGGCAATCTCGTTGCAACTGCGGTGCTCTCCGGCAACCGCAACTTCGAAGGCCGCGTCCATGCCGAAGTGAAGGCGAACTATCTCGCTTCACCCCCGCTGGTCGTCGCCTATGCCATTGCCGGCTCCCTGAACGTGGACCTCACCACGGAACCGCTCGGCAAAGGATCAGACGGTCAGGACGTCTACCTGAAGGATATCTGGCCTTCGACGGCCGAGATCGCCGACATGATCCGCACCAATGTCACGCCGGACACATTCGCCAAGCGCTACTCGGACGTGTTCAAAGGCGACGCCCAGTGGCAGGGCATGGGCAAGGCGCGGTCGAGCCTCACCTACGTTTGGAACACAGGCTCCACGTATGTGGCCAACCCGCCCTACTTCGAGGGCATGACCTTGGAGCCGACGCCAGTCGAGGACGTCGTCAATGCCCGCGTCCTCGGCATGTTCGGCGACTCGATCACCACCGACCACATCTCTCCAGCCGGTTCCATCAAGCGGGACGGCCCCGCCGGCACCTACCTGATGGAACATCAGGTCCGCCCGACCGACTTCAACTCCTACGGCGCGCGTCGCGGCAACCACAACGTCATGATGCGTGGCACCTTCGCCAACATTCGCATCAAGAACTTGATGATGCAGGGCCAGGAAGGCGGCAACACCTTCTTCATCCCGACCGGCGAGCAGATGTCGATCTTCGACGCGGCGATGAAGTACAAAGAGGAAGGGACGCCTCTCGTCATCTTCGCCGGTCGCGAATATGGCACCGGTTCGAGCCGCGACTGGGCCGCCAAGGGAACCCGTCTGCTCGGCGTTCGAGCGGTGATCGCCCAGTCTTTCGAGCGCATTCATCGCTCGAACCTGGTCGGCATGGGCGTACTGCCGCTCGTCTTCAAGGACGGCATGTCTCTGGCAGACCTCAATCTCCAGGGTGGTGAGATCATCAACATCGCCGGTCTGGCCGATCTGAAGCCGCGTCAGGATGTGGTCGTTGAAATTACCTATGCCGACGGCACGTCCAAGGAGGTGCCTGTCCTCTGCCGCATCGATACCGAAGACGAGATGAGCTACTACCGCAACGGTGGCATCCTACCTTACGTGTTGCGTAACCTAGCCGCGGCAGCCTGACGGTTTTCCATTGTAAACAAGGCAAAAAACGGAGGGCGGCGAGCAATTGCCGCTCCCCTTGTATCATCCCTCCGAAAGCGGCACCGTGTCACCCATTCGTGACTCGTAATTGATCCGGCAAACCGCAATATTCGAATGGCAATGACGCGAGCGCTGCGATGGGCTCGGACGGTCCGTTAGCAGAGATTCACGGCGGTGAAATGTTCACTTCGACGACCCCGAGACTGACGAAATCACTGCTTTTGGCCGCCGTCGGTCTTGGTCTCGCAATGACCTCCGCCACAGCCCAGCAAGCCTTCGACGAAGTATCCTCGGACGGAAGTGGCGTACACGCCGTACTTGAGCTGTTCACAAGCCAGGGCTGCTCGTCCTGCCCTGCCGCTGATGCTCTGCTCGGGAAATACGCAGCCGATAAGAACGTCATCGCGCTCAGTCTTCCCGTCGACTATTGGGACTACCTCGGCTGGAAGGACACGCTTGCCAAGCCGAAATTCTCGGCGCGTCAGAAATATTACGCCAAGGAGCGTGGCGACGGGCGAATTTATACGCCCCAGATGGTCGTCAATGGGCGTGCTCACGTCGTTGGCAGCAACTCGGAATCCATCAATACCGCCATCGCATCCACGTCAAACGCCTTCGACGCAACCCGCGTCCCGGTGAAGATCACGCTGGACCGCAAGCATCTGGTTGTCGAGACCGGGGATGCACCCGCCGGCTCCACAGTAAACGAGGCTACGATCTGGCTCGTGATGGTTCACCGCGAGGCCGAGATCAAGATCGAGCGCGGCGAGAACCGTGGCAAGACGGTCAAATACATCAACGTCGTACGTGAGCTGAACCCCATCGGCGTCTGGTCTGGCAAGGCCGCGAGCTACGAGATCAGTCGCGAGGCGGTTGCCGAGCCTGGCAACGAGATGTGCGTCGTCCTCCTGCAGATCGGCAAAGCAGGCCCGATTATCGGCGCAGCCTCCGTCGCCGGGCTCTGACGCATCCCAACCACAAAACTTGCTGCACCGGTCTGAGCCGCTACTCTCTGACGTCATCCGCGGAGCAAATAATCTCTCCGCGCTCCCGAACGGGGAGGGTCAGAGGGAGCGTCACATGACATCATCCAAAGGCGTCGCGTCACTTGGCATCGACATCGGCGGCACCTTCACGGATATCGTGCACCTCGACCATGCGACCGGCCACCAGCACGCCCTCAAGGTCCTCACGACACACGACGACCCGTCCCGGGCCGTCATTGAGGGCACGCGCAGCCTGCTCACAGCGCATAGCCTTCCCGCAACACGCATAACGCGCGTCATCCATGCCACCACGCTCTTCACCAACGCCTTGATCGAGCGTCGCGGTGCCGTCACTGGCCTGATCACGACGCGCGGCTTTCGCGATACGCTCGAGATCGGGCGTGAGCGCAAGTACGAGCTCTACGACATCGCCATCGAGAATGCTGTGCCACTGGTATCGCGCAATTTGCGTCTCGAGGTCGACGAGCGCATCGCAGCGGACGGTCAGGTCGTCACCCCGCTCGACCACGACAGCGTCCGCACCGCCGCCCTTCATCTGGCCGAGGCGGGCGCGACCTCACTGGTCGTCGGCTTCCTCCACGCCTATGCCAACGCCGTGCACGAGAACGAGGCCGCAGCCATCGTCGCCGACACTCTGCCGGGCATCGCGATCACAACGTCACACGAAGTGGCCTCCGAAATTCGCGAATACGAACGCCTCTCGACCGCGGTCGCCAACGCCTACGTCAAACCACTCGCTGCGTCCTACATCGGTGCACTGTCGCGCGATCTTGCGGATCTTGGCATCGCAGCACCGCTCTTGCTGATGCTCTCATCCGGTGGCCTCACGCACGCCGCCGAGGCGATGCGCGTTCCGGTCCAGCTCCTCGAATCCGGCCCTGCCGCTGGCGCACTGGTCGCTGGTTATTACGGCCGCCTCGAAGGGGAGAACCGTCTGCTTGCGTTCGACATGGGCGGCACCACTGCGAAACTGAGCCTGGTCGACAACGGCCGCCCTCTCATCGCTTATTCCTTCGAGGCAGCCCGCCAGAAACGCTTTGCCGAAGGTAGCGGCCTTCCCCTTCGCATCTCCACGGTCGAGCTGATCGAGATCGGTGCCGGCGGCGGATCGATAGCGCGCAAGGACGAGATCGGCCTTCTCAAGGTTGGCCCCGAGAGCGCCGGCTCCGAGCCTGGACCGGCCGCCTACAGCCGCGGCGGCGCTGATCCCACTGTAACTGATGCCAATCTCCATCTCGGGATCTTGAATCCGGCGACCTTCGCTGGCGGCACCATTCCGCTGGATCTTGCGGCGAGCGCGCGAGCGCTTGAAACGCTGGCGACATCCGTCAATCTCGACTCCGACCAGCTCGCGCTCGGCATCTGCAATATCGTCAACGAAAGCATGACTGCAGCGGCTCGCGTCCACATCGCCGAGCGCGGTCGCGATCCTCGCGTCTATGCGGTTCTTGCCACCGGCGGCGGCGGCCCCGTCCACGCTGCCGCGCTCGCGCAAAAGCTCGGTGCAACGCGCGTCATCTGCCCGCCCGCTGCCGGTGTCGCCTCGGCACTTGGCCTCATCATGGCCCCCGCCAGGATCGACCGTGTCGCGACCGTAGCATTCCGGCTCGCAACCGGCGATCTCGCAGCGTTCGAGGCGGCCTTCAGACGGCTTGAAGCCGAAGCGACAGCACTGGTCGCCGATACAGGGGTAGATGCCACCAAAGCGACGGTCTCTCGCCTTGCCGACGGCCGCTTTGTCGGCCAGGGCTTCGATCTCGTCGTGCCGTTGCCACGGGGGCCATTCGGCGAGGGCGATGCCACAGCCGAGCGCGTACGTCTCTCCGATGCCTTCGAGAAGGCCTACCGTGAGAAGTTTGCCCGCACACCTCCGAGCGTGGCCATTGAGTTTATCTCGATCCACGTTTCGGTCGAAGTTGCCGTCACCGACACTGCCGTCGTTTCGGAACACGGCATGGCCGCATCGGAGATCATCGCTCAGCGCCGCCTCGTCCGAATGGGCGACAGTGATCCATCGGACGTCGCCGTTTATGATCGCGCATCGCTTCGCCCCGGCGCGCGCATCGAAGGCCCGGCCTTGGTCGAGGAGGAAAGCTCGACCCTGGTCATCCCGCCCGGCGCCACAGCAGAGGTCCGCCGCTCGGGCTCGATCGTCGTCGATCTCGTCTGACGCACCTCCAGCCCACCGGCGCTGCTGAAACAGATGTGGGTGAACACGAACGCGTCGGGTTCCCTAGTGGCCCACGCTCCGCTATCCGTTACCGCCAGTTGTAGGGGAGCAGGAACGGCGAAATGCGGCGGAGCAGCGGAGAGCAGGGCGCAGAAACACGGGGCAGCAGTTCGGCTGCAACCGAGGTTGCCGCCGCCCCGGCGACCCGCTCAGCATCCGGTCAGAGCACAACGGCAGCACCAGCAATTCCCGCGGGCGTCACCCCGTCGATGGCCCAATTCCTGGAGATCAAGACAGCCAATCCGGATTGCATCCTTTGGTACAGGATGGGCGACTTCTACGAGCTCTTCTTCGAGGACGCCGTCATCGCTTCCGAGGTTCTTGGCATCGTCCTAACGAAGCGCGGCAAGCACCTCGGCCAGGACATCCCCATGTGCGGCGTCCCGGTTCATCGCGCCGACGAATACCTGCAGCGCCTCATTCGGCGCGGTTATCGCGTTGCCGTCTGCGAGCAGCTCGAGGATCCGGCGGAAGCGCGAAAGCGGGGCTCCAAGGCGGTCGTAAAGCGCGACGTCGTCCGACTCGTCACGCCGGGCACACTCACGGAAGAAGCCCTGCTCGACGCCAAGGCTCGCAACTACCTGACTGCCGTCTTCCCTCTACCGGCATCACGAGACACCTCGCCATCAGCCCGCAAACTCGCTCTCGCCTCCATCGACATCTCGACGGGGGAGTCCGAGGTCGGAGAGGTCTCAGCAGCCGATTTCCCTGGCGAGATCGCCCGTCTCGCCCCCCGCGAGCTACTGCTGCCGGATACCAGCTTCGACGATGCAGCCCTCATAGGACCAGCACGTCACGTCGGCGCCGCAACGACGCCCGTCCCAGCCATCTCGTTTGACAGCATGTCAGGCGACCGCTTGCTGAAGGAACGCCTCGGCGTTTCCGAGCTCGGTGGGTATGGCGCTTTCGAGCGTGGCGAGTTGGCCGCAATCGGCGCGCTTTTGCGCTACATCGACCTCACCCAGATCGGCGCCAAGCCAACCTTGAGGCCACCGCGTCGCATTGGTCCAACCGACGTTCTCCTGATCGATGCTTCGAGCCGCGCGAGCCTCGAGCTGGTCCGCTCCACATCTGGCGAACGCGACGGAAGCCTGCTCGCGGCCCTCGACCGCACCGTGACCGGCGCCGGAGCCCGTGAGCTCGCGGCCCGTATCTCGAGCCCACTCGCCAATCTGAAGACGATCGGCCCGCGCCTCGATGCGGTCGCCTTCCTGCTCGAACGCGCCACCCTCCGCGATGACGTTCGAAAAGCCCTGCGCTCGGCTCCCGATATCGCGCGCGCCGTCTCACGCCTCATTCTCGGCCGCGGCAGCCCGCGTGATCTCGGCCTCATCCGAGGCGGCCTCGCAACGGCCGGTGCGATCCGCGCCCTCCTCGATCGTGCCTCGGACGGAATGGGCCTCGCAGGTGATCTGGCAACTGTCTCAGAGCGACTTTCCAACATCGATGCAGGCCTGTGCCAACGTCTCGTCGACGCGCTGATCGACGAGCCTCCGCATCAGAAGAAGGACGGCGGTTTCATTCGTGCCGGCTTCCGCGCCGATCTCGATGAGGTGCTTCAGCTTCGCGACGACAGCCGCCGCGTCATGGCGAGCCTGGAGACCCGCTATATCGAGACGACCGGCGTGAAGTCGCTGAAGGTCCGCCACAATAATATTCTCGGCTTCTACATCGAGGTGACGGCCGTCAACGCACGCCCCCTGCAATCACCACCGCACGACGCTGTCTTTCGCCACCGCCAGACCATGGCCAATGCCATGCGCTTCACCACGGTCGAGCTCGAGGAAGCGGAGGGACGCATCGCATCCGCTGCCGAGACCGCGCTCGCCATCGAGCTGGAGGTGTTCGCGAGCCTCGAAGCGGAAATCCGGGGCAGCGAGCGCGCGCTCGGCGACGTTGCCGCCGCGCTCGCGGAAATCGACTGTCTCGCGGGCCTCGCAGAGCTGGCTGAGACCGAAAACTACGTTCGTCCCGAGCTTGATACCGGGACTGGCTTCGAAATTCGCGGCGGCCGCCATCCTGTCGTGGAACAGGCCCTGAAAGCCCAGAAGGGCGGACCGTTTGTGGAGAACGACTGCGTTCTCGGCCAGCCCGACGGAGGAGCATTGCCGGAACCCGAGCCGTCGGGCGCGCGGCCACCCGGCTTCGACGAGACGGCCCAAGGGCGCATCTGGCTCGTCACCGGGCCCAACATGGCCGGCAAATCCACCTTCCTCCGCCAGAACGCACTGATCGTCGTCATGGCTCAGATGGGCTCGTTCGTACCCGCGCGGTCGGCTCGCATCGGCCTTGTCGATCGGCTTTTCTCGCGCGTCGGCGCCTCTGATGATCTCGCACGCGGCCGCTCCACGTTCATGGTCGAAATGGTCGAGACGGCCGGTATCCTCAATCAGGCAACCGAGAAAAGCCTCGTCATCCTCGACGAGATCGGCCGCGGCACCGCGACGTTCGACGGCCTCTCCATCGCATGGGCAACCGTCGAGCATCTCTACGAGATCAACCGCTGCCGTGCGCTCTTCGCCACGCACTATCATGAGCTGACGACACTGGCCGGCCGCTTGCCCGAGGTGGCCAATGCCACCATCGAGGTCAAAGAATGGCACGATGAGATCGTCTTTCTGCACAAGGTCAGGAGCGGCGCCGCCGATCGCAGCTATGGCATCCAGGTCGCCAAGCTCGCCGGCCTACCGGCTGCCGTCATCGAGCGTGCCGCCGAAGTATTGGCCGTGCTCGAGAAGGGCGAGACCAAAGGCAACAGCCGATCGAAAGGCGTGGGCCCAGTCGTTGCAGGCGCGGGAGGACTGGATGAGCTACCTCTTTTCGCCGCTGCCCGACCCAAGTCGTTCGTGCCTCAACACAACGAGCCGAGCGAGATCGAAGCGGCGCTCGCCGCCATCAACCCCGACGAGCTGACGCCCAAAGCCGCTCTCGATGCCCTTTACAGCCTGAAGCGCCAGCTCTCCGGAAAGGCCTGACCGCGTGCCCTCCGACACCATCATCATCACCGGCGCCGACAGCCGCTACGCACCGCTGATACGCGAGATGATCCTCTCCCTGCGAGCGCAGCCTCAATCCACCACCATAGATCTCGGCGTCCTCGATTGCGGCCTCGACACCGCCGATCGCGAGTGGTGCCGTTCTCGAGGCGCACGCATCGTCGAGCCTGCCTGGGACGTCACGTTCGGCCCCGGCCTCGAGGTGGCTCCCAGCTTCCGCGCAATGACGGCGCGCCCGCATTTGAGGCGCTATTTTCCGGGCTACCAAACGTACCTATGGCTCGATGCGGACGTGTGGGTGCAAGACTGGTCTGCCATCGCCCTGCTGCGCGAAACAGCCCATCGCGGTGACATCGCGTTGGTTCCCGAGGTGCACCGCTCCTATCGCAATTTCAGAGAAGGTCGCGACGACTTCGAAGCCGCAAACGGGAGGGCATACGCAGAAGTTTTCGGCGCCGACGCGGCCGCCCGCCTGATCCGCCGCCCGCTCAACAACGCCGGCGTCTTCGCCATGGCCGCAACTTCGCCGGCCTGGGCTATCTGGGCGGACCTTCTCGCCGGCGCCGCACAGCACTCAGCCAACATGATCGACCAGATCGCCCTCAACGTCGCCATCTACGACCACGGCGTACGCGAGGTGCGCCTTCCAGCCACGTGCAATTGGATCGCTCACCTCGCCACACCCGCCTGGCACCCCGGCAAAGGCGCGTTCGTGGAGCCGGACCCACCCCACGAGGCAATCGGTATTCTCCACCTCACGCTCTCGACCAAATGGGCACCAACCGTCGACATTCCCCTTGTCCGAACCAGCACTAACGAAGCGGAAAAAGTCGTCGCAAGATCTCTGCGCTTCCCCGGATGAACCCACTGCTGGCTAACGCAGTTACGCAGCTTGCCACTTCCGGGGCGGCCGGATCAGCAGACAAAGCGGCACTCCGATCGCGGACATCACGGTGTAGAGAATGAACGCATTCGTGAAGCCGATCATCGTCGCCTGACGGGTGATCTCCTTCGACAGCCGCGCCATCCCCGATAGCGTCTCCACCGTCCAGGCCCCGGTTACCCAGGGCAGTTGCCATGCCTTGTTGTAGACGGTGGCCAATTCGGTCAGCCGGCTGTAGTTGGCGCCGGTCGTCCGCACGATCTCGGTGACGGCCACGGAGATGAACAGGCTCGATCCAAGATTGCGCAGGAGGTGAAAGACACTCGATCCTTCAGCCCGAAATTCGGGCGCGAGTGTCGAGAAGGTCGCGACTGTCAGCGGCACCCAGAACACGCCAACCGAGAAACCCTGCATCAGGCTGTTGATCGCGAGCGTCGTCTGGTCGACATCGAGATTGAGATGCGCGATCCACCAGCCGGATGCAGTCTGCACGAGCGTCGCGAAGATCATCGTTGCCCGCGGATCGACCCGCTGCAGCAGCATCGCCGTAAAGAACCCGAACGCATTGCCGACGCCGCGCCACGCCACATAGGCGCCGATAGCCGAGTCCGGAAAGCCGGCATGCTGTTGCAAGAGCGGCGGCAGCAGAACGATCGGCGCAAAGTTCAGCATGCCGTAGAGCGTCACCAGCACACATCCGATCGCATAGTTGCGATCGCGAAAATGGCCGAGATTAAGAAACGTCCGCTCCGACGTCAGACTGTGCGAGAGGAACACGTAGAACGCGACAGCCGCGGCGACCGTCGAGATCCAGATCTCGGTCGAGTCGTACCAATCGAGCCGCTGCCCGCGCGATAAAACGAGTTGCGCCGACGCAATGGCCGCCGACAGCGACAGAAAGCCGATCCAGTCGAGAGGCGCCGGCCGCCGATCGGCATCATCCAGCGGCAGGAAAACGCGGAAAAGTACGAAGGCCAGGATGCTAACCGGAAGCACCATGTAGAAGCCCCAGGGCCATCCCATCTGCTCGCCGATGTAGCCGCCGAGCGTCGGTCCGATCACCGGTCCGAGGATGTTTGACATCCCGTAGAGCGACATCACGAAGCCGTGCCGGCTGCGCGGATAAATGTCCAGCAGCAGCGTCTGGCTTAGCGGCACAACGGGGGCTCCGAGCGCGCCCTGCATGACACGCCAGAAGACCAGCATCTCGAGCGACGAGGAGGCTCCGCACATGAGCGTTGCGAACGTGAAGCCGATGAGACAACCCATCATCGTCTTCCGCCGGCCGAACCGCGCAACCAGCCACCCGGTCATGGGTGTGGCAACCGCCGTTGCGATGATGTTGAAGGTCATCACCCAGGAGATTTCATCCTGGGTAGCCGACAGACCGCCCTGCATTTGCGGAAGCAGGGTGGTCGCAACGAGAATGGTCGCCGTGTAGCAGGTCGATGCCAGAACCACGGCGAAAAGCACGATGATACGTCCGGCCGGCGTCAGGTCGTAGACGGCCTTATCGGGATCGTGGCTCATCGAAGAGATTGGGCCTGTTGGGATCTGGCAACGATTCGGACAGGCCCTTCTAGCACGCCGTCCAAGGCTCGCCAGTCGAGACCTCGGATCAGCGTTGGATTAACGGGCTCCGACTGTCGGACGCGCCAGCCCCAGGTTCTCCCGCAACGTGGTTCCCGCATAGTCCTTATGGTAGAGGCCGCGCCGTTGCAGCTCCGGCACGACGAGGCGCACGAAATCCTCGTAGCTTCCTGGCACGCACGGCGCCCCCACGACGAAACCATCGCAGGCCGGCGTCGTGAACCACTCTTCCATGATGTCCGCGATCTCTTTCGGCGACCCGACCCAGGGATGAGGCAATTTTCCCCGCCGCGTAATCTCGATGAAGTCGCGCGGCGTCGGCATGCGCTTTCCAGCCAGCGTCTTCAACACGCGGTCCTTGTTGCCTTGCGTGCCGGTCATCGAATCCAGCTCGGCCTGCGTGAACGGCTGATCGATCGGCTTCGCCCCAAAGTCGAAGTTGTTGTTCTCGGACAGCAGCATCAGGCTGTCGACCTCGAGCGGCAACGACTCGAGGAAGGCGCGCTTGTCCTCCGCTTCGGCCCTCGTCTTGCCGACCACCGGATGGCAGAGCGTCGCGATCTTGAGGTGATCCGGATTGCGACCGAGCCGCGCCGTTTCCGCCTTCATGTCCGCATAGGCCTTGGCCGCCTCCTCACGCGTTGGATTCGAGGTGAACACCACCTCACCCCAACGCGAGGCAAATTTCCGGCCACGCGTCGACTGTCCGGCCTGGATAACGACCGGATGCCCCTGCGGCGCCCGCGGAACCGTGAACGGCCCTCGCGACGTGTAGTGCTCACCCTCGTATGCGATGCGTTGCACCTTCTCTGGATCTGCAAAACGACCGCTCACGCGATCGACGATCAGGGCATCGTCCGACCAAGTGTTCCAATGGCCATGCACGACTTCCATGAACTCGTCGGCCCGGTCGTAACGGTTGTCGTGTGGCGGAGCCGCGGCCGCTCCCATGTTCTGGGCTTCGATGTCGTTCATCGAGGTGACGACATTCCAGGCCGCCCGGCCTTTCGTCATGTGGTCGAAGGTCTGGAACAGCCGTGCGACATGGTACGGCTGATAGTAGGTAACCGAGTAGGTCGCACCGAGGCCAATCCGGCTCGTCGCCATCGCCATCGGCATCAGGCATGCGATTGGATCGAGCTTGACGCAGCGGATCCCGTTCTCCACCGCCTCCGCGAAACGCCCCCCATGGAATTCCGGCATCCCGAGACGGTCATCGAAGAACGCGAGTTGAAACTTCCCGTACTCTAGCGTTCTCGCTATGTGCGCATAAAACTCCGGACTGAGGAAATCGAGCCGCGATTCCGGGTGCCGCCACGATCCCGCAAAATTCGAACAATTCTGCGCCTGCAGAAACCCGACCAGCACGATCTGGCGCATGTGCGCTCCTCCTTCCGAATGTGAGACGCTTCAGCTTCAACCGAAGTGTAGGAACCGATTTCAAGCGAACGCAATGCCGAGACGCTACCGCCCTCAATTCTCACATTCCCCCATTGCGGCCGAGGCTATAGTCTGGCCTTGGGGGCGCCGCGTCGAGCGCCCCTTTCAAGAAGCCCGCGCAGACGGGCTCGTCACGGGAGGAAGATGTGAAAAGCCAAGCACCGAAAGGGGCTGTAGCGGCCCTTATCCTATTGTGCACGTGCATGCCATCTTACGCACAGAAGCAAGGCGGCACGCTCAGAATGTATATCTGGGACAACCCGCCCAGTACCTCGATCCACGAAGAAGCGACCGTCTCGACCACCGTGCCGTTCATGCCGGTGTTCTCGAACCTTGTCCTCTATGACCAGCACGAGCCGCTCAACACGGAAGCGTCGATCAAGCCCGAGCTGGCGACGAGTTGGGCCTGGGACGATGCGAAAACCAAGTTGACCTTCAAGCTGCGCGAAGGCGTCAAATGGCACGATGGCCAGCCATTCACGGCCAAAGACGTCGTTTGCACGATGGATCTCCTTCAAGGCAAGTCGAAGGACCGTTTCCGCAAGAACCCACGTCGGGTCTGGTGGCAAAATCTGAAGCAGGTCACCGCTGTCAACGATCACGAGGTGACATTCGAGCTGAACCGTCCGCAACCCGCCTTCGTCTCGCTGTTCGCGACCGGTTACAATCCCGTCTATCCGTGCCATGTCCCGGCGGCCGATATGCGCACCAAGCCGGTGGGCACCGGTCCCTTCAAGTTCGTGAGCTTCAAAAGCAACGAAAGCGTCGTTCTGGCGAAAAACCCCGACTACTGGAAGAAGGGCCATCCCTACCTCGACGGCATCGAGTTCCGCGTGATTAGCAACCGCTCGACGCGGATACTCTCCTTTGTCGCCGGCGATCTCGACCTGACGTTTCCGCTCGATCTGACGCCAGCCCTCGTGCGCGACATCAAATCCCAAGCGCCGAAAGCGACTTGTGAAATTCCTCCAAACAACAATTCGGTGAACCTGATCGTAAACCGCGACAAGCCGCCATTCGACAACGAGAAGCTCCGCCAGGCACTGGCGCTCTCGCTTGATCGCCAAGCCTTCAACACCATCATCTATGAGGGCAAGACGAAGATCGGCGGCATCATGATGGCACCCCCTGAAGGAAGCTGGGGTATGCCTCCTGAGATCGTCGCCAAGCTGCCGGGATATGGCGGCACGGTCGAAGCGAACCGCGCGGAAGCCCGCAAAATTATGGAAAGCCTGGGTTACAACGCCGCCAATCCGCTGAAGATCAAGGTGTCGACACGCAGCGTCCCGCTCTACCGCGACCCGGCTGTGATCGTCGTTGACCAGCTCAAGAGCATCCATGTCGACGCCGAGCTCGATGTCGTCGACGCCTCGATCTGGTTCGGCAAAGTCGCACGCGGCGATTATACGGTCGGTCTCAACACGACGGCCGCTGCCATCGACGACCCCGATGTGCAGCTCTTCGAGAACTACGCCTGCGGATCGGAGAGGAATTACACAAAATACTGCAACAAAGAAGTGGATGCGTTGGCAGAAAAGCAATCGCAGGAATCCGATCCAGAAAAACGCAAGAAAATCGTTTGGGAGATCGAGAACATTCTGGCGAAGGATGTCGCCCGCCCGATCATCATCCAGGGCATCGCGGGGCTATGCTGGCAACCATACCTGAAGGGTTTCACGTTGCATCATAACAACATCTACAACAACTGGCGTTTCGACGACGTCTGGCTCGATCGTTGAGATCCACCTGATAGCACCGGACGGAGCAGACGCTGGCGCCTGCTCCCTCCTCGTCCACAGCCAGAGCCGCAGCTCAGCCGTCGTAGCCTTCGATCACGACGACGTCGGCGGTCGAGTTCTTGTCGCGCACAGCGCACGCCGCTTTGTACTCGGGGCTATCGTAGCAGGCGAGGGCGGTAGCATAGTCCTTGAACTCGAGCACGACGTGCCGTGCCCGTGCCGTTCCGCTCTTGAGAGTGAAGGGTCCTCCGCGCACCAGGAACTTGGCATTATATTTCTCGAACGCCTTTGCATTGAGAGCCACGTATTCCTTGTATCCCTCGGGGTTCGTCACATCGACGTGCGCAATCCAATAACCCTTGGCCATGTTTTTCTCCTGTGTCGCTTCTCTAAGCTCCGGCGATCCGCCGAACGATTTCGTCTGCAATAGCGCGTGGCTGGGCGGCAGCCATGATTGGCCGGCCCACGACAAGATGCGTGGCTCCCGCCTTGATTGCCGCTTCGGGAGTCATCACGCGCGCTTGGTCGCCAGCATCGCCCCCCGGCAGCCGAATGCCGGGCGTCACGATCAGGAAGTCGCGCGGAACGGCAGCGCGCACAAGCTCGGCCTCTTGCCCGGACGCGATCACACCATCGAAACCAGCCTCTCGCGCCAGACGGGCGCGGTGCACCACCAGATCGGCCGGACTCGCACCGACAACACCCTGTTCCTTGAGATCCGCCTCGGTCAGGCTCGTTAGAACGGTGACGCCGAGCAGCTTCAGCCGCGACGATCCGCGTCCCTTCACAGCCGCATCGAGGGTCTTGCGGTCCATCGCGTGCACGGTGAGGTAGTCCAGGCCCAGCGCTGCGATATTTGCAGCCGCCTTCTCGACCGTATTGGCGATGTCGAGCAGCTTCATGTCGAGGAACACGCTACGGCCGGCCGCTTTCAGCCCCTGCGCGAATTCCAGCCCGCCCCCGAACAACAGCTCGAGACCCACTTTGTAGGCGGCAACACTGTCTCCGAGCGCCTCGACAAGCTGCCGGGCGCGGTTCACATCAGCTACATCGAGCGCGACGAACAGTTTCGACCGCGCATCCTCTGTCGCGCTCATTGCTCGTCCTCTCCCCGCATCACGTGCGCTGCCCGCGCCAGTTTCTCGACCACGGTCTTGAGCAGCGCCATCTGCGCCTTGTCTTTGAGATGTCCGTTGTCCTCGAACGCGTTGTCAGCGCGCCCAACTGCGATCTGGTCCGGCAGCACCAGCGCTCGCAAGCCCAATTCGAGCGTCTGCCGCACCGCCATCATCGATCTCAGCCCGCCGAGCGCATTGGGTGACGCCGAGCCAAGAGAAAACACGCGCGTCTTGTAGACGGTGGGTGGCCCGCCGCCCTCATCCTTCACACGGCTGACCCAATCCAACGAATTCTTCAGCAATGGCGTGATCGAGCCGTTGTACTCAGGACAGGCGATGAACACGCCATGATGCACGCTCATCAGCGATTTCAGCTTGTGCGCATTCTCCGGCGGACCGTCGCGCGCTTCCAGATCCCCGTCGTAGAGGGGCATCGGATAGTCGCCGAGATCAGCCAGGGTGGCGGCAATGCCGTTCGCCTCAGCAACGTCGTGGCCCAGCCGCGCCAGCCGTTTATTGAAAGACCCTTCCCGCGCCGAGCCAGCAAAAAAGAGAAGTCGGGTGGAATTGGACATCAATCATCCTTCGAGTCATCGAGGGTGGGAGGATTTATACGAGCCTGCGCCGTTAAGCCAGCAGCACGGGCGTTCAATTGGGCTTAATGTGCCGTAACCGGGCCAATCGACGGCGAGAGGGAGCGTTGCGCTCCAACGCGATGTGCCCTGGCACGACGAAGGATTATCCATGGCGAACTTTCATTCTGTCATTGCTCGCGCAGAGGCATTCTGCAGCGCCTATCACCTGCGACTGCCCATTCTGATGGCTCCTATGGCCGGCGCCTGTCCTCCCTCGCTCGCCATCGCTGTCGCCCAGGCCGGTGGCCTCGGCGGCGGCGGCGCCCTGCTGATGAACGCCGATGCCATTCGCAAGTGGACAAGCGAAGTGCGCGCGGCAACCAACGGCGGCTTTCAGCTCAATCTCTGGATCCCGGACCCGCCTCCCGTCCGTAATGCGGAGAACGAAGCAAAAGTCCGCGCGTTCCTTGAGCAATGGGGACCGCCCGTTGCACCGACAGCCGGCGACACGGCGCTCGTGGACTTCAACGCTCAGTGCGAGGCGCTCCTCGAGGCCGGCCCCGCCGTCGTTTCATCGATCATGGGCGTTTACCCACCGGCGTTCGTGACCCGCTTGAAGGAGCGCGGCATCAAGTGGATCGCCAATGCGACCACCGTCGCCGAGGCCCGGGAAGCCGTCGCTGCCGGCGCAGATGCGATCGTGGCGCAGGGCATGGAAGCCGGCGGCCATCGCGGTGCTTTTGATGCTGAGAAGGCATCCGAGGCCTTGGTCGGCCTCTTCGCATTGTTGCCCGCCGTGGTCGACGCCGTGGGTGACCGTGTGCCGGTTATCGCGACGGGCGGCATCGCCGACGCACGCGGTATCGCGGCCGCTCTCGTGCTTGGCGCGTCGGCAGTACAAATCGGCACTGGCCTGTTGCGCACGCCGGAAGCGAAGCTCGCTCCCGCCTGGGCCGACGCCATTGCCGGTGCACAACCCGAAGACACCGTACCAACCCGCGCCTTTTCGGGACGCCTCGGCCGCAGCATCGCCAACGCCTACGTCAAAGCGGCCAACGCGCCGGATGCCCCCGCCCCCGCACCCTATCCGGTGCAGCGCGGTCTCGTGCAGGCAATGCGCCAGCAGGGCACGCAGCAAAATGATGCCGACCGCATGCAGCTCTGGGCTGGACAGGCCGCCCGCCTAGCGCCAGCGGAGCCGGCCGGCGACTACATTCGGCGCGTTTGGGAGGAGGCCAAGGCTCTCTTGACGTAGCCGCTCGACGGCCCGCAACGCTATCCCGGCGTCGAGATCGATGCCGGCCGCCAAACCGCTCGCTTCATGTCGCGGTAGGCGGCGACCCCGCCGGGGTAGCTCACCAGCTCGAGTTGCTGACCCCACGGCGCGGTGAAATACAGCCACGACAGGCCCGCGCTTGGCCCTTCTGTCATCTCGACCGGGCCGCTCAAGATTTGGCGGCCGTGCAGCTTCAGCGCGGCGAGCGCGGCCTCCATATCGTCGACATAAAACGCGATGTGCCATCCGGCCGGCGCAACCTCCATATCGGCCGTGCTGGCACCATTAGCGCGCGTCAGCTCGATCAACTCAATACATGGTCCGTTGGCCACGCTCAGCAGTCGCATCCGATGAATGTGCGCCCCCGACGCGCCGGCCAGATGCCCCGCCATCCAATCCTCAGGACCGGGAAACGGACCCACGTCGTAGAGCGGCTGCGCCCCTAACACGCGCTCGAAGAATGTTCCCGCGGCATCGAGATCGGGCACGATGAGTCCGATGTGCTCGACACCGGCAAGTCCTGGAATGGGCGCGCGGCGCGTCATGGCCGTCTCCTGCAGAACCGAAAGAATCGCAGTCGGGCTTATATCATTTTCATGGCCTGCAAAAATTCGGTGCCGCTCAGCACCAATCAATCGGTGTGAGGAAGAAGCGGAAAATCCCCTCCGACAGAGAGGCCTCAGATGCCGATCGCAGCTCAAGGCATTTGTTGTTGCGCCTTCATCTTCGAACTGCCTACCATCGCGTTCAAACAGACAGTGCCGAGGAACGCACGATGGAAATCGTTGATGTGCGGGGCACGCCAGTCGAGGCTCTCATAGCCGGATCCGGCCCCCCGCTCCTCTACCTTCATCCTGAGCAACTTTTCGATCAGACACGGTCACACATCGATGCACTTGCGCAGCATTGGCGGGTAATCGCGCCGCGTCATCCGGGGTTCGGCACGTTACCGATGCCCGGCGATTTTCGGTCGGTCGACGACATCGCCTACCTTTATCTCGATCTGCTGGAGAAGCTCGATCTGAAGGACGTGGTCGTTGTTGGCGGCTCGTTCGGTGGTTGGATCGCGCTTGAGATGGGCGTGCGCAATACGAGCCGGATCGCCAAGCTGGTCCTCGTCTCCTCGGTGGGCGTAAAGCTCTCGAACCGA
Source organism: Hyphomicrobiaceae bacterium (assembly GCA_050250755.1). Classification (GTDB taxonomy): domain Bacteria; phylum Pseudomonadota; class Alphaproteobacteria; order Rhizobiales; family Hyphomicrobiaceae. The sequence goes on from JBFWOB010000023.1 coordinate 64,707, forward strand.
GACGAGAGGGATTTCGCCGATCTCTTCTACTTGCCGGAAGGCAAGCTCTTCGAGACCTTGCTGGCTGATCCCGCGCAGTGGGCGCCGCGTTTCGCTGAGCTCGACATCACTGCCGTGGAGACGATTGCACGAGAACGCCAGGCAACGGCCTTCTACGGCTGGAAGCCGTATCTGCACAATCCGATCCTGAAACGATGGCTGCACCGCATCGGCGTTCCCACGCTCGTGATCTGGGGCGAGCAGGATCGCTTCGCTGCCCCATCCTATGGACGCCAACTCGCTGAACGTCTGCCAAACGCCGAACTGCGCATAGTCCCCGGCGCCGGGCATTATCCGCACATCGAGCAGTCAGCCCAGGTCATCCGGATGATCGAGGCGTTTGCGAGCCGCTGACAGCACGCGCCGTCCGGCGCCGCCGAGGAACGAATCAAATGCAAGTCTGGCATTTCAGTGAAATGGCCTACCACCCTGGCTGGAACGAGCTGGGTGATCAGCTTCGAAACGTCATTCCAAGTCGCGTTTGCGATCCGAAGGTCGCCGCCGATCTCTACCACCGCTACCTCGACGAATGGGCGCTGTGTGACGAGCTCGGCCTCAACATCATGACCAACGAGCACCATACGACCGCGACGTGCATCGATTCGGTTGCCACCATCCCGATGGCCATCCTCGCGCGCGAAACGAAGAAAGTGCGCCTGCTGTGCCTCGGCATGCCGATCGGCAACCGCATGGACGCGGTCCGGGTGGCGGAAGAGTATTCGATGCTCGACGTCATTTCGCGCGGCCGGATCGAGATGGGCTTCGTCAAAGGGGCGCCGTTCGAGGTCACGCCGGCAAACTCCAATCCGGCAACATTGATGGAGCGCTTCTGGGAAGCCCACGATCTCATCCTGAAGGCGATGACGACCCACGATGGGCCCTTCAACTGGGAGGGCAAGCATTTCCACTATCGGCAGGTGAATGTGTGGCCTCGGCCCTATCAGCAGCCGCACCCCCCGGTCTGGCTCACCGTCAACAGTCCCGACTCGGCCTTCGTCGGTGGACAAAAGGGATATGTGATCGGCGTTCTCAACAGCGGATACCAGCGCACGCCCGGTATCTTTGAGGCTTACCGCAAAGGCGCCGCAGAAAAAGGGCGCACAGCCTCTCTCGACCGCCTCGCCTATATGGCGATGGTCGGCGTCGGGCGGACTCGTGAAGAAGGCTATCGCCGCGCCGACCACGTGCTCGATTATAGCCGCACGTCACGCAAGGTCGGCGCCCAGTTTGCATTCCCTCCCGGTTACCAATCACCTCAGGCCTACGCGCAGGCCTTGCGCATGCCCGGCTATGGAACCGGCGTCGCAATGCGCAACATGACATTGCGCAATGGCAAGGAGGCGGACGTTTTCACGGCCTCCGTCGACGAGTTCATCGACGCAGGGATTTGCTTTGCCGGCACGCCAGACGATGTCTTCGATCAGATGAAGGCCTTCTACAATCATGTCGGCGGCTTCGGGCATCTGCTGATGATGGGGCAGGGCGGCCATATCACTCACGAAGATACGGCCGATAACCTCACGCTCTTCTCGAAGGAAGTGCTGCCACGTCTCGCCGAGCTCGGCTGACGCGCGACGTCGAACTGGATTCTGCTTGGAGCCGCGTCTCTTAAAATCGGAAGAATGCCCGACTTCGGCTATTCTTCCGCCTAAATCATTTTCTACATACGCCGCGCTTTAGGACGCCTTGGGTCCGGGCTCGTTGAGATCCCGGCTGGCGCGCGCCGCTTTGCGGTGGTGTGTTCCGCTGCCTATTGCTCCCGCGGTTGTAGCTCAGTGGCAGAGCACCGGAGCGATCCGGAGGACGGGGGTTCGATTCCCTTCAATTGCTCCTCGCGACTAGCTCAGTGGATAGAGCGACAGAATAGAACTCTGTTGGTCGTGGGTTCGACTCCCACGTCGTGAACCATGTGCCTCTTAAGCACACTCGGTTTGGGACCGATTAGAAAACTGGGAAGCCGGCTCCTTCCCCCTGCTCGACTTGGGCGTCCAAGGCCTCGGCCAAGGGCGCAACGGAAGGGCAAGCGTCGAGAACGCTCTGAGACCGCGCGGATACCGCCTGCACCAGGGCGGTCCAAGGCCCGACACCGGCACTGTGAACCTTCGGGTGCACATTGGACGCGCCGGGTGGCGGATCGACCGACTGCAGGCTGAAGCGCGGCCCCGCACTCTCCACGCGGAGGCGGGTGCCGGCAACCTGTCGCGAAGTTGCACGTAAGTCGTGTTGCAAAGAACAAGAAACGTATTGGAGTTGTGTGATGCTGCCGTTCCGCTACCTGACTGTCGTCGTGAAGGATGACGAGCGGGCTTTCCTGACGCGCGATGGCCGTTTCGAGCGCTTGCTCGGCCCGGGCCGATTCAGCGCTTTCGATCCGTTTGGCCGCCTCAAGGCGGAGACGGTAAAGGTCGTGCGCGCCGAGGTTCCGGTCGATCGCGCCTTGCTGATCGAGAAGACGAAGCCCGAGATCGCGGCTGAGCACTTCGCGATGCTGCAGACGAGTGCGACCGAGGTGGCGATCGTCTCGCTTGATGGCGAGCCGAAGTACCTCGTGCCTCCGTCGACGACCCGTGCATTCTGGAAGACGTTGACGAAAGTCGCGATCGACCGCATCGACACGGCGGCAGAGCTTCGCGTCGAGAAGAAGCATCTCGACCGGCTCGACTTGGCGCGCTCGACGATTGTCGCGCACGCCACCGTCGAAGCGCACGAGGCCGGCTTGCTCTTCATCGATGGTGAGCTGAAGGAGAAGCTTCCTCCAGGCCGGCATGCCTTCTGGAATGTCGGCCGGCAGGTCCGCATCGCCAAGGTCGACTTGCGTCCGCAGCCTCTCGAGGTGACGGCGCAGGAGATCCTGACGAAGGACCGCGTCTCGGTGCGCGTCACGCTGACGGCGTTCTACCGGATCGCTGAACCGGAGAAGGCCGCCGTTGCGTCGGCGGACGTGGCGAACACGCTCTACCGGTTGGTGCAGTTTGCGATCCGCGAGGCCGTGGCGACGCGAACGCTCGACGACATCCTGGCCGCGCGTGACACGATCGACCAGGAAGTGCGCGCTTTCGTGACAGGGCGTGCACGAGAGCTGGGTGCGGAGGTCGGCGAGATCGGCGTCAAGGACGTCATCCTGCCGGGCGACGTGCGCGAGCTTCTGAACAAGGTCGTGGAGGCCGAGCGGGTCGCGAAAGCGAACTTGATCCGCCGCCAGGAGGAGACCGCGGCGACGCGCTCGCTCCTGAACACGGCTCGGCTGATGGAGGACAACCCGCTCCTCCTGAAGCTGAAGGAGCTCGAGGCACTCGAGCGGCTGGTCGAGAAGGTCGGCCGTATCGATTTGCACGCCGGTTCGGGCAACGGCCTCGATGCCTTGCTCACCAAGCTCTACACGCTTGGCGGATCAGAGCGAACGAGCTGAGCAACAAAATGGAAAGGGCGGCTCTCGGCCGCCCTTTCTTTCAATCTCGATCACAATGTCCAGTCGCGAGAGCGTCTTATTTAATCGGCTTCTCGTCGTCCCAGACTTTTTCCGGCATCGGTAGCCCCGCCCACATCGAATCCGGGAGCGGATCGATGGGCTTCACGCCGATGAAGTCCTCTAGGATCATCATCATCTGGCGGCAATGCTGGCCTGAGTGCCACGTCGTGCGCTCGAGGAAGTCGTGTTTTGACTGCTGGGCGTAATACGTCTCCGCTTCATCCGCGAAGTCGGTGTACTGACCCTGCGTCTCCCACCACGCTTTGAAGCGCCGCTCGACGTCGGCTCCGTAAGCGAGAATCGCCTGCTTGCTGTTCGCGTCCAGTGGGGCGTTGCGTCCGTAAGCCGAAACGACGAGCGGAATGCCCTCGATCTCATGCTCCAGCCACGCATCGACCACATTGAACGTATGCCAAGCCAGGTTCGCAAACGTACGCGGCCGACCGGGCACCTCGCCTTGCATCTTTTCCTCAGGCATTTGCCCGAAGAACCGCTGCTCGGCCTCGAGGATCCGCTCGATGCGCTCCACAAGCTCTTCTGGCGGCAGAATCGTCTGCTCACCGATATCGACGCCAACGAGTGCCGCGACGTCGCGCAGCGACTGACCGTTCGCGTACTGGTCGCCGCGCGTGACGAGCGGCAGCATCCGTACACCAAACGGCTTCATCTCATCCCAGCCCGTGGGATCTTCGACCACGTTGCGGGAGATGAACTCAATTCCGTGTTTGCCAAGGAACTCCTTGGTGCGAAGGCAGCTTGTTCAGCCAGGGTGCCAGTAGACCCGGATTTTCCCATCCGCAGCAGTCGAAGGCGCAGTCATCGGTGCCTCTTGAAGATCTAAGACTTAAGACGTTGGCGCGAAGCCTAGGCGCGTTCGCATCAAACGACAATACCTTGCGCCCGCCTGAAGAGGCATCGGCGACTACCAATCGCCGATGACTTTCCCGTGATATGTCGCAGCTATTCCGCCGCCGCGGCCATGGCGCCCGATTTGATGCCTCGCACCAGCCGTCCCGGCAACGTACTGGTCGCTCGGCCGTCGCGACTGACCACCTGGCCCGAAACGATCGTAGCGTCATATCCATCGACCTTCTGGATGAGCCGGCGGCCGGAACTCGGCAGATCGTACACCACCTCTGGCGCATGTATCCCAAGGCGATCGTAGTCGATGACGTTCACGTCCGCTTTTGCGCCGCGCCGCAGGGTGCCTCTATCGTTCAAGCCGATGGCGCGCGCATTGTCGCTCGTTAGCCTTTTAATGGCCCACGTGAGCGGCAGCTTCGGTCCGCGCGTCCGGTCCCGGGTCCAGTGCGTGAGCATGTACGTGACCGCGCTCGCGTCGGACAGAATACCGACGTGTGCTCCGCCATCGCCCAGCCCAATAAGCGAGTTCGGATGGCACATCATGTCTCGCACGGTATCGAGCGTGCCGTAGGTATAATTCGAGAGCGGCCGGTAAAGGATCGTCTTGCCACCCTTCTCAAGCAGCATGTCGTAGGCGACCTCCGCAGGGTTCCGCCCCTGACGTGCGGCAATGGCAGCTACGCTTGCTTCCGCCGCCGGCTCGTAGTCGGGCGGATCGCCAAGCGGGAAGATGCGATCCCACTTCGTCACGCGGCGCATAAGCGACGCGTCATCAATCGTTTCCGCGATGAGGCGCGCCCTGAGGCCCGGATCGGCAAGCCGCTTCACCTTCTCGGGGAAGGGCAAATACTCGACCTCCTTCCAGCTCGGCCGCCCCATGAACGGATTTTGCGAGATTTCGAAGCCGAGCATGATTCCCGTGGGCCGGGTCAGCACCTGCCCCATCATCTGCACGCCGGCGCGTTGGGCATCCTCCATCCGGCCCATCAGCTTGCGCCATTCCTCGGGCTGGCTATCGCGCTGCAGGATGGTAATCGACATGGGCCTGCCCGAGCGCTCGGCGAGGCGACGCAGAAGCGCCATCTCTTCGTCCGGCTCGTCGAAATCGGAGATCACCTGCAGCCAGCCCGCGCCCTCGGCCTTCAGCGCAAGCGCGATCTCCATCAGCTCGGCCTCGTCGGCCTTGAGCGTCGGGATCGGCCGCCCGTCGAGCGTCTTGTGATTGAGCGTCCGCGATGTCGAGAAGCCGAGCGCACCGGCCCGGATACCGGCCGCGGCCAGCGCAGCCATTTTCGCGCGATCGTCCGCCGTCGCCGGCTCCCTGTCGGCCCCGCGCTCACCCATCACGAACACGCGCAGCGCGGCATGCGGAACCTGGGTCACGACATCGAGATCATAGGGTCGCGCCTCCAGCACATCGAGATAGTCCTCGAATGATTGCCATGTCCAAGGCAGACCTTCAGTCAACACGACCTCGGGAATATCCTCGACACCCTCCATCAGCTTAACGAGCATGTCGCGCTGATGCGGCTCGCACGGGGCAAATCCCACGCCGCAGTTGCCGATCACCGCTGTCGTCACACCGTTCCACGATGACGGCGTGATCTGGCTCGACCACGTGACTTGCGCATCGTAGTGCGTGTGCAGGTCGACAAAGCCCGGCGTCACCAAACGCCCCTTGGCAGCGATCTCCTCCCGCCCAGAGCCGGATACGCGGCCGACCGCGCTGATGCGTCCGTTATCGATCGCAATATCACCCTCGTAAGGTTCTCCGCCGCTACCGTCGACGATTGTGCCCCCGCGAATCACCAGATCATGAAGGTCTGCCATATCGCTTACTCCTCCATCGTGGCGCTGAGCCGCTCCACTGCCTCTGCAAAATCCTTCTTGAACTCGTAGACGACGTCGCGCGCCCGCAACTCGTGTTTCATGAGCCCCACCGCTTGACCGACATAATACGTCGCGAGTTCCTTGGCACCCGCATGACCGCTCTCTGCGAGTTTATCGACCTTGGCGAGTGCGGGCCGGCTGATCATGCCCTGCAGCGGCATCTCCAGGGGCTCAGGCTTACCGGCTCCGCTCCAGGCCTCGGTCCAGGGCGACTTGAGTTGCCGCGTGGGCTTACCCGTCCGGCTCCGAGAACGCACCGTGTCACGCGCGGACGCATTCAGCATCTTCGCCTTCACCGTCGGTATGGTCTCCGCCTCGACGGTGGTCAGCCAGACCGATCCGGTCCACGCACCCGCCGCGCCCATCGCCATCACGGCAGCCATTTGGCGTCCCGTCGCAATGCCGCCTGCAGCCAGGACGTGCACATCGGCGTGATCCTGGATCGAGTCGATCACGTCCGGCACCACCACCATTGTCGAAATCTCACCACAATGGCCGCCAGCCTCGGTCCCCGAGACCACGAGAATATCCACACCCGCCGCGACATTCTTCATCGCGTGCTCGCGCGCTCCCGTCAGCGCACCGATAGCGATCCCATTGGCACGACAGCGTTCCACGACCGACTTCGGCGGTGGGCCGAGCGCGTTGACGAACAGCTTGATCGGATGTGCAAAGGCGACATCGAGCAGCTTCTGCGCACCGTCCTCGCGCATGTTGGCCGAGTAGTCGTGCGCCCAGTTGAACGTCCATAGGTCCGACGTATCGATACCGTGCTTCTCGAGCAGCCCCGCGATGTGCTGGCGATGCCCCGGCGGAATGCGATCGACCAAATCCTGATGGGTCAAATCACCTGCCTTGCCCTCCATGCGCGATGGAATGAGCAGATCGACGCCATAGGGCCCTTTGATGTGCCGGTCGATCCAAGCCAGGTCGATCTCGAGTGTCTCCGGCGTATGGGCCACGGCACCGAGCACACCGAACCCTCCGGCATTCGTCACTTCGACGACAACGTCGCGGCAATGCGTGAAGGCAAATAGCGGGAACTCGATCCCGAAACGCTCGCAAAGCGCCGATTTCATCGTTTCCTGCCCCTTATGATTGACCTTTTCCGTCAATCCTGGCCCGCCAGGGGCATCGTGGCAATCACTTGCTGAGAAATCTGCGCGGCTCCGCAACATCAGCCAATGGCGACCGCATCGCCAACCGCGATGTCGCCACCCGCCTGCACTTTTGCATAAACCCCGAAATCCGCATGCCCGAAGGTCCTTTGCAGCTCGGCGGGAATCGAAAGATCGCGCACACCGGTGTCAGGATCGACATCCGTTGCAGCACACCGCCCGGTGCGATGGAACACTGAAAGTCGCGTCTCGCCGATGGAAACCTGTTGCCCAAGCCATCCGAGCTCAATCCACGGCGCGACGCCATCGAGCAGGATGTTCGGGCGGAAACGTAGCGGATCGAGCCGCCGCCCCATGATGCGCTCGAGCTCGCGCACAGACGCCAGATTGACGATATGCACGCACTTGACCTTCATATCCGTGAAGCTGTGTCCAGGCGCAGACACGATCTTCGGCGCGCCGCGGAGCGAGTCTTTCATATAGGCAGCCATGAACTGCTCGATGAGCTGCCGTCCGATCGGCGTGCCGAGATTGCCGCGCGCCACCTGCTTGCCGTCCCGAAAGATCGTCAGGGTTTCCGTGGCCTCGTCAAATCGCGTCTTCAGCGTCGCGAGCTTCTCGTCCCGCATCAGCATCAAGAAATGAATTTTGGGCAGATAACGCGGGTTTTGAGGGTCGAACCCTCCCGCTCCGTTCTCGATTGCCCAGGCCCGGTCTCCGGGAAACGTCTGCTCCGGCGAAAGCGACACCTCTGACATCGCCTCAGGCGAAAGGCCTTTGACCGGATACCGGTAGAGAGCACTGACGCTCGGCGTGTCGGATTTGGATTGCTGGCCCATGACGTTGCCTCGCGTTGCATGCTGCTATGCTCAATCATGAGCCCTCGGCATCGCATCGACAAGGCGGCCCCTGCGGCTACGCGTCAAGCACGACGAAAAACGGCGCGGAGAAGTATCCCCGCGCCGTGCATGTCCACCGAGGTCAACCGACGAGAACGATCAGGCCGCCTTTTCGAGGCTCTGCGCCCACTTCCCGGCCGCTGCCAGACCGTTCATCTTCGCGCGATGCGCGAACGCCTTGGCGCCCGCGGCTTCGTTTTCCTTTTTGCCCGACCATGCCTTCAGTGCCGCTGCCTGCAACGCACGCCCGTAGGAGAACGTCAGGCTCCACGGCAATGGCCCCATCGCGTTCATCAAATGCAAGTGCGCCGTCGCGTCCTCATCGGACTGCCCGCCGGACAGGAACGCGATGCCCGGAACGGCCGCCGGCACGCAGCGCTTCAGTACCTTCACCGTCTTTTCGGCAACTTCTTCGCGCGACGCCTGCTTCGCCGACTTCTTGCCGGCAATCACCATATTCGGCTTGAGCACCGTCTGCTCGAGCGTAACGCGATTGTAGTAGAGTTCCTGGAAGACTTCTTTGAGAACCCATTCCGTCACTTCGGCGCAGCGATCGATATCGTGCGCACCGTCCATCAGAACTTCCGGCTCGACGATCGGAACAAGTCCGCCCTCGAGGCAGATCGCAGCATAGCGGGCAAGCCCCTGCGCGTTAGCTTTGATGCACGTATAACTCGGAATGCCGTTGCCGATGTCGATCACCGCGCGCCACTTCGCAAACTTGGCGCCAAGCTCGACGTATTCCTTCACCCGCCCTGGAAGCCCATCCAATCCTTCAGTGACGACCTCACCCGGGCAGAATTGCAGCGGCTTCGTTCCGCCATCCACCTTGATGCCAGGCAGCGAGCCTGCGTCTGAGATGACTTTGCTCAGCAGCGTGCCGTCCTTTGCCTTCTGACGAATTGTCTCGTCATAGAGGATCACGCCCGAGATGTAGTTTTTCATCGCATCGGTCGAGCGAAACAGCATCTCGCGATAGTCTCGGCGATTGTCTGCCGTGGACTCTGCCTTAATGCTGTCGAACCGCTTCTTGATCGTGCCCGAGCTTTCGTCGGCGGCAAGAATGCCACGCCCCGGGGCGACCATCGCCTGGGCAACCTGCTCAAGTGTCATCGTCATAGGGCTAGCCTCCGCTCATCGTCTCATGTGACCGAATTCCGTGTGCGAACCTCTAGCGCGGTTCCCGCCACAAGGCCAAGGGGATGCGCAAGAAGGCCGCGATCAAGCTGAATTATGATGTATGTTCAATCGTCTTCCAAGACGCCGAACCTGAAACGCATCGTCCCCTGGCTTTGGTTTCCGAGCCCGGTTGCGATTAATGCGCATGAAGCACGGCAACGAGCCGAACTTATGGCTAACGGCAGTGCGGGATTGCAGTCCTCACCGCGGCTTGGTTTGCGAGAATCAGCATTCGATCAGCCCGCAGAGTCACCCATCGCAGCCCTGCGACGTCCGATCCCGGGCACCTAAGTTGATCTTTTCACTTGGCATCTTTGCCGCCATTCTGGTTTGCATCGAAACATCAGCGGCCCGGTGGACTGGAAGCCAGACCGCCGAACAGCCGACCACAACGGAGACCGCCTGCATGGCCAAGATCACCCCAATCGGCAAAACGCTCGGCGCGCGCATCGAGGGGATCGACGTGTCGAAGCCGCTCTCTCAGAGCGACAAGGCTGAAATCCTGCGAGCCTTCGGCAAATACGCCGTCCTCTGCTTTCCGCAGCAAAAGGTAGGCCCGGAACAGCAAAAGAACTTTGCACGCGAGTTTGGCTCTCTGGAAATCAACGTCGCCGCCGGTCATTACACCGTGCCCGGCCACCCCGAGGTGATGGTACTCTCGAACATCGTCGAGAACGGCAAGCCGATCGGCCTCGCGGATGCAGGCCAGGATTGGCACACCGACATGAGCTATTCGGAGCCGATCGCGTTCCTCAACATCCTCCACGCGATCAAGGTGCCGTTCCGCGATGGCAAACCGCTCGGAAACACCGAGTTCCTCGATATGTGCGCCGCCTATGACGATCTGCCCGCCGACATCAAGGCACGCATCGAGAACCGCACCGCCACCCACGACTTCAACAAGTTCTGGGAGGAGATGCTCAAGCGGCCCGGAACACAAAGAAAGCCTCTTACGCCGGAGCAGCGCGCCGCCAAGCCACCCGTCTCGCACCCCATCGTGTTGACGCACCCGATCTCGGGCCGCAAGGCGCTCTATTGCACCGTCGGCTACGTCACTCACATCGACGGCATCAGCAAGGCCGAGAGTGACGAGCTGTTGTCGTTCCTGTTCAAGCACCAGCTTCAGGATAAGTACAAATACAAGCACCTGTGGAACGAGGGCGACGTGCTGTGCTGGGACAATCTTTGGACCATGCACAACGCCGTTGCCGACTACCGCCCCGACGAGCCGCGCCATATGCGTCGCTGCCAGGTCATGGCCGATTGGATCTTCACGCCCGAAGCGAAGGCGGCCGCCGCGGCCGCGTGAGCTTCACGGCCGGCCAATCGGGACACGATATCGCTGGAGGTGAGGGCCGAAACGACATCGGCCTTCATCCCCTTGGTTCACCTATTCCAATTTGATATTTGCGATCTTTACCAGCTCGGCCAGCGCTTTCCTGTCCTTTTCGCGGAAGGCTGCAATCTCCTCCGGTGTTTGCAGGACCGGCACTGCGCCCGCGAGCTTCAATTTGGCTTTCATGTCGTCGGTCTTCGAAATTTCGACCACCTTGGCATTGAGCTTGGCGATCAGCTCTTTCGATGTTCCGGCCGGCGCCCATAACGTGAACCACAGCGGCACATCGCAATCGGGAAAACCGGCCTCCGTAAGCGTTGGCACACTCGGAAACTCTTCCATCCGTTCCGAATGATTGACCGCAAACATATGGAGACTGCCCGACTTCACATGGGGCAGCGTAACTGGCTCGTTCATCAATTGGACGGTGCCCGCCAACAGGTCCGTCAAGCTATCGGCGCCACCACGATACGGCACATGCAGGATATCGACGCCCGCTTTCGCCTTGAAAGCCTCGAACCTCAAGTGTGGTGTCGTTCCCGTTCCTGATGATCCAAATGCCAGCTTGCCGGGGTTCTTCTTCGCGTAGTCGACCACTTCCTCGATTGTTTTCGGCCCGACGCGCGCTCCGATCACATGACCGCAAACCGTGTCGCCGACCCGAGCAATCGGCATGAGACTGTCGGCGTCATAGTTCACCTTGCGCATCATCGGCAGGAACGTCGTCGTGGTCGCGCCGGTGATGAGGAACGTATAGCCGTCAGGCGTTGCCTTTGCGGCAGCCTCGGTGCCGATCAGACCACTCGCGCCACCGCGATTCTCGATGACAAATTGTTGCTTAAAGGCTTGGCTAAGTTTATCGGCCCAGGGTCTCGCGACGGCATCCGTTCCGCCACCGGCGGCAAACGGCACAATGATCTTGACCGGTCGCTCCGGCCAAGCCTGCGCTTGCGCTGTCGCCCGTAGTGGCAGAGCGGACGCGACCGCCCCGCCAATACCGAGCGAAAGAAATCCTCGACGATGGATCACGCTGTTTCCTCCTTGTGGAAATCCACGGGACTTCTGTCGGCCCCTGTAGATCTTGGGTAGGTCTCGCTGACTACCCTCGATTGACCTCAACGCGCCGCAGCGCCGGCAGCAACTCGTCGGAGATCAGCCGCATGCTCGGAAGCGACACGGACGCTGGCATCCCGGCCCAGTTCGTGCGCACGACGAGGTGACTGCATCCGAATTCCGACCAATAGGGCTTCAACTGCGCGTAGCACTCCTCCGGCGAGCCGATGATGAACCGGCCTTCGGTCAGTTCCTCGAACGAGCGCGAGAAGTCGGCGTCGTCTGGCATGACCTTGTCCTGTCCCCACTTCGCGTAGTCGGCATATTTGCCGCCGAGATAAGGCGCCGCCATTTCAATGGCCGTTCGGCGATCCTTGGCGCAGAAGACTTCCTTGAAGACCGGCAGGTCGGTCGGAAAGGGCTTTCCGCAAGCCTTCAGCTCGTCACGGTAGACACCCATCATCCTGCGCACCGAGTCGAGCGTCGCGTGCGGGTTGATGAACCACGCGTCCGAGAGACGCGCAGCCCGCCGCACGGCTGGATCGTTGTTCGCTGCAATCCAGATCGGTGGGCGCGGCTGCTGTATCGGCCGGATGTTCATCACGACATTGTCGAGCTTGCAGGTCTCGTCCTCGTAGGACACCGGCTTGCCCGTCCAAAGCTGCTGCACGAGATCGAGATACGTCTCGAAGCGTTTGACACGCACACCCTTCGGCACGCCAAAGGCGTCGAATTCCATGTCTCGATAGCCAAGACCAACGCCGAAGATGAAATTGCCTCGCGCCAGAATATCCAGGGTCGCGATCGTCTCGGCCGTATAAACCGGGTTGTGCAGGTTGATCAGCAGAATGCCTGTGCCAAGAGTCATTTCGCCGGCTTCCGCGGCGAGGCGTGCCAGAAACGGAACGGGCTGAAGCTGCTTGTTGTCGCCTTCGTTGAGATAGTGCTGGCCGGTCAGCAGTGAATCCCAGCCTCGGTCGCGCGCATGGTGCACCATGGCGATCTGATCGCCGAGCGCCTGCACCATATCGGCACCGACTTTCTGCTGGTTCGTGATGAAAAGACCGACCTTCATTGCGCTTGTCCTCGATTGCGATGAGACGCGAAGCATGCCGCCCGCGCCACCATCGTGCAATCGGTGACACACCTCTGCGTGGAAGTACTGCGCGACGACCTTTCCAGGCTAACCCTTGTGCCGGGCAATCACCTCGGCACCAAACCGCTCGATCCGCGCGACGGTGTCCTCGATCGAATTGCCGCCAAGCCTCAGCGCGGCATGGCTGACACCGATCTCGGTCAACGCTTCGGCATCCGCCAGCATGTCGTCCGAACTGCCAGTGAACATACGACGTGCGGAACCGTCAGCGACTTTGAATTCACCCCACTCGAAGAAATCCTGCACGAGCAGCGTGAAGCCAAGTGTTGCAGGATCGCGCCCCGCTTTCTCGCATCGGCCACGTACAGTCTCGATCCCCGCTTTCAGCCGGGCCGGCGTATTGAGCGGCATCGTCTGGCTGTTGTTGCCTGGATACCAGGTGCTGCCATACTTGATCGCGCGCCGGATCGCCGGCGGGCTCTCGCCTCCGATCCAGAGAGGCGGGTACGGCTTCTGCAGCGGCTTCGGCTGGAAGATCACTTCGTCAAAGCGAACGTGCTCGCCGTGGAATGACGGCCGCTCCTTCGTCCAGAGCTCGATGAACGCCGCAAGGCTCTCGTCCGTGACCGCTCCGCGATCGGGAAAGTTGGCCGACAGCGCGGCGAACTCTTCCTTCATCCATCCGGCTCCCGCACCGACGATGAGCCGCCCCTTGGAAAGCACATCGATCGTCGCCAGCATCTTCGCTGTGAGCATGGCCGGTCGATGTGGCACGACAAGCACGGACGTCAGCAGTCTCAGCCGGGTCGTCGCCGCGGCGAGAAATGCAATCGTCGTCAACTGGTCGAAGCAGTGTCCCTGCTGGGCGCCCCCGAATGCACCTCCGGCCACGTACGGATAGTGCGTCTCGCGCTGCGCCGGAATGATGAGGTGATCGCTTACGGACAGGAAGTCGAAGCCCGCCTCCTCCGCGGCGGTCACGACGGCCATATAATTGTCCGCGGACGTGAAAACTCTCTGGGTTAGCGTGCTCAAACCGAATTTCATGGCGCGGGTTCTCCCAACGTCGGTCAAAATGAAAATGCCGGACCCCAATCATGGGACCCGGCACCGGATTGCGCCAGAACCGTCGCCACCGAGGCACAAACGCCTGCAAATGCGTCTGCCCCAGGCGGCGCTACTTCTTCTTTGCGGTCTTTTGCGTCAGGGCCGAGGCAGCGGCGGTCTTGGCTGCCTTGCCGGCCTTGGGATCTCTCATGACCTTCGCGGCCGCGCTCGCTGCCTTCGCGCTGGTGACTTCCTTGCTCTTGCTTTGCGTTAGAGCCGAGGCTGCAGCGGTTTTGGCGTTTTTGCTCGCTTTCGGGTCCTTCAACACCTTCGCTGCTGCCGATGCGGCCTTACCGCTCGTGCTCTCGCTTTTCCTGACAGCCATATCGCTCTCCATGAGGCCGGCTGATGCCCAGCCACGCAGGAACATTCGGTAGGCGGATTCGGGATGCCTCGATACGATCCACAGGCAAAATACCTGTTGATGCCGCGAGCGGTGCGCCTTGCGCGTGACCCTCCGGTTGGTTCTGCCCACAATTGACAGGTCGGAGCACGCAAGCCAAAACCGCGTCCCGAGAGCCAAGCGCTGATGCGAAGGAGCCGCCATTATGTCGACCGCCGACCTGCAGCAGACGATCGAAGCCGCCTGGGAGGCGCGTGACGGCGTCAATTCATCGACGAAAGGCGCGGTCCGCGATGCCGTCGAAACCGCCATCGACATGCTCGACAAAGGCGCTGCCCGGACCGCCGAGAAGAAGGGCGAGGAGTGGGTAGTTAATCAATGGCTGAAGAAGGCCGTGTTGCTGTCCTTCCGGCTGAACGACATGGGCATGATTTCCGGCGCACCCAGCGGCTCGTCCTGGTGGGACAAAGTCCCTTCGAAGTTTGACGGCATGGGCCCGGACGATTTCAAGAAGGCCGGCTTTCGCGCTGTGCCCGGCGCCGTCGTCCGCCGCGGATCCTACATTGCCCCCAACGTCGTCCTGATGCCGTCGTTCGTGAACCTTGGTGCCTATGTCGGCGAGCGCACCATGGTCGATACATGGGCAACTGTCGGCTCCTGCGCCCAGATCGGCCGAGATTGCCACCTCTCCGGAGGCGTTGGCATCGGCGGCGTTCTCGAGCCGCTTCAGGCGAACCCCGTCATCATCGAGGACAACTGCTTCATCGGCGCCCGCTCCGAGGTGGTGGAGGGCGTCATCGTGGGTGAGGGATCGGTGCTCTCCATGGGCGTGTTCATCTCAGCCACGACCAAGATCGTCGACCGCGCAACGGGCCAGATCCACATGGGTAAGGTGCCGCCTTACTCCGTCGTCGTGCCGGGATCGCTGCCGGGTCTGCCTCTACCGAACGGCATGACCGGGCCGGGCCTCTATTGCGCGGTGATCGTGAAGATCGTCGACGCCCAGACGCGCGCCAAGACTTCGATCAACGATCTGCTCCGCGACTGAGGCTGGCGCACGCGACGAGACGGACGAAGGCTATCCGGGAGAGATCCCGGGTGCCTGCTCCCAAACGCGAGAGAAGCAGCCCGGTGCTCAAGAACAGCCAGAGGACATGGACTGAACGGCGGCGGTGAGCCCCGACAACGAGTAGGTATCGCGCGTTTCCTGCCCGCCTGTTGAGGTCGCTGTGATCGTCATCGACCGCCCCCGACGCATGGCATCGAGCAACTTCAGCTCATCGTTCGCGTCGCTCACGTAGGCGCGATCGCCGTCAGGAAAAAGCTCGAAGCGGTTGCCGTCGATATTGACTTCGATCTCGGCGTTTTTTTTCAAGGCAAGCCCGACCAGCACGCTGATCTCGGCTTTGATGCCGGCTTTCGGCCAGGCCGTCACGTAGACGTGCGGGCTCTCTCGTTTGACGTTATTGGGACCGGCCTCGTTTGGCTCGGACACGGCAAAGCACATGCGTTGATCGCCGGTGCCGTGCCGATAGGCCTTCCAGTCACTATGAGTGCTAACAAGCTCCGCGGCGCTGGCAGGTCCCGTCGACACGGAGCCGGCTGCCAGTAGCAGCACGAAGATCGCGGAAGCGGAATTGAAGTGTTTGGTCATGACCCCGCATCATTCTTCGTGGAATTAAGGATGGCGAACCCTCTGCCGCATAGGCAGCCATGTCCAGCGTTGAGGGCTCCGCATCCTCAGTTTTGCACCCGCTGTGGACAGCACGATGGCGCAGTAACAGCAATCTTCTCCCCACCTCAGTCCGATCGGACTGCGGCCAGGCTGGCCAGCCTCGTGGAAGGACGCCGCGAGATTATGCGATCGTACATGACGATAGCGCCCGCCATTGCGACATTGACGCAGAATCGCGTCGGAATTTTCACCGTCACATCGCATCGCGAAAGCAACTCCGGTGAAAGCGACCCTTTCTCTGGACCAAGCACATAGGCAGCACGCGCCGGATGATGAAAGCGGGGCAACTCGATCGCCTCGTCGAGCAGCTCGACACCCACCAGCATGCAGCCTCGCGGCAGCGCAATTTCGTCCACGCCGCTCCAATCGTAGTGCGGCAGATGCTGCGCACTTCTCGACGTGTCGGCCATGGCCTCGTGCGCGGTATACATGGCGCCGACCGTGAAAGTGAAAGACGCGCCGAAGGCATGGGCTGAACGCATCAGATTGCCAAGGTTCAGGCTCTTCGATATGCGCTCGGCACCTATCGCGAAGAAACCGCGCGGCCGCTCGAAGCCGGTTTCGGACATGGGCTCACTCGATGGCAAATTCGGTGGGTCTATCCTGCCGGCGGATCGGACATGCCGTTCGCCTGCGTGGTCCTTCTATCCGCCTTCTGGTTCGGCAGCAAACATCGCAGTCTGGAGCAGCGACGTCTCCAACCGGCGCACGGTTTAAATGGTTCTTAAGCGTTATCGCGCATTGTTTCCTCGGTACGGCACGAGGAAGGAAGTCGTCGATCGTCTGCGTTTTTGCGTCGGCGTAGCCCGGCAGCCCTTGGGGCGCTGCGGCTGTGACGCGAACGCTTGCTCCTCGGGCGCAGCCTGGCCGCTGCAACAGGGCTGGGTCTATTGCCGCGCACTCGGGGAATCGACGCAAATGCGATTGACGAAATTATTCCTGCTGATGGGTCTGGCGGTCACAGTTGCCGCGCCGACAGCTCAAGCGGCCGATTGGGACCGCGGCGGTAGCATCAAGGACCGCGGCGGCGTGCCGATTCCGGCACCGATCCCCGTCATGGAAACATTCAAATGGTATCTCCGCGCCGACATCGGCGGCGGTATCGTTGACGGCGGCGTACCATCCATGAGCCAGAACCTCTATGGCCTCGACCGCGATCCGCTCGACGGGCCTGCCTTCGGCGCCACGTCGAGCTGGTTCACAGGCGATTTCGACACCTTCGCTATGGGCGGCGTTGGCGTCGGCGCCTATTTCTCGCCACGTCTGCGCGGCGACATCACCGTCGACGTGCGCAGCAAAGGCGACGCCCACGTTGACGCCGCGTATAGCTACATGAGGGACCCCGCCATCTACGGCGGAAATCTTGTCCAGGTTGATGGCGCGACGCGCGAGCATACCGAGGTGCGCAGCACCGTCGCGCTCGCCAATCTCTATTGGGATCTCGTCGATCGCGGCAGCAGTCGCTTCGTTCCGTATGTCGGCATCGGCGCCGGCTTTGCCGTCCGCAATATCGATCGCGATCACGAGACAGTCGAAGTGATATCGGATCCTGGGAATCCGAACAACTTCACGACTCGTACCTTCACTGGCCAAGGCACTGGCCGGCAGATCGCTCCAGCGGCTTCGGCAACAGCAGGCGTCGCCTATAACCTGAGCCCTGGCATGGTGTTCGATCTGAGCTATCGCTACACCTATATCGGCGAGGTCGACTTCAACACCCGCATCAATTTCTCCACGCCGATCAACGGCCAGAGCTCCGCCGAATCACGCCTTACGATCGGCGATACCCACGAGCATGCCCTGCGTGCGGGCATTCGCTGGAACGTCTGGTAACGCAGACGCATCGCGTATCTGGCGACCGAAAAGCAATGGGGCGGATCTCCAAGATCCGCCCCATTGTTTTTATCGATCGCTGCCTCGCGGCAGAGGTCTTAGTGACCCATGACCGCCAGCAGCAACAGCGCCACGATGTTGGTGATCTTGATCATCGGGTTCACAGCCGGGCCGGCCGTGTCCTTGTAGGGATCGCCAACCGTATCGCCGGTCACCGAGGCCTTGTGCGCTTCTGAGCCCTTGAGGTGCTTGACGCCGTCCTTGTCGACGAAGCCGTCCTCGAATGCCTTCTTCGCGTTGTCCCAGGCGCCGCCGCCGGCCGTCATCGAGATGGCAACGAAAAGACCCGTGACGATCACGCCGAGCAGCATGGCACCGAGCGCCGCGAACGCATCACCCGTACCCGCGATCGCGCGGACGACGAAGAAGCAGACGATCGGCGACAGAACCGGCAGGAGCGACGGCACGATCATCTCTTTGATGGCCGCCCGCGTCAGCATGTCGACGGCGCGGGCATAGTCGGGCTTCTCGGTGCCCTTCATGATGCCCGGCTTTTCTTTGAACTGCCGGCGAACCTCTTCGACAATCGACGCGGCTGCACGACCGACCGCTGTCATGGCCATGCCGCCGAAGAGAAATGGCAGCAAACCACCGAACAGCAGACCAACCACGACGTACGGGTTCGACAGCGAGAAGTCGACCGTCAGATTATGGAACATCGAGCCGGGCTGTGCCGACGAAATGAAGTACTTGAGGTCCTCGTTATAGGCGGCAAACAGTACAAGCGCGCCAAGACCCGCCGAGCCGATGGCATAGCCCTTCGTAACGGCTTTGGTCGTATTGCCCACCGCGTCGAGCGCGTCCGTCGTCTTGCGGATCTCGCTCGGCATGCCCGCCATTTCAGCGATACCGCCGGCGTTGTCCGTCACCGGACCGAACGCATCGAGCGCCACCACCATGCCCGCCAGCGCCAGCATCGTCGTCACCGCGATCGCGATGCCGAAAAGTCCTGCCAGCTTGAAGGTGATGATGATGCCCGCGATGATGATCAGCGCCGGAAGAGCGCACGCCTCGAGGCTGACAGCCAAGCCTTGGATCACGTTCGTGCCGTGACCTGTCACCGATGCTTGGCTGATCGAGCGGACCGGCCGATAGCCGATGCCGGTATAATACTCCGTGACGACGATGATACCCGCCGTCACAGCCAGTCCGACCACGCCGCACCAGAACAGGTCCATGCCGGTGAACGTCAGGCCACGCACCGTGAACTGCGTGCTCATCCCGAGCAGGCCTTCGGTGATGGGCCACAGCGCCACGAGCGAGAGGAGCCCGGTGACGATCAGGCCCTTATAAAGGGCCCCCATGATCGAGTTGTTGGCGCCGAGCTTCACGAAGTACGTGCCGATGATCGAGGTCACCACACACGCCGCGCAGATAGCGAGCGGAAAGAGCATCAGGTTCGTGACGATCGGCTGTCCGCCGAAATAGATTGCCGCGAGAACCATCGTAGCCACGATGGTCACGGCATACGTCTCGAACAGATCGGCCGCCATACCCGCGCAGTCGCCGACGTTGTCGCCGACGTTGTCTGCGATCGTTGCCGGGTTGCGGGGATCGTCCTCGGGAATGCCAGCCTCGACCTTGCCGACAAGGTCACCGCCGACGTCTGCGCCCTTGGTGAAGATACCGCCGCCGAGACGCGCAAAGATCGAAATCAGCGACGCTCCGAAGCCGAGCGCGACGAGGGCATCGACAACGGTTCGGCTTGTCGACTGAAAGCCCATCGGACCCGTCAGCACCGCGTAGTAGACCGCGACGCCGAGTAGAGCGAGACCAGCAACGAGCATACCCGTCACCGCACCGGCGCGAAACGCCATCGACAGGCCAGCGCCCAGCGAGTGCGTCGAAGCCTGTGCGGTCCGGACGTTGGCGCGGACCGAAACGTGCATGCCGATGAAGCCTGCGATACCGGACAGCACCGCGCCGATCAGAAAGCCGATAGCGACCAGCCATCCAAGCAGAAAACCGACGAGCAGAAAGATCGGAACGCCTGCAATTGCGATCGTCGTGTACTGGCGCGAGAGATATGCCTGCGCACCCTCTTGGATGGCGCCAGCGATCTCCTGCATGCGCGCATTGCCAGCATCGGCTGCCATGACCGCTTTGATGGTAACGGCGCCGTAGACGATCGATAGCAGGCCGCCAAGGATGATGGCCCACATCACGGTGCTCATGAGAAGCTCCCCCAGTTCGAGCGTTGGAGTAGAATCGAAGGTAGGCAGGCTACTGCGATGGCGCGAGGAATGAATGCTGGAAACAGCCCTTCGCCGCGTGGAGCCTGGGATTCGCGCGCGGAAGATGCCCGAATAGGTGCGCCGTTGCAACACGGCAGGCGGGATCGGGAGCAGACCAATCGTACTAAGCAGTTAATTCATGCAGGCTCATTTGGATTGTTGCAATTTAAGCACACCGTCGCCGAGGGTTAGAAGTGATCCCAGCCGGTACGTGGCAAAGCGAATGGATTCCCGACCTGATCGAGAAAAGTCACGACTTCTCCTGCGGTGACCTCCCCGATCCGGGCCACACTGAATGGTTCGGCTGCCACCGCACCTGCAGCGTTGGCCGACACCTCGAACGCCGCGGCATCCTGGGGGCGAACCGCGACGAGAACTTCGTAGTCGTCGCCACCCGCCAACACGTCGATCCACCGACTCGGATCCGCGCTCACGGCAGCCTTTGCAACCGCTTCCCGTGGCAAAGCCTCCATCGAAACTGTTGCCCCGGTGCCGCTCGCCCGGCACATCCGCCCTAAGTCCTTGGCAAGGCCGTCGGAGAGATCCATGGCAGCCGAGGCGTAGTATCGGAGGGCATCTCGTAGTGCCAATCGCGGCTGCGGTCGGCGATACTTGTTCACCGCTGCCTGCACAGCGGTCTCATCGAGCCCCCAGCGCGCGCCGAGCAGCGGCTCTTTCAGCAGTGAAAGTCCGAGAGCGGCTTGCCCGAGCACACCGGTCACAAACAGGACGTCGCCGGGTCGCGCGGCGCCGCGCAAAACCATACGGCCTGTCGGGACCTCGCCCAGCACCGTGATCGAAATCGTCACCGGCCCGGGCCGGCGGTCCGTATCACCTCCGATGAGGTGCATCCCGAACGCGCCCTGCGCCTCGGCAAGTCCGCTCACAAAGGCGCCCATCCAGCCACGCGTAGGTGCCTCGGGAAAGCTGAGGGCCATCAGATACGCCCGTGGCAGGGCACCCTTCCCGGCGAGATCCGAGACATTCACCGCCAGTGCCTTCCACCCGATGTCCGCAGGCGGATCGTCCGGCAGGAAGTGAATGCTGGACGCAATCGGATCGGTTTTCAGAACAAGGTCGTGGCCCGGGGTAGGCGTGATCGTTGCGCAATCGTCCTTCAGCCCCAGCGCACCCGGATAGCCGGCTGCCAATGGCGCGAGATACTCCTGAATGATCGCGTCTTCGCCGTGAAGCGGAGCGCCCGGTCCGGTTTCTGAGGCAAGGCTGCTCATGGACAGATCAATTTACTCCGGGCGCGTCGCCAGCCGCGCGTCGATTCGCGACAATAGGTCGTCGACCTTGAAGCCAGCCTGTTCCACCGCGCTCACGATCCCTTCGCGATCGAGACCACCGGGCCGCGAAGCCTCTGCAAGCGCCCAGGCTCGGGCAACTCTTGCACCACTGCGGCAGTAGATCAGCACCGGCCCCTCTGTATTGGCAAGCGTGCGCGCAAGATCATCGATGACCTGATCGGACATGTTTGCCGCTGACGTCGGTATGTAGGCATAGCTGAGCCCGGCGTCGGTGACAGCACTCTCCACGGACGCGGAAAGCGGCTGGTCGGCGCCTTCGCCATCCGGCCTCATGTTGATGAGCGTTCGATAGCCCGCGGCCTTGAGAGCGGCCACATCGGGAACCGTCACCTGACCGCCCACATCTATGTCGGCAACGAGACGGCGCCGGTTGGCCGCGCTCGCCGCCTTGCGACCAGCAGCCATCCGCCGGAAGAGGAACACTGCAATCAGCGCGACAACGGCCAGAATCAGGAGGTCCTGCGGAAGCGTCATTTTGGCCAAATCCTTGCACGAAACAGCGTTTCAGATGGTCCGATGGCAATCTCAACCTGCGGCACGATCATCGCGCCGACAACGAAAAAGCGCGCAGTCCCGGCCTCTTGCCGTCGACCACGCGCCATGCCGCCTATCAGATCGAGGCGATCAGCTCACTTTGTCCATCGCCTCGAGCTCGTCGATAAAGCCTTCGAGCACCTTCAGGCCCTTGGCCCAGAACGCTGGATCACGTGCATCGAGACCAAACGGCGCCAGAAGTTCCGAATGGTGCTTCGAACCGCCCGCCTTCAGCATCTCGAAGTACTTGCCGACGAACCCCGGATGCGCCTCCTGGTAGAGGCCATAAAGCGAGTTCACCAGGCAATCGCCGAACGCGTAGGCGTAAACGTAGAATGGCGAGTGGATGAAATGCGGAATATAGGTCCAGAACGTCTCGTACCCCGCCTTGCACTCCACAGCCGATCCGAGGCTTTCGGCCTGCACCTCCATCCAGAAGCGGTTGAGATCATCGCTGGTCAGCTCACCACCGCGCCGCCCCTCGTGTACTTTCCGCTCAAAGGTATAGAAGGCGATCTGGCGCACGACCGTATTGATCATGTCCTCGACCTTCTGCGCGAGCATCGCCTTGCGCTCGCGCCGATCGGTGGTCGCCGCCAGCATCGCACGGAACGTCAGCATCTCGCCGAATACCGACGCCGTCTCCGCAAGCGTAAGAGGCGTTGACGCGAGCAGCGGTCCTTGCGGCGCCGCCAGCACCTGATGCACCCCGTGACCCAGCTCGTGCGCGAGCGTCATCACATCCCGCGCCTTGCCCTGGTAGTTCATCAGTACATACGGGTGCGCCGACGGCACGGTCGGATGCGAGAATGCGCCTGGCGCCTTGCCTGGGCGCACCGGCGCGTCGATCCAGCCGCTCTTGAAAAACTTGGACGCAATATCCGCCATCTCCGGCGCAAAACCGCGATAAGCATCGAGCACCAGACGCTCAGCCTCTGGCCACGCCACGAGCCGCTCTGGCTTCTCGGGAAGCGGCGCGTTGCGATCCCAATGCGCAAGCTTGTCGAGCCCGAGCCATTTCGCCTTCATCGCGTAGTAGCGATGTGCTGTGCGCGGATACGCTTCGCGCACGGTCGAAACCAATGCCTCGACCACCTCTCGCTCCACCCGGTTCGAGAGATGCCGGGCGTCCGCCACGTCCTTGAACCCGCGCCAGCGATCGGAAATTTCCTTGTCCTTGGCGAGCGTGTTCGTGATGAGCGTGAACAGCCTGAGATTCTTCGCGAATACTTTGGCCAGCGCTTCCGCCGCAGCCTGTCGCTTGGCGCGATCGGAACGCATCAGGAAGTTGAGGGTGGGCTCCAGCCCCAGCGGCTCCGGCTCGCCCTCCACCTCGAAGCGGAGATCGGCCATCGTCTCATTGAAGAGCCGGTCGAACGCCCCGCCCGCCGTCATGCCCTTTTCGAGGAACAGCTTCTCGACCTGCTCATCGAGTTGATAGGGCTTTTCCTTGCGAAGATCGTCCAGCCACGGCTTGACGCGTGCCAGCCGCGGCTCTTTGAAACCCTCCGCAAGCTCCGCCTCGTCGATTTGATTGAGTTCGAGCTCGAAGAACAGGAATTCGCCCGACGCCGCAGTCAGCTTCTCGCGCACATCGCCAAAGAACTTGGCCCGCGCCGGGTCCGCCATGTTGGCGTAGTAGAGCAGCCCCGAATACGATCCCAGCCGGCCCATCAGGTCGGCCAAACGCTCATAGGCCTCGATCGCCTCGGCAAGCGCGAGGCCATCGCCTCCCAGGCGCTTCAACTTGCCCTGGTAGCGCTCCTTCAGCGCCTTGGCGTCGACGCCGACCTTCGTGAGATCCTGTTTCAACTCAGGCGAATCCATCCCCGGATAGAGGTCGCCCAGGTTCCACTCCGGCATGACACCGAGATCAGTGGCTGGCTTCGCTCCACCCACTGCGCTCGCCGACGTCACGCCACCCTCGGCCCCGAAAATCGCGGTGAAGAACTCGGCACTTGACCTCATGTGCATACCTCTTGGATTCGCGTCACGGCTGAACGTCTATGTGCGTGGCTCCCGGCCCTGGTTCAAGCTCGTTTATTGCTCTGGATAGTCTCAACCGTCCGCCAGTCGCCTAAAAACGAACCAGTTCCAGTAGATGATAACCGGCGCTTGCCTACGAGCCGTGTTCGGTGCAATTCGCCTCCCATGCTCTTCATCATCTCCAAACTGGTCGGCTTCTTCGCCTTGCCATCCACCCTGATCTGGGGCCTCCTGGTGGTCGGCCTCGTTCGGGCGCGTTCGCTGAGGCCTCTCGTGCGCCAGCAGGGTCTGCGCTTTGCATGGAGCGCCGCCATACTTCTTGTCGTTGCGGGCCTGTCACCCTTGGCGAATTGGGCCATGTGGCCCCTCGAAGCGCGTTTCCCCGTCCCGCAGGTGGAGAATGGAAGTCGCGACTATACTGGCATTATCGTCCTCGGCGGCGGCGAGGATGACACCAACTCCACGAACCTCAAGCAGTTGCAAATCAACGAGGCTGGAGACCGGATCACGACAGGCTCCACGCTCGCGAACCGCCTGCCGGACGCGCGCCTGATCTTCACGGGCGGCGCCGCCTCACTGATCGATACCAAGCCCGATGGCGCCGAGGCCGTACGCGACTACTGGGTCTCCATCGGAATTCCCGCTTCTCGCATTCTCATCGAGGATAAATCGCGCAACACCTATGAGAACGCCACGCTGACGCACGCCCTGTTGGCACCAAAGCGAGGCGAGCGGTATCTGCTCGTCACGACGGCGATGCACATGCCGCGCGCCATGGGTGTCTTCCGCCGCGCAGGCTTTGACGTCGTTGCCTATCCGACCGATTTCCGGACGAGCGTGGAGAGCGAGCCGCTGCGCATCTTCCGAACTGTTCCTGGAGGCCTCAAGCGTCTCGACGAGGCGTCGAACGAATGGCTGGGCCTGTTGGCTTATCGCATCCTCGGGCGAACGGACGCGTTGTTCCCCGGCCCCGGTTGAGTGCGGCCGGTTTGACTTGCCTCCTGCGTGGCGATCAGCCATCGCTGTGGCCATGCAAGAAGCCAGCAAGTCTGCAACAGATACTGTCTCGCCGCGCGCCGTGGTCTCAAAGCGGTCGGGCACCGTGCTCCTCGCGATGCTCGTTGCCACCACGAGCCTGTCGCAGTTCTTTCGCGCTTCGACGAACGTCATCGCGCCGGAGCTCATCCGCGACTTGTCTCTGACGCCGGAGATGCTGGGTTTCGCCAATGCGTGCTTTTTCTGGGCGCTGCTCGCAATCCAGGTCCCGGTCGGCCTCTTGTTCGACCGGATCGGTGCCCGGCTGACGGTCGCCGTGCTTGCCATCTTCGCCATCTCAGGCGCCGTGCTCCATGCCATCGTGACAGATGGGAACGGATTGGCAGGCGCACGATTTCTGCTGGGCCTCGGCCATGGCGGCAGCTTCATGGCCTCGATCTTCCTTGTGTCCCGATGGTATCCGCGTCAGCGCTGGACCACCGTATTATCTTGGGTCTGGGCCGGCAGCATGCTGGGCATCGCAGGTGCCGGCACGCCGCTCGCTTTCGCGACGATCACCATCGGCTGGCGGCAAACATTTTTGCTGCTCGCTATCATATCCACCCTGGTCGCGTTACTCTTCCTGACACTGGTCCGCGACAGCCCGCCCGGCAAACTCGAGGAATTTCGCGAACGAGAAACAATTGCCCGAGCGCTCAAGGGCTTCGTCACGATCTTGCGCCTTCCCGGACTGACATATGTGCTCGCGCTGCAAACCGTGGCTTATGCCGTACTAACCACCATCCTCGGTCTCTGGGCTGGAACTTATCTTCACGACGTGCACGGCCTCGCGGGCATTGAGCGCGGCAATGTCCTCATCGCAATGGCGCTCGGCCAGATTTCAGGGCTTCTTGCCATTGGCCCACTGGACCGGCTGCTCGATACGAGGAAATGGGTCGCCGTCGGAGGTGCAACGGCCACTCTGGTCGTGCTCACATGCCTTGCGGTCGCGCCAGATCTGCCGACGCCACTTGCGATCGTGCTGCTGGTCGTCCTCTCGGCCGTCGCCGGTTACGGTCCGGTTGTCGTCTCTCACGCCCGCACGTTCTATCCGGAGCACCTCGCCGGCCGAGGCGTCACGACCGCGAACATGGCCCAGCTTCTCGGCTGCGCTCTGCTGCCGATGGTGACCGGCCTGATCCCGGGGTTCTTCCCGATCGGTCCATCAGGATACGCTACGGAGGCCTACCGCTGGATATTCGCCGCGATCGCAGCCACCTTATTGACCGGGCTGCTGGGATATCTCCGGGCGCGAGACGTGCCACCGAGCCAGGGAACGGCCGGCGCGACGCCAGCTCCCACGCTATTGGAAGATATAAGCCACCCCCAGATAAAGGGGTCCGGGCATTAAAGGAGGGACACACATGCGCGACCTGATGACTGCCGCAGCCACGCTGCCTGATGACCACGCCTCGGCAGCTCTTGCGGGTCGTGTCTGGCGCCCGGATGTCGCTGGCCCATCGATCGTGCGCATCGAAGCGGCCCGCGTCATCGACATCAGTGCCCATGTGCCGACCATGACCGCACTCTGCGAAGCGCCTGATCCCGCCTCTCATATACGCAGCATCGCCGGCGAGGATATCGGCAGCCTTGACTCGATCCTCGCCAACACGCCCGAGGCCACGCGCAACACGTCGCAGCCTTGGTTGCTTTCGCCGATCGACTTGCAGGCCGTGAAAGCAGCCGGCGTCACCTTTGCCCGCTCGATGCTCGAACGCGTCATCGAAGAGCAGGCCAAAGGCGCTCCCGAAAGGGCACGCGCGATCCGCGCGGAGGTCGAGCGTCAGCTCGGCGGCGACTTGCGGCGCGTGAAGCCTGGCTCGTCCCAGGCGCTCGCACTGAAGAAGACGCTGATCGAGGCGGGCGCGTGGTCGCAATATCTCGAGGTCGGTATCGGCGAGGATGCCGAGATCTTTACGAAGGCACAGACATTATCGACGGTTGGCCACGGGATGGAAGCAGGGTTGCATCCACGTTCGACCTGGAACAACCCGGAGCCGGAAGTTGTCGTCATCGTTGCCTCCGACGGCCGTATTGTAGGTGCCACGCTTGGCAACGACGTCAATCTCCGGGATTTCGAAGGCCGCTCGGCGCTCTTGCTGTCGAAGGCCAAGGACAACAACGCATCGGCAACGATCGGCCCTTTCGTTCGCTTCTTCGATAATGGCTTCAGTCTCGATACGGTCCGAGGCATGGAGGTCTCGCTCGACGTGACGGGCGACGACGGTTTCCAGCTAACCGGCACGTCGTCAATGCGCGAGATCGCCCGCGATCCGGCCGACCTCGTCAGCGAGCTCATCGGCAAGACGCATCAGTATCCGGATGGAGCTGTGCTTTATCTCGGCACCATGTTCGCTCCAACCAAGGACCGCGGCACCGCCGGCATGGGCTTCACGCATAAGCCCGGAGACCTCGTGACGATCAGCACACCGACGCTGGGACGCCTCACCAATCGCATGACCACGGCTGATGCGGCGCCACCTTGGACATTTGGAGCCCAGGCCCTGATGCAGAACCTCGCCCGACGTGGCCTGCTCAAATAGCTGCTTCGGGACAATTGCCTGATTTTCCCCAACCGGATCGACTTCGGTTGGCACACCAATTAACGCATCGGAAAGGCTCTTCTTTCTGGATCACAGTCTCGCCGTTAAGGTGGCTTTTGTAAACTTTCTGTCAAAGTATTCGGGAGCCTCTCCGCGTCATGCGTAAGCTCGTCGCGCTTCTTCTCGTAGCCGCATTTTCGCTCGGCAATACCCTGTCGCTCAATGCGGCCCGTACCGACGCAACATTGCCGGCCCATCGGCTGGAGCTTCTCGTCATCGAAGTCGCCGGCTGCACGGTGTGCGATCTGGTTCGCACCTATATTCAACCGGCCTATGAAGCCTCTCCGCGCGCTCGACAGGCTCCGATGCGTTATGTCGACGTCACCAGCCAGGACGAGCTGACGCTTGGCCTCAACGAACGGGTGTCGACCGTCCCGACCATCGTGCTGCTACGCGACGGCCGCGAAGTCGACCGCGTCACCGGCTATATCGGTCCCCACAATTTCCTGATTGCCATTTCGAACATGCTCGACACGGTCGTCGATTGAGCACGCGAACACCGTCCGTATCGGTGCTCACTCGGGACGCGTCTTAAGATCCTCTGCTAGATCTCGACCACGATATAATCGTCTTCGATCTCCACCTTGAAGGTCTCGGCGACATACGGACCTTCGACCAGGCTTGCGCCTTGCTCGACCTTCACGTCGAATTTCATAAGGCGCATCCGGCGCGGATCGCAGTAGGACCGCCCCGTCTTGATGTCGAACTCCCATTGATGCCACGGGCAGCGAACAATTTCCCCTTCTCGCGAGTGCTTGTAATCGCCCGGCCCATCGGATTGCACGAGCCCCGTGATGATGCCTTTGGCGAGGCTGCCGCCCTTGTGTGGACACGTCTCGGAGAGCGCAAAGAACTCACCCTTGACGTTGAACACGATCACGCCGCGTCCATCGAGGGTGACACACTTCCTCTTGCCAGGAGCAATCTCGTCCACCTTCGCGACGACGTGACGTGCCATAGGTTCTCTCTTCTCGCGATCCTGCATCTCGCGCGCGACATCTGCGCATGTTCGCTCGATTGTGGCCTCGCAACATGGCAGTCCGAAACCCACTGCAGCCTGTCGCCGGATCGAACTTGCCTAAGCATCGCGGCTCGGATAACGGTCGCGCCCC
>JBFWOB010000024.1:0-92722 GCA_050250755.1 Hyphomicrobiaceae bacterium
GCCGCTGCCGAGGAATCCCGTGAGCACGGACACCGGGATCATCGCCGCACCTCGGGGTTCCTCTGCAAAAGACGCACTTACATCTCTCCTCCCCTCGACGGAGAGGGGCTGGGGGATGGGAAGACGTCGCCGTCTCAGAGGAAGGGATTGTCCCCCCACCCCTAACCCCTCCCCGCGAGGGGGAGGGGAATCATCGTGGGGCAGCCGCTCGGTTGCGATACGCGATCGCCCGTTGCGTTGGCTCTGCTGCACGGCTTCCTTCTCCCCTCCCCTTGACGGGGAGGGGCCGGGGGTGGGGTGAAGGTGCTGGCTGTGAGGTCCAGATAGTTCCTCCTCCACCTCTAAGCTCGTCCTGCGAGGGGGAGAGGACCGTTCTCGCTGGAACTCCGCAGGGGAATCTGCGGGCAGCGTGAGTGGGACGACACGCGCCCGGCCGGATCGCCAAGCGGGATCAAGTGTCGCGCGAAGGACGCGCAGCAGCCCGGTTACCGACGATGCCGGCCGCTCCCGACCGGAAGGCGCGAGGATCATCCAACGGAAGGGAATGCTGGGAGGGGCGCGGCAGACTCGGATGGGTGATCCACCGTCGATCGTGACGAGCCAACACCCCTCCGGTACGGCCTTGATCGTCGCCCCGATCCGCCATAGCGCAAGGCTCGCGCGCATCAGGCGGAGGACCTGCGCGTCGGTTGCCCCGGAAAGAGACACGAGAAACTCCGCTCGGCTTGCTATCGGATTTAGAGCGCCGGCCCCTTCAGGATTTCCGTCGGGATCTTGCGCTTGAGATATGCGCCGTCTCCCGCTTTGCCGAGATAGCGGCCGTTCTCGACCTTCACGGTGCCGCGCAGCATTGTGAGGACGGGCCAAGCGTAGATGTCGTGGCCTTCCCAGGGTGTGTAGTCCGTCTGATGCAGCTCGTTGGCGGTGATCTGCCCGCGCCGGTCGGGATCGAGAATGGTGATGTCGGCATCGCTACCCGCCGCAAGACACCCTTTCCGCGGATAAAGGCCCATGATCTTTGCGGCATTCGTCGAGACAAGGTCGACGTACTGGTTAAGCGAATAGCCCCGCTTCACCACCATCTGCGTGTACATCACCGCGAGTCGCGGCTCGACGCCCGAATTGCCGCCGGTCGTATCGTCGATGCGCACACCAAGCGTCTTTTCCTTCAACGTGCAGCAGAGATCGTCCGTCGCCACGCAGTTGATCGCGCCATTACGCGTTCCTGCCCAGAGCTGATCCTGGTCGGCTTGCGACTTGAGTGACGGGTAGGTGTGATAGATCTGCCCGTTGGGCCGTTTGTAATCCTCGTACGTGTGGAGCATGTACTGGTGCAGGCTTTCGCCGTAGATTGGCAGTCCTTTAGCGCGTCCCTCTCGGATGGCGGCCACGCCTGTCGCGGCGGACACGTGCATCATATAGAGCGCGCAGCCTGGCACGCTCTCGGCCAGCCGGATCACGCGGCGGAAGGAGATGTCCTCCGAGAGCTGGCTGTGCACCTCCGCCATGTTCTCGAAGCCGGTACGCCCCTCGCGGATCAGCTTCTGATACATGTGCATGACGAGGTCGTTGTCCTCTGCGTGGATCACGCCGAGGCCACCTTCATGGGCCAGAACCTTGAACACCTCCCACATGTCGCCGAGATCGACCATCCGGCCCTGACGGTGCGGCCAGATGTTGGTCATGAAAATCTTGATCGTGGGGTAGCCGGCTTGAATTGCTTCCGCGAGCTCGCCCATCAGCGTGTGGGCCGGCTCCGAGTGCAGCATCAGATGGTAGGCATAGTCGCACGCCGCGCCTTCGAATTGCTTGTCGCGGGATTCGATGCCGTCGCGCACGTGGCCATTCGAGTCCATGTACGCGAAGTCGATCAGTGTCGTCGTCCCGCCGCAGAGCGCCGCCATGCCAACGTGATCGGGACCGCGCGTCAGCAATTCTTCGCCGGTCGGGATGCGGAACGGATGGGCCATGTGCACGTGCGGATCGATCCCGCCCGGGATCACGATCTTGCCTGCGGCATCGATGGTGCGAGCGGCCTCCGTCAGCACATCGGGTGCCGTCACTGCCGCGATGGTCTCGCCCTTGACGGCAACGTCGCCCTTTACGACGCCCTGTGGCGTCACCACGTCGCCGCCGCGAATGATGATATCGAGCATGGCCGTTTCCCCGTGATGTGGTGCGCCGTTGGCCGGCGTCAGACGTCAAAGTCTTATGCTGACCCCGAAAAGGGTCGCGGCGCAACAGCGGCGATGTCGGTGTGCGCGTGATCATCAAGGTTCCCGTCGCCACTGCAATGCAGGACGGGGGCCCTTATACCGTTCCGGTATCGAAGGGATCGGAGCCGCCCGTACAACCAGCACCTTTGCACTTTCCGCCGGAATAGCGGAGATTGCCCTCTCAACCGCTCACCGCACGCCGGACCCTTGCATGCTGAAGAAGATCCTGATCGCCAACCGAGGCGAGATCGCCCGGCGTATCATCAGAACCGCACGCCAGATGGGCGTCGCGACCGTTGCTGTTTACTCCGACGCCGATGCGCGGGCGCTGCATGTACAGGAGGCGGACGAGGCGGTTCACATCGGGCCATCCCCGGCGTCGCAGAGCTATCTCCGAGGCGATAGGATTATCGAGGCCGCCAAGGCGACCGGCGCCGAGGGCATCCACCCCGGCTACGGTTTCCTTGCCGAGAATGCCGAATTTGCCGAGGCCGTGGGCAATGCGGGCTTGAAATTTATCGGCCCGACGCCCGCTGCCATGCGGGCGCTGGGCGGCAAGGCGGCTGCCAAGGACGTAGCCATCAAGGCCGGCGTGCCGGTCGTGCCCGGCTACCAGGGCGCGAAGCAGGACGTGGCCTCGCTCGCCGCGGAATCGAAGAAGGTCGGTTACCCGGTGATGATCAAGGCCGTGGCGGGCGGCGGTGGGCGCGGCATGCGCCTCGTGACATCCGAGGCCGAATTGCCGGAACTGCTGGCGTCCGCGCAGCGCGAGGCCGAAGGTGCGTTCGCCGATGCGCGCGTATTGATCGAGAAGGTCGTGGAGCGCCCGCGGCACATCGAGGTGCAGGTGTTCGGCGACGCCCATGGTAACGTGGTGCATATGTTCGAGCGTGACTGCACCTTGCAGCGGCGCAACCAGAAGGTCATCGAAGAGGCACCCGCGCCGGGTATGTCGGGGGCACTGCGCGAGAAGATGTGCGGTGCCGCCGTCAAGTTGGCGAAGGCGGTTGGCTACGAAGGTGCCGGTACGGTCGAGTTCCTGGTCGAAGGCGGCTCGCTCGGGCCAGAGGCCAAGTGGTATTTCATCGAGATGAATACGCGCCTCCAGGTGGAGCATCCGGTCACGGAGGAAATCACCGGTCTCGATCTTGTCGAGTGGCAATTGCGCGTGGCGTCGAGCGAGAAGCTGCCGCTGGCGCAGCCCGGCATCAAGATGCGTGGCCATGCGATCGAGACCCGCCTCTGCGCCGAGGACCCCGCCAAGGGATTCCTGCCGAGCGTCGGACGCATTTACGAGTTTGAGCCCGCGGATGCGGATGGATTGCGCGTGGAAAGCGGTGTCGAGGCTGGCGATTCTGTCTCGCCCTATTACGACTCGATGGTTGCCAAGCTGATTTCATCCGCCGCCACCCGCGACGAGGCAGCGGATCTCATGGTCGATGCTCTGAAGGCGACCGTCGTGGTGGGGCCGGCGACAAACCAAGCGTTTCTGGCGGCACTTTTATCAGACGACAATGTCCGCGCGGGACACATGGACACGGGGCTGATCGGTCGTGACATCGAACGCCTATCAAAGCGTCCTCACCAGGGGGCAGCTCTCGCGTTGGGTGCGTCCGCACTGCTGGAGCACATCGCCGATGACGCGGAGGCGGTGACTCTGGCCTCGGGGGCCAATCTTCACTCGCCATGGCGTCGCCGCGACGGTTTTCAGCTCGGCCCCGCGCGGGTCGAGCAACGAACGCTGCTCGTCGAAGGCAAACTGCAGGTCTTCTCAGTGAGCTGGGGCGAGGATGGTGCGCAGGTCGACGGCTCGGACGAACCTTCGGCGATGGAGCATTACTCGGAGCATCCTGTCGCTGCTGGACAACTGGTCGTGGTCGCCGACGGCGTGCAAACGGAGCTCGCCCTTCCGACTTACGACGCGACTTCGGAGGACGACGGCGATTCCGGCGACAATATTCGCGCGCCGATCAACGGCAAGGTCGCACGGATTTTCGTCGGCGAGGGGCAGGTGGTCACGAAAGGTGATCGGGTTGCCGTCGTCGAAGCCATGAAAATGGAGCATGTGCTCTACGCGGCCCGCGACGGCACCATTGCCAAGGTTGCAGCGAGCGAGGGGGCCCAGGTCAACCAGGGAGCGCTCATCGCCAGCCTTGCGGAGGCGTAGCCTGCAAGCACTTCGCGGCTGACGTACTCTTTGGCTCGTTGCAGACTGCTTCCTTAACAACACTCAAGGGAGCCGCCCGTGACCGATCTTGCCGCGCTCGAAGCCCGCATTCGCCGCCTCGAGGATATCGAGAACATCCGCTCGCTCCGCAACGCCTATCACGCCGCGATCAACGACGGCCGCTACGGCGAGATCGCCGACCTGTTCACGGACAACGCCAAAGTCGTGCTCGGCTATCTCGCCACCTACCAGGGCCGCGACGCCATCAACAACGGCTTCCGTGGCATGGGCGAGCGCGAGCGCTTCTTCATCAAGCAGTACATCCACAGCCACGACATCAAAGTCGATGGCGACGGCGGCACGGGTACGTCCTACCTCGAGGCGCGCTACGGGCGTTACGGCGTGAGCTGGCTCGTCGCCGGCCGCTACGACGACGTCTACGTGCGCGTCGATGGCCGCTGGCGCTTCAGGGAAATGGTCGCCGAGCTTTACTACACCGTTCCGTTAGGTGTCGGCTGGATGGCGGACGAGAAGCACTACCTGCGCCCGAAAACGTGAGCACGGCAACAACACCGTCTACGCGCGCGACGCCCTGAACCGGCGCAGAACAGCACGGGTTGACGCTGCCCTTCCGCCATTCCCAGAATGCCGCTCTCCAGACTCCAGCGAACCGAGGCCGCATGTCCATTCCGCCTGTTTCCATCGACTCACGGATCGCCGGCAAAACCGCGCTCGTCACCGGCGCGACCGGCGGCATCGGCATCGAGATTGCGAAGGCGCTCGCGCGGCAGGGCTGCAAGGTCATGCTGACGGGCCTCGGCACGCCCGACGAGTGTGAGGCCCGGCGCCGCGAGGTCGAGGCGGTTGCCAAGGCTCCGATCGCTTTTCACGGTGCCGATCTTGCCGACGCGCAAGCTTTGCGCGCGCTGTTCGAGGCGACGGAGCAGCAGCTCGGCCCGCTCGAAATTCTCGTCAATAACGCGGCGACCCGCAATTTCCACCTCATCGACGACATGCCGGACGATGCCTGGGAGCGGGCGCTCGCCATTAATCTCACGGCGCCGTTCCGCCTCATCAAGCTGGCGCTTCCGGGGATGCGCGCGCGCAAGTGGGGCCGGATCATCAACATCGCATCGAGCTGGGGGCTCACCGGTACGGTCGGTCGCGGCGACTACGTGTCGGCCAAGCACGGTCTCGTTGGCCTGACGCGTGCGGTGGCGCTCGAGGCGATGGCGGACAACATTACCTGCAACTCCATCGCGCCGGGTTCCGTCATCACTCCCCACGCCGAGCGCCAGGTGCGCGAGCGCATGTCGCGCGATGGCCTCGACTGGGACGAGGCCGCGCGTCAATTCCTGAAAACCCGCCAGCCCTCCGGCCGCTTCGTTCCGCCCGCAAAAATCGCCGATC
The DNA here is from genome assembly GCA_050250755.1 of Hyphomicrobiaceae bacterium. Classification (GTDB taxonomy): domain Bacteria; phylum Pseudomonadota; class Alphaproteobacteria; order Rhizobiales; family Hyphomicrobiaceae. The sequence continues at coordinate 5,794 of JBFWOB010000024.1, forward strand.
TCATCGTCTTCCTCTGCTCTGATGCCGCCAGCGAAATGACCGGCCAACCCATCGCCATGGACGGCGGCTGGCTCTCTATATGATGTAGGCGGATTATTGATGCGCGACGTGCGATCATCCTCGGCCGAAGCGTATGCAAGCGTTACGACTTTTGGCTGGGCGCCCCGATCCCCGGGGGCTACGGGTGAGAGGACAATCCAATTCTCGGAGTTCGTGGCTTCACCCCACCCCCGACTCCTCCCCGTCGAGGGGGAGATGTACGCGTCTCGGGGTTTCTCTCATGCGGCAGCTCACACCTCCGATCGATGTCTTGGAGCTTTTGATCTGCGTCCGTCCGCGGATCTGTGAATTCCCCTCCCCCTGGCGGGGAGGGGCTAGGGGTGAGGGGACATCCAGCCTCCGAGCCTGCGGTTTCACGTCCATGCTCGACCCCTCCCAGTTGAGGCACGAGCAGACGCGGAAACATGGCAACAGCTCCGCGATGTGACGTCCGGAGGTGTGCGAAACGAAGGGCGCGGATGCTTCGTGGGCATCCGAAGCGCCACCAACAAACCCCTCGCTCTTTGCATATTGGATTGGGATGCGACCCGGCTGCTGCGCTGCGCGTGACGGAGGTGGGCCTCCTTTTCTAACGACCGGAGCCGGGCGCGGATGCTGTGTGGGCATCCGAAGCGCCACTAAAGATCCGCCCCTCATCCTCTTTCGAGCGGCGGCCGTTACAGAGTTGCCGGACTCCAGTGGGGCCATCCGACAACGGCGACATCCTCCGGCGATGGCTGAGTATCTCCTACGTCTATCCGACGCGCGCCCGCCTCTCCCAAGTCTCCCAGCTCAAGCCCAGGGCCCTTCGTCGAAGCGGACGAGTGGGAGAATAGGGGAAGGGGGAGGAGCGGGGATAAGTTTGTGGAGTTTTGAATCAGCGATGTACTGTTATCAAAATTGTCTCGAAAGTACGGCGAACTGATCAGCGTCTTTGCTGTCGGGCGGTGAAAAAACAATCTTTGAAGGCAGCCGTATTAACCTCGTGGCTGCCATCCTGATATGGTGGCGTCGTGCTAACTAATCTGCAGCTAAAGTCATCGTCTTCCGTGGGAATGCCCCCACTCAGTATTCCACTTGAGCCCTCGATCACGATTTTTGTTGGCCCCAACAATGCGGGGAAAAGTCAGCTGCTTCGTGAGATCAGCGGCTATTGTACACAAGGTTCGAGCCACCGCCTCATCCTTGACAAGGTGTCCTTTGCCGCCGTCGACGAGGTGACTGCGAAGACGGATTTGAACGGCATTAAGCGGATCCCCAGCGTGGGCGAAGGTGTCCATGGAGATCAGGTGCCCGTACTCCTGGGTGGGCGAAATGAATATTTGCATGCGTCCCATTACTTAATGGGGCGACAGAAACCAAATGAACATCCCAATTTTTTCGCTAAATATCATCTGGCGGACAAGACTATAGTTCTAGATGCGAAACAACGAACTTCTCTCTTGGACAGCCAAGGTCAAGGGGATCTGACGCGACCCCATCATCCGATGGCAAAGTTATTTCGAAACGACGATAAACGGGTCGCTTGGCGCAACACGGTGTATGATGCCGTCGGGCTCTATCCTGCCATTACTGCTTTGCAGCAGGGTCAGCTTTCTGTTCATTTTGGTGCTTCAGCTCCGCCTGACGAGAGGACATTACGGGAGGATATCGTAGAGTGGGTGGATTCGGCTCGCTCCGTGGGCGACGTGAGCGATGGCGTAAAGGCCTTTTCAGGCATTTTAATGCAGGCACATGGAGGTGATCCTAAAGTCATTTTCGTTGATGAGCCAGAGGCTTTTCTTCATCCGTCAATTGCAAGGAGGTTGGGTAAAGAACTGGCGAGCGCCGCGAGGTCAGAAGGTAAATATGTATTTGTGGCGACCCACAGCGCGGATTTTTTAATGGGTGCAATTCAGTCGGGCGCGATTGTGAATATTGTGAGGTTGACCTATACTAACAATGTAGCTACGGCAAGGCTTCTTAGAAATCAAGATCTTAAGATATTTATGAGTGATCCTATGCTCCGCTCGGTCGGTGTTTTGTCGGGACTGTTTTTTGAAAGTGTTATTGTCACCGAAGGCGACACAGATCGTGCATTTTATCAAGAAGCAAATGAACGGCTCCTTGATGAGGGGGATTTGCGCGGTGTTCCGCACGCTCTATTCCTCAATGCGGGAGGCCATGCAAGTATCCCTTCGATAATTGCTCCGCTTCGCCAACTTGGTATTCCGGCCGCAAGCGTCGTCGATCTTGACATTCTAAAGAATGGACAAAATGGATGGACAAAGCAGATTACATCGTGCCAGTTGCCCGAACCGCAGCGCGCCGGGCTAAGCAATCAGCGCCAGATAGTTCTGGATGCACTTGTAGGCGCTGCGCCGCAGGGTACTGAAAAACCTAGGGAATACTTTAAAAGGTATGGAGGCGTCGCCCTTCTGGATAAGCAGCATCACGCAGTCGCTAGTGATATGTTCGATATCCTAGAGCGATATGGCTTATTTGTGGTGCGTTCAGGGGAAGTTGAAGCATGGCTCAAGCATCTCGGTGTGCCTTCAAAAAAGGACGCGTGGAGAGCTGCAATTTTCTCGGCCATGGGGAGTGATCCGGAGTCGCTAACGTACTGCAGGCCTTCGTCTGGCGATGTCTGGGATTTTATTGGTGTGATGGCTCATTGGTTCAGAGATCCGTCGCGCCGGGGTATCCCAAATTGATAGTTGTTTGACGTGTGCGAGGGCTGCGGCAGGTGCATTCCAAGCTCCGCTACAAAAAGAAGTGGCTTGGGGCGCGCGTCCCCCAAACGGGTGCGGGCCCGTGATCCGCTCGCGCCTTCGGCGCCACCACCTAACCTCCCGACCACCCATCCCGCACCACCTCTCCCACCCCATTGCACTGTGCCGGTCCATCGGCGACGATCCTCCGCAGCACCGACACCACCAACCGGAGGTCTCTCATGCCCGGCCCACGTCTTGCGGGAAAAGTTGCGTTCATCACGGGCGCTGGCGGCGGTATCGGCCGGACGACGGCGGAGCGGTTCGTGGAGGAGGGCGCCAAGGTGGTCGTCGCCGAGATCAATCGCGAGCTGGGCGAGGCGGCCGCGGCGTCGGCGCGATCGATGGCCGGCAACGCGGGCGGGGACGCGCACTTCATCCATTGCGACGTGACGGACAAGGCCTCGGTGACGGCCGCCGTGGCGGAAACCGTGGCGCGCTTCGGCAAGCTGGACGTGCTGCACAACAACGCGGGCGGCTCGACGCCAGAGGACGGTCCGGTGACGGATGTCTCGGAGGACGAGTTCTGGCGCGTCATGAAGCTGGATCTCTACGGCACGTTCCTGTGCTCGAAGGTCGCCATTCCGGAGATCGCCAAGGCGGGCGGCGGCGCGATCATCAACATGGCGTCCAATCTCGCGCTGATGGCGGTGCCCGGGCGGGCCGCCTACGGCGCGGCGAAGGGTGGCGTCGCCTCGCTGACGCGCGCGATGGCGCTCGACCATGCCAAGCAAAAGATTCGCGTCAACGCGATTGCGCCGTCGGTGACGTTGTCGGACCGCGTGAAGAAGTTGCTCGCCGGCAATCCGGCGATCGAGAAGTTGGGCGACAGCCACTTGTTCGGCCTGGGACAGCCTGTTCACATTGCGAACATGGCCGTTTATCTGGCCTCCGACGAGGCGGCGATTACAACCGGGCAGGTTTTCCCGGTAGACAGTGGCGTGACGATTTACTGAGGTGCCGCCCATCGCAGGCAGACCCCGCCGCTGAAGCAGGAGCCGAACCGACATGCCGATCCGTGCCGTCTTCTTCGATGTCGGTGAGACCCTCGTCGACGAGCAACGACTTTATGCCGACTACGCGATGCGCATGGGCGTGGCGTACGAGTTTTTCATGGAGCGCATCGAAGCCGCGATGGCCGATCGCCAGCCGGTGAAGAACGTGTTCGCGGCGGTGAAGCCGGGGTTCGATTTCAAGGCAGCGCGTGCGCAACGTGAGGCGGAGGGAAAGAAGTTCGTGATCGGCCCTCACGATCTTTATCACGACGCGGCCGAGGCGCTTTCGGCTCTCAAGGCGCGCGGCTATTTCATCGGTATCGTGGGTAACCAGCCGGTGACGGCGGAGGCAATGCTGCGCGGCTGCGGCCTCGCCGCCGATTTCATCGCGACCTCGGATGGCTGGGGTGTCGCCAAGCCCGATCCGGCGTTCTTCGCCAAGGTGATCGATGCGGCGGGCATGGATCCGCACCATATCGCCTACGTCGGTGATCGCGTCGATAATGACGTGATGCCGGCGCGCGCCTCGGGTATGTGGCCGATCCTGATCCGCCGCGGACCGTGGGGCCGGGCGCAGTGGAACTGGCCGGAAGCCAGCCAGGCCCACCACAGAATCGAGAGCCTCGCCGAACTGCCCGCGCTGCTGCGCGGCCCGGTGCTCGGCTAGGCGATGCGTGCCTACTCGTTTCGGCTTTCGCGCTCGGGCGCTTGGAGCGTGACGCCGCCGTCGACCACGAGCACCTGTCCCGTGATGTAGCGCGCGCTGTCCGAGAGCAGGAAGCGCACGGCGTGACCGATGTCCCAACCAGTGCCTTCGAGGCCGAGCGTCGATGCCTTGCGCCGGGCCTCGCGCGCCTCCGTGCTCATGCCGTTGCCGCGATGGTAGACCATCGGTGTGTAGACCGGTCCCGGCGCCACGCAGTTGACGCGGATGCCCTCCTTGCCGTGATCGACGGCCATCGCCTGCGTCAGCCCGATCACCGCGGCTTTCGTCGTCGTGTAGATCGTCAGGCCGCGCGGACGCAACGCCGAGATCGACGAGATGTTGACGATCGCGCCCTTGCCCGCCGTTTTCTTCATGGCGGGGATTGCGTGCTTCGAGGTCAGAAACATAACCTCGACGTTCACCTGCATCATCCGCTGCCACGTCTCTTGCGGCTCGTCGACGACGGAGCCCTTGGACGAGATGCCGATGTTGTTGTCGAGGAAGTCGAGCCGGCCCCAGCGGTCCACTGCGGCTTCGACCATGCGCTTGCATTCGGCGGGCTTCGTGAGATCGCCGCTATGCGCCTCGGCCGTGCCTCCGGCTTCGCGGATCATCTCGACCGTGCGTTCGGCAAGCTTCAGATCGTAGTCGACGACCAGCACCTTTGCGCCGGCGTTGGCCAGCAGGATCGCGGCCGCCCGTCCGTTGCCGATGCCGTTCGGATCTGCGCTGCCGCCGCCAGCCACAATGGCGACCTTGTCGCGAAACCCCGGATCGTCGGGGATTTGAAGAGCCATGGACATTCTCCCACTTTTCCGCGCGGTTTGGTTTTGCAGCGGAGTTGTCTTGTTCAGTCAGTTGGTGCCGCCGAACGGCAAGACGTAGCTGTGGTGCAGAGTTTGCGCCACGGCCGAGCGACAGGCGCATTTCCTCTCCGCCTTGCGGGGAGGCGTTAGGGTTGGGGGCTGTGTGCGATCGCGAGCGGTGAAGCGAGACATTCACCCCACCCCCGGCCCCTCCCCGTCAAGGGGAGGGGAGTTGTTGGGCAGCTTTCCCCGAAAAACTCTTCGGACAGAGGCGATTTCCCTGGCGAGGCAGAGATCAGCGCCCTTGGAAATTGGCGACGCGGCGCTCGGCGACCGCCTTCACGCCTTCCTTGAAGTCCTCGGTCTTGCGCAGCTCGCTTTGGATCGCGAGTTCGTGGTCGGTCTGCGCCTTGATGGCGTCCGCCATGCCCTCGCGCACCGTGGCGCGTGACGCCTGTACGGCGAGCGGGGCCGACTCGGAGATTTCCTTCGCCAGTTCGATCGCCTTGGCGCGCACCTCGTCGAGCGGTACCAGCACGTCGGCGAGACCGATCTTCAGCGCCTGTTCGCCGTTGAGACGGCGACCCGTGTAGAACATCAGGTTCGCCTGCTGGTCGCCGATGAGCCGCGGCAGCGTGTAGGTGAGGCCGAACCCCGGATGGAAACCAAGCCGTGTGAAGTTGGCCGAGAAGCGCGCCTCGGGCGCCGCCACGCGGAAGTCCGGCACGAGCGCGAGGCCCAGGCCACCGCCGATTGCCGCGCCCTGGATCGCGCCGACGATCGGCTTCTTGATGCGGAACAGGCGCACCGCTTCCTGGTAGAGATGGCCGCCCATCTGGTTCTCGTTCGGGCGGTTGCCTTCCTTGTCGAGCTTCGAGCCGTCGCCGAAGTTGGCACCGGCGCAGAATGATTTGCCTTGGGCGCAGAGCACGCCGGCGCGAATGTTGATGTCCTTATCGAAGCCCTCGAACGCATCCGCGATCTGCTTGATCAGCGACATGTCGAAGAAATTGTGCGGCGGACGCTGGATCTCGACGATGGCCACGTGGCCTTGAACTTCGACGCCGATGTCGGTGTACTTTGTCATGGGAGCTTTCCTCGTTCTGGATTGTCATCCTCGGGCTCACCCCGAGGATTGGAGCAGCACCGGTGCTCAGTCCTTCACCTTTACGATCAGCGCGTCGGCTATGGTCGCGCCTTCGCCTTCAGGGTGCACGATCACCGGGTTGAGGTCGATCTCTGCGATCGTGTCCTTGTGATCGGCGGCGAGCTCAGACAGCCTCACGATCATGTCGGCGAGAGCTGCCTTGTCGGCCGCTGGTTGCCCGCGAACCGGTCCGAGGATCGCCGCACCCTTGAGCCGTCCAATCAATGCCTCGGCTTCGGGACGTGAGACTGGAACCGGCGCGAACGCCACGTCCTTCAGCACCTCGACGTGAATGCCACCTAATCCGAGCATCAGCATCGGCCCGAAGTGCGGATCGCGGTTGACGCCGAGAATAACCTCGCGGCCCTTCTTCGCCATGGCCTGTACGAGTACGCCTTCGAACTTGGCGTCGGCCTTGTAGGCTTTCGCTGACGCTGTGATGCGGTCGTAGGCGGAGCCCACGTCTTCCGCCGTCGCCGCGCCGAGTGCCACCGCTCCCGCCTCCGTCTTGTGCAGGATGTCCGGAGACTGGACTTTGAGTGCGACAGGACCGCCGATCTCTTTCTGAACAGCGACGGCCTCGTCGCGCGTTGTGACGAGCTTTTCCTTGGCGCCGACGGCCAGTCCGTAGGCCTGCAGGATCGGCTTCGACGCGGACTCCGAGAGGACCCGGCCAGCCTTGGCCAATGCCGCGGCGGTGGTCTCCTTGGCCGAGCCCGCCGTCGTGCGCACGTTCGGCGTTTGCAGAAAACGCTCGCGATGCGCATTCCACTCGCCCATGAGCCGCATCGTGGTGACGACGTTCTGCATGTTCGTGTAGAGCGGGAATCCCGCCTCGGACAGCACCTCCACCGACGCGGCGGCGGGCAGTGTGTACGACCACATTAGGATCGGCTTCGTCGCCTGCTCCTTGAGGATCTTCAGTTTGTCTTTCTCGTGCGTCAGCCCTTCAGCCGAGCGTGCGCTCATGATGCAAATCACGCCGTCGATGATCGGGCTTTCCGCGAGCGGCCCGGCGAGACCCGCGTAGCCGATCTGCCGGATGGCCTGGGCCGTGCCGTCGACGGGATTCTGCGATGTGCCATACGAGGGCAGCAGCGGATCGAGCTTCGCCCGTGTCGCTGCATCGAGCGTCGGCACTTCGAGGCCGGCCGACATGCACGCATCCGACAGCCACGCACCACCACCGCCGGAGCCTGTGCAGATGCCGACCCGCCCGCCTTTCGGTAACCGGCCGCGCCAGCACATGAAACCGTTGGCGATGTCGACCATCTCCTCGACCTGCGCGCCTTCGATCACGCCGTAGCGTTGGGCGAGCGCCTGGAAGGAGGCGTAGGATCCTGCGAGAGCTGCCGTGTGCGAAGCCGCGGCCCGTGCACCGGCGTCCGTCTTGCCGATCTTGTTGACGATGAGCGGCTTGCCTGCCCGCAGTGCCTTTTCGGCGACGCGGACGAATGTTTCCGGTGTCTTGATGTCCTCGATCAACATCAGAAAGGCGTCGGTCTTCCCTTCGTCGAGCAGGTACTCGACGATTTCCAGTCCTTCGAGGCATGCCTCGTTGCCGGTGGTGACGATGTAGTCGAAGGCCATCTCCTTTGGCCGGCCGCGGTCGAAGAACGAGAACCCCATGCCGCCGGATTGCGCGACCAGCGCTACCCGCCCGTTGGCGCGGTTGGCCGGCAAGAGTGGGATCGTCGAGGGGCCGGCGACCGGGCTGAAGGTCGGGAGCAGCGCGGTTTCGATGGCCGCGAAGCCCTCCGAGTTCGGCCCCGTCACGGCCATGCCGTAGCGCTGTGCGATCGCTTTCAGCTCCGCCTGCATCCGTGCGCCGGCTTCGCCCGGTTCTTCAGCGAAGCCAGACGAGACGATGGCCGCCGCCCTCACGCCGGCTTTGCCACAGGCTTCGAGTTCCTGAGCGACGAACTGCGCGGGAATGATCAGCACCGCGAGGTCCACGGGGCCCGGGCAATCACCGATCGACGGATACGCGACAAGGCCTTGGAGCTCCTTATGGCTGCGGCTCACCGGATAGATCTTCCCGGCAAAGGGATGCAGCAGCATGAACTCCAGGATGCGCCCGCGCAGGCCCTGTCCCTTGGGCGCCGCCCCGATCACGGCCACCGACTTCGGAGCGAGAAGGGCGCCAATGTCTCTCGTCTTGCTCATTTCAGATCCTGACGTCTCCGTTCGACGTCATCCCCGCGAAGGCGTGGACCCACGTCATGTCTCGATGCCAACTCCGCGCGTCGTGGATGCCCGTCTGGGCGAGCATGACGCTGAGGTCGGTTGTCGTTCTCGCCAGTCGGCCGAAAGCCGACGCGCGTCCCTCATCCGTGCTCACCGTCCCCTCAATCCCAGCCCAGCCGCGATGATGCCGCGCAGCACCTCCGTCGTGCCGCCCTGGATGGTGAGCTTCGGCGCAACCGTCGTCTGGAACGCGAGCTGTTCCTCGAACGCGACGCGGTTGGCCGAGTCCTCGGGCTCCACGAACGCGGCGATCTCGCGAACCTTGTGCGGCAGCTTCTGCTCCCAGATCGTGCCGAGATCCTTGACCAGCGACCCTTCGACCACAGGCTCCTTGCCGGCCTGCAGCATACCGTTCACGGAAACGGACATGCGCCGCAGCGTGTGCAGTTGGGCCACCAGACGGCCAAGACCCTCGGCCGAACGTGTGTCGGGCTTTTCGCCGAGCACGCGCACCAGTTCGAACAGCACCTGGATCGTTTCGAGGAACCGCTCCGGGCCAGACCGCTCGTAGGCAAGCTCGCTCGTCGCCTGCTTCCACGCGCCATCCTTTTCGCCGAGCAGATGCTCGTCGGGCATGAAAGCGTCTTCGAACACGACCTCGTTGAACTCGTGCAGACCCGAGAGCTGCACGATCGGGTTACAGGTGATGCCCTTCGTGTTCTTCATGTCGACCAGGAAGGACGTCAGGCCGTGACGACGGTTCTCCTTGGTTGGCGGCGAGGTCCGGAAGAGCGCGATCAGGTAGTCGGCGCGGTGTGCGTTCGATGTCCAGATCTTGGTGCCGTTGATCAGCCAGCCGCCGTCTGTCTTGGTGGCTTTCGTGGACGCAGCGAACAGATCCGAGCCCGAGCCTGGCTCGCTCATGCCGATGCCGAAGCAGCATTCGCCGCGGCAGATACGCGGCAGCACGTCCATTTTGACCTTCTCGGTCGCGTACTTCAGCAGCGTCGGGCCAGATTGGCGGTCGGCGGTGAAGAACACTCGTGTCGGTGCATTGGCAGCGCGGAATTCCTCGGTCACGACGTAGCGCTCGAGGAATGTACGCTCGTGCCCGCCGTACTTCTTGGGCCAGGTCAGGCCGATCCAGCCTTTCTGGCCGACCTTTTTCGCAAACTCGTAGTTGAAGGCATCATCGCTTCCGACCGCGTTCGGGTCCCATGTGCCGGCTGCGACCTCCTCTTTGATGAAGGCGCGGACTTCCTCGCGCAGATCCTCGCAGATCTTCGGCAGTCGGATCGGATCGAAGTTGAGGGCTGTGGTCATAGATTTAGCCATCGGTGAGCGGCATCAGCCGCAGTGAACGAAAGTCGCGGCGGCCAAGCGGCGCCGCGGTCGAGCTACCGCGATGCGATGAGCGGCCAGAGCTGGTCCGCTCCGGCTGCAGCCACACGATTGCCAAGCTCCACGGCCCACTGGCTTTCGTTGCCGAAGTCGTCGCGCCACGTCAGCAGGCGCTGCGTGAAGCGATGCAGGATGTGTTCTTTCGTGTAACCGATGGCACCATGGACCTGATGCGCGATGGCCGAGCCCTCGGTCGCGGCCTCCGCCGAACGGATCCGGGCGGCGGCGACCTCGAGGAAAATTCCGGGTGTTGCGAGCGACGACGCATTCGCGATGGCGTCGGCGGCAGACGTGGCGGCCGCATTGGCCGCGGCGCTCTCACCGGCGAGGCGCGCGAGATTGTGCTGCACGGCCTGGAATTTGCTGATGGTGCGCTCGAACGCGACCCGCTCGCCGGCATAGCGAACCGATATGTCGAGGATCGCCGACAGGGCGCCGGCCGTCGAGAGGCTGCGCACCGTGGCGCCCATCAGCCTCAGCGTCTCCTGGGTGAAGCCGGCAGGTGCATTGGCCACTTGTACCGGCTTCGCTTTCTCAAAGGTCAGCTCGTAGAGGGTATTGCCCGCAATGCCGCGCATCGCCGTGAGCCGGACGGCTTTCGTCTCGACCAGCGCGATGGCGGTGCTTTGCGCGCCATGCGCCAGGACCGCGATGTGGGTCGCGTCGGCGGCGAAGGGAATGCCGCGAGCACGTCCGGACAGTGTGCCGTCGGCATCGAGCGAAACTCGGTCCGTCGACCGCATCGGGGCGACCGTCATCATCCCGGCCGGGGATGTGATCTTAGCCTGCGAGAGCAGCCAGCCCGCGAGAAGCGTTTCCGCGATCGGCACCGGCGCCGCGTATCGACCGGCCACCAGGACCACCTCGAACCCGTCGGCGAGGCCCGCGCCGGCGCCTCCGAGATCGTCCGGCACCCAGGCCAGCGTCAGACCGTTATCTTCGAGCGCCTTCCAGAGTGGGGCCTTCCACGCTTCGTCCTTGGCCGCATTGATCGTCTGCGGATCGGCAAGATCCGCAAATATCCGCGCTGCCGTCTCGGCAACGATGCTGTCGCTCTCACTCATGGCGTCTCCCGTAAGGCAACTCGCCAGCACGCAATGCGGGCGGCGACTACAATGGTATTTGTCCGGACTGGATCTCGACGAGCACTCGTAGAGCGTCACGGCAGTGCCATCAAGGGTGCGCGCGAGCGCATGGCGGGGTCAAGCGGGGGCGATTAATTCGGTTGCGAATGCCGCAATCGCGTCCAGCACCTCCTCCTCGCAATCGCGCTGCGGAACGTGCCCGCATCCGGGCAAAACCAGCCGCCGTGGCGGGATCGGGGCCGCCACTTCGATCGCGTCGAGCTGGGCCAAGGTACCGTACTCGTCGTCCTCACCTTGGATCAGTAGCGTCGGGATGCTGAGCCGCGCGCACTCCGGTTCGAGCGACCACTCGCGAAACCGAGGATCGAGCCAGGTGCGCGACCAGCCGTAAAAGGCGTCGTCCACATTGACGTGGTGCTTGGCAAGCCGGCTCTTCAGGTCCGTCCGCTCGTATGTTTCCGAGATGCGGGCAATGCTCTCGCGCGAGATGTCCTCGACGAAAACATGCGGCGCCATCAGGACGGCGCCGGCAAGTCCCTCTGGGTGGTGCGCAGCATGGATCAGCGCAATCGAGGCGCCATCCGAGTGGCCGACGAGAACCGCGCGCTCGATTGACAGAGCGGCCAATAGCTTCGGTAGCACATCGCACGCCTCGTGGTGCATGAAGTCTGGATCGCGCGGCCCTTCGAGCCCGTCCGACTGGCCATAGCCGCGTCGCGAATAGATCAGAGCGGGCATACCGAGACGTCGCGCCAGCTTGTCCGGGAAATCACGCCAGAGTGAGACCGAGCCCAACCCCTCGTGCAGCAGCACGAGCCACGGATTGGTCGCGACTCCAGGGATGATGCGGGTTTCGAGGCGAACGCCGTCGATCACGGTGAAGGGCATGAGGCACCTTATACACCGAGATGCTGCCGCATCAGCTCCGCATTGCCGGTCAGCTTGTCGGGATGGCCCTCGAAGGCAATTTCACCTTTCACCAGAACCGCCACCCGGTCTGCGACGGCCGCGACCTCTGCAACCGTCTTGTCGACGACGAGCGTCGTAATGCCGACCTCGCGCACGAGGCGGATGGTCCGCCAGATCTCGTCGCGGATCAGCGGCGCGAGCCCTTCCGTTGCTTCATCGAGAATGAGGACGCGCGGATTGGTGACCAGGGCGCGCGCGATGGCGAGCATCTGCTGTTCGCCGCCGGAAAGCTGATTGCCGCGATTGTCGAGACGCTGGGCGAGGCGCGGGAATAGCTCGAGCACGCGCGGCACGGTCCACTCGCTCTTGCCGTCCAGGCCGGGCCTCGCCGGAAGCTCGATGTTCTCCGCGACCGTGAGCGACGCGAGGATGCCGCGCCCCTCCGGCACATAGGCGATGCCCCGGCGCGCGATGCGAAACGTTGCCTCGCCCGTCACGTCGTCGCCGTCAATCGCGACGTTGCCCGAACGCGGCCGAACGAGCCCCATGATCGTCCGGATCAGGGTCGATTTTCCCATGCCGTTCCGACCCATCAACCCCACTGTCTCGCCTGGTGCCAGCGACAGCGATACACCCCGCAGGATATGGCTCGACCCGTAATATGTATGCAGATCCCGGACTTTGACGATCGGAGTGGTCACGGCGCGCTCTCCACGGGAGACTTGCGAACGTGGCTCCGTGAGGAGCGATGGGCAATTCCTGCCCTCCACGTTGAATTCCTCGCCCCCTGGCCGGAAGACGTTGAGGGCGAGGAGCGTCGGCCGAGCGATGACGTTGGCGATAGCGCCAGACGTTCACCCCGCCCCCAGCCCCTCCCCGTCAAGGGGAGGGGAGAAGGCGCCGGAGTGCGGTGTAATCTGCCAAGGCTATTGCTCTGTCGGGCCTTCGAAGACAGGTATGGGGTGGGTACGTTGCCGCGCTCTTGGAGAAAATGGCTGGGGTTGATGCGCTGCCGGTTGTTCTCGACACGGTTCGCCATTTCGTCCCGAAGAGAGAAAAGGTGGCAGCGGATTTTGAATTGTGTGTCCACGCGCTCCGGGTTCCCCTCCCCCTGGCGGGGAGGGGTTAGGGGTGGGGAGATGGGGCGGTATGCTATCGCAGACGGTGATGTGAGGCGTTCGTCCGGATGGATTTCCATCGCGAGCGAGAGCGCCAGTTCACCCCACGCCCCGGCTGTCCCCACGGAGGGGAGGGAGGAAGGCGTCTGAATACTCCGCCGCGGATGGCACATGGGGGCCATTAAGCGTGCCCTCCGAGGTAGGCGGCTTGCACGTCGGGGTTCGCGCGCACGTCGTCGGGACGGCCGGTGGCGAGTACCGCACCTTCGACCAGCACGGTGAGGCGGTCGGCGACGGCGAACACGAAATCCATGTCGTGCTCGATCAGCAGCACCGCGTGCTCGACCGCGAGCGACTTGAGCAGCGTCGCGACGCGCTCGCCCTCTTCGGGACCCATGCCTGCCAGCGGCTCATCCAGCAGCAGTACCTTGGGCTGTGCTGCCAGCGCCATCGCGATCTCGAGCTGCCGTTGCTGGCCGTGCGCGAGCGTTCCGGCAATACGGTCGTGTCCGTATGGCAACCCGGCTCTCTCCAGGGCGGTCTTCGTCATCGCGAGCAGCCTCTCGTCTCGCACTAGCGATACCAGAAGTCGCCGCGGCGTCACTGCCACAGCTTGTGCGGCGAGCCGCACGTTTTCGAGCACTGTGAGAGAGGCAAGGACATTGGTGCGCTGGAACGAGCGCGCTAGGCCAAGATGCGTTCGTGTGTGTTCGGGCAGGCGCGTCACGTCCTTGCCGCCAAGCAAGATGCGTCCCGACGACGGCGTGATCGTCCCGGCCAGCAGATTGATGAGCGTCGACTTGCCCGCTCCGTTTGGTCCGATCACGGCGTGCAACTCACCGCGTGCCAGCGTCAGCGATACGTTCCGTACGGCCGCAAGTCCGCCGAACGACTTCGAGAGTGCGATCGTCTCCAGCAACGGCTGTGGCGGTTCGGCGCTAGTCATCGACGCGCGCCTCCCTTTGCGACGCCGCCACGTCATATGCTGGGGCTGTGTTTTCACGCGTATTGGGCAGGTTCGGCAGCCACCTGAGGCCCGTAATTCCCTTTCGCATCACGAGAACGGCCAGCAGGATTACCGCGCCCTCGACCAGCAGCTTGCGCTCGGTGATCTGCTGCGCGACGTCGTTGAGGAAGACGAACGCGAACGCCCCCACGATGGGGCCGGCAAGTGTGCCGATCCCACCGAGCAGAATATGCAGCAGCGCCTCGGCCGAACGATGCCAACCGATCAGCTCGGGATTCACGAAGCCCGATTGCATCGCCCACATATGGCCCGCAGCTCCGGCAAGCGCGCCCGCGATGGTGAACGCTGCGAGCTTGTAGGCATACGTGTTGAAGCCGAGCGCCCTCATGCGGCTCTCGTTGACGCGAATGCCTTCCAGCACGCGGCCGAGCATCGAGCGCAGCAGGAACGTGAGCAGCGTGAACATGGCGACGAGCTGCACAAGGGCCACATAATACGCCGGCCAATTGCGCTTCGACCGCGGCAGGCTGGTGGGCTCGAACGTGACGCCGAAGGCCGAGAGCAGCGGTTTCGCGAGATAGGCGCCGTCCGTGCCGCCGCCGAGCTTGGTGTCGTGGAAGATCGAGTAGACGAGCTGCCCGAAAGCCAGCGTCACCATCAGGAAGAAGAAGCCTTTTGTCCGAAGCGAAAGCGATCCGATCAGGAACGCGGCCACACCCGCCGCCGCCATGGCGATGGGCAAGGTGATCCAGATTGGCTTCGCGGCACCTTCAGGCGACAGGAAATAAACGACGTAGGCGGCAAGCCCGTAGAACGCGCCGTGACCAAGGCTCACCAGGCCCGTTCCGCCGACCAGAAGCTGAAGGCTGAGCGCCAGCATCGCCGCGATCATGGCCGTGGTCATCAGCCCAACGTAGAACGGTGTCGTCAGATAAGGTGCAACCGCGAGTACGGCGAATCCGAGCCACACGAGAGTCCAGCCGAGCCGGGTCTTCGGAAGAAGGTGTGCCGGGCCGATCATGTGCGTTGCCCGAAGAGACCGGTTGGTCGCCACAGGAGAACGGCAATCATCAGCAGATAGACGCTCGAGCCCGATAGCGCGGCGATGAGTGTCCCCATCGGCCCGGTGCCCTGGAAGGCGGGACCATAGGCTTTGCCGAGTGTATCAACGAGGCCGATCAACAGCGCCGACCAGAATGCGCCGGCGATCGAGCCGAGCCCGCCGATCACCACCACCACGAACGAAATGATCAGTAACCCGTCGCCCATGCCTGGATAGACCGATGTCAGCGGCGCGGCGAGGATACCGGCGACGATCGCGAGCGCCGTGCCGACGGCGAACACAACGAGATGGATGCGGCGCGCGTCGAGGCCCAGCACGTCGACGATCTCGGCATTTTCGGCGGCGGCGCGGATGGCAGCGCCCATGCGCGTGCGCTCGATCCAAAGGAACATGCCGAGGGCGAGCAGAAAGCAAATACCGATTACCGCGAAGCGATAGGCCGAGTACGAGAAGCCGGCGGTGACGGGAACGGAAAAATCGAGCATCGCCGGCACAGGCACCGCGTGGAAGTCATTGCCGGCAACGAACCAGCGGAGTTCCTCCGCCAGCAGGATCAGCGCGAAAGTCAGCATCACCTGGTCGAGGTGCTCGCGTTTGGCGAAGTGCCGAAAGAGCGACCATTCGAGCGCGGCGCCGAGTGCGATCCCACCAGCGAGGCCAGCCGGCAAGGCCAGCCACAGCGAGCCCGTTGCCTTCGTCAGCAGAAACGCGACGTAGGCGCCCAGCATGAACAACGAGCCGTGCGCGAGGTTGATGATCCCCATCACGCCGAAGATGAGCGTCAGGCCACTCGCCACGAGGAAAAGCAGGAGGCCGTATTGCAGGCCATTGAGAAGCTGCGCGAGCATCAGACGATCTTGCCGCCTCGGGCGACATGGCCGGAAGCGAGCGTTGGGACGAGATCGCAGGCGCCAAAGACCCTAAGGAATGCTTCCGACGCATCCTCAGACGATGATGCGAGGCATCCTGCCGGGCGGTGTTCCATCGCGAGCGAGGACGCGAGCCGTTCACCCCACCCCCGACCCCTCCCCTTGAAGGGGAGGGGAGAAGATGTCGGAGTGCGGTGCAACGCGTGCCCACCAAGGCTGCTCCTCAGTCGGGCTTCGACGGACGGGATGAGGGAGACGCTCTCTTGCGCTTCTCCGGGAATCGCGAAGAGGCTGATGCGCTTCCGGTTGTCCTCGGCGCTATTCCCCTCGCGGGGAGAGGTACGGGGGCGGGGGGGTGGACGAAATGCGGTTGCAAATGAAGATATAAGGCATCCTGCCGGGCGGTGCTCCATCGCGAGCGAGGACGCAAGCCGTTCACCCCACCCCCGACCCCTCCCCGTCGAGGGGAGGGGAGAAGATGTCGGAGCGGGGTGCAACGCGTGCCCACCAAGGCTGCTCTTCTGCAGGGCCTTCGGAAGGGAGGGGGCGCGTACTCTGCCGCGCTCTTCGGCGGAAAGGACGGGGCGGATATTCTCTCGCACTTTTCGCTGCATCGAGATGAAGTTGATGCGCTCCCGGCGGTCCTCGGCACTATTCCCCTCCCCTTGGCGGGGAGGGGTTAGGGGTGGGTGGATGGGATGGCTCTGATCAGTCATTGCGAACCTCGGCGCCCAGTGCGCGGAGGACGTCGAATATGACGCTGTCGATGTGCTCCATCACGTCGCCGTTCCCGATCCGCAGCGCGTTGAAGCCAAGGCCTCTCAGATCGCGCAGTTCGTCCCAAAGCCTCGCTTCGGTGATCGTCATTCGCTTTCGGAGCGCACGTGCCGTCTCGATCGCCATGGCACTCGTTGTTTCATCCCGTGACCGACCTCTTCCCGCCGAGGGAAGGGGGCACGGGAAGGTCATACCTGCCATCGGGAGGCTCGGTGCCAGGACTGAGCTGAGAACAGCCAAGTTCACAGCTTGCAGCCGGTACCGGGATCGGCCAGCGCTTCGGCCGCAATACCGATAACCTTGTTCTCGCCCTTCTCGGCGCGGCGTAAGTAGATGTTGTGCACCACGTCCTGCGACGGCGAGATGCTGATCGGTCCGCGCGGGCTGTCGATCTTGGCGGCGCGCATGGCCTTGTAGAGATTCGCCTCGGCGTCGAGATCGCCCTTTACGGCGTCCAGGCCGACCGCCAAAAGCTGCGCCGCGTCGTAGCCCTGCACGGCATAGACGTCGGCATCGCGCTGCGTCTTCGCCTTGAAGGCCTCACGGAAGGCTTTGTTCTTGGCGTTGTCGAGCCCGTCACCGTAATGGAGTGCCGTCTCGATGCCTTCCGCTGCGTCGCCCTGCGCCTCCAGCGTGCCTTCGGTTAGGAAGCCAGACCCGCACAGGGGCACCTTCAGACCGGCAGCCTTGTACTCCTTCACGAATTGCACGGCACCGCCGCCCGCGAAAAAGGTCCCAACCGCTTCGACATCGAGCCCGGGAACTTGCGCGAGCAGAGGCTGGAAATTGGTCTCGGGGAACTTGAGCGTGAGGGTCTGCACAACCTTGCCGCCGTGCTTCTCGAGGCCCTCGCGGAAGCCTTCACCGGCCTCTTTGCCTGCCGCGTAATCCCAGGTAATCCAAGCGGCTTTCTTGACGCCCTTCTTGCCGAGGGCGAGACCCATCCCATGGGCCGGCTGCCAGTTCGAGAACGATGTGCGAAATACGTTCTTCGTGCAGAGCTGGCGCGTCACGGTGTTGGCGCCCGCGTTGGGAATGATTGTCAGCGTGCCCGTCTCGCCAACCACCTTGTGGATGCCCATCTGCACGCCGGAGTGCACGGTCCCGATCAGCACGTCGACACCATCGCGCTTGATCAGGCGCTCCGCGTTCTGCGGCCCGTTCTCAGGCTTCGATTCATCATCGAGCCGCACGAAGGTGACCGCGCGTCCTCCCAGCTTACCGCCCTTCTCGGCGACCAGCATCTCGACCGCGTAGGCAATATTTTCCCCGAGCTTGGCATAGGTGCCTGAGAACGGCAGCATCAGGCCGACCTTCAGCGGCGCGCCTTGGGCGATCGCGAACCGGGTTGGCAGCGTCGTGGCGGCGGCAACACCGAGCGCGCCCTTCACAATCGTTCGGCGCGAGACGCGCCCCTTGAAGGTCATGTTTCCCTCCCTCACGGATTTTGCTTTGCCGATCATGCAGGGGTGGCCCCCTGCCGGCCCCTCCCCGGGGGCTCAGCAAAGCTACAGCGAGAGTGGTCGGCTGTGGAGGGGCGAAATATGGGCCGCGGCCGCCTGGGGCTACGCGTTAGCGACATATGAAGAATGCATGACGGCTTGTTGTCGTGGGCGCCGACACGGGTCTATGGTTATCGGGCACGTATGTAGTCTCTCGTCGAGACGTTTCCACGTGCGGCTCCCTCGACCGCGGATGATGGGCTTGACCGCCGAACTGGATCAGCCGGTATTGCTCCTGCCCGTCTCACGGCGCGTGTTCGTGCTGGCGACCGTGGTTGTGGCATCTGCATCCTTCAATGCCGCGACGTTCTCGGTCGCCGCGGTTCTGCCGCAGATCCAGGGCGCGCTATCCGCCACCCAGGACGAGGTGGCTTGGACCGTTACGTTCTACATCCTGGCGACGGCGGTTTGCATGCCGATGACCGGCTGGCTTGTCGGGCGGTTCGGTCGCGGCAATGTGCAGTTCTGGGCGCTGACGGGTTTCACGGCAGCGACAGTCATGTGCGGGCTTTCCCAGTCGCTGGAGACCCTTGTCGCGTGGCGTCTCGTTCAGGGTGCGATGGGTGCTCCGCTGCAGCCGCTCGGCCAGTCCGTCATCATGGACGTCTTTCCGCGACGTCAGCACGGGTTGGTCATTGCCATCTTCGGTACGGCGAACACGATCGGTCCCATCCTGGGTCCGACCTTTGCCGGCTATCTCGCCGAGCATCTGAGCTGGCGGTGGGGCTTCTTCATGATTGTCCCGATCGCCACTGCTGCTTGCGTCGCGGCGCGCTTCGCACTGCCGCCCGAGACGCGCAACAGGAGCCTTTCGCTCGACTGGATCGGTTTTCTGTCGCTTTCCGTCACCATTGCCGCCACCCAGTTCGTACTGTCTCGCGGCCAGCGTCTCGATTGGTTCGAATCGACCGAGATCATCATCGAAGTGATTGTCGCGGCGCTCGCCTTTTATGTGTTCATTGCCCATAGCGCCACGTCATCCCGCCCCTATCTCAGCCCTCGTTTGCTGCTCGACCGCAACTACGTGATCGGTCTCGGCCTCATTGCCATCTTTGGTATGCTCAACTTCACGCCGATGGTCTTGTTGCCGCCCTTGATGCAGAACCAACTTGGCTATCCGGATGGCTTGATTGGCTTCGTTGTGAGCTGGCGAGGCGCCGGCGTCATGACCGGCTCGGCGCTCTCGATCGTCGCCCAGCGGTTCGACCCGCGCGTCGGCATGGTCGCTGGCTTCGGCCTCCAGATCATCTCCGGCGTGTGGCTGAGCCATCTCGACCTCAATGCAACGCTGTTCGATATGTGTGCGAACGGCTGGCTGCAGGGGGCGGCGGTGGGTCTGATCTGGACGCCGATCATCACGACCGCATTCCGCACGCTCGATCATACGCTTCGTGCCGAGGGTATCGCGGTCATGCACCTGATCCGCTCGATCGGCTCAAGCTTCTTCATCTCGGTTTCGGTGACGGAGGTTCTACGGGCCACGTCGGCCAATTACGAGCGCATGGTCCAGAGCGTAAACCCCTACAACAAGACGCTGTCGCTTCCCGACAGCATGGGCTCCTGGACCATCGACAGCGTCGAGGGCATGGCGCGGCTCGCCAAGGAGATTACCCGGCAGGCGTCGATGCTCGGGTACATGAATGCGTTTGTGATGTATACCGTCGCTTCCGTCGTCGCGATCCCGCTCGTCCTCATGCTTGGCGGCAAGCGGAGTCGGACCTGACGAGTGATCCGGGCGGCATGCGGTGGCCCTCAACACGCGGCCCCCAACACGCGGTCACAGAACGGGCCGCGGAGGCGAGACAACAACGCAGGATGTCAACGAATGGCAGAGCTGACCGACAACACCGCTGAGGCGCGCTTCGAAATGCCCGTGGATGGCTATGTGGCCTTCGTCACCTATCGGCGCAGCGACAATGGCGTGATCAGCCTCAATCATGCCGAGGTGCCCCGTGTGCTCGAGGGCCGCGGTATTGGTTCGAAGCTGGTACGCGCGACGCTCGATCAGGTGCGCAGCGAGGGCTTGAAGGTCGTGCCCCGTTGTTCGTTCGTGCGCGCCTATATGGAGCGGCACCCGGAGTACGCGGATTTGCTGGCCTGAACCCGTGTGTTCGGGGGGCGTTTATCACGCTCAAACGCCCCGGAGTGCGTGTCGGGGCGTTGTTGGGGGCGATCTCGCAGCCCCCTTTGTCGCTCTGTGATCAGCGCGCCTTGAGCATCGGCTTGCCGGTCGCCTGCTGGTACTTCTCGATCTCGGACATGACCGCGGCCCTGGATTCCCCACCGGCTATGTCGTGCTTGGCGTTCGCATCGTCATAGCTCCATTGGCGCTGCAGGTTTGCGCCCCGCTGGAAGTGCGGGTGCACATAGCGCGCCATCAGCTCGTAGCTGCGCTTCGTCGCCTCCCAATCGGCCCAGTTGTGCGCCAGCAGAAGCACCGAGCCGAAGCCGCCGCCGGAGCCCTTCCACAGCCGCTCGAAGTGGCGGATGCAGTCGTCGGGCGTGCCGATGCACGCCATACCCGAAGAGGTCAGATGCTCGACAGGGTCTTCGATGCCCGGCGGGATGATCGGGAACGTCGCGACGTCGGTGAAATACTTGGCGAAGTTCTTGAGGCCGTAGGCCATATCGGCGCGCGCCTTCTCACGCGTCTCGGCGACGTGGGCGAACGTCACAATCCGCCACTTGGAGCGATTGGGCACGCGTCCAGCGGCCTTTGCCGCGTCCTCGTGGATACCCCAGTTCGCGGCATGTGCGGCGAGCGCCTCGTCCGAAGTGCCGCCGATCGAGATCATGCCGATCCCGTTCTTGCCGGACGCCTGCGCGCCGACCGGCGACCGTGACGAGGCAACCGCCATTTCCATCATCGGCTGTGAATAGGACCCGAGCTGCAGCTTGGCTTCTACCAGGTTGAACCAGTCGGTTTTCCGGGTGACCATCCGCCCTTGCATCAGCTCCATCAGGCACTCGAGGCTTTCGCCCATACGACGGCGCTGATCGGCTGCCTTGAGCCCGATCTTCTCTGCATCGTAGATGAGCGAGCCGGGCCCGACGCCGAACATTGCCCGTCCACGCGTCATATGATCGAGCTGCATCATGCGCGAGGCGAGCGTGAATGGATTGTGGTAGGGCAGCGAAACTACGCCCGTGCCGAGCCGGATGTGCCGCGTTTTCACGGCCGCCGCGGCAATGAACATCTCCGGGCAGCCGATGATCTCGAAGCCGCCCGAGTGGTGCTCGCCGATCCAGGCCTCATGATAGTTGAGCCGGTCCAAATGCTCGACGAGTTCCATATCGCGTTCGATGGCGAGAGTCGGATTCTCGTCGAGCGCATGGAACGGCGCGAGAAAAATTCCCGTCTTCAGATAGCGGTCGGGAAGCGGCTGCGGCTGCATAGGCTCAATCCTTTGAAGGCCGCATGTTTTGGCGGCGGTCGGTCAAGGCGGGCACCAGGGATAAGTACAAAAGCGTAATCGTCTTGCGCCTCGGGCGGAAGCCCTGCCTGCGCTTTGACGCGCGGTCGCCCAATTTTCATCCCGAATCAAGTTGTTGCGTTGCACTTCCGGCGTTGCGTTGAGGCGCCGAGGACTCACCCTGCGGCAAAAGCGAACCCTACCGCTCGTCGCAACTCCTCGGCGAAAGAGAATCAGTCATGTTGCGCACAGGAAGTGACCCCGGTGCTGCAGCGCCGATGGAGATCTGATGAAATTGGGTAGAGGCAAAGCAATACTGGCCTCGAACGCGCTCGCTGCGGTTGCCGGCATTGCGGTGACGATTGCGCTTGTGCGGTTGGCCAACGTCGACGCCGTCAGGCCCAGGGCGCATGTGGCGATGCCTGATCACGCGCAGCCTTTGCCGCCTCCGGTCGACCGCTTGGCGTTCGCTCCCATGAACGCGTTCCCGCTTCCAGAATTGCGGCCAGCGGTCTTCGCCGAAGATAGCGCGACCGACTTGGAAACGGACGTCGTCCTGGACGAGACGGCGGCGTTACCCACCGAAACGGCAGCGCCGCCGTGGCAGACCGATCTACATTCCGCGCCTGTCTCGAAAGCACGTCGACCGGACCAGTCCGACCGGTCGGACCAGTCCGAAAGCGACGCTCTGCCGCGCAGAAGGCGCCCCTATAGCCGGAGTCTCGAAAGACGGCTGGCGGAGATCGCACCCGGCGCGACCACGCGTTTGATCAAGAAGTTCGAAGCCGCAAAGATATCATGGCCGCCGGCGGAGATCGCGCTCATCGGCATCAAGGACGAGAAGATCCTGGAATTGCATGCCCGGTCGAAGGGCGGGCCTTGGGGCTTGATTCATCGCTATCGCATTCTGGCGGCGAGCGGCAGCACCGGGCCCAAGCTGCGGCAGGGCGACAAGCAAGTCCCTGAAGGCATTTACCAGATTGCCTGGCTGAACCCGGACAGCGCCTATCACGTCTCTCTGCGGGTCAGCTATCCGAACTCGTTCGATCGCAAGATGGCCAAGAAGGAAGGTCGCACCAACCTCGGTGGCGATATCATGATCCACGGCAAGAATTTGTCGGCGGGCTGCCTCGCCATCGGTGACGAGGCGGTGGAGGAGGTCTTCACCGTCGCGGCTGAGACGGGTCTCGCCAAGGTCCGCGTCATCATCGCGCCGACCGATCTGCGCACCAAAACGCTGCCGGATCCGAAGCCGGGTCAGCCCGAGTGGGTGCCGAAGCTCTATACCGAGATCGCGTCTGCCATGTCTGGCTACGAGTCCGCCAACCCGATCACGACCGGCAGCACGAACATTGCGACGAGTTTCATGTCGTTCTTTTCGAAGTGAGGCTAAGAGGCAGCACACGTAGCGGCGGAAGCGCAATAGTCTTCACCGAAAATGCTTTGAAAGCTTCAGTCCCTGCGCTTGGTAGTTGCTCTTGAGGC
Organism: Hyphomicrobiaceae bacterium; assembly: GCA_050250755.1. Classification (GTDB taxonomy): domain Bacteria; phylum Pseudomonadota; class Alphaproteobacteria; order Rhizobiales; family Hyphomicrobiaceae. The sequence goes on from JBFWOB010000024.1 coordinate 29,013, forward strand.
CTACGCCGTAGAGCACCTCCGGCACCTCGCTCATGCGTTCGTAGACAAGGCGGCCGATCACTTGCCCGTCCTCGAGGACGAACGGCACCTTGTGTGAGCGCACTTCGAGAACGACGCGGGCGCCGGCTCCGCCAGCGGCCGCATGGCCGAAGCCGGGATCCATGAACCCGGCGTAGTGCACACGGAACTCGCCCACGAGCGGATTGAACGGCATCATCTCGGCGGCGTGGGTCGGAGGTACGTGAACGGCCTCTTTCGATGCGAGGATATAGAATTGGTCGGGATCGAGGATCATGCGCCTATGGCCGTGCGCGTGAATCGGCTCCCAGTAGTCGAGCACCGCGCAGGCGCCCGGCTTGTCGACATCCACGAGTCCCGTATGCCGCTTGGCGCGGTAGCCGATCAATCCGCTGCCTGTGCCCACGACGTCGACCGAGAGCGCAACGCCGCCCCTGATGTCCATCGCGCCACCCGATACCAGCTTCAGATCGCGCTGCAGCGCGTGCAGCGTGGCGTCGGACTCCACAGGGTCGCCGATCCGGAACCGCAACTGCGACAGGAACGAGCCGCGCCGAACGACGACGGGGAATGTCTGAGGACAGATCTCGGCGTAGAGGCGTCCCTTGTAGCCAGCCGGCACCGTGTCGAACGCATCGACGCCATCGGCGATGACGCGTGTGAAAACGTCGAGCCGGCCCGTCGAGCTTTTGGGATTTGCGGCAGCCGCAATGTGCGCCGGCAGAGCCAGGCTCTCCTGTAACGGCACGACATAGACGCATCCCGTTTCGAGCACTGCGCCGTTGGTCAGATCGAAGACGTGCAGCGTCAGATCGTCAAGCTTGCGGCTCACATCCTCGCCGGGGCCCGGCAGGAAGCTCGCGCGCACCCGGTGCGCCACGTTCCCGAGCCGCAGGTCGATGCTCGCAGGCTGGATCTGGCTGGTGGCCAGGGGGCTCTCGGCCACGATGGCGCCATCGTCAAGCAGGCGCCGGATCGCTTGCGTGGGAAGAATGCCGGCGGAAGCTGCTCCATCTCGCATATCTGATTGCACCATTGCCGTTCCCCGTGTGCCTTCCGAGCGGACGTGCAGATATCTCGGATGCGGTCCCCATGTTGAGATTTTCTCAACGCGCGAAAACCGAAGAGCCTTAAATTTGCGCTTCCCGCAATAGGCGAGGCGGTGAAATTAGACCTTTTGCGGCGTCGGCGGTGGGGTCAAACCGTTGACGCCGAGCGCCGTTCTCGGTAATGCACAATACCGTGGTGATTTGGCCGGCCGGCTTGCAGCCACGTAAAACAACTTGCTAAAGAGGCCGCGCGTCTCCGGACATCTCGAGCCCGAACCCGCACGGCAGCTTGCCTTCGACAAGGCAGCCGGCGCGGCACGCTGGTGGGCCATTCGGCCCGAGTTCGAGGAAACGCGCGATGACGACGAAGCCGGAAAACGACCTGAAGAACCCCGCCAATTGGCTGCCGGCAACCCGAATGGTGCACGGCGGGACGCTTCGCTCGGAGTTCGCCGAGACGTCGGAAGCGCTGTTCCTGACTCAAGGCTACGTCTACGACAGCCCCGAACAGGCCGAGGAGCGCTTCAAGACCGAGAGCGGCGGCTTCATCTACTCGCGCTATGCGAACCCCACGGTGGCCATGCTCGAGGAACGTATGGCGCTGCTGGAAGGTGCCGAGGCAGCCCGTTGCACCGCGTCGGGCATGGCGGCGGTTGCCACGGCCTTGATGTGCTTTCTCAAGGCTGGCGACCACATCGTCGTGGCGAAGGCCATGTTCGGCTCGTGTCTCTATATCGCCCAGGACGTGCTGCCGCGTTTCGGCGTCCAGTCCACCCTTGTCGATGGCCGGGATCTCGAAGCCTGGAAAAAGGCGATGCGCCCCAACACCAAGGCCATCTTCTTCGAGACCCCCTCGAACCCATGCCTTGATCTTGTCGACATTGCAGCGGTCTCGAAGATCGCCCATGACGCAGGCGCGATCGTGATCGTCGACAATGTCTTCGCGACCCCGATCTATCAGAAGCCTCTGGCGCTTGGCGCCGATGTGGTCGTCTATTCGGCAACCAAGCACATCGACGGACAGGGGCGCGTGCTCGGTGGCATCGTCCTCGGCTCGGCCAAGTACATCAACGATCAGTTTCACCCGTATTTCAAGCATACCGGAAGCTGCATGAGCCCGTTCAATGCGTGGGTCATGCTGAAAAGCCTGGAAACGCTCGAGTTGCGCGTCAGGGCTCAGACGCAGGCTGCGGAGCGGATTGCCGACCATCTCGCATCGCATAAAGGCAACGGCATCGGGCGGGTGATCTACCCCGGAAAGCACGATCATCGTCAAAGCGAACTGGCTCGCCGCCAGATGAAGGCCGGCTCCACGCTCGTCGCCTTCGACGTGGAAGGCGGCAAAGACGGCGCGTTCCGCTTCCTGAATGCCTTGTCGATCATCCGCCTCTCGAACAATCTTGGCGATGCCAAGAGCCTCGTCACGCATCCGGCGACGACGACCCATCGGCGCGTGACCCCTGAGTTGAAGGCGGAGCTTGGCATTACGGACGGTCTGCTCAGGCTCTCCATCGGCCTCGAGGCGCCGGAGGACCTGATGCGCGACATTGACCGGGCGCTTTCCGCGCTTAAGGTGTGACTTCCGTCCAGAGCCCGGACCAGTCTCCCATGTATGAAGCCGTCACCAGCGACATTCGCGTGCGTGTCACGCCTCGTTTCCTCGAGGAGGAGTCGACGCCCGACGAAGGTCGCTATTTCTGGGCGTACACGGTCGAGATCACCAACCTCGGTCTCGACACCGTCCAGCTCAAGACACGGCGATGGCTGATTACAGACGCAAACGGCCGCCAGGAACGCGTGCGAGGCCCTGGCGTGGTCGGCAAGACGCCGACTCTCGGGCCGGGACAAAGCTTCGAGTACACGTCCGGCTGTCCCCTCACCACGCCGTCCGGCATCATGTCCGGCAGCTATCAGATGGAGGGGACTGACGGTCGCATGCTGGACGTGAACATCCCGAGCTTCTCGCTCGACAGTCCCTATGCGAAGCGCATCATCAACTGAACCTGGGGCACGGAATGCCGGCAATGCCGAACACGGCTCTTCTGCAGCGGACCAAAGACATCCTCGCCCGCCTCGTGGCATTCGACACGGTGAGTGAGAATCCCAATCTTCCGCTGGCCGAATGGGTCGTCGGCTATCTGGCAGAGCACGGCATTCCGTCGACGATGCTTCCGGCCGAGGACGGCATTCATGCCAACCTCTTCGCAACCATAGGTTCCGGCGAGACCGGTGGCATTGGGCTCTCCGGCCATATGGACGTCGTGCCGGTGGCCGGCCAGCCGTGGGACACCAATCCTTTCGAGGTCGTCGAGCGCGGCGATCGTCTCTATGGGCGCGGCACATGCGACATGAAAGGCTTCGTCGCCTGCGTTCTAGCGATGGCGCCCCAGATCAAGGCCCGCGAGGCCGAGCTCAAAACGCCCGTGCACATCGTGCTCTCCTACGACGAGGAAGTGGGCTGCACCGGCGTCAAGCCGATGATTGCGACGTTTGGGAAAACCCTGCCGCAGCCGCGTCTGGTGATTGTCGGCGAACCCACCAACATGACCGTCGTCAACGCTCATAAGGGTGGCTCGCGCTTCATCACCGAGGTGACGGGCAAGGATGCCCACTCATCGAAGCCCCAGCTCGGCGTCGGCGCCATCCGCATCGCCGGCGAGTTGATCGCGGAGCTCGGTCGCATCGAGACGCGCCTCAAGGCGCGGCGCACCGACCCACGTTTCGATCCGCCCTACGCCTCGATTACGGTGAGCGGCATCGAGGGTGGTATTGCGCACAATATCATTCCGCCGAAGTGTGCGTTCCGCTGGGGCGTGCGGACACTGCCAGGAATGGACGCGACCGAAGTTGCATCGGAGTTGCAAGCCTACGCCGAGCGCGAACTGCTGCCGGCGATGCGCGCCGTCTCGCCCGAGTGCAACATCGAGACGAAGGTGGTCGGTATTCTGCCGCCGTTCTCGTCTGGCGACGGCTCGGAAGCGACCAGTCTTGCGCTCAAGCTGGCCGGTCAGAACGAGGTGTTCGCCGTTCCCTATGGCACCGAGGCCAGCCATTTTGAGGCTGCTGGATCGTCGACAGTCGTGATCGGACCCGGCAGCATCGATCAGGCGCATCAGCCGAACGAATTCGTCGAGATCGCGGAGCTCGAAAAGTGCCTCGCCTTTCTCGGCAAAGTCGCCGATTGGGCGGAGACCGCCACGCCGACGTAGCACTGCTTGTTCAATCGCCGCGCGCGATCTGGCAGCTCTCACTCCTGCGCGGCCGGCGGGATCCAGTTGAATGTGGCGAGCCCACCGTCGACGACGAGCGTCGTGCCCGTAACGTAGCCGCAGAAGCGGTCGGCGAGCAGCGCAACTGCCGGCCCAGTGAGATCGTCCGCGCGGCCGGGCCGACCGAGAGGTATCTTGTCGTTGAAGCTGAACGCGCTGGCATTGAAACCACCGCCAACGACCGCGCCCGGCGCAATTCCATTGACGCGTATGCCCGCGGGGCCGAAGGCGCGGGCAAGCTCTTTCACCAGCATCGTCTGACCAGCCTTCGAGGCCGAGTAGTGCGGCAGGTTGCGAGGCGTCTCAGCGTGCAGCGAGGTGACGAACAGCATCCGGCCGCGGATGCCGGCAGACTGCATCCGCTTGCCGAGTTCACGTGCCAGCAGGAAGCCCGAGCGTACGTTAACGCCGAGCATGGCATCGAATGTCTCTTCCGATACTTCGCTCAGGTGATCGGCTTCCTTGCGCGGCGGGGAGGCGGAATGGACGAGCATGTGGACCGGCCGGTCACCAATCGCGTTGATCAAGCCGTGCCAGCCATCTCGTTGGGCAAGGTCGACGGTTAGCTCCTCCGCAACGCCGCCTGCCGCGCGAATCGTGGCGGCCGTCTCCCGATTGCGAACCGGATCGACGTCGGCCAGCAGCAGCTCCGCGCCTTCTCGCGCCAATGCTTCGGCAATCGCGCGACCAATGTTTGAGGCAGAACCGGTGACGAGCGCCCGTTCCCCACGGAAGAGATTGAAAGAATCGACCATGTGCGTGTCCTCGATCTTCGCCACGCGTGTGCGCGGTATGCGTACGCATGAGCGCATTGGATAACCAGCTACTGGCCTGATCCAACAGGAAGCGCGCCGGGGACTGTGCCACGCGACGTGACGGCGGGCTCATTTCTTCCCGCGAAACTTTGAGAGATCGAAGATCTTCGCACCGCCGGGATCGGAGGCGTTCTCTTCCGTGGATTGCGCTTGGTCCTCGCCGTCTCCGTCCGTCTTGCCCACGGCGGCGACTGCTGGCTTGCCCCCGGACTGAGGTACGGGTGCGGCAGCCGGCGGGGCAACAGGCTGTGGAGTGTCGGCTTGGTCGTCGCTTTGAGTGGACGTAGAGCCGGACTTCCCGACGCGAGCGGCGACAGGGTCGCTGGGTTGTTCGGAGCGGGATTTTCGAGTGGGCTTGCGACGATCGGGCTTGTCGCTCTCGACGTCCGTAATCTCGCCCGCGAAGTCAGGGTCTCGGGCGCTGACGGGGCCATTGGGCCCACCAATCCGTCGTGGTCCTCTGCGCCCAGGGGCAACGCCCGCCGGATCGCTTTCCTCGAACTGCAGCACGTACGGCACGCTGGGGTCGTAGAACACCTTGACGGCCGAGAACGGAACCACCAGTCGCTCGGGGATCCCATCGAACGTGAGCTTCACTTCGAACCGTTCATCGTCAACCAGCAAATCCCAGAATCGATGCTGGAGAACGATGGTCATCTCGACCGGATACTTCTCCTTCAACCGCTTCGACATGCCGACGCCGGCCGCCTGCGTGTTGAATGCAATGTAAAAGTGATGCTCGCCGACAAGCCCGTTGCGCGCGACCTGCGCAAGACATGCCTTGACGACGCCGCGGAGCGCTTCCAATGCCAGAGCGTCGTAGTCGATATGCTGACTTGACGTCATGTCCAGCCGATCTCGTGCCTTGCTGCGATTCTTCCTGCCGTTCTGAGCCTCGGCTCACAAGGAAGTGGGGAGCTTCTGTTGCCAGGCGCTCCCCGAACCCCGCCTGACGCTGCTAGACGTCAGGACTTAAGTTTAGGTCATGGGAACAGCATTACGCTGCGACCGCGACCTCAGCATAGTTGTCATTGGCAACTATCTGATTGACCCGATAACGGCGGTATCATGCCGGGTAAAAGAGCGCCCTTTACACCCTCGTCGATCCTATTTCGCCCCCAGCAGCAGCCGACGACACGCTTGGCGTTGCACCATTGCGTTGTCGGCTCCTGGTGGAGGCGCCGGGTACCGCCCCCGGGTCCGATAGGCTTATTCCGACGTCCATTTATCACCATAGCCGGACGAATCCGGCGACCCTAATATAGGCTCCGAGGCGTGCGATTGAAAGGACGCTGTTGCCAGCAGAAAGCGGGCTGATGTCGATACAGACTTTTCGAGCCTTTCTGATCGGTCCGACGCCCTGGCGACCGCGCAGTCCATGGCATCCTATTCTGGCCGTTCTGGCGACGATCGGCATCGTCGTGGCTGGCCAGATCGTTCCCGCTGTCGTGCTGGGCATGCTGTCCGGCGGCCCGGTCCAAACTCAGCCTGGTGATCCAGGTGCTCCCGACGCGATGTTCGAGATGATCGAGGGCGTCGGGGCCTCGGTGCTGATCTTGGGGCAAGTGTCGCTTGCCGTCCTGACACTCGCGGCTGCCGGTCTTTTCGGGGCTCGCTCCGTCGACGTGCTGAGCCTCGAACGGCCAGAGGGAGGGGGCCGAAGCTACGCCTTCGCGCTTCTCGTAATGCTGCCGGTCATTGCCGTCATCAATGCGGCTGCCTTCGCCTTGAGTCCATCGGGTTTCAAGGCGGATTTCGACCAGTTCGCCAAGCTTGCGCATATTGCAGAGCCCTTGGCCGCATTTCTCGCCATCGCGGTCGGCGCGCCTCTGTGGGAAGAGATGCTGTTCAGGGGATTTCTGCTGGGGCCTCTGGTGGGGCCTTTGGGTTTCTGGCCCGCAGCCGTGCTGGTGTCAGGCACCTGGACCGCCCTGCACATCGGCTATTCGATCGCCGGGCTCTCCGAGGTATTCCTGATTGGCATCTATTTCTCCTGGCTGCTTCGCCGCACGGGCAGCTTGTGGGTGCCGATCGCTTGCCACGGGCTCTACAACGCCGCTCTTTTTGCCATCATCCGTTACTGGCCGCTATGAGGTCCGTAACCACCGATAAAAATCCAAAGGAGTTCTCATGGCCAGCACGCTGCTCATCACTGGCGGCTCTCGTGGCATCGGCGCTGCGACAGCGCGTCTTGCGGCACAACGGGGCTTCGACGTTGCCGTCAACTACGCCGGCAACGCAGCAGCGGCTGCGGCGGTTGTCGCGGACGTCAAAGCCGCCGGCCGCCGTGCGATGGCCGTCCGCGCCGACGTCGCCGACAGTACCCAGGTGCGTGCCATGTTCGCCGAGGTCGATCGTGAACTCGGGCGCGTCGATGCCTTCTTCAACAACGCCGGCGTCCTCTTTCCGCACAAGCGCTTCGTCGACATCGACGAGGAGCAGCTCGACCGCATGATCGCGGTGAACTTGAAGGGCGCCTACGTTGCCGCGCAGGAAGCTGCCCGGCGCATGTCCACCCGCCTCGGCGGTTCCGGTGGATCGATCGTCAATATGTCTTCAATGGGCGCCAAGCTCGGCGGCGCATTCGAATGCACCGACTACGGTGCCACCAAAGGTGCCGTCGAGACGCTGACCATCGGCATGGCGAAGGAACTCGCGGGCGAAGGCGTCCGCGTCAATGCCGTTCGCCCTGGCCTGATCGCGACCGAGATCCACGCCAGCGCCGGCGAGCCGGGGCGCGTGGAGCGCCTGATGGACACGGTTCCGCTGGGTCGCGCGGGAACCGCCGATGACGTGGCAGAGGCCGTGCTTTGGCTTCTCTCCGATCAATCCGCCTACACGACCGGCGTGATCATCGATGTCGCCGGCGGGCGGGGCATCTGACCCATGCCGGAGCTTCCCGAAGTCGAGACAGTTCGGCGAGGACTCGAGCCGGTGCTTGCCGGGGCACGCCTGCGCCGCGTCGTCCAGCGGCGCCCGGATCTGCGTTTTCCGCTTCCCGAGCGCTTCGTCGAACGTCTGGAAGGACGCCGCCTCGAGCGCCTGGATCGGCGCGCCAAATATATTCTCGGGTTTCTGGATTCCGGCGAGGTGCTGACGATCCACCTCGGCATGACGGGGCGCTTCTCGATCGCCATGCCGGGGGGAGCGAACGGGCGCCAGCTCGGCGAGTTCACGCACGACGCCGGTCACGATCCGACCCACGACCACGTCATCATCGAGACCGAGACCGGCGCCACCGTCACCTACAACGATGCGCGCCGCTTCGGCTATATGAGCCTCATTCCCGCGCCGGATCTCGCGACTCACCCGCATTTCAAGAGCCTCGGCATCGAGCCTCTGGGGCCGGATCTGACGGCTGCGTTTCTGGCTCGAAAGGCGACCGGCCGTACAGCCGATCTCAAAGCCTTTCTCATGGATCAGAGGATCGTCGCGGGGCTCGGCAACATCTACGTCTGCGAGGCGCTTTATCGTTCGGGGCTCAGTCCCAGCCGCGAAGCGAGCGTGCTTGCGCGCGCCAATGGCAAGCCCACCGAGCGATGCGAGCGTTTGGTGATCGCGATCCGCGAGGTTCTCGAAGCAGCCATATTGGCCGGCGGCTCGACCTTGCGCGATTATCGCCACACCGACGGCTCGCTCGGCTACTTCCAACATTCGTTCTCGGTTTATGGCCGCGAGGCGGAGGCCTGTCGCACGCCCGGCTGCTCCGGAACGGTGAAGCGCATTACGCAGAGTGGCCGCTCCACATTCTACTGCAGCCGCTGCCAGCGCTGACACTTTCAACGATCGCAGCGCGGAGCTACACGCCCGTAGGCCCCCGCCTTCGCGGGGGTGACGGCTGGTTGCCAGGTGAGTATGAGAAAGCCACGGCATGCTGAGCGATGAGTAAGCACGCACGCCCAATCTCGTGCGTCACCCCCGCGAAGGCGGGGGCCTACGGGCCTCAGACGCAAATGCAAGGGCCAGCCAAAATACCAATACCGTTCGGTTCCGCGCCCTTACGTCAGTCTGAGGCACGCGAGGCCGCCGAAAATTGCGACGGTCGCCAGCACGCGGGCGAGGCTGAAGCGTTCGCCCATGATCAGCGTCGCGATCGCGGCCCCGAAGAGCACTGACGTTTCGCGAAGTGCCGCCACAGCCCCGATCGGTGCCTTGGTCATCGCCCAAAGCACGACGCCATAGGACGTCATTACCATCGCGCCACCGAGCAATCCCATCATCCACTGCTGTGAGATACCGTCGGTGACCGCGCGAGGTCGCCAATACAGCATGCCGCTGACGTGCAGCACGCCGGTGAGCAGCATCATCAGGGCGACGTAGCCGCCGGGATTGCCCGAGAGCCGGGCTCCGATTCCGTCAATCAGCGTATAAGCGACGATCACCGCGATGTTCGCCATGGCAACCGCGAGTCCGGCTTTGTTCAGCCCGCCGCGCAGGATCGAATGGAAACCGAGACCGAGCACCCCGGTGCTCAGCAGAACGATGCCGAACAGCGGCCCGGCGCCGATCGTCTCGCCGACGAAGATGAAGCTCGCTGCTGTCGTCAGCAGCGGCGCCGTTCCGCGCATCAACGGATAGATCGCGGAATACTCGGCGAGCCGATACGAGAGGCCCAGGAGAAGCAGATACGCGACGTGGACGATCCCCGACGCCACGACATACGGCATACTTTCCCAAGCCGGTGCGCCGAGGACGCAGAGCATCGCAATGCACACGACGCCCGCGCCCGCAGCGATCACCGTCGCCGTGATGAGTGGATCGCTGCCCTGACGGCCCTTTGCCATCGCATTCCAGGTGGCATGCAGCAAGGCTGCGGCCAGCACCACGACAATGACGTTCCCCGGTATCGCCTTATGCCTCGCCCCCGTTGCCACCCGCGGGCGGTCCACCTGTGCCGGTGGCAAGACTGAGCAGCATCAGGCTGGTAATGGTCAGCAGCACGGCCCCGGCGCCGTAAATGACGAGCGGCGATGCGTACTGGAACAGGATGCCCGCAGCCAAGGGGCCCGTGCCCGCTCCGATATCCCGCCAGGTTGCCTGCCGCGCGAGGGCTGGAACACGCTCGGGTCCGGGATAGGCTTCCGCGACGACCGGTGCGCTGAGCGGTTGGCCGATGGCGCGTAGAACGATCGCCGTCACGGCCGCGATCCACAGCATCCACCCGTCCGTCGAGAGCAGCGCGAGCCCTGCCGCCGAGCCGAGCGACGTGAGCACCAGCATCCGCTTCGCCCCATATGCGTGTGCGAGGTATCCGCCCAACGGCGAGAAGCCGATTTCGACTGCATAGCGCAACGACATCGCCAGGCCAGCCGCGATCACCGCGCCTTTCGGGTAGTTCGCCGCCGCAAGCAAACCGAGGCCGAAGATCAACAGGCCGTCCATCGTGAAGCCCACGGCGAACGACCAGAGGCTGAGTGGTCCCGGACGCTCGAAGCGCGGCCCGCCTTTCATCGCCGTCTCCCGACGTGCAGGGATGCGCATGGCAGCGAAAGGCGCGATCAGCGAGACCACGAGCAACACGTAGAACACGCAGCGTGGCCCGTAGGCCTGGGCGAGAAAGGCGCCGCCGATCAACCCGACCGTCGGCCCCATCGCGATGATGGCTCGCGATCGACCATTGCGTGTGGCGGAGCCCTCGATAATGGAGGTGGGAAGCGCCTGATTGGCGATGTTCATCGCCGCAAACGAGAGGCCCCAGATGAGCCGCGCCACAATCAGCAGCCACAGCCCGGAAAGCGTCGCATAGCTGAAGGTGGCGAGGATCGCGCCAATCGCCGCAACGATGCAGGCGGCCCGCGCGCCATGGGTGGCGTAGAAGCGGCTGACCCATCCGTATCCTGCGATGCGCACCAGCCGGTTCGCCGCGAGCAGCAGACCCGCCTCGGGAAGGCTGACGCCGAACGTCGCCGCGTAAATCGGCAGCAGCAGGTAGAGCAGGGTGTCGCCCGGTAGCGTGAGCGCGAGCGTCAGAGCGGCATAGAGCGAAGCGCGATCCGCTTCGGCGGCCGTTGGCGGCTCGGGATGGATGGCTAGCTGATCGTGAGGCACGTCGTCACCGGCAAGAGGAAGGAACTACCGCGCAACCGGTCTGCCGTGCTCCCCGCATCGATCGCGCGCGTCATTGGATAGGCCGCTCGGCCGAGTTTTGCGACAGTTTTGTGACAAAAAACTTGCGGTTGTCCCGCCTCGTTGGCTGATTAGCCGCTCCAGCGATCGCCCACCTGCGGCGATATTTTCAGGAAGGGCGCACGCACTTGGTTCTTCGGGAGGGCAGACTTCTGGCGGTGATGTGCCTGGCGCAGGTGGCAAACCTGCTTTCGCACGTCGCCGTACCGGCCGTGATGGCCACGCATCTGATCCCGGCCTGGGGGCTTACGGCAAGCGAGGCAGGCCTCATGGCGGGTGCTTATTCGCTCGGCTACATGGCGGCGGTCCCCGTTCTGATGACGCTGACGGATCGGATCGATGCCCGTCGTGTTCTGATGGCGGGTTCGACCATTCTGGTGGCGGCCACCGTTGGCTTCGGCCTTTTCGCTGACGGCTTTCTCTCTGCGACCATCCTGTGGACGCTGTCCGGGGTCGGGTGTGCCGGCGCCTATATGCCGGGGCTTCGCGTCTTGACGGATCGGCTCGGGCCCGGCGATCAGTCTCGCTATGTGACGCTCTACACCGCCTGCTTCTCACTCGGCGTCGGCCTGTCTTTCCTCTCGACGCAACTTCTTGCTGATTATGCTGGCTGGCGGTCTGCCTTCATCATCACCGGCGCAACGCCGCTGATCACCATCGTCATCTGCTTTCTGCTCCAGCCGGTTCAGCCGCCCACGGCATCGACGCGAGCGACTAAATTACGAGCCGTGCTCCGCAACCGGACCGCGATGGGCTTCATCCTTGGCTACGGCGTGCACTGCTTCGAACTCTACGGCTTCCGCACCTGGGTCGTGGCGTTCTGGACCTGGGTCGTCAGCAGCAACGGCGGCAACGCGATCATCTCCCCGGTGGGGCTCAGCGTCGCGGTCACGCTCATCGCCGTACCGGCGAGCGTCCTCGGCAATGAGGGCGCTCTGCGCTTCGGCCGGCATCGCAGCATTGCTGGCGTGATGGGCTGCTCGGCTCTCGTCGCGTTCGCCATCGCCGCGCTGGTCTCTGCGCCGCCCGCCGTTCTGTTGTGTCTGCTTGTCGCTTATGCGTTCACCCTTCCGGGCGATTCCGGCGCACTCACCTCCGGCATGACACAAAGCGCCGCCTCCGGTGAGCGCGGTGCCACCATGGCCATGCACTCGATGGTCGGCTTCGGGATGGCGGCCGCCGGCGGCTCGCTCGTCGGTCTCGCGATCGATGGTGCGGGCGGCCCGGAAAGCGCGTCCGGATGGTCGGCCGCCTTCGCGGTGATCGGTCTCGTCATAGCCACTGGACCAGCCGTCTTGCGCTGGTCGCGAAAGAGAGAAGCCGTTTCTCTCTCCCCCTCGGCCAAGCCCTGAGGCCGCCGATATATAGCCAGAGCCTACGCAGTCGCGCTAAAGCAACCCCGGAACCATGCGGCCGGCCATCGAGCCGAAGTCGAACGAGGAGAGACCCATGTCCACCTATGAGTGCATCGTCGTCGAGACCAAGGGCCGTGTGGGCCTCGTCCGTCTGAACCGTCCGCAGGCGTTGAACGCACTCAATGCCCAGCTCATCAAGGAGCTCGGCGTCGCCCTCGATACGTTTGAAGCTGACGACAACATCAACTGCATCGTTATTACCGGTTCCGAGAAGGCCTTTGCTGCTGGCGCCGACATCAAGGAAATGCAGTCGAAGACCTTCATGCAGGCCTACAAGGAAGACTTTATCGGCAAGTGGCATCGGGTCTCGCAGGCACGCAAGCCTGTGATTGCGGCAGTTGCCGGATTTGCGCTGGGCGGCGGTTGCGAGCTGGCCATGATGTGCGATTTCATCATCGCAGCCGACACCGCGAAATTCGGCCAGCCCGAGATCAAGCTCGGCGTCATGCCGGGTGCGGGTGGCACGCAGCGTCTCACGCGCTTCGTCGGTAAGTCGAAGGCAATGGAGATGTGCCTCACCGGCCGCATGATGGATGCTGCGGAGGCCGAGCGCAGCGGCCTCGTCAGCCGGGTCGTGCCCGCCGACAAGCTTCTCGACGAGGCCATGAAAACGGCCGAGACGATTGCCTCCATGTCGCAACCGATCCTGATGATGACCAAGGACAGCGTGAACCGCGCCTACGAGACGACGCTCACCGAAGGCCTTCTGTACGAGCGCCGGACGTTCCATCCGATGTTCGCGACCGAAGATCAGAAGGAAGGCATGGCAGCCTTCGTCGAGAAGCGGAAGCCGAACTTCAAGGACTGCTGATACGCGCCGTCGTCGCACACTCTCGCGATCCTCCCGCTTGCGGCGAGAGATCGCGGGAACAAGTCCCGCGATGATGACGTTTTGAGCCTCACGCCGGATGCTCACGAGGCGCTTTCTTAGCCCCTTCCATGACATCCGCGCGCGTGCCGACGTGGGCTGTGTGGCTGCTCGCTTCGATGCCGAGCAGTTTGGCGCAGTCGCGAGCGGCGGCAACGATCTCGGCCGTCTCGACGCCTGTCCTCACGCCCATTTCGTTCAGCATGTGCACGATGTCCTCGGTCGCGAGGTTGCCGACTGAAGCAATCGTGTACGGCATTGCGATGCCTCCGCCCACGCCGCAGATGGCGCCTTCGACGAAGGCTGCGCCTGCGTCGAGCGCTGCGAGTATGTTGGCAAGGCCCACGCCCGCCATGTTGTGCACGTGGAACCCGATCTCGATGTCTGGATGCGCATCGAGCGCGCGCCCGAACAACTCCGAGACGTGCCGCGGATCTTCCATGCCGAGGCTTCCCGCGAAGTAGAATCGGCGCATCCCGGCATTCCGGAACTCGCCCAGAATACCGAGCACACGCTCCTGCGGGATCTTGCCTTCATACGGGCACCACATCGACATGCCGAGTGCCATCACCCAATGTTTGCCTGACGTTTCCACCACGCGGAATGTCTTGATTGCCTCGGCAACGCCCTCGGCGAGCGTCATGTTCTGGTTCTTTTTATTGTAGGCCTCGGAAACCGTGATGAGGCCCAGCAACTCATCGAGCTCGGTCTTGATCCCACGCTCGGCGCCGCGTGCGTTCGGTACGAGCCCGCGATAGATCACGCCGGGTTTGCGCTTGATGCGCGCGCACACCTCTTCGGCATCCTTAAGATTCGGAATGACGCGCGGATGCGCGAAGCCCGTTACCTCGATCACCGGGAGCCCTGTTTCGCTCAGCCGATTGACCAATGCGACCTTGGTATCCGTATCGACGGCACGTTTGAAACTTTGAATGCCATCACGCGCGGCAACATCCACCACGGTGACGGAGTCTGGGATACGAAGGGGCATGACGATTCCTTAATTCGGTGTCTCGGAACGAATGGTCCCGGTCTTCTTCTTGATGTCATACCCGCGCGGGCGGGTACCCATGAACCGCTAGTCTAATGGCGATGCTCGTAGCCTCACTTTGCTCCGATGCAGGCCTTGTTGGCAGGCGAGGTCACGATACGCCTCGACTACGCTCGGCTTTGTTGCTGGCCGCCACGTCCGACGCGTAGAAGCTCGCCTGTCGGCAACCAGAGATCCTGCCATTCAGGATTGATCTGCTCGATGAGACGCACCTTCCAGCCTCGGTTCCATTTCTTGAGCTGTTTCTCGCGCCGAATTGCACTGGGCATGTCGTCAAAAAACTCGATATAGACGAGCGTCTTGACGGCGTACTTGCGGGTGAAGCCTTCGAGCAATCCCTGCTTGTGGGCGTTGACCCGGTCCCAAGGCTCGCTCGAAACACCGATGTAGAGCACGCCATCCCGTTTGCTCGCGAGAATGTAGACGGCGGGCTCCTTGGACGAACTCGATTGCACATCGACCAGCACAGCAGAACTCCGACGCCCGTGGGTGCCCGCCTTCGCGGGCATGACGGCATAAGATCGACGTCAGAGAGCCTCTCAGTTTATCGAGAGCGAGAAGAAGATCACCCGACCATCCCTAGAATAAAAGCGTCATGCCTGCGAAGGCGGGCACCCACGACACGTCTCGATTGCGTTCGTTTGCGCTGTTGCAATCACTCCAGCGATAGCCCTGCCGCCTTTACTTCTTCCTCCGTGAAGCCAAGGCGGCCCACCAGGATCTCGCGATTATGCTGACCGAGGCGCGCGCCCGGGCTCGTGATCTCGCCCGGGGTCTCGGAGAACTTGCCGACCACATTCTGCATGCGCACCGGGCCGCCAAGTTCGTCGTCCTGCACGGTCGCGATGTTCTCGCGCGCGATGAAATTCGGATCGGCGAAAATCTGCGAGATGTCGTTGACCGGCGCCACGGGCGCGTCGATGGCAAGGAAACGCTTCATCAGCTCGCCGAAGTCGAGCTTGCCGATGGCATTCTGCAGCTCGTCATCCAGTGCCTTGGCGTTGTCGAGCCGTACGCGGTTGTCGGCAAAGCGCGGTTCTTTCACCAGATCGGGCACTTCCAGCGCTTGGCAGATGCGCTCGAACGTCGATTGCGCCGATCCTGCCATCGACACCCACTTGCCATCCCTGGTCCGGTACGTATTGCGCGGGGCGGTGAACGGCAGGCGGCTCCCCTGGCGCTGCTGCACGACGCCGAGTTGATCGAAATCGATCGCTTGCGGACCGAGCAGCGTAAAAAGCGTCTCGTAGATGGCGAGGTCGACCACCTGTCCCTTTCCCGAACGGCGCTTTTCGTGCAGTGCTGCCGATGCGAGGAAGGCCGCCATCAGACCGGTCGTCGAGTCGGCGAGGCCGAAGCCCGGCAGCAGCGGGGGACGGTCGGGTTCGCCATTGATGTGGACGAAACCCGAGTAGGCTTCCGCGAGCGTCCCGAATCCGGGTCGATTCTTGTACGGGCCTGTCTGGCCGAAGCCCGTCACGCGGACGATGATCAGGCCGGGATTGATGGCCTGCAGCACCTCAGGCCCAATACCCCACTTCTCGAGCGTTCCGGTCCGATAATTCTCGACCAGAATATCCGCGTCCTTGATCAGCCGCTTCACCACTTCGACGCCGAAAGGTGTGCGGAGATCTGCCGTCACAGACTTTTTTCCGCGACCGAGGATCTTGTAGTAGAGGCCGACGCCATTCTTGTTGCGACCCCAGTAGCGCACCTCGTCGCCCGTCTTGGGGCGCTCGACCTTTACGACGTCCGCGCCGAAATCGGCGAGAAACATGGCGCTCATCGGCGCCGCCAGGAAATTCGAGATGTCGATGACTTTGACCCCGGCGAAGGGCTTCAGGCGCGTGTCGTCGTCGGCGGGATTGTCCTTGGGCAAGGTGTGGCTCCTTGAGCGGGTCTTGAACGGTTGGCACCTTCTTTCACGGATGAATTGTCCGGACAAGGCGGCACCACCAAAAGGCTGAAGCGAAGCTTCGTTGCCCATCGTCTGGGCCATCGCCAACTCGATGAGCGGCGCCGAGCGCAACGGGCAGGTTCAGCATCGCTGGCTATGTTGAAACGCATCTGCCGCGCCGGCAAGGGCTTGGCTCTGCGACACGAGGCGTAGCTTCTCCCGAGGCGCCCGCTTCGCAGGACCGTAGGGTTGCCGTTCGAATACCCCCGAGGAGTTGGCAGGACCATAGTCCGAGTGCGATCGAGATCTGTCGTGGGTGCCCGCCTTCGCGGGCATGACGCTTGTATTTATGACAGCAGTGTTTCCGATCTTCGCCATATCTCGACAAAGTTGGCGAGCATCTCAGGAAGTGGGTGCCCTAAAAAGGTCGGGGATTGAGGGATCAGAGTTCTCTCTTGACGTCATGCCCGCGAAGGCGGGCAACTACGGACGTCGGCCTCATATTCGGCAGGAAAAGGCTGATACAGGAGAGAAATCTGCGGGAGCGGCGCTTGCCCCGATAGCGAAGCGGTGGGTTATTTTGCTGGAGATGCGCCGGTTTGCTTCGCCAAACGCGCCACCAATGATCCCGAAATGCGCCCCGTTGGCACCAGACCGGAGTCCATCTCGAACTCGCGGATGGCGCGGATCGTCTGATCGGACACGAACCCGTCTGGTTCCGCCACCAGATAGCCAAGCTGTCCGAGCGCCGTTTGCACCGTCCGGATCAACTGCTCGGCGTGGCTGGCCGGTTGCGCGGTTCCCGCTTGGAGCCCGATCGCCGCGCCCGGCGCCGAAGTGCCGTGCCTCAGGTGGGCGAGCACCTCCGGCGACGGTTCGGCCGTGAGCGGCAATCCCTGGTCATGTTCGTAGGCCATTACGGCCGCACGCGTGACGAGGCCCGGCACGCCGTCGGACGAGCCCGGATCATAACCGCGCCGCGACAACTCCTGCTGCACGCTCCTGACGGTCGCCTTGTGCACCTCTTTCGGGTCGCCGCCCGGGAGGAGCACCTGCGAGAACGATCCCGACGACGGCGAGAAGCTACCGACGCGTTTGTCTTCCTGCGGACGAGGCAAGCTGGTAGGGGCGCGATTGTTCGGCGCTTCCCGCGAGATGTGGCTGCCGATGAGGGCTTCGAGTGCCTTGCGGCCAAGCTGATCAGCATCCACCAGAGTCGGGATTTGCCACGGCTCGCGGGCTTCGGCGACTCTCGCCGGGGCCACCCTCGACGTGGCGACCTGGGTTCGTGGCGTTTGGAGTACGAGCAGATTGGCGCCGACGCCACCGCAGATCGCGATAAAGGCCACGAGCGCAAGACGCGCACTGATAGGCGACAGCGGCACCTCATGCTCCCCGATGCATCTTAATTCGCGTGACGGGGCGGAACTCCGCGCGGAGCCTCCCCCTTCACTCGTGATAGCTTCGGTTTGCTTAACGACTCCTTTACCCGCTGCGTACAATTGGTGCCAAACCGTGAATTTCCGCTAAACCAACCCAATCGCTAGATTCTGCGCAATTTTAACAAAATCTCCGGGCACGAATTGGCAGGTTGGCGGCAACTCTGGGTTAGTATCCGTGTAGACCGCAGTGGGGCGGTCGAGTTTTTGGGTGACGGTCATGTTCCTCGTCCGATCGGCATTCTGGATCGCGTTGATCATCTGGTTGATCCCGAGCGATCCAGCCAAGCAGGCACAGATGTACGAGACGGCCTCGACGGCCATACATCGTGCGGCGACATTCTGCGATCGCAACGCAACGGTTTGCGAAAGCGCAGAAAATTACTGGGGTATCTTCAAGGACAAAGCCGCCGTGGGTGCTCACATGCTGGGCAACCTGATCAACGAGCGGCTCGCGCCCTCGCCGACGCCACGTGTGATGGACGGGTCCGCTCGGCGCGGCGGTCCGCCTGCTCTGGAGCGGGTGCAACCTGCGAGTGATACGCTTAGGCCATCGGATCGCGTGCCCGAGTGGCGCTCCAACGCTCGCACCCAGCTCTGAGGCGCTTCGCTGGCGCGTGATCTCCGGCACGTATGCCTCGTCGGGCGATCTGCCTGCAAACACGCCTTGCAATTGCCGTCATTTTCAGCGAAACGCGTTTTAGAAAGCGCGCTATGGCCTTCCGTCATGGCGCGTTTTGCAGTGATCCAGTCTCTGTGAATCGGCAATCCAGCTACTCATCCGAAGGTGATTCGATAGCAAGGTTGCGATTCGCGCGCACAGCCCGCTAGTCTAATGGCCAGACGTGTGGCGGGGCTGCGCCGGCATAGCGAAAGCGTTGGCCGAGAGCAGGCGGTCGAGTTGGTCGAATCGGAGTCGAGTTTCGGCTCGGACACGAGCGGTATGACGAAGGCCGAGGCAACAGCAGGAGATATGGCGACAGTGGCGGCTGCCCTTGACGGGGTGGCCCCTGGGAGTCGTGTCGTCGCTGCGATGTCCGGTGGCGTCGACAGCTCGGTCGTGGCATCGCTATTGAAGCGGCTCGGCTACGATGTGGTCGGGATCACGCTGCAGCTCTACGATCATGGCTCCGCAGTCGGGCGCAAGGGCGCCTGCTGTGCCGGACAGGACATCAGCGATGCGCGGCGGGTGGCGGACCAGATTGGCATTCCTCACTACGTCCTCGACTACGAATCCCGCTTCCGCAAGGCGGTCATCGACACCTTCGCGGATAGCTATCTCAGAGGCGAAACGCCGATTCCCTGCGTCGCCTGCAATCAGCAGATCAAGTTTGGCGATCTTTCCGCTGCCGCGCGCGATCTCGGTGCTGCAGCGCTGGTGACGGGGCACTACGTCGGTTGGCGCCGCGAGACGACGGGACCGGCTCTTTTTCGAGCTGCCGATGCCGATCGCGACCAGAGCTATTTCCTTTTCTCGACGCCACCGTCCGAGCTTGAATTCGTTCGCTTTCCGCTTGGTGGTCTGTCGAAGCGTGCCGTTCGTGATTTCGCGACAGACGCGGGCCTCGCCGTCGCGGACAAAGCCGACAGCCAGGACATCTGCTTCGTTCCCGGTGGCCGCTATGCCGATGTGATCGAGCGCTTGCGGCCGGGTGCCGCTGAGCCCGGTGAGATCGCGCATGTCGATGGGCGTGTGCTCGGCCGACACGGCGGCATTCTCAACTTTACCGTTGGCCAGCGGCGTGGTCTCGGCATTGCCGCAGCGGAGCCGCTCTATGTCGTGGCTCTCGATCCAGAGTCGCATCGCGTCATTGTTGGTCCACATGAGATGCTCCTGACGCGTCGCATCGAGCTTGCCGCCATAAATTGGCTTGGGCCTTGCGACATCGATACATTCGTACTCGGCGGAGGACGCGTGTATGCACGCGTACGTTCGACCGGATTGCCTCGCCCGGCACGCCTGCTTTGCGAGGGCGGTCGGTATGCGATTTCGCTCGACGAAGGCGAGCATGGCGTTGCGCGAGGGCAGGCCTGTGTGCTCTATGCGGACGGTTCACCCGGAGCACGTTTGCTCGGCGGAGGCTGGATTGCTCGCGCCGAAAGTATTGGTGCCGACGCGCGGCGGAGTTCAAATGCGCGCAGGGCGTGTGTCTTAAGTGAAGCGGAACAAGGCCCTAGTACCCCGGGTTAAGAAGGGGGTGCGGCCGACGCTCTGGTATCGGCCGTGGCCTGATGAGTGGGACGGAGGATCTATGAACTTGTCGACGCGTCAGGGCAGCCCGAGACTGCCGCGCTCATTTGGTAAGGGAGCGCTCGCTCGCCGGACCCGTCACAGCAACCGCCTCGATGAGGCGAACGTGCTGGATGCCTATCGGCGGTGGGCGCCTGTCTATGACAACACATTCGGCAGATTGACGACCGAGGGCCGCAAGCAGGCCGTCGAGATGATCAACACGCGCTCCGGACGTGTCCTCGAACTCGGCGTCGGCACAGGTCTTTCGCTTTCGTACTACAATCGTCATCTGGACATCGTCGGCATCGACATCTCGCCCGATATGCTCGTCCGAGCCCGCCAGAAAGTCGCGGCGGAAGGTCTCGACAACGTCAGCGGCCTTTACGAGATGGACGCCGCCACCCTGGACTTTCCGAGCGGCACATTCGACGTCGTCGTCGCCATGTACGTGATGACCGTCGTTCCCGATCCGGTCGCCGTCATGCGTGAGATTACCCGGGTCTGCAAGCCCGGCGGCGAGGTGCTCCTGCTCAATCACTTCAGCGAGGAGTCGGGTGTTCGTGGCTGGGTTGAGCGTCGCATGGCGCCATTTGCAACCCGTCTCGGTTGGCATCCCGTATTCGATGTCGATCGCGTCATGGTCTGCGACGACCTCAAGCTGACGGGCCGCTTCACGCTGAAGCCATTCGGCCTCTTCACGCTGCTTCGATTCCAGAAGGCCGCTCAGGCTGCCGCAGCGGCCTGATACGTCACGCTCCCCGTTCCACCTCCGTCGTTCCTCCCGGTTAAGACTTGCAATCCGGGAGGTCATTGTGCCGGTGCTCACCGCGGACCGGACGCAGCGCCCGAGCCTTACCCGTGCTGCCGCAACGGGCGGAAGAAGGCTCGAATTTCTTCAGCAAGCACGTCCGGTTGCTCCATCGCGGCGAAGTGGCCGCCTTTCTGAAGTGTGCTCCACCGCTGGATATTCGTGTAAGTCCGCTCCGCCAGCGAGCGCGGTGGCGAGAGGATTTCCTTCGGAAACTCCGCATAACCCGTCGGTACTGTGATCTTACCGCCATTGGGAATCGGCCATGGCGCGTGCATCCGATCGTAATAGGGCCAGAAGGAAGAGCCGATCGCGCCTGTCGCCCAGTAGAGCATGATGTTGGTCAGCATCTGATCCCGATCGACTGCGGACTCGATCGCGCCGTCGTTGTCGGTCCAGCGTTGGAATTTCTCGACAATCCAGGCCGCGAGGCCCACAGGCGAATCCGTCAGGCCGAACGAGAGCGTCGTCGGGCGGGTGCCCTGGATCCACTGATATCCCGTCTCCTCCTTGAGCCACCGCGAAAGCTGGTCGAGAAACTGGCGCTCTTCGGGCGTCGGATCTTTGAGAGATGCGTCTCGCCTCACCGCCAGCAGATTGATGTGAATGCCGAGCAGCCGTTCCGGGAACTCGTAACCCAGCCGTGACGTGACGAACGCGCCCCAGTCACCGCCCTGCGCGCCGAACCGTTTGTAGCCCAGCACGTCCGTCATCAGTGCGGCGAACGTCTTGGCGATCTCGACAACTCCGAATCTCGGCTGTCCCGCGGCGAACGAAAGCGTGTAGCCAGGGAGCGACGGCGCGACCACCGTGAACGCGTCGGCCGGATCAGCGCCGAAACGGGCGGGGTCCGTCAGCCTAGGAAGGATCTGCGTGAATTCGACCACCGAGCCCGGCCACCCGTGCGAGAGCAGAAGTGGAATCGGCGCAGGTCCCTTTCCGAGTTCATGGATGAAATGAAGATCAATCCCTGCGAGCGGCACCTTGAATTGTCGGAATCCGTTGAGGCGAGCCTCCTGCTCGCGCCAGTTGAAGTGATCCCGCCAGTAGGCGACGAGCTCCTGCATGTAGGCGATGCTTGTGCCCGTCGACCATGGCTCGACGGGTGGCGTTTCCGGCCAACGGACGCGGGCAAGGCGGTCCTTGAGATCGCTGAGCGCGTCTTCGGAGATGTGGAGGCGGAAAGGTTCTGGCATGCGCGTGCTCATGGAGCGTACTCCCAAGGCCGATCGCTTCATGGATGAACGGACGGGCGCAGCGGCTGACCAACGAGCACCACTGCACGACCAAATCTATGGCGGGCTTTCTTCGACAGGAACCCGAAAGCGATATACCCCGTACCGCTCCGCGCGCGGCGCAGTTCCCGCGGGGCATGGATCGCAGTCCGATTGTCTCTTTACGCGAGCCGCCGTCTCGCGCATCTGGAGCCCTTCATGCGTCTCGTTTTCATCTACGGCTCCGCGGCGTCCGGCAAGCTTACCGTTGCGCGGGAGCTTGCTTCACGCACGGGTATGGCTCTCTTCCATAACCATTTGATCGTGGACGCCGTTGGGGCGGTGTTTCCTTTCGGCTCGGAGCCCTTCGTCCGGCTTCGGGAAGAGTTTTGGCTGGCGATCATGGCGGAGGCGGCGCGGTGCGACAGGTCTCTCGTCTTCACGTTCGCTCCCGAGCCGAGCGTTGCTCCCGGCTTCGCCGAGCGTGTTCGCGAGCTGATCCAAGCAGCCGGCGGCGAGGTCGTGTTCGTCGCGCTCACTGTGCCGCAGGACGAACAGGAGCGCCGCATAGAGGCGCCCGATCGAGCGGCCTTTGGAAAACTCCGCTCCGTCGAGCTCCTGCGACAACTTCGCGACGCGTTCGATGCCAGTTTCGCGGCTATGCCCGAGCCGGATCTCGCTATCGACACTGCCACCACGCACCCGTCGGCGGCGGTGGACGCCATCATCAAGGTCATTTCCGATGGGACTTGACCATTATCCAAACTGAGAGAATAGACGCGATCGTGCGACCCTGCGCTCCGATCGGATCTCCCGATCACTCATCCGACAACACGAGGACGGAACCAGCGTGCAGCTCCAGTTGACGGCGATCGCCGCTGCCGTACGCCGTCCGTTCTTTCGCGCCGTGGGAGGTCTCGGCGCCACTCAGCTTATCGGCTGGGGTACGTCGTTCTCTGCGATCCCGATTTTCGGGACGCCGATCGCTGCCGACCTCAACCTCGCTCGCGAGTGGGTGTTCGGGGGCATCACGATCATGCTGCTGATTTCGGCCGTGGTGGCGCCGCGTGTCGGCCGGCTCGTCGATCGGCTGGGTGCGCGCCCGCTGATGGTTGTCGGCTCGCTGTTGGCGGCGGTCGCCATGCTCTGCCAGGGTTGGGCCTGGAATCTTCCGAGCTATCTGTTCGCATGGGTTCTGGTGGGGTTCGCGACACCGATGATGCTGGGCAATGCGGCCATGCCGGGCCTAGTGCAGGTCGTCGGTCCGAATGCGCGATCCGCGATCACCAGCCTCATGCTCATCTCCGGCCTGACATCGACGGTCTTCCTCCCGCTCAACGCCTGGCTTCTGGGGACGATAGGTTGGCGCGACGCTTACATCGTCTTCGCGCTCCTTCATCTTCTGGTCTGCGCGCCGCTCCATTGGTTCGCTCTCAGGACCGATGCGCCGAAGGATCCTCCGACGCCATCGGCTGTTGCACCGTCGCGGGGGCGGAGCGGGTTTCCGCCGGATGGATTGTTACCGGAAGAGCAGCGCCGGGGCGCCCTTGTTCTGCTGTCGATCTGGATGAGCGCGGAAGGTTTGATCACCTGGGGACTGTACCTTCAGATCATCGATATTCTCGTGGGGTTGGGGTTGACCGCCAATCAATCTGTTGCCGTTTGGGCTATCGTTGGGCCGTGTCAGGCGGCAGCGCGCCTCATTGAGCTCATGAGTGCCGGACGCCATTCGATCCTTACGACGAGCCTGGGCGCCGCCTTGGGTGTCAGTCTGTCGTTTCTCGCGTTGCTGCCGTTCGGTGTGACGGTATCGACCGCGATCGTGTTCTGCATTTGCATCGGCACAGGGCATGGACTATTCGCCATCGCCCGCAATACGCTACCGCTCGCGCTGTTCGGCACGAAGGAGTACGGCACCTATATCGGCCTCCTGACGGTGCCGCAGAACATCTGCAATGCGATCGCCCCTGTCGCCTTTGCTGCCATCCTCTCGCACTTCTCGGCGGCGGGCACGATTTGGATTTCGGCAATTGCCGCCTGGACAGGGCTGGTCGCGGTTGTTTTCCTGAACCGGTTCTGCCGGGCCGCCATGAAAGATCGTGGGATAGACTTGTGACCACACCTCCAACGCCTGCCTCGTCCAGCCTCTTGATTGCCGATCTCGTCCAGCCGGGCGACACGCTCATGTGGGGCATGGGACAATCTGAGCCGATCGCCTTGCTCGGGCGGCTCAACGAAGAAATCGACCACCTGCCGTCACCCTGCGGGGCGGTTCTCGGCCTCACGCTCACCGAGACGCTTGACGCCAGGCGCTTTTCGCAAAAGGCGAAGGTGCGTGCGTTTGGCGGTGCCGGCACCAACCGTCGTTTTCAGGACCTCGGTAACCTGGATGCGCTGCCGATGAATTATTCGGCCGTTCCCGGCGCCATACGGTCCGGCGCGCTTCGCATCGATGTTGCGCTCACCACCCTCGCGCGGGACGGAGCCGTCTACAACCTGGGGCCTATCGCGGACTACATTGCCGATGCGGTCGCGACGGCACGCGTCGTGATCGCCGAGATCAATGATGCGTTTCCGGTGACCTTTGGCGATACCTCCGTTGAGCCGGCCCGCGTCACCCGGTCGATCGAAGTCTCGCATCCGCCCATCGAGATGGTCGTTCCGCCACCCGGCGATGTCGACCGCGAGATCGGTCGACTGATCGCCCGCCTCGTGCCGGATGGCGCTACGCTCGAAGTCGGGCTCGGCGTCATCCCCGATGCCGCGCTCGCGGCGCTCGCCGGTAAGCGCGATCTGGGCATTCATTCGGGGACCATCGGCGATGGTGTTGTCGCGCTCGTTGAGGCCGGTGCCGTCACCAACGCGCGCAAGCCCATCGATCCTGGCATCACCGTCTCGGCCGGCATCCTCGGCACCAAGCGCGCCTATCGCTGGGCGCATCGCAACCCACATCTGCGAATCCGCACGCCGGTCTATACCCACAATGCCGCGGTGCTGTCGTCGATCCCGAACTTCATCGGTATCAACACGGCACTCGAGGTCGACCTCACGGGGCAGATGAATGCGGAAACCGCGGGGGGGCGCTCGATCGGCATGATTGGTGGGCACGCCGATTTCATGCGCGGTTGCCAGCTCTCCGCCGGTGGCATCGGCATTGTCGCGCTGCCGTCGACGGCAAAGGGCGGCCGGATTTCACGAATTGTGCCGCGATTGGGTGACGGCGTCGTCACCACGGGCCGCTCCGATGCCGATGTCGTGGTCACCGAGCACGGCATTGCGGAGCTCAAGGGCCGATCGGTCCGCGAGCGTGCCCGCGCCCTCATCGCGGTCGCCCATCCCGATTTCCGCCGCGACCTCGAAGCCGCCGTCGATACCCTCGTTTAGTCGGTCATCCCGGCGGTCTCAGGGCCGCCGGACGACCTTCATCGCGCCCGTCTCTTCGAGAGCTGCGATCTCGTCGCTCGACAGGCCGGCCTCTGCGAGAACCTCGTGGCCATCGGCACCGAGCTGTGGGGCGTGTGAGCGATAGTCTGTTGGGGTGGCCGAAAACTCGAATGGGCTCGCCATGGTGCGAATGGTGCCTTCGGTCGGGTGCTCGCGCGTCGTAAAGAAGCCCGTTTCCTTCAGGTGCGGATCGTCGAAGAGCTGATCCAGATCGTTCACCACCATTGAAGGAATGTCGGCCTTTTCGAAGAACGCGAGCCACTCGGCCGTCGTACGCGTCGGCATGATGTCCGCGATGATCGCCTGGATTACAGGCTGATTGTCCGACCGGGCCTTGGCCGTCGCAAAGCGCGGATCGGACATCAACTCGGGCTGGCCGATCTCGGCCGTGAAGGCACGATAGTGCTTCTCGTTGTAAGGCAGCGCACAGATGTAGCCATCGCGCGTGCGATATGGCTTGCGATCGGGCGAGAGCACGCGCGAGTAGCCCATGTTGCCGCGCGTCGGCAGATACGATTTGTCGAACAGATGCTCGACGAGCCAGAAGCCGGTGATCGTCTCCAGCATCGGCACTTCGACCATCTGGCCTTGGCCGGTGCGTTCGCGATGGAGAAGCGCTGCCAGCACTGCCATGCCGAGGTGCAGGCCGGTCGTCTTGTCGACAATCAGGCTCGGCAGGAACCGCGGCGGACCGCCATCGACGCGGCTCGCGAGCATCGCGCCGCCACTCGCGCCCTGGACGAGATCGTCGAACGCCGGCTTCTTGCCGTAAGGCCCCGAGTGCTTGTAGCCCACGCTATAGGCGTAGACGATATCGGGTTTCACAGCCTTCACGGCGTCGTAGCCGAGGCCGAGCCGTTCGACCGCCTCGACGCGCATGTTGTGTACGAAGACGTCAGCCGTTGCGATCAATCGCTTCAGAGCGGCGATTGCCTCCGGCTTCTTGAGGTCCAGGCAGAGCGCCCGCTTGTTGCGGTTGATGCCGAGATAGATCGGACCCATGCCGGGCGTTGGCGCGTTGCCGGCATTGCGCATGATGTCGCCTTCCGGCGGCTCGACCTTGATGACGTCGGCGCCCATGTCGGCCAGATGGAGGGTGGCGACCGGCCCGAGAACGACGGCCGTCAGGTCGATGATGCGATAACCGGAAAGCGGGCCGGGCATGGGCAAGGTCTCGTGTCGGATGGTGAGATGATTGGTTTGGCGTGCGCGATGCGTGGCCACCCCTTTCGCCAATAAGCGAAGGAGGTGGACAGGTGATCGGCGCGTCTTATTTGCCTTTGAACTGCGGCTTGCGCTTGTCGAGCATGGCGGACACCGCCTCGTTCTGGTCCTCTGTCGATTGCGCAAGGGCCTGCATGGCAGAGGCCATCTCGAGGGCCACAGGCAAGCTCACGCCTTGGCTTTCGCGCAGCAGGCGCTTGTTGAGCCGGATCGAGTGCGGCGGGAAGGTGGCGATCTTCTTCGCAAGCGCCAGCGCCTCGTCCATCAGCCTGTCGTCGTCGACAACTTTGGAAACCAGCCCCCACTTCTCGGCTTTCTCGGCGTCGATCACGTCGCCGGTCAGCGTCATCTCATAGGCGCGCGAAAGGCCGACGACGCGCGGCAGGAACCAGGCGCCGCCATCTCCTGAGACCAATCCCACCCGCAGGAAGCTCTCGGCGAACTGCGCTTTGCGGCCCGCGATACGGATGTCACACATCAGCGTGGTGTCGCATCCGGCGCCAATCGCGGCACCATTGACTGCGCAGATGGATGGCACTTCGAGGTCGTAGATGGCCTTCGGGATCTTGTGAATGCCGTGCTGATAGGCGCGACGCATGTCCACCGGCGCACCACCGAAGAGGCCCTTCCTGTCGCGCATTTCCTTGACGTTGCCGCCCGAGGAAAATCCTTCGCCCGATCCCGTCAGGATCATGCAGCGGACGCTGGTATCGGCGTTGATGCGCGCGCAGGCAGCGACAATGCCGTCGATGATGCCATCGCCCAGGGCATTGCGGGTTTTCGGATCATTCAGCGTCAGGACGACGATGCCGTCTCCTTTTTCCTCGTAGAGAACGGCGTCGGTAGCGGCCATGAGGGTCTCCTGTTCTGGGCGCGCTTTGTTCTGGGCGCATTTGGGCTGGCCGGCAGATTATGCTGATCTCGATCCCGTGCCCACCCCGGACACGTTATTGGTCTGTCGGGCGGCAGAGATAGAATATTGATCGACGTTCAAAAATAGGATAGAATAATGTTCAACCCAATAGTGCTGTATTCGCCGCAACGGTGAAGAACTCGATGCGCTTTTCACGGTCAGGCAATGACGTCGATGGGCAGGGTCTCGCGTGCCGATGGTCGCATTTGGGGCAGACGCGCCGTCTCGTTTGGGCGATCGGGCCGGCGCTGCCGTTGTTGATTATCGCGGTCGCATCCGGACCGCTGCTGCAGCCCGAAGATTATCATCGGTTTCGCGATGGCCGCGAGTTGCTCGGTCTGCCCAATTTTCTCAATGTCGTGTCGAACCTGCCGTTTCTGGCCATCGGTTTGCTCGGTCTTGCCTGGCTTGCGTCGGCCAAAGCGCAGCTCCCGCGTCACTTGAAGCTTTGCTACGCGGTCCTGTTCGCAGGCATCGGCCTCACGGCGGCTGGATCGGCCTACTACCACTGGGCGCCCGACAACAACACGCTGGTCTGGGATCGCCTGCCGATGGCGGTGGCGTTCATGGGACTGTTCGCGGGCTTTCTGACGGAACGGCTGAGGCTCGATGACATTACCAGCGTGCGATTGTTGGTGGCGCTCGTAGCGTTTGGTGTCGGCAGCGTCGCTTATTGGTCGGCGACCGGAGACCTCAGCGTCTATGCGTTGGCGCAGTTTTATCCGATCGTCGCCATCCCGATCATTCTCTGGGCGACGCCTGCGAGCTACACGCGTGGGGGCGACTGGCTGGTCGCGATCGCGATCTATGTGGGCGCCAAGGTATTGGAGCACGGAGACGGGGCGGTGCTCCAAACGGTCGGCTACGTGAGCGGACACACGCTCAAGCATCTTGCCGCGGCGGGCGGTGCATGGTGGATCTATCGCATGCTGCGGCGGCGCCAGCCGGTCACCGCCACGCCCGATAACAGCGTCGATTATCCGCTGCCGCTGAAGGGTTGAGAACGGTGTTACGGCCGCGTTAGCATCGCCCACAGCGGTTTGGTATCGCCGATCTCGGGGAGCGCGCGAACGAGACGGGCGAGTTCTGTCGCCTCCGCAGCGGAGTAACGCGCGGACGCATTGTCGAGGAATTTGCCGTTGATCTCCGCCGGCGTCAGCGGCGCCTGCGGGTCGCCTTTCGGAAAGTCGCGTTGGCTCGTGAACGTGCGGCCGTCCTTCAGCGTCACCGTCACGCGCGCCGGGAATTTGGTCGGGTATTGCGCTGTCAGCTCGTCCACGGCGACGACCTCGGCACTCGCCAGTAGGCGCTGGACGTCGTCACGAAGTATCCGGTCTGGCGCGAACTGCGCCTGACCCACGGCGCGGTCGAGCGCCGCCACAGCGCAGCAATAAGGCACCGACACCCGCGCACCCATGCCGGTCGTCACGATCTTTGCCGAGAAGTGTGACTTCACCGTCCCGTACGTCTCATTGACAATCGACGCGATATCGCCGGCGGCGATGTTGTTCGTCGTCACCACGTCCAGCGTCGCCTGGATGGCGGCGTGGCTGGCGAGAATGGACGGGAAGAACTTGAATCCATTTTCAAGGATTTCCCATTTCTCGCCGAGCCCGGCCGTCAGGGCCGCAGCTTTGGGCTCGAGTGAGAACGCGTTGAGATAACCCTTTTCGTGCTCGAGGATGGTGGGCGGGCTGGTGCCGCCGATCTCTGCGAGCCGCGCGCCGAGGATGCCGTTGAACGCTGCTTTGCCCGGATGCAGGCTTTTCGTCAGGTCGCCATAGGAAAAGAATGTGTTGAGCCCGGCCGCCTGGGTGCCGGCGAAGCCCAGCGCCATTTGCGTGCCTTTGGCGTCGAGGCGAAGGCACGAGGCGGCGCTCGCGGCGGCGCCGAACGTGCCGTTGGTCGCGGTCGAGTGCCAAAAGCGGTAGTGGGTCGGCATCACCGCCATGCCGACGCGAACAGCCACTTCGTAGCCGGCGACAATGGCCGTCACGATATCGGGACCGGTCAACCCGCGCTCCTGGGCGAGCGCCAGTGTCGGCGGTACGACGACCGAGCCGGTGTGCAGCAGAGCGCGCTTATGTGTGTCGTCGAAATCTGCGGCGTTGGTGAGCATTCCGTTGGCCAGGGCCGCGATCGCCGCGTCGGTGAGTTCTCCTCCGCCCCAGATGGCAGCTTTGGGCGCGGCGCCGAAGGAGCACGCAATGCCCGCGGCCACCTCGGCCTTCTCACGATCGTCCCGCCACGCCGCTATCCCGCAGCCGAGCGTATCGAGGATGATGTCGCACGCCATGGATACGACGGCGGACGGAAGGTCCTCGAAGCGCAGACCTGCGGCGAAAGTCGCAAGTGTCTCGGTTGGGGCATTGGCGGGCATGACATCTCCTCTCGGCGCCGGGCGCGCGTTTCAGTTTCGCCCCGAGAGTGGCGAATGGCTGAGGACTCGTCGAGCGGCGACGTCGCGGCAATCAGTCCCGGTCATCGGTTTGCTCTCTATGGCCGTCGGTTTGCAAATTTGGCGCGCTTGTTGGCCCGTCCACAGACGTCATCTCCGCGAAGGCGAAGATCCGCGGGCGTCGCCATCAAACGATGCTCGTGGATCGCGCACCGACGCTCATCCCCTCGTTCCCCGGTTGGTGTCCGCGGGGCATCCCGTCCGCATCGGTTCATCACGAGCGCTACCTGCCCGCGTCCGGACAATTTGGGCCTTGTCGCCGTGCCCGACAACGGCATACTGCGCACAACTTCCCACAACATGTATCGAGCCTCATCCATGCCCCATTTCGTCTATGAGCCCGTCCAGATGCCGCCCGAGGCGGTCAAGCTGCGCCAGGACGTGAGGGCCTTTCTCGCCGAGGAAATTACCAACGGTGGGTTTGCGCCAGCAGTCGGCTCGATGGTCGAGGCGGATGAGGCCTTCTCGCAGAAACTAGGCGCGAAGGGCTGGCTCGGCATGACGTGGCCGAAGGAATATGGCGGCGGCGAGCGCTCATCGCTCGAGCGATATGTTGTGGTCGAGGAACTCCTTGCGCATGGCGCGCCAGCGCTCGCGCATTGGATCGCCGAGCGTCAATCGGGCCCGCAAATCCTCCGACACGGCAGCGAGCGGGCGAAGAAAATGATCTTGCCCGAGATCGCTGCAGGCCGGTGCTACTTCGCGATCGGTATGTCCGAGCCAGATACGGGTTCCGATCTCGCCAGCGTCAAGTCGCGCGCGGTAAAGGCCGAGGGCGGTTGGAAGATCACGGGTCGCAAGGTGTGGACGAGCTTCGCGCACCGGGCGCACTACCTGATCGCGCTGGTGCGTACATCGGGCACGCCGGATCAACGCCATTACGGCTTAAGCCAGTTCATCGTCGACATGAAGACGCCGGGGATCACGGTCCGACCGATCTATAATCTCTACGGCGGGCACGACTTCAACGAGGTTACGTTCGACGACGTGTTCGTACCTGAGGACATGATTATCGGAGGCGAGGGGCGCGGCTGGGAAATGGTCGTCGGCGAGCTCGCGTTCGAGCGGTCAGGGCCCGATCGGTTCATGTCCAGCTATCCGCTGCTCATCGAGGCGATTGACGAGCTCGGCCCTAATCCAGAACGCCTGCAGGCGGCAGAGGTCGGACGCGTCGTCGCCAATCTGGCAACGCTTCGGCGCATGTCGGCGTCGATTGCTGGCATGCTGAACGAGGGCAAATCGCCCATTGTCGAAGCGGCTCTGGTCAAGGACCTCGGCACGACGCTCGAGCAGGAGATCCCGGAGATCACGCGTCGCATCCTGCCGATCGAGCCGCGCGGTATCTCGAGCAACAATGGCTACGTCGATCTGCAGCAGCTCTCGCAGATGCAGTGCGTGTCGTATTCGCTCCGCGGCGGCACACGCGAGATTCTGAGAGGCATGATTGCGCGCGGTCTCGGGCTGCGCTGACACGAATAACCAGGTCGGCGGCTGGCTCCCCACAAGGGGGAGGCGTCGGTGCCACGAAAAAGAGATCACGATGAGCGAGATGCGGGACGAGATGCTGAGGACCCTCGACAGGATCGTCGAGGACAATGTCACAATTGCCATGCGCGAGGCGGCAGACGGCAAGGCGAGCGGGGGCGGTGCGGCAAAAGCCGACGCTACGGCAGCTCTCTGGTCGGCGCTCGAAGACGCCGGGATCACGGCGATTGGTGCGGGTGGCGACGATGACGTGGCATTCGCCGATGCCATGGAGCTGATCCGGCGCTCCGGCTACCACGCACTCCCCGTCCCGCTCGCGGAGACGATCATCGGGCGGCGCATGTTGGCGCGAGTCGGTATCGAGGCGCCGGAGGGTGCGATCACGCTCGCCGTGCCGAGTGCGGGCGAACTGCCGGCCATGAAGGACGGACGCCTTACCGGCTCCATTCGCAGTGTTCCGTTCGCGACCGCTGCGGCGCACGGGGTGGTGGCAACCGACGGACAGCTTCACTTGGTCGACATCCGCGACGCGTTGATCAATCACGGTTCAAACATGGCTGGTGAGCCGCGCGATGCGATCGACCTTGGGCGGGCGAAGATCGTGCTGTCCGCGGCTTCGGCGAGCGCCGTGGACGATCTCGAGGCCGAGGGGGCGTTGATCCGCGCGGTGGCTCTTTCGGGCGCCTTATCGGCCTGCCTCGATCACTGTCTAACGTGGGCTAACGACCGTATTCAGTTCGGCAAGCCCATCGCGAAACATCAGGCTATTCAGCATCTTCTCGCGCAGCTCGCGGAAGAGACCGCGGCCTCAGGCGCCGCCGCTGACTTGGCCATCGAGGCCTCGGAGACGGCTCCAAAGCGGTTCGAGATCGCAATCGCTAAAGCGCGCGTGGGAGAGGCCGCCGGCAAGGCCGCCAATTTTGCGCACGCTGCCTTCGGTGCAATGGGCTTTACGCGAGAGCATGCTCTGCACTATACAACTCGAAGGCTGTGGGCATGGCGCAATGAGTTTGGCTCGGAGGTCTACTGGCAGGCGGAGTTGGGCCGATTGGTTGCCAGTCGAGGCGGCAAGCAACTCTGGCCGCTGTTGAACGGTGAGTTATGAACAGGCTCGCGGTCTGCTGATCGGGACGCAACCGCTATAGGCCGGGTACAGCATTCGAGTTCGAGCTGACAACAATTCGGTCTCGGCGATGGAAAGGTATGTCCGCGAATTGCAAAGGTATTCGCAAGGCTTGAGTATATGGCCGCCGTTTCGCTTCTGAAGGAGGAATGGCGGCTACGTACATTTTTGTAGTGTCACTTTACCATCACGAATATTGCAATTGCGCCCCAGCATCCACATTTCATGATTCAACCGAACAAGAATCGGCGACCTTCAGCAAACGCTGAGTCACGACTCGATTGTTGGATTGCTGGTCGGTGCGACTTATGCCCGGGGAATGGAACCCCTTTAGACTGATTCGTCGAGACGCGCAGCAGTTGGGCGGCACACGAATCCGCAAGTCCGCAGAAGCCGGACAAGAGTGCCGCAGCCGGGAGCTGAGGCCAGATTCCCCGCTGACGCGTTGTGCGTTTCCGAGAACGATGCTGGCGAAAGGGTCATTCTCTCGCCGGGTTTTGGAGCAGGGTCTCCGAAGGGAGGCAGGAAATGATGCATTTTCTAGCAGGGCAAGCCGTCACGACCGGCTCGATCTGCAGTAAGATGTATATGTCGAGACTGAAATGACGGGATGACGATCATTCGGCAAGGAGGGGCAGCCGAGCGTACGAAATGAAACCCTAGGATCCAACTACCGCAGGGCAACGAAATGGCGACGGGCAGCGAGATCTTCGACCTTTACTCTCAGGCTTACGACCGGCAGAAGCAGGCCGTCATGTCGATCCGGGAGTACCTCGAGGGGTGCGGCAAGGACCCCACAATGTACGCCAGTGCGGCTGAGCGCATGCTGACGGCAATCGGCGAGCCTCGCGTGTTCAACACGGCGGATGACCCGCGCTTGGGGCGCATCTTCCTCAACCGCACGATCAAGGTCTATCCGGCATTTGCCGATTTCTTTGGTCTCGAAGAGACCATCGAGCGATTTGTTGGGTATTTTCGGCATGCCGCTCAGGGCCTCGAGGAGCGCAAGCAGATTCTCTATCTGCTCGGGCCGGTTGGCGGTGGCAAATCTTCACTGGCTGAGCGCCTCAAGGACTTGATGGAGCAATGCCCGATCTATGTCCTGAAGGCTGGTGATGAGATCAGTCCGATCTTCGAGAGCCCGCTGGGGCTGTTCGATCCCGTGACCATGGGGCAAATGCTCGAGGATCAGTACCACATTCCGCGGCGCGTTCTGAACGGCTTCGTCAGCCCCTGGGCGGTCAAGCGGCTGGACGAGTACGGCGGCGACATCTCCAAGTTTTCTGTCGTCAAGCTCTATCCCTCGAAGCTGCGCCAGATCGGCATCGCCAAGACCGAGCCGGGTGACGAGAACAACCAGGACATCTCTGCGCTCGTGGGTAAGGTCGACATCCGCAAGCTCGAGCATTACGGCCAGAACGACGCCGACGCCTACTCGTACTCAGGCGGCCTCAATCGCACGACACAAGGTCTTCTCGAGTTCGTCGAGATGTTCAAGGCGCCGCTCAAGATGCTGCATCCGCTGCTGACCGCGACGCAGGATCGGACTTACGTCGGAACCGAGAATGTGGGTGCGATGCCATACCAGGGCATCATCGTTGCCCACTCGAACGAAAGCGAATGGCAGTCGTTCCGCGCGAACCGGACGAACGAGGCGTTTCTCGATCGCATCTGCGTGATCAAGGTGCCGTACTGCCTGCGTGTCGACGATGAGAAGAAGATCTACGAGAAGCTTCTACAGGCGTCGGAGCTTGCCAATTCTCCGTGCGCGCCGGGCACGCTCGAGATGCTGGCCCAGTTCTCCGTTCTTTCGCGCCTCAAGGAGCACGAGAATTCACAGCTCTTCTCGAAGATGCGCGTCTATAACGGCGAGAGCCTCAAGGACACTGATCCGCAGGCGCGCACCATGCAGGAGTACAAGGACGCGGCCGGCGTCACCGAAGGCATGGACGGCGCCTCGACGCGGTTCGCCTACAAGATCCTGTCGGAGACATTCAACTTCGATAGTCACGAGATCTGCGCCGATCCTGTGCATCTCATGTTCGTGCTCGAGCAGGCGATCAAGCGCGAGCAGATGCCGGACGATACCGAGCAGCGCTATCTCGAGTTCATCAAGGAGGAGCTGGCACCGCGATACGCCGAGTTCGTTGGAAATGAGATCCAGAAGGCCTATCTCGAAAGCTACAACGATTACGGACAGAACCTGTTCGATCGCTATGTCGCCTATGCCGACGCGTGGATTGAGGATCATGATTTCAAGGATCCCGACACCGGCCAACTCATGAGTCGCGAGCTGCTCGATCAGGAGCTGTCAAAGATCGAGAAGCCGGCTGGCATCGCCAATCCGAAGGACTTCCGGTACGAAGTCGTCAAGTTCTCGCTCAGGGCGCGTGCGCGCAATGGTGGCAAGAATCCGGACTGGACGAGCTACGAGAAGATCCGCGACGTGATCGAGCGGCGCATGTTCAGCCAAGTGGAGGATCTGCTGCCGGTCATCTCATTCGGCGCCAAGAAGGACTCGGATGCCGAGAAGAAGCACCACGACTTCGTCGAGCGCATGGTGTCGCGCGGCTACACGCAACGCCAAGTTCGTCGTCTGGTGGAATGGTACATGCGGGTGAAGAAAGCCGGCTGATCTGCTACCTTGCTTAGGTTCGCAGTCTGGAGGCGAGCGGGCATTCTCCCGCTCGCCGTGGCGGGTACGTCGCTAGATTGCGTGCCGCCCGGCTAATCGTTCGCAGCAAAGCGGAGCTTTGCCCGACATGAATATCGTCGATCGCCGTCTCAATCCGAAATCGAAGTCTCTCGGAAATCGCCAAAGGTTTGTCCGGCGGGCTAAGGCCGATATCCGCGATGCCGTGAAAGACGCGTTGAAGAAGCGCAAGGTGACCGAAGTCGAAGGCTCGGAGAAAATCTCTATTCGATCGAAAAGTGTGCGGGAGCCCTCGTTTTCACATGGGCGAGATGGCGGCTTGCGCGATTATGTGTTGCCTGGAAATCACGACTACAAGGCCGGTGATCTCATTCCCAAGCCGCAAGGCGGCGGTGGCGGGGGACGCGGTGGCAAAGCCAGCGCTGACGGCTCCGGCGAGGATGATTTTGTCTTCACGCTATCGAAGGAGGAGTTTCTCGATCTTTTCTTCGAAGATTTGAAACTGCCGAATCTCGTGAAAAATCGCCTGAAGGATATGAAGAATCCCCTCCCGCAGCGGGCGGGGTTCACATCCGATGGGCCGCCGGCAAAGCTGGCACGCATCCGCACGCTCCGGCGCAGCCTTGCTCGTCGGATCGCGCTAAAGCGACCGAAGAGCGATGAGATAAAGGCGCTCGAGGAAGAAATTGCACGGCACGAGGCGGAAACGCCGCGCAACGAAGTGCTGATCGCGGAATTGAGGGCGCGCCTGGAGAAGATCGTCCGGTTGCGCAAGAGCATTGCCTACGTCGACCCGATCGACCTGCAGTACAACCGCTTCGATCGCGTGCCGCGGCCGACCACGCAGGCCGTCATGTTCTGCATGATGGACGCCTCAGCTTCGATGACTGAGAACCTGAAGGATCTCGCAAAGCGGTTCTTCATGCTACTGCACGTCTTTCTCTCACGGCATTATAAGGAGGTGCGCGTCGTCTTCATCCGCCATACGTCCACGGCAGCCGAAGTCGACGAGGAGACGTTTTTCCGCGGTGTCGAGACCGGCGGCACGGTTATCTCGACGGCGCTCGAGGAGATGGATCGGATCGTTCGCGAGCGTTTTTCACCTGCCGACTGGAACATCTATGCGGCACAGGCCTCGGACGGCGACAATATCCCCGACGATATGGGACACTGCATCGACCTGGTCGAGGACCACCTGCTTCCGGCGAGCCAGTATTTTGCTTACATCGAGGTATCAGAGCATTCCGGACCGGGCGAGACCATCGTCTGGCACGGTTATTCCGAGATCGCCCAGCGCCAGAAGCACTTCGCCATGCGGCGCGTGACCAACCCTGGAGAAATCTTCCCGGTGTTCCACGATCTGTTCTCGAGCTCGGCTGGCGCCTGAGCGCCCAATACGGAGAACGCACGTATGGCGGCGCTTGCGAACAAGCCTCTTTTCGATGGTCCGGAATGGGATTTCGAGGTGATCGGGCGGACCTACGACGCGATCGAGGAGATCGGCGTCGGTGAGATGGGACTCAGCCTTTACAAGAACCAGATCGAGGTCATCACGGCCGAGCAGATGCTCGATGCGTACTCCTCGATCGGCATGCCGCTGATGTACCGCCATTGGTCGTTCGGCAAGCGCTTTGCCCGCGACGAGATGATGTACCGCAAAGGTGCGCGTTCGCTGGCCTTCGAGATCGTCATCAACTCGGACCCGTGCATCAACTACATCATGGAGGAGAACTCCATGACGATGCAGTGCCTCGTCATGGCGCATGCCGCGATGGGGCACAATCACTTCTTCAAGAACAACTATCTCTTCAAGCAGTGGACGCAGGCCGACGCCATTCTCGAGTACATGGCGTTTGCCAAGCACTTCGTTTCCGAGTGCGAGGAACGCTTCGGATTGGCTCAGGTCGAGGCGGTGCTGGATGCTGCCCACGCCTTGATGAACCAAGGTGTCAGCCGCACCGCCGGCGCGCGTCGCAGGTTCGATCCGCGGCGCGAGCGTGAGCGCGAGCAGGCACGCCGAGACTACGAGATCGAGATCTATAACGAGCTGTGGCGGACGCTGCCCAATGCTCCACCGAAAGAGGAGGAGCATCGCACCGAGGAGAACAAGGCAGAGCAGCGGGCGCTGTTGCTGCCCGAGGAAAATTTGCTCTACTTCCTCGAGAAGAATGCTCCGAAGCTCGAAGGCTGGAAGCGCGAGCTCATCCGTATCGTTCGCGTTCTGGCGCAGTATTTCTATCCGCAGCGTCAGACCAAGGTCATGAACGAGGGCTGTGCCACGTTCTGCCACTACGAGATCATGCAGCGGTTGTACGAGAAGGGGTTGGTGACCGAAGGCTCGATGCTCGAGTTCGCGCACATGCACGCGGCCGTCGTCTATCAGCCCGGATTCAACGAGAAGCACTACAGCGGCATCAACCCTTACGCGCTTGGTTATGCGATGATGCGCGATATCAAGCGCATCTGCCTCGAGCCATCGGACGAGGATATGCACTGGTTCCCGGATATCGCGGGCAATCAGGATCCGATGGGCACATTACGCGATGCTTGGGCCAACTACCGCGACGAAAGCTTCGTGCTGCAGTTTCTTTCGCCGAAGGTTATGCGTGATTTCCGCCTGTTCCACCTGCAGAACGATGCCGACCGTCCGGCCATGAGGGTCGAGGCGATCCACGATGAGCAGGGCTACCGGAAGGTGCGCCGTGCGCTGGCACGGCAGTACGATGTTTCGCAGCAGGATCCGGACATCCAGGTGACGGACGCAGATCTCGCCGGCAGCCGGCGCCTCGTGCTGACGCACTTCGTCAGAGACGGTATTCTTCTCGACAAGGAAGAATGCGACCGGACACTGATGCACGTGGCGCGGCTTTGGGGCTATCGCGTGCGACTGGTGGAGCAGGACGCCGCGTCCGGACGCAAGATTCGCGAGCATGAGACGCTGCCGCTGCCGTAATGTGCTGCATCTCCAAACCGCTCGGTTAGCGAATCGTTAACGGAATCACCTCTAGCGTCCGTGCCGATGCAGGCTGCCGGTGTGCCGGCGGCCGTGGCGCGGAGGCTCGGCGGATGGCATTTGACACAACCTCGCCAATTGGAGTGCGCGACACCGACCGGCCGTTGCATGCCGCGCTCTCAACGGCTTTTGCTGGTGTCTCCGGCGTTTGCGAGCGGCTCGGTTTGCGCGAGAAAGGTTTGTTTTCTGCGGGCGGTGACGATGCGGATATCGATGAGCCTCGCGAGGATCCGAACCACGAGACATGGGCCTCTGCCAACGAGGCGATTGCAAACAGCGCCGAGGTCGCGGCTTTTGCCGCGGGGCTTCACCATCAGGCTGCTGCCGAACTCGACGATATCGAGCACGAACTCGTCGCCATCGCGGCGCTGATCAATCACCGTACGGTTTAGAGCGCGTTCACTTTGGATGGACGAGGAACGTCCCTTGCGGGGCTGCCGTATATTCGGCTTGGCGACAGGCACGTTCCCCTCCCCCTGGCGGGGAGGGGTTAGGGGTGGGGGATTGAACTGTTCGATTGCCGATGACGAGGCAAGACATCCGATCAGATTTGATCGCTATCGCGAGCGATGAAGCGAGACGTTCACCCCACCCCCCGTCCCCGTCAAGGGGAGGGGAGTGGTGGTGTTCGTGGCCTCAACGTAATCCTCGCGACGAACAGTCGGGTCTATCTAGCTTGAACTTGCTCTAGGACAACGCGGCCGTGTCGGACATCAAGACGGGATGACAAGGCCCGCGCGGGCCAACAAAGCGAGCGCAATGGTCAGTGTCCCAACCGACAAAAGCGTCGATACGGCGACAGCCGCCGAAATCGAACCAACGGCCCGATCATACCGCGCGGCAAAAATGAAAGCATTGGCGCCCACCGGCATCGCGACATAGATCACGAGTGTTGCCGCCCACAAGCGCGGCAAATGGAACACCGCTGTCGCAAGCCAGAACGCCAGCGCGGGATAGAGCACCAGCTTCAGGATGCACAGCGTTGCGACGCTCGACGTCTGGCCTTTGAACCGATAGGCCGCGACAGCCATGCCGAGCGCGAATAGCGACACGGGAATGGCCGAGCCCGCGAGAATCTCGGTCAGGCGCGCAATAACGATTGGCATCGCGAGGCCCGATGCGTTCCAGGCGAGGCCGGCCGCAATCGCTATGATGAGCGGGTTCATGGCGACGTCGAGAAGCACGCCCGCCAGAGCCGATAGACCAATCCGGTTGTGACCTCCCGTTTGGTCGACGAGCCCCATGTGCAATGTGCCGAAGACCCACAGCAGCACGGTCTCGCACGTCGCGATGAAGGCCATGGGCGTTGCCGCTTCGGGACCGAGCGCGAGCAGGATGACCGGAAAGCCCAGCATGACGCCGTTCGAGAAACAGGCGCCCATGGCGAAGGCGGGAGCGTCCTGCGCGGGCCGTCTCAGCAGCAGACGTGTCGCGAGAACCGCAGCCATCCAGGTGGCAGCAATGCCCGTAACGTAGGTGAGCACCAGCCACATTGGTGAGATCGGCACGTCTCCGACGTTCGCCATTGCCCGGAACAGCAAAGCCGGCATTGCGATCTTGTAGCCGAACATAGCCAGCGTATTGGCCGCGCTGTCGTCGAGGATGCGGCGCTTGGCGGTCAGAAAGCCGAGCCCGATAAGCCCGAAGACGGGCGCTATCAGCAAAATGATATCGAGCATGGATGAGGGCTCGGAGGGACTGCAAATAAGGGCGGGACGCTGGATCGAATGTTGTCACCCGCGTTCGCCAGCCTGCATCGGGCGCTGTCGAAACGACGGATTGAAGGTTGTTAGAGCGCTTTGGGCCCGAGCGCCATGTTGCTCGGCCGTCGTGTCGCAAACTATTTCCAGCACCCTTGCCGCGCTGTAACTCGAAGGACGGTGACGGTCTTCCCGTCACCTGTCGCCTCCGACATGCCGGCATCTCCCAACGCTGTGGACGGGCCAGCCCATAGTCAGCCAGTTGGCCCCCGCCCGGGCGGGGGTTACTCCGCGGCTTCGATTTGAGTGGGTTCGGTCCTGGCGGAGGTTCGCTCGCGGGCAAGGGCGGTTGCGGCCTGATAATCGGTCTTGCCGGTGCCAAGCAGTGGGACTTTCTCGACAGCCAGGAAATCCGACGGGACCGAAAGCTCCGTCGCGCCTTTGAGGCGTGCGTGACGCATGAAATCCGCGCGGGTGGCCTTGGCGTTGTCCGTGACCATCACGAGTCGCTCGCCCTTGCGTTGATCCGGCAGCGACACGACGACAGACTGCGACTGCGGCCAAAGCTCGGCAGCCATGGCTTCGACGGCGGCCAGCGAGACCATCTCGCCGGCGATCTTTGCGAACCGTTTGGCGCGGCCCTTGATGCGGATATAGCCGTCCGCGTCGATGGTGACGATGTCTCCGGTATCGTGCCAGCCCTCGGCCGGTGGTTCGAGCACGCCCGGATTCTCGGCGCGGTAGTAGCCGAGCATGACGTTGGGGCCGGAGACGTAGAGCCGGCCGCCTTCCTCGATGCCGGGAACGGGTTCGAGGCGCGCCTTCATCAACGGCGAAAGGCGCCCGACCGTGCCCGGCCGGTTGGCGAGCGGTGTGTTGAGTGCGAGCACGGGTGCCGTCTCGGTGACGCCATAGCCTTCGAGGATGCGGACGCCGAACCGCTCCATGTACGTGACACGCGTGCGATCTTTTACGGCCTCTGCGCCGGCCATGATGAGGCGGATGTTGTGGAAGTCGTAAGTGTGCGCCGTGCGGGCGTACCCGGCGAGAAATGTGTCGGTTCCGAACAGGATCGTGGCGTTGGTTTGATAAATGAGCTCCGGCACGATCCGGTAATGGAGTGGGGATGGGTAGAGATAAAGTGGAATGCCGCCCATCAGCGGCATCACCATGCCGCCGGTCAGGCCGAACGAATGGAATACCGGCAGCACGTTGAAGACCTTGTCCTCGCCGTCGGCGGCGACTCGCGCAAGGCATTGGGCGGCGTTGGCAAGGAGGTTGCGGTGGGAGAGCACGACACCTTTCGGCGTGCCTTCCGAGCCGGAGGTGAAGAGAACCACTGCCGGGTCGTTCGGCTGGCGCTCGACGAGCGAACGTGACCCGCGCAGCAAGGCGCGCAGTTTGTCGCTGATACCGATGCTGGTGCGAATGTCCTCCAGATAGTGGATGACGATGCCTGCAGCCCTCAGCTTCTCGATTAGATCCTCGAGGCGACCCTTCTCCACGAACGATCGCGAGGTGAGCAGCACATCGGCTTCCGCGGCGCGGCATGCGGCTGTGATGTTTTGCGCGCCAGCCGTGAAGTTGATCATCGCCGGGACCCGGCCGATCGCTTGCAGTGCGAAGAACGTCACCGCGACGCCAGCAGAATTCGGCAGCAATACGCCGACGGATTTGCCCTCGGTGGTTAGTGGTTCGAGCTTCTCGGCCAGCACCTGGGCGCCGAGGATGAGCTTGCCATAGGACAGCCGCGTGCCCAACGGATCCTCGACCGCGGGTGTCTTGCCAGTGGCGCGGGTGCGGCTCGCTTCGACGAGTGCTGCGAACAGCGTCTGGTCGATGCGCGCCGTCTCGACGGCCGTGTCGACCATGATGTCCTGCAGCTTCGCGCCCGCTGCCTGACGACGCGCCTTGCCCTTGAGATCGTCGGACAGCGACAACTTGCGGGCCGGCAGAATGGTCACGGTTGTCTTCGGGAACCACGCCTTGCGGATCTGGGTGGGGCGCATGTAGCTGAAGCGCGAGCGCTCGGGGCCCTCGATCCGCACCGGCACGATCCACGCGTCGGATTTGTCGGCGATCATCGCCGTGCCGTCATAGACCTTCATCAGGCCGCCAGTGACCGTAAGACGGCCCTCAGGGAAAATGACGACGGTTTTACCGGACTTGACCACGTTGACCATCGCGCGCGTCGCGAGCGGCTTCGTCGGGTCGAGCGTGAACGCGTTGATGACCTTCATGAAGGGCCGCACCCAGCGTTTCTCCGCCATGGTGGAGTCGACGGCGAACGAGGCGTGACCTGGCAGGACCGCGTGCATGATCGGTCCGTCGAGCAGGCTGACGTGGTTCGGCGCGATGATGGTGCGCTCGCCGGGGGCGGGCAAGTTCTCGAGGCCTTTGACCTCGAGCCGCAGGAAGGTCTGGAACAGGAAGCGAGCAACGTCTTGGACGCCATCCCGCCCCCAGGC
The DNA here is from genome assembly GCA_050250755.1 of Hyphomicrobiaceae bacterium. Taxonomy (GTDB): domain Bacteria; phylum Pseudomonadota; class Alphaproteobacteria; order Rhizobiales; family Hyphomicrobiaceae. The sequence goes on from JBFWOB010000024.1 coordinate 71,696, forward strand.
CCACATCACCAGTCCGGCGACGACGAGGCTTGCCGCGCCGATCAGGCCAAACAGGCTGCCCGGATTGACGCCATGCGCCTGGAGGATGGCGATGGCGATGCCTGCGACCGTCATGTAGGCGGCATTCAGGATATTGACGGCGGCGACCGTGCGCGCGCGATGTTGCGGCGGCGCCCATGCCTGCACCGCAGCGAAGGCCGGCACGATGTAGAGGCCGCCAGCGAACGCCAAGCCGGTCAGGCCGATGAGTAATGGCCAAGCGGAGATCTGGGACATGAATTCCCACGGGCCGATCACATGCGGCGGCGGGGTAGCAGTCCAGGCGAGGAAGGCGAGCTTGGCCGAGAAGATGGCCATCAGGACAGCGCCGACGGGGACGAGAGCCAAGTTCGGGCGATGATGGCTGGCGCGCGCGGCAACCAGCGAGCCGAGCGCTATGCCGATGGTGAACGCGACGGTCGCGAGCGTGACGACGCCTTCGGAACCACCGATCTGCTGCTTGATGAGCGTGGGCAGCAGTGAAATGGCGACGGCGCCGACGACCCAGAACCACGAGACGACCTGACCACCGACCCAGAGGCGCCGGTCGGCCCTAAGCTCGCCGAGCAGTCGAAAGGTCGAGGACAGCGGGTTTCTGGTGATCGGCAGGTCCGGCGCGCCGGGCTCGGTCGACGGAATGGCGCGCGCGGAGAGCCAGCAGGCAACGGCAAGAGCCACCGCCACGATGGCGATCGTGGTGGGCTGCAGGCCTTCGCCGATCGCATATCCGGCCGCCACGGCGCCGCCCAAGATCGCGAGGAATGTGCCGCCCTCGATCAACGCATTGCCGGCCGTCAGTTCTTCGGTGGAAAGGTGATCCGGCAGAATTCCGTACTTAATAGGTCCGAAAAGCGCGCCGATCACCCCGTAAAGGCCGAGGGCGACAAACAAGAGCGGTACGGAACTCAGAATGAAGCCAATGCCTGCGATCAAAGCCACGCCGACCTCGACCATCTTGATCCGGTCCGCCACACGCGCCTTGTCGTGCTTGTCGGCGATCTCGCCGCCGAGGGCTGAGAACAGGAAGAACGGCGCCATGAAGACGGCTGTTGCCAGCGTGACGAGGGCGGCTCCGTGGTCCGCTCCAAGTTTGTAGAGCACAAGCAGGCCGAGCGCGGTCTTGAGGAAGTTGTCGTTGAGAGCCGAGAAGAACTGGCACCAGAACAGCGGTGCAAAGCGCCGCGACGTCATCAGCGTCTTGAGCATGGTCGATCCTCGGGTGGCACACGGTCGGCGTGAGAAAATTGCGTGGCTTTACGGCACTCTAGTGGCGCTTGGTTAACATTCGAGCATCGCTGCCGGATTACCCTGCCTGGGTTTCCCGGGCGGTCTCGGCGGCTTGGTCATAGGCACGTGGGGTCACCCCAGCCTTCAGCCCCCCATCGATGACTGTGAATGGGGCTCTGCGCGGCGTGGTCTGGTGGTGGGCAGGTGGAGCGTGTTTGCACAACTCGGCGTCCAGCGCCCGAGGCGACATGACGAGGCGCGCGTGGGCGTCCAAGACTTGGCGCGAGGCCCGTTCGGCGGAGCCGAGCAACAGGCGGGCGAGGAAGCGTGTGAGTTTTCTGAACATGGCAGACCGGAAGCTCCAGGCACCAGAGGATGATCGTTCTTGACGGAATGTATGATGTAATTGAACTATGTTCAATATATGGCTTCGCGCTTGGAAGTCAAGTTCTTGCTCGTGGTGCCAGCTTGGTACAACCGGGTTTCCCGATGCGGGCGGACGTCATTCCGGTCTGGATTGCGCGCCTCTGTCGATTGGTGGCGGAAGCGTTGCGTCCTCTGTTGCGGCCGCGGCTTCGACAATCAGGATGGTCGCGTTGGAGCCCGCAATACGCACGGCCGCGCCGGCCGGCAGATCGGGTCCCTCGGCCGCCCATAGGGTATCGCCGAGCCGAATTTTCCCCCGCCCGCCTTCTATCGTCTCGGCGACAACTCCAATGCGCCCCGCGAGCTGATCCGCGCGGCGGTTGAGATGAGGCAGATCACTTTCGGAAACGCCAGGATGAGCCCAAACGAAGTCGATCAGAATATCGAGGATAATCAGCGCAATCCCGATGCCGATCCAACCCCAGCCCGACGGATCACCGCGCAGGGCTCGAATGCCGCCGGCAAGGCACAGCAGGAGCCCGACCACTGGCAGGATGAGGCTGATCGAAGCGATGGCCCAAGCGATCGGCCCGGGATCGCCGTCTCGTGCCCAAAGGCGCTGCCGGAGATAATGTCTCACGGGCGGCTCCTTTGGCTCCTTTGTACGCCTACTTCTTACCCACGCCGCGCAATGCTTTCAGATCGAACGGATCAGAAGCACCAGACCTTTGCGCCCAGCGTCGCGAGATCGACGATCATAGCCTCACCGCGCGCCCAAATCAGATAGGCCGATCCTGTAAGCACCAGACCCAGCGCAGCATAGCCTGCCCGGCGCACGAGGCGCGGGGCAGGCTCGGCTGTAGGATCGATCTGGCGAGTCCCTGTTGGCATCGTGCGTCGCGCTCCGTCAGGCTGCACCGACCGGCTCGAGCCGAGCGACGGGACGTTCGCGAATGGGCAGATGGACCAGTGCCGCGAACAACCCGAGACCGATCGAGATCCACCACATCATATCGTAGGACTTCGTTTGGTCATAGAGGACGCCAGCCAGCCAGAGACCGGAGAACGAACCGATCTGGTGTGACAGGAAAACGAACCCGAACAGCATGCTCATCCACTGGGGGCCGAAGAAGGTCGCTACCATGGCGCTCGTCAGCGGGACGGTGGAAAGCCAGAACAGGCCGAGAAGAATGCTGATGCCAATAACGGTGGCGGCGTTGATCGGCAGGAAGAGTAACCCGAGGAACGCGAAGCAGCGCATGAAGTAGATGATGGAGAGGCCATAGCGCTTCGGCATCCATTTGGTCGATTGGCCGGAGAGATAGGTGCCGATGATATTGGCGATGCCGACGGCGGTCAGCGCGGTGACGGCCACGTTACCCGGCAACCCCTTGTCGGCCACGAACGCGGGCAAATGCACTGAATAAAAGGCGATGTGGAACCCGCACACGAAGAAACCGAGAACGAGGAGCCAGAAGCTCGGATGGCGCATCGCCTCGGAAAATGCCTCACCCAGCGATTGGCTACGGCTGAGCCCGGTCATGGCCTGAGGCTTGCCGGCGAGGATCGACGACAACGGCAGGATCGCAGCCATCGTGGCGATCACGACGAGCAAGCTGCCCTTCCAGCCAATGGCTTCAATGAAAAGATGGACGTAAGGGAAGGCGATGAAGGTGCCGATGCCTGCTGCCATACCCAACGACGCGATCGCCTGCGGACGCCTTTCCGGCGGTGCCGCGCGGCTAACCGCTCCGACCAACGCCGTCATGCCGGTGCCGCCGATGCCAATGCCAAGCAGCACGCCGCTGACAATGAGATCGTACCCGGTCTGTGCCGTGTACATGAGCCAGAGACCCGCCATGGTGGCAATTGCGCCGCCTGCGAGTACGCGGCCGGCTCCGTAGCGGTCGGCGACCGCGCCGAGCGGGACGGCCGCAAGGCCCCAGACGAGATTGGCAATTGCCATCGCGAGCGAGAACGGCTCGCGCCCGATACCCAATTCGGTCGTCATCGGCTTCAGATAAAGCCCCATGACCTGTCGCAGCCCCATGGCGATGCCAACAATGAGGCCTGCGGCAAGAAGGACGACCCACAACGACCGAACGCGGGCTGGCGTAGCCCCGCCGGCGACGACTTTTTGCTGCATGTCATCTCTCCAGGCTTGTTGGGCCGCGCTTATGGCACGGTTCGTGAGCACGGCCACACTGAGAAATTCAAATGCCGCACATTCGTTTTTCTCATCTAGCGGGGACGACTCACGCGTCAAGCCGGTGCCGCGCAATCTCGACAACAGGGCCTGATGGCACGGCCAGGCCGCGCTCGATCATTTCGATCGGCGCGTCGGGAGCGGGTGCGATACGATAGAGATTGTAACGCGCAAGCGACTGATGTCCCTCCGCGAGACCGAGCGAGGCGGACGGCACACCCACGATTGGAATGGCGCGATTGGGACCGGGCGTGAACGTGTGCATGGCGCGGTGATTATGGCCATGCAGAACCAACTCGGCTCCATGGCGCTGCAGGATCTCGGTGAGCTGCTCGGCGTCCTGAAGCGCGGCGCGATGCTTCGCCAGCCCGACCAGCGGAGGGTGGTGGATCAGCACGACCCGTACAATACCCTCTCTACCGAGATCGCGAAGGATGCTGCTTAGCCGCTCCAATTGATCCATGCCGAGGCGGCCGTAGGCGTGAAATAGCGGCGTTGGAAGTGCCGAATTGAGTCCGATCAGGGCCACGGGGCCCAAGCGGCGGACAAACGGAAACGGATCCTTAACGTCGAGCGGCGCATCGTCCGCCATGAACGCCTGCCAATGGCCTATGCCGCGCGCGAGCGCCATCTTCACGTAGATATCGTGGTTTCCGGGAATGGCCGTGACGCGTTCCGGCGGGCCCACAGAATCGAGCCAGCGGCGTGCCGTTTCGTGCTCCGAGGACATACCGACGTTGACCAAGTCGCCGGTCACGGCGATATGGTCGGGTGCGGCCGCCCGCATGTCGGCGATGATGGCAGCGAGCGTCGAGGCCAAATGCTGACGACGACGACGTTGCCAATTGAGCATGCCGAGAATGCGTTTCGCCTGATAGTGGCCGCGATACGCCCGCGCCGGTGGCAAGTGGATATCCGACAGGTGGGCGAGTATCAATGCTCCGTCCGCCCGATCCATCCAATTCGTTGCAATTTCAGGCGATTGTCGCATCGCGGCCTACAGTTGGGATGAAACTCCGCGGAGTTTCTGGTTCCCGCTTGCCACGGGTGGGATGTGAATGCAAAGGGGTGCGCCCTCCCGCGCGGGGAGTCGTGTACGGAGCAGGAGCGAGAGAATGCGAGGCGAGTGGCTCGTCCGTAAGGTATTGCAGTGCTACTGGCGCTGGCAACGCTCGTTGACGTTGGGCGCCCGCGGTATGGTTTTCGATGAGACAGGCCGGGTGCTGCTGATCCGACACACATACACGCCTGGCTGGTTGTTTCCGGGCGGTGGCGTCGAGCGTGGAGAGACCCTTCTCGGCGCGCTGCGGCGTGAATTGAAGGAAGAAGCCAACGTGACCCTGACCGGTCCGCCCGAATTGCTCGGCATCTTCTCGAACGAGCTCTATTTTCCGGGTGACCATGTGGCGGTTTATCTCGTGCGCCACTGGAGCCAGGACAGCCTGCCGAAGCCTAACCTCGAAATCGCCGAGGTCGGTTTTTTTTCGCCCGATGCCCTCCCTGACGGAACGACCGAAGCTACGCGACGACGGCTCGAGGAATACACCAAGAGATTGGAGCCGAGCGACATGTGGTGATCCGGCGCCGCAGTCAATCTCGACGTCGCGTGGCTCGCGTGATAAGCGAGCCGCCGCTGACGCAAGGCGTAACGGTTCGACCCCGCCGACGTGTTCAGACGCTTCCTCTCCCGTTCCGGTGCAAGCCGCCTGACCCGTCGGAGTCGCCGATGACCGCCGCGTCCCTTTCCGTCACGACACGGCCTGCCGTCCAGGCCGATATCTCCATCGTATCCGAGCTGAGTGCCCGGGTTTTCGGCCCCGGTCGCTTCGTCAGGACGGCCTATCGGGTGCGCGAGGGTACGCCGGACGTTTCGGCCTTCTGTCGCGTTGCGGAGCTTGACGGCCGTATCATCGCGGCAATCCGCATGACAGAGATCGCCATTGGCGGCAGAGGCGAAGCGCTGATGCTCGGGCCCTTGGCCGTTGATCCGATGTTTGCGGGCCAAGGCTATGGTCGGCGGCTGATCGCCGAGAGCATGGATGCTGCGCGCTCGGCAGGACGGGAGCTGGTGCTTCTCGTCGGCGATATGCCGTACTACGGCCGCTTCGGCTTCGTTCCCGTGCCGCGCGGGCAGATTGTTCTGCCGGGCCCGGTCGATCCGGCGCGCCTTCTCGCTGCCGAGCTGACGGCCGGCGCGCTCCCGCACTTTCACGGCATGGTCGTGGGGTGTCCCGAAACGTAAAGTGGCTCCCCGGTCGGGCGACCGAGGAGCCTTGGATGCAGCCGGGCACTGTCGGGGGAGGACGAACGTGTCCAGCCGCACCAACTACCAGATACAGGTCCAGATCCTGCGACCACGGCGGTAGACCCAGTCGTATTCGTTGCATGTCGGTGCGTAGTAATACGCCCTGAAGTGGCGACCGAAGTGGTGGTGACCATGATGGCCATGACCGTGGTGACCATGGCCGTGGTGACCATGGCCGTGGTGACCATGTCCACCGTGTCCGCCATGCCCGTGCTTGGCGCTGGCCGAGGTGGCGAGGCCGGCCGTGGCCAGCATCAGCGCGGCGGCAACTGCGAAGGTTTTCATCATCGGCATTCTCCGTCGTTTGTTATGAGCAGTCTGCTGAACGGTCGAGTCAGAGCGGAGCAGCGTTGGGTTGGGAGATAATTGCTGCCGCTTCTGATCTTCGTTCAATATACATAAAATCGATCCGGAACGTATCGATTTATTCTCACATGCGCGTGAGCAAGCGTCAGACGTGCGGGAGGGTGGCGCTGCAGCCTCTTCCCGTAGGAGTTAAGCTGCTGCCGATGGTTCCGCGTGTCGGTCCATCGAGGGGGCGCGAAGCCTTCGCCTTTGGAGGACTGACTCGGTCTGCCATAGTCGCGTCCGAGAGGAAGCCATCAGGAGCAGAGCATGCCGACACGGGACATGACGGGTTGGAAAACCGCTATCGCAAAGGTCGTCAGCGACGGTGATACCGAGGAAATCGTCGTTCGAGGGCACAAGCTGAGCGATCTCATCGGCCGGATCACGTTCGCGGAGGCGATGTTCCTGATGCTGCAAGGCCGTTTGCCGACGAAGCAGCAAGCCCGCGTACTTGATGCACTGCTGGTGGCGTCGATCGAGCATGGTATTGCGCCGCCATCGATGATCGCGCGTTGCTACGCGTCGTATGGTACGTCGATCCAAGCGGCCATCGGGGCCGGCATCACGGCGTTCGGCGATCGCATGGGTGGGTTGGGTGAGCAGCTTGCACAACTGCTGGTCGCACGCCTCGGCCCCACTCTGGCAGCGGGAACGCCGAGCGATGCGACCCTGGCGACGCTCGCCGACGCGATCGTCGGGGAGGCAATGGCCAGTGGATCACGCGTACCTGGCTTCGGCATTCCGCTGCACAGTCTCGACCCGCGCGCACCGCAAGTGCTGGAGATCGCGCGGCAGGAGGGCGTTTTCGGGCCCTACTGCAAGCTCGGAGTGGAGATCGAGACTGCACTTGCTCGCGCCCGCTCGGGCCGCTCCGTGCCCATGAACGTCGATGGTGTCAGTGCGGTCGTGGCGCTCGATCTTGGTTTCGACTGGCGGGCGACGCGCCTCTTTTTGCTGACACCGCGTACGGTAAGTTTTGGCGCGCACTACCTCGAAGAACAGGACCAGGATTCGACTTGGCGGCACCTACCGGCAGAGCAAATCACGTACGTCGGGCGTGAGCCGGGCGAATAGCTGTCTCGGCATTGCGCCGTTCCGTGTGGCGCCGTCGCCTCGTGGATCGTGTTGATTGCACGTGGAGAGAGAAGATCCGCAGCGGTCGGCTTGCGGATCACCTCGACGTCGTGCACGGTCCGGGCCATCGCAAAGGACGATGGCTTCGATGACCGCCGAGATGCCGGCTCAGAACTGGCAAGACATCTACTACACCTCTCAAGATGGGCTGCGGCTCTATGCGCGATACTATCCGGCGCCCTACTCGCGGCGGCGACCCGTACTTTGCCTGCCGGGATTGACGCGCAACAGCCGCGATTTCCATGTGCTCGCGAGCTTCCTCTCGGACCCGCACAATCCCCGTGCGCGCGACGTGATCGCGGTCGACTATCGCGGACGGGGACGTTCGCAGTGGGATCGGCGCTGGCGCAACTATTCGCTGGCGAACGAGATGGAGGATGCTCTCGATCTGTTGACGATCGGCGGTCTATCCGACGTGGCGGTGGTGGGCACGTCGCGTGGCGGGCTGATCGCCATGATGATGGCCTGTCTCAGGCCGACGGCCATCGGTACGGTCGTCCTCAACGATGTCGGTCCCGTGATGGAGCGGGAGGGGCTGGTCCGGATGATCGCCTACGTCGGCCGCGTCCCGCTGCCGGCTACCTGGGCAGAGGCATCGGAGTTGGTCCGCGGCATCAACATCAAGGCATTTCCTTTGATTCCCGAGGCGGATTGGCCTGAGATCGCGCGACAGTGGTTCAACGACGATCATGGGCGACCGACCGCGGGCTACGACCCGATGCTCAGCCGCTCGATGTCGTTGATCGATGGTCCGGCCCCGGAACTATGGCCGCAGCTCGAGGCGCTGGCGCGTGTGCCGACCATGGCGATTCGGGGAGAACTGTCCGATCTTTTGTCGGCCGGAACATTCGGTGAGATGAAGCGTCGTCATCCCGGCCTCGAGACGGTAACCGTGCGCGGCCAGGGACATGCGCCCATGCTGCGCGATCGCTCAACGATGATTGCCATCGATGATTTCATTGCACGCCACGACCGTGTACCCCAAGCCGAACCGGATCAGAATCGCCTGATCGCCTAGGGCGATCGGCACAGGATCGTTTGCGTCTCGTTATCGACGATCGAAATAGCACGTGGAAAGACGACGCCGGCTCTTGCCACGCAGCCGCGCGAGCGATATGAGCACGACTTTAATGAGCATCATCGAACCAAGTACGGTTTCTTTCTCGAGACGCCACCTTCTCACGTGCGAGGGGTTGTCGGCGGGGGAGATTACTTCCTTACTCGATCTCGCCGATAAGGCGGCTGACCTCAATCGACAGGTCAACAAAAAGCGCGATGTGCTGAGGGGCAGGACCCTCATTAACCTCTTCTTCGAGGCTTCGACGCGGACGCAGGCATCGTTCGAGCTCGCGGGTAAGCGGCTCGGCGCGGATGTCATGAACATGAACGTCTCGACGTCGTCCGTGCAGAAGGGCGAGACGCTGATCGACACCGCCATGACGCTTAACGCGATGCGGCCGGACATGATCGTCGTCCGACATCATGCGGCGGGGGCTGTGGAGTTGCTCGCGCAGAAAGTCGATTGCTCGGTCATCAACGCTGGCGATGGCGCCCACGAGCATCCGACCCAAGCCCTGCTCGATGCGCTGACAATCCGGCGTGCCAAATCCCGTGTCGGTGGTCTGACGGTCGCGATTTGCGGAGACATCCTGCACAGCCGTGTCGCACGCTCGAACATCTATGTACTGAACGCGCTCGGAGCGCGCGTGCGACTGGTGGCGCCTTCAACCTTGTTGCCGCCAGGCATCGACCGGCTTGGCGCCGAAGTCTTCACGGATATGTGGAAGGGGCTCGAGGACGCAGACATCGTAATGATGCTGCGCCTGCAACGCGAGCGGATGCAGGGCAGCTACGTTCCGTCCACGCGTGAGTACTATCACTTCTTCGGTCTCGATCAGGAGAAACTGTCGCGGGCGCGCCCGGATGCTCTGATCATGCACCCTGGGCCGATGAACCGTGGTGTCGAGATCGCATCGGCTATCGCGGATCATTCGCGCAGTGTGATTCGCGACCAGGTGGAGATGGGCGTCGCGGTGCGGATGGCCGTGCTCGAGGCGCTGGCCCGCAAACTGCCGAACCATTGAGGCGGCCATGAAGCGATCGTTGCAACCGACCGAGGCACCAGGGGCCACGGCCTTCATCAACGCGCGGCTCGTGGATCCCGCCAGCGACCGCGACGAGCCCGGCGGGCTGCTTGTCGTCGGCAACGAGATCGCCGATCTCGGTGGCCACCTGAGGCGGAACGCCCCGCAAGGCGCCCAGGTTGTCGATTGCGACGGCCATGTGCTGTGCCCTGGCCTCATCGATATGCAGGTATTCACGGGTGATCCGGGTCAGGAGCACCGCGAGACCCTGAAAACGGCCAGTTTCGCGGCTGCTGCCGGTGGCGTCACGACGATCGTCTGCATGCCGGACACGGAGCCCGTGATCGATCAAGTCGCATTGGTCGACTACGTGCAGCGACGCGCCCGCGAGCGCGCCATCGTGCACGTGCACATCATGGCGGCGGCGACACGTGGTCTCAGAGGTGAGGAGATGGCCGAGATCGGCCTTCTGCAACGGGCTGGTGCCATCGCGTTCACCAACGGAAAATCATCGATCGCGAATACGCGCGTGATGCGTAACGCGCTCCTCTATGCGCGCGATTTCGATGCGCTGATGGTGCACCACACCGAAGATCCATATTTGTCGGACGGTGCGACCATGAACTCGGGTGAGCGTGCGACCCGCCTCGGCCTTCCCGGCGTGCACACGTTCGCCGAGGTGATCGTGCTCGAGCGGGATGTGCGCCTCGTCGAGATCACCGGCGGCCGTTATCACGCCTCGACCATTTCGTGCAGCGACAGCCTCGAGGTCGTCCGTCGCGCCAAGGCAAAAAAACTGCCCGTGACGTGCGGCGTCTCGATCAATCACCTGACGCTCAACGAGAACGACATCGGGCCCTACCGTACCTTCTTCAAGGTGCGCCCGCCGCTTCGGTCCGAGGACGACCGCATGGCGATGGTGCAGGGCCTTGCCGTCGGCGATATCGACGTCATCGTCTCGAGTCACGATCCCCAGGATGCCGACGTCAAGCGTCGTCCGTTTTCAGAAGCTGCGGACGGTGCCGTTGGACTGGAAACGCTGGTACCGGCCGCTCTGCGCCTCTTTCACTCGGGCGACGTCGGGCTTTTGCCGCTGCTCAAGGCCATGACGATCAATCCTGCTCGGTTGCTCGGTCTCGACAGCGGACGCCTCGAGAAAGGCGCGCCGGCAGATCTCGCGCTGATCGATCTCAACACGCCATGGGTGGTGGATCGCGACCAGTTGCGTGCGCGGTCGGCCAACTCGCCGTTCGATGAACAGAAAATGCAGGGCCGGGTGCTGCGCACCATGGTTGCCGGCCGAACGGTCTATCAATACGGTATTTCAGAGCGCTCGTAGGCCGTCAGAGCGACACGTGCCGGGGGGCGACCGGGCACAGCACCGGCGCACGGCCGCACTGGGAGGAATGCGTGCTCTCAACCCCGATCCTGCAGCTCGCGGCGCTGGCGCTTGCGGGTTACCTGTTGGGCTCGATTCCGTTCGGATTACTGCTGACGCGCGCGGCGGGGCTCGGCGATGTTCGCAGCATCGGCTCGGGCAACATCGGCGCTACGAACGTGCTTAGAACCGGCAACAAGAAGCTCGCAGCCCTGACTCTGCTGCTCGATGTGCTGAAGGGGACCGCCGCCGTTCTGCTCGGCGTCTGGATCGGCGCCCAGATGGCAGCGCACGCGCAACTCGTCGACATGATCCCTGCGTCGAACCCGGCAAATATCGATCTGGTCGTTGCAAGAGCCAAGGCTGAGACGTTCGTCATGGGGGCCGGTCTTGCGGCGGGCCTCGGGGCCTTCGTCGGGCACATTTTCCCGGTCTGGTTGGGTTTCAAGGGCGGCAAAGGTGTTGCGACCTACATTGGCGTTTTGATCGGCGCCGTATGGCAGGCTGCCCTGGTATTTGCGGCTGCATGGCTGCTCACCGCCGTCGTCACACGCTACTCATCGCTTTCGGCCCTGGTCGCGACACTCGTCGCCTTTGTTTATCTCGCGGCGACAGGAGGGCCATTCGTCGTACCCGCCGTTGCGATCATGTCGGCATTGCTCTTCTGGAAGCACCGGGAGAACATCCGAAGGCTGGTGGCGGGGACGGAGTCGAAGATTGGCGCCAAGGGATAGCAGCGGAGATTTCTTCATGCCGGCACCGCTGCCGGTGGCGCCGCTTGACGACGCGGGGCGGCTCGCATGTCTTCGGCTGATCCGCTCGGAGAATGTCGGTCCGGTTACGTTTCGGGAGCTCATCAATCATTATGGCGGAGCGCGGGAAGCGCTTGCCGCTCTGCCTGAGATTGCGCGACGTGCCGGGCGACGACGGCCGCTTGTGATCTGCCCCGAGACGCGCGCCGAGGCGGAGCTCGCAGCCGCCCGCAAGCACGGCGCCGTCCCATTGTTCACGATCGAGCCGGGCTATCCTTCCGCTCTGGCGCATCTGGCGGCGCCTCCGCCTCTCATCTATGCCAAGGGGCGCCTTGACCTTCTTCAGAGAGATGCCTTGGCCGTTGTTGGGGCGCGCAACGCCTCTGCCGCCGGCACGGCAATGGCGCGGCTTATCTCGAGCCGATGCGGGGTCGCCGGATACGTTATCGTCTCGGGCCTCGCACGCGGCATCGACGGCGCGGCTCACGAAGCCTCGCTTGCGACGGGAACGATCGCGGTGCTGGCCGGAGGCATCGACTTCGTCTACCCGGCCGAAAACGCGGCATTGCACTCTCGGATTGGCGAGGACGGGTGCATCGTCACCGAGATGCCGCCCGGCTTTCATCCTCGCGGGCAGGATTTCCCAAGGCGGAATCGCATTATCTCAGGGCTTTCGCTTGGCGTCGTCGTGATCGAGGCGGCCCGTCGTTCGGGAAGCCTCATTACAGCACATGCAGCGGCCGAGCAGGGTCGGGAGGTCATGGCCGTCCCGGGGCACCCGTTGGATGCGCGTTCCGAAGGTCCGAATTCCCTGCTGAAGAAGCCCGGCGTGACCATGGTAACGTCGGCCGAGGACATCCTCGAGGTCTTGGCCCCGATGCGTGGGCAAGGCGGGTTAAGTGCAGCTGAGGCCGCACTCGAGGAGGCGACGGTCTGGTCCGAGAGGGATCATGAGCCGGTCGCATTCGATGCTGAGGCCGCGGTGGAGCGTGCTGATCCTCGGTCCTCCGTCGCAGCGCCTCCCGCACACGCTTCCGCCAGGACTTTCGACGCGCCGATCGAGACAGTGCTCGCGGTGCTCGGACCGGCGCCGACGACGCTTGATGAGGTCGCGCGCGCGACCGGGCTCGGCATCAGGGATGTGCGCATCGCGTTACTGGAACTATCACTTGCGGGGCGCGTGGAGCAGCATGGAGGGCAACTCGTCTCGCTCAGGCAAACCGACGGCGGATGATCGAATCCGCACATTACTGCCAAAGCACATGGGAAGCGGTCGCGATTTGGCGTTTCGCCGGATGCGGCCACAAAACAGACTGGCTGGCATTGTGCGTTTACGAGCGTCGAGACTGGATCTCTGCCTCAACTCTTGCGACGTCCAGAATGTTCGTTAGCGTCCTGCATCCCAATCGATCCGCCATTGCCGATAGCTCGCGGATCATATCCTCCAGATAGGCAAGCTCATCTTGCAGAGGCCGTTCATGATGCTGTAGGGGGGCTGCTGCCGTATTCTGCTTCCCCATACCGAATCTCCCATAGCTGGCTTGACCCAATGTGAAATGCCAACGGCCAGCATAATAGGCAGCTTTCGTTTTCACAATCTTAGATTGCAATAAATCAATTGTGCACTCACAGGTATGTTTGACACGCCGACGCCCGTCAACCATATGCTGGAGCCGATTGTGAGCGGACGGTTCTGTCCAGCGCGCCGGTTTGGGAGGCGCGCGACGGAGCAAGCCAAACCGAACGGACGTCTATGAACGTTGTTATTGTTGAATCCGCCGCCAAAGCCAAAGCCATCAACAAGTACCTGGGATCGGGGTACAAGGTGATCGCAAGCTATGGCCATGTGCGCGATCTGCCTTCGAAGGACGGCTCGGTTGAGCCCGACAACGATTTTGCCATGCATTGGGCCTCCGACGACGACCGGTCGCGGAAGGTCATGCGCGAGATCACAGAAGCGGTCCGTCAGGCCGACAAGCTGATCCTTGCGACCGACCCCGACCGGGAAGGCGAAGCCATTTCGTGGCACATTCTCGAGCTTCTCAATCAGAAGAAAGTTATCAAGAAGGGCGTTCCCGTTGAGCGCGTGACGTTCAATGCTGTCACCAAGCAGTCGGTGCTCGACGCCATGAAGGCGCCACGAGAGATCGACGCGCCGCTGGTCGAGGCTTATCTGGCGCGACGGGCGCTCGATTATCTGGTTGGTTTCACGTTGTCGCCCGTGCTGTGGCGCAAACTTCCAGGGGCTCGTTCTGCCGGGCGGGTACAATCCGTCGCTCTCAGGCTCGTTTGCGATCGCGAGCTGGAGATCGAGCGCTTCAAGACCGAAGAATACTGGACCATCGTCGCGCGCCTCGCCACGCAGAAGAACGAGGAGTTCGAAGCCCGACTGCACGCGATTGCGGGGCAGCGGCTCGAGCGGTTGGCGATCAAGGACGGGGCTTCCGCGACGGCCATTCGTGCGGCGGTGGAGGGACGTCCCTTCACGGTACGCTCGGTTGAGAAGCAGGCGCGCAAGCGCAATCCCTACCCGCCGTTCTCGACGTCGACACTGCAGATGGATGCTTCGCGCAGGCTCGGCTTTTCCGCCAAGCAGACGATGAATGTTGCGCAGCGGCTTTATGAAGGCATCGATCTCGACGGCGAGACGGTCGGTCTCATCACCTACATGCGAACCGATGGCGTCACCATCATCCCGGAAGCGGTGGCGGCGATCCGGCGGCAGATCGAGAACGATCTCGGCAAGCGTTATGTCGCCCCCTTCATCCGTGAGTACAAGGCGAAGGCCAAGAATGCGCAGGAGGCGCACGAGGCCATTCGCCCGACGGATGTGAGTCGGCGACCGCAGGATGTGGCGCGGTTTCTCGATCGTGATCAGCTACGGCTCTATGAGCTCATTTGGAAGCGATCGGTTGCGAGCCAGATGGCGTCGGCGGACGTCGAGCAGACGACGGCCGACATCGATGTTCAGGGCGGCGACGGCAAAGGCTATGTTTTCCGTGCGACAGGCTCGGTGATCCAGTTCGATGGCTTTCTCAAGCTCTACGAGGAAGGGCGTGACGATCGTCAGCGTCTGATCGAGAAGGGCAAGGAAGACCGGGCTTCCGACGAGGAGGATGCCCGTCGCCTGCCGCCGCTTGCCAGTGGGGACAAGTTGACTGCGCGTGGGATCGACACGAACCAGCATTTCACGCAGCCGCCGCCGCGCTTCACCGAGTCCTCGCTTGTGAAGCGTATGGAGGAGCTGGGTATCGGCCGACCATCGACGTACGCCTCGACGCTCGCAACGCTCGTCGAGCGCGACTACGTGCGGATGGACAAGAAGCAACTCATCCCCGAGGACAAAGGCCGGCTCGTCACGGCATTCCTCGAGAGCTTCTTCGCTCGCTATGTCGAATACGATTTCACGGCGAGCCTCGAAGAAAAGCTGGACCTGATCTCGGACCACAAGCTCGCGTGGAAGGATGTACTGCGCGACTTCTGGCGTGAGTTCATGGGAGCGGTCACCGAGACAAAGGAGCTGAAAGTCTCGGATGTGCTCGAAGCCCTGAACGAGCTGTTGGGGCCGCACATTTTTCCGGATCGCGGCGACGGCTCCAACCCGCGGACTTGCCCCAAGTGCGGCACGGGCCAGCTCTCGCTCAAGATTTCGGGCAAGAACGGTGCCTTCATCGGCTGCGGCAATTACCCTGAGTGCCGCTACACGCGTCAGCTCAGCCAGACTGGCGATGCCGGTGACGGCGGGCTGGTCGACGGCAAGGTGCTGGGTCTCGACCCCGAAACAAACGAAGAAGTTACGTTACGCAGTGGCCGGTTCGGTACGTATCTCCAGATTGGCGAAGCCAAATCGAAGGACGAGAAGCCGAAGCGATCATCGATCCCGAAAGGTGTCGATCCGAACGATGTCGATCTCGACTATGCACTCAAGCTCCTGTCGCTGCCGCGCGAGGTTGGCCAGCATCCCGAAGACGGTGCGACGATCCTGGCTGGGCTGGGTCGCTACGGACCCTACGTCCAGCACGGGAAAATCTACGCAAACGTCGAATCGATCGAGGACGTGTTTTCGATCGGACTCAACCGTGCGGTTACCGTTCTTGCCGAGAAGGCGGCGGGCAAGGGCAGTCGATTCGGTCGCGGGCAACGCCAGCGTGACGTGCTGAAGGATCTGGGCGAGCATCCGGCGGGCGATGGCAAGATCGAGGTGCTGAATGGGCGCTACGGGCCGTACATCGCCTGGAACGGCGTCAATGCCAACGTGCCGCGCGGCAAGGAGCCGTCCGAGGTGACGGTTGACGAGGCGATTGCGCTCCTGGCGGAAAGGGCCGCCAAGGGAGGCGGCAAATCTCGCAAGGTCAAGGGCAAGGCGAAGGCCACGAAGTCGAAATCAACCGACGACGCAACAACCGACAATGGTCCGACCAAGGCCAAAAAAGCAGCGCCGAAGAAAAAAGCCGCTACGAAAAAGGCTGGGAAGCGCACTGTGAGCAACGACGCGGCGGAGTAGGCCGCCGATTTCCATGCGCGCGAATCTCGTCCGGGCACCTGTCATCGTGGGAGTGGATCCCACGCAACGAGGCTGCCCGTGCGATTGCACCCTTTATCCCTCTTTCGGCATCACCATTTGCGTCTGGGTGATGACCGCGAGGAGCTTGCCGTCCTTGTCGGTCAGCCGCGTCTGCCAGACCATGGTGCGGCGGCCTTTGTGCATCGGAGTCGAGACGCCGGTGATCACGTCGCCCGTCTTTGTCGGCCGGAAGAAGTTAGTCTTGCTCTCCATGGTGGTGGTTCGCGCATCCTTCGGCAGGTTTACCACGGTGCCGATGGCACCGAGATAGTCAGCAAAACTCATGTAGACGCCGCCATGCAGGATGCCGGAGCCGTTCCCCATCTCCTCGCGCACGGTAAGGCGTGCCTCGATCCGGTCGAGCGTTGCTGCAACGAGCTCGACGCCGAGCAGCTTCATGAAGGGCGGCACATGGCGGCGCAGCTTGTCGATCAGCTCGGTCACGGGAGATACCTCGGGGTGGTTATGGGGAAGGTCGCAGCGCTTGGGCAGCGCAGCTTGATACGGCATTCGCAGGTGCGAGCTCAATAACCTTCGAGGTCAGGATGAACACTACCGGTCAGCAGGCCACGCGTCGGCACAATGCCGTCGCGTGTGAATATGGCCATCATTCACCGGTCACGATATCGAGGGTGGGACTCTCTTGCGAAGCACCAGCGTCGCCTGCAGCAGAGTCGAATCCTCAGGATCGCTCTCGATTTTGAAACCGAGCTGCCGGCACATCTCGAGCATGGTCGTATTTTCGCGCAGCACATATCCGAAGACTGTGCCAAGCCCTGCCGACCTCGCATACGCGATCAACTGCTGCATCAGTGCCCAGCCGATGCCACGTCCTTTCAAGTCTGAGCGCACCAGCACCGCGAACTCGCCGTGCTCGAAGTCCGGATCGGCGATGAAGCGTGAAACTCCCAGCAACTCGCCGCTTGCTTCGTCGAGTGCGATGAAGGCCATCTCACGAGCGTAGTCGATCTGGGTGAGCCGCGCCCGGAAGTGATGCGAGAGCTCAGGTCTCGATGAAAAAAAGCGAAGTCGCAGATCGGATTGGGCGACGCGCGCGAAGAACGCATCGTAAAGGCGTTCGTCATCAGGGCGGATGGGGCGAATGCGGATCTTGTGCACCGGACGACCCGCGTCGAGCGCTTTCTCCCATTCGCTCGGGTAAGGATGAATGGCCAGCGGCGTGCGCGGGGATGCGCTCTCGCTTTCCACACGGATGCGGGCATCGAGTGCAATGACTCCGGTTTCGTCGGCAAGCAGCGGATTGATGTCGAGCTCACGGATCTCGGGATGCCGCGCTACCAGATAGCTGAGCCGGACCAACGTCAGCGCGATGGCCTCGATGTCAGCGACGGGCCGGTCGCGATAGCCTTGCAGCAGGCGCCAGATCAATGTTTGCCGCATGAGATCGCGGGCGAGATTGAGATCGAGCGGCGGCAGAGCGTGGGCCACGTCGCGTGAGGCTTCGACGGCAACGCCTCCGGCGCCGAACAGCAGCAGCGGTCCGAATGTCGGATCGACGCTCATGCCCAGAATCAGCTCATGGGTGTGGGGGCGCCGGATCATCGGCTGCACCGTGAAACCGTCTATCTTGGCCGCGGGCATCTTTTCCTGCGTGCGCTTCAGCATCAGGCGCGCCGCGTGCTCAACTGCCTCCGGTGTTTCGAGGCCGAGGCGTACACCGCCAATGTCGGATTTGTGGGTGATGTCCTTCGAGAGGATCTTCAGCACGGCAGCGCCATGCTGGCTGATGATATCGCGAGCGGCCTTGCCCGCCGCTTCGGGTGTCGCAACCGTCGCCGTCTCCACCGTCGGAATGTCATAGGCCCGAAGCACGGCCTTGGCCTCGGGCTCGGTGAGCATGCGGGGGCCGCTCGCGAGGACATTGCGGATCACTGTGCTCGCGGCCTCGCTTGGATGGAAAATGCCATCGGGCAGCGAGGGTGGTGTTGCCATCAGTTCGGCTTGGGCGCGGCGATAGCGGACCAGGTTCGCAAATCCATCGATCGCTTCGGCGGGCGTATCGAATGACGGGACGCCTTCCTCGGAGAACAGCGCACGCGCCTCGAGGGCCGCCGCGTGGCCCAGCCAACTGGTGATCACCGGCTTCACGAGGCGTCCCTGCTCGCGGCGTTGCGCCAGGACATTCATCACCACGTTGGCTGCATCGACGCTTGGATTGATGGCAGTCGGGCAGTTCATGATCAGCAGCGCGTCGAGAGCCGGATCCTCCAGCGCGACTTCCACGGCGGCCCGGTAGCGCTCCGCGTCCGCGTCGCCGATGATGTCGATCGGGTTACCGTGAGACCAGGTTGATGGGAGGACGGCATTGAGCCGGGCGACGGTCTCGGGGGTGAGATCGCCCAACTCCAGGTCGAGGTCCGCCAGGCGGTCGGCCGCGAGGACGCCCGCGCCGCCGCCATTGGTCACGATGCCGAGACGGTCGCCTTCGAGCGGCGCCACCTTCGACAAGATCTCCGCTGCTTCGAACAGGTCTTGCAATTCGTTGACGCGGACGAGGCCGGCGCGGCGAAATGCGGCCTCGAATGCGGCATCTGCGCCGGCGAGTGCACCCGTATGCGAAAGTGCCGCCTTGGCGCCGCTCGCGTGGCGCCCGGACTTGATGACCACGACCGGCTTCGAGCGCGCGGCGCGACGGGCGGCCGACATGAACTTCGGCGCGGATTTCAGGCTTTCCATGTAAAGCAGGATTGCCCGGCTCTCCGCGTCACCCGCGAGGTAGTCGAGAAGATCGCCGAAGTCGACGTCGGCCATGTCGCCCAGCGACACGACGTGCGAGAAGCCGATGCCGTGGTTCTCGGCCCAGTCGACGATGCCCGTGATCAGCGCGCCAGACTGCGAGAGAAACGCCAGCCGGCCAGGGCGTGGCGCGATGTGAGAAAAAGACGCGTCGAGGCCGAGAGGCGGCAACATCAAGCCGAGACAGTTAGGCCCCTGAATACGAAGCAGGTGCGGTTTTGCGGCATCGAGCATCGCCTGGCGGGTTTCGCCGCGAATGCCGGCCGTGATTACGACGGCTGCCCGACACCCTTTGTCACCGAGCTCGTGGATCAGCTTCGGGATCGTCTGTGGAGGCGTGGCGATGATGGCGAGGTCCGGTGCCTCGGGCAGCGCGGCGACAGACGGAAAACACTGCTGATCTGCAACGACGCCGCCTTTCGGATTGACGAAATGGATCGGTCCGCGAAATGCGCCACGGCGTAAATTGTGCGCGACGATCGCACCGACACTTCGTTCGCGGGCGCTTGCGCCGATCAGGGCGACTGACCTTGGGCCAAGCAAATGCTGAAGATTGCGAATGCTCACGGTCGATACTCCTCGCGGTGCGGCCAGGTGCCTTGCTCACTAACACTCCAATCTGATCGAGGTTTGACGCGCGGCAAGGGGGAAGCCCCATCGTTGGGGCCAGTCCGGCGCTGATGGGACCGTAAAGAGACCGTGCGCGCCGGTCTTGCATCGGCTCGCGAACGCGGGAATGCTTCAAGTCGCCTGCCCAGCCAATCGCGAGCCTTGCCATGACAGCCATTCGTAAACCTTCCGCCGGTACGGGCATTCTTTCCGTCTGGAACGAGTATCCGGCGGATCAAGCCGCGTTCTACGAGCGCTGGTACATGACGGAGCATTTTCCCGAACGGCTCGGGGTGCCGGGCTTTCTGCGCGGGCGGCGGTATCGTGCCGTCGAGGCCGATCGGACGTATTTCACGTTCTACGAGCTCGACAGCCCGGAAGTGCTGTTCTCAGGCGCCTATATCGCGCGCCTGAACGATCCAACGGCATGGACGAGGCGCATCATGGGGCATTGGTCGAGCATGTTTCGCACGGCATGCCGCAGGGTTGCGCGTGTCGGCGACGCCGTTGGTGGTTACGTGGCAGCAGCTCGTTTCGAGGAGCCGGTGGCCGTCTCTCGCGGCCAGGCGTTGGAGCTGAAAGAGCGACTGGCTGACCCTTGCGTCGTTGCCGTCGATATCTGGCAGGCGACGGCCGAGCAAAACGCCGAGACGAAGGAAGCGAGCGCGCGCTCGGAAGCCGATCTCTGGATCAGTGGCGCCGTTATTGTCGAGACGACGAATGAGGCGAGCGCGCAGCGCGCCAAGGCCATGCTTCCGGAGCTTCTTGGCATTGCCCCCGCGTCGGCAAGCATCGGCATCTATGCGCTGATTGCACTGCAGGACGCGCCGGCGGGGTGAAGATTCCCCGCCGATTTAAGGACATCGATTGACCGCGTCGCCGTGATGGGCTTGGCAGCGTGGGCTGTCAGCCCTGCTTCCGCGCCTTGTCCGGGTAGCTCACGGCCATGCCGTCGCGCACGTCGTTCTGGATGCCGTATTGTGGGAAGGGGTAGCGGAAGCCGTTTTTGGCAAGGCTCTGCATGCCCTTGATGACCTTCTCGAGCTGCTCGGGCGGAATCGCCATCAGCATTTCCTCGTCGAGCACGCCGCCGTAGCGTCGCTCGGCAAAGCAGGGAATCGAAAGTGACGGCTCCCGTTTCGTGAGCGCACGGCCCCAGCTATCGGCGCACGCGGTTTCGCCGACAACGCCCCACTCGAACTTCTTGTAGCCGACGTACTGCATGCCGTTGATGAAGTAGATCATCGCCCCCGGGGTC
>JBFWOB010000025.1:0-89651 GCA_050250755.1 Hyphomicrobiaceae bacterium
GTGCGGGCACTGGCCTGTCCGGCAAAGAGGCCGCTGGCGAGCAGAGCTGCGATTGCGGTCTACATGGCTTCATCTCCAAACATTTTATTACTTTTGGTCTTGGGGAAGTGAGGTAAGCGTCGCGGCTATGGCGCGGTCTTTTCGAGCGTGCCGAACACGCCGTCCGAGCGCGGTGCACTGTCGTTGAGGTCGCTGAACGTTCCGTGCGGCGCGCTGTCGTTCAGCTTGTCGAAGGCGCTGTGCGGGGCCGAGTCGTTCAGGTCAGTGAAGGTCGAATGAGGCGCCGCATCGTTGATGTCGTCGAACACGGTGCGGGCACTGGCCTGTCCTGCGAGGAGGCCGATGGCGAGCAATGCTGCAATGGCGGTCTTCATGGCTTCATCTCCGGGTTACGTTGCTGTGTTGGCTCAGATCAGTCTCGACGGGCCATGTTCTCGTCTCTGGTGGCCTTATCGATACTAAACTGTATCGTCTGGTGACCCTTATATGGACCTGCCCCCGGTCGCGTGCAAGTCACCTCCTGTCACGACCGCGTGAGCTGAAATAATCTCGATAATTCCTGGAAATGGTTGAGTCAGCAGGCGTCGGCGCCGCCACACGGCTCTTGCACAAGAGCCAATGTGAGGCCATTTTAGATACAGATCGGTAGCTTTGGGAGCCGAACATGGCCCGACCAGAAAAGCGGGGGGATTTGATTGATGCCGCCATCCGGCTGTTCAACCGGAATGGCTATCGCGCGACCGGGGTCGATCGCCTGATGGAAGAGACGGGCATCGCCAAGACCACGCTCTACCGGTACTTCGCTTCGAAAGAGGACCTGATCATCGCGGCCCTCGCGAAGATCGACGAGGAAGCCAGAGACGAGATGCGGGCCTACGTCGAGGCTGCCTCTGACGATCCGCGTGAGCGGCTGCTCGCCACATTCGGACAACTCGAGCTTTGGCTGGAGCAGGACGACTTCAATGGGTGCCCGTTCATGGCAGCCGCAAGCGAATTCGGTGACGAGGCGGATCCCGTGTTTCAGCAGGTGCGTCTGCACAAGCGACTGCATCTTGCCTACTTGGAGGAACTGGTCAGGGCGGCAGGTATCCCACATCCCAAACGCGTAGCGCGTCAGATCGCGATGCTGCACGAAGGCGCCGTGGCGTTTGCGCAGGTGATGGGTCACGCGCACGTGGTGGATGATGCCCGCAACGCGGCGGCGCTCGTGATTGGGGCAGCACACGCGCCGTCTGTCGAACGGCAAACGGATGGCAGCTCAGATGCGTCGGCTGGAACGCGCCGGAAGAGCCGGGCGGCGCGTTAGGTCGGACTTTGCGCGTTGTCTCTCGTAAAATTCGCGCACGCCTTGGCTGCAACGAAATCCGACTTATTTGCGACCGAATTTTTCCTCAATCCGGATATATCGTATGCGTAGTGTTGAAATTGGGGGGCTCTCGATCGTGCCGCGTTGGCCGAGTGCTGCTCCATGAGTGCGCCGCCGGCGCGTCGGTATTCTGGAGCTCGTCAAACATGCGTCTCGTCGGGGGTAAGATATCGTTCTTCAGGTCCGTCTGGCTCGCCGGCCTCGTTGCCATCCCGGTGGTCGCGGGCGCCGCTCAATCGGCCGCAGCAGACGAAGTGATTGTCACCGTCGAGCACGTGCTGGCGCTGGACAAGATCGATCTTCCAACGGCCGGACAGGCTGATTTCTACGCTCAGGTCACGATCGATGGGAGAACGGTGAAATCGAAATTCATTCGTCGTGCCGACGAGATACGTCCGAATTGGGTGATGCCTGTGCGCGTGCGGCCGGGCAAGCATCGGGTGAAGCTCGAAATTCTCGATCATAACGTGATGATGAAGCCGACCCTCGTCGACATCAATCGCTTGCCGGGCAAGCGCGATCTTGATTTCGAGGTGGATACGCGCCGGTGTGTGGTGACGGGCTTCGCCGAAGAATACAAATGCAGCGCACGAATCCGGCGGGCGGGCGCCGAGCGGCGCAGGGCGGAAATCACATTTACTGTCGACGTGGAACGACGCTGACGGACCCAGCCCGATCAGGCCGCGGCGCGGCCTGATCGCCGGGCGCGACGGTCGCCCGGACCGTGGAAAAAACGCTCTCCGCGCAAAGAAGCCCGGGCCGCAAATTCGGCCCGGATATGACGCGCCATCTCCTCGGCGAGTTCATTCGTGCCGGCAGGTGGCAGCCGCAGGTTGAGCGCGAATGAGGGTAGCGCAGGCAAGCCCGAATCGCCGGTGATGACCTCGAGCGATACAGGCACGGTCTCGCGCAACATGACCGCCACGCTGATGCCAGCAGCGACAGTCGCATTCACGGCATCCTGGTTCGCGACTTCCAGCACAACCCGCCACTCGATGTCCGTGCGCCTCAACGTGTCGAGCAGGACGGGCCGAAAACGACAACTCCGCCCGCCGATGGCAATCGGCAAGGGTGTTCGCCGGTGCGCCGAGCCACCGGGCGCACCGACCCAGACAAGATCGTCCCCCGTCATGGTCTCGACGTGACGGCCAGGAGGCTCGAGATCGGTCGTCAGCGCGAGATCGACGCGGCCACGCTCCAGCTCCTCGACTAGCTCTTGCGAGTTCGAGGCAATGAGGCTGACCCGCACGCCCGGCCACTTCGTATTGAACCGCCGCAGAATCGGCGCGGCATAGGTGACGATGAGATCGACCGGCAATCCAAGGCGCACCTCGCCCTCGAAGCTGGGCGTCGTCATCGTCTCGACGACCTCGTCGTTCATCGCGACGAGGCGCTGCGCGAAGCCGATGAGCTGCTCACCCGATGGCGCCAGCGATAACCGCTTGTGCCCGCGCTCGAAAAGCGGCTGACCAAGCGTATCCTCGAGGCGCTTGATCTGCAGGCTTACGGCGGCCTGTGTGCGATTGAGCAGACGGGCTGCGCCCGTGACGCTGCCGGTCTCCACCACGGCGAGGAAGGCCCGCAGAATGGTCAGATCGAGATCCCGACGCATGCCATTATATCCATGAGGCATCATTATGGATGCAATTAACATCATTCGATTTAGTTATGCAAGAGCCCGATGTAGATCACGCGGTGCCGGGCGCGAGGCGCCCGATGCCAAGAAAGGCGATGATCATGACGTCAGGTCTGACAAGGGGCTCTGTCCCCGCGATTATTCCGCCCTGGCCCACCCAGGCCCTGGGGCTCTGGACGAACGCATATCGTTATGTGGCACTCGTACTGGCGGTCGCTCGCGAGCGGCGCGAACTCGCCGCGCTCGATGATCGGATGCTGAAAGACATCGGTATGAGCCGCAGCCTCGTCGAGCGCGAGGTCGTCCGCCGCGCCCTCGATGTACCGGAGCACCGGCTCGGAGGATTCTGAAGCGTATCATTGCGCAGGCTTTCCGAGCCGGTGTCCGTCACCCGGCCGCGGGACCTTGCGCTCGTTGCCTGATGGATCGCGGGGCCAAGCCCCGCGATGACATTCGTGAGGATGCAACGGTTATTCCCCACCCACATCGTCGTGGGGTGCGTTGCGCGCCTGTCCGGTTGAACATGCGAGACGTTCCACCCGTGCTCGTGTGGGATGCCCAGCGAAAGTCCGAATCTAATATGCCGCTTCAGCTTCGCGCGCCAACACCTTGCTTTAGCGTCATTCCCGGGCAAGAGGGGACCCGCGAGCGCCTGTGTCTGGGCGAAGCGCGTGGGTCCCCGCCTTCGCGGGGATGACGGTGTGTTCAGTGGCGATCCATGAAGCGGGCGCGTTTCCGAAACCTCACTGAACAAAGCCTTATCTCCGAGGCGTGAGAACTCAACCGGACAGACGTCGGCTCGTCCCCGGGATCTATCCTACCACCTTCGCCGATTTCAGCCGCTCGACTTCGCTGGCATCGAGCCCGATTTCGCCCAGCACCTCGTGCGTGTGCGCGCCGAGCTCCGGAGCCGGAAGGCGAACCACGCAAGGCGTCTCCGAAAGCTTAACCGGAAAGCCAACCATGCGCACGGTTCCGTGTCCCGGATGCTCGACGTCGATGGCCATGTCTTGCGCCGCGATCTGAGGATCGTTGAACACCTCCGGGATGGAAAGCACTTTGCCGGCCGGCACGCCTGCCTTGTTGAGACGGTCGATCCAATAGTCTTGCGTCTCGACACCAAGCGCGGCGTTGACGAGTGCGTTCAACTCCGGTCTGGCCACGCGCCGCTGTTCCGGTGTTTTGAGATCCGGTCGGGCCAGATGATCGGCAAGCCCGAGCTCTTTCATAAATTTGTGCAGAATTTCCGTCGTGGCCGGTGCAATGGCGATGGCACCGTCGCGAGCATGGAACAGACCATAGGGCGACGCGATCGGGTGATCGTTACCCGTGCGTGCGGGCTCCTGGCCCTGCGAGAAGTATTCCGACGCGAGATAGGCGAGCATGCTGACCATGCCGTTGACCATGGCCGCTTCGACGCGCTGTCCTTTTCCGTTCGTATCCCGCGCCCGCAACGCATTGACCACGCCAAAGGCGCAATAGAGTCCCGCGATCAGGTCCGTGATCGGCGGCGCGGCGCGCATCGGCTCGCCGTCCGGCGCGCCGGTCGTCGCCATGAAACCCGACATCGCCTGCGCGATGAAGTCGAATGCCGGCCGGTCGACATAAGGCCCGGTCGAGCCGTAGCCGTTGATCGAGGCCACCACGAGCCGCGGATTGATCTCGGCAAGCCTTGCCTCAGTGAAACCCATCTCCGCCAGGATACCCGGCCGGAAGTTCTCGACCAGGACGTCGGCACTGGCGAGTAGCTTTCCGAGTACCCGCTTGCCATCCTCTTTCCTGAGATCGAGCACCACGGAACGCTTGTTGCGGTTGAACGAGGCAAAATACCAGCTCAGGCCCCGAGACACGTCGCCCTGCTGGCGCACCGGATCGCCCTGAGGCGTCTCCACCTTGATGACGTCCGCACCCATATCGGCGAGCAGCATTGTGGAGAATGGACCGGACAGGACGCGCGTCAGGTCGATGACACGGATGCCGGCAAGTGGCTGGGTGGTCATAAGCACGGTCTCGGTTGGGAGGGGAATGGCTGTGCGAACCGACTAGCAGGCGTGGGCCGGGCTCGCCAGCCCTTCAGTGCGAGGCACCGGGGCGTTCACGTGATAGGGTTGGTACGGATCTTTACCTTTTGGCAAAGGACGTAAACCTATTCGTCATGGATGCCTTCGATACTCTGCCCTTCGCATTTATGGCGTGCTGGGATTTACGTATGCGTTCCGAGGGATATCGCGATCTTGTCAAGTGCTCGGTTGAGATCGAGCTCGCAAACGGCAAGTTGCTGAGCGGCGTGCTGGAAAAGCCCCGCTCGAAGAGCTTCACGGCCTTTATGAACGCCGACGACTCCTTCCTGGAACTCAATCTGTTCGACGGCTCGGTCGTGCAGGTAGCGAAAGCCTCCATTCTGGTCTGCCGCGAGCGGACGCGCGTCAAGGCGGACCCACTCAATGCCGAAATCAGGGGAACCGACGCCGACAATCCGCTCACGGTACTCGGGATCAAGGTCGCGGAGAACCGAGAGCAGGTACGGCAGGCCTACCTGAACCGGATGCGCCTCTATCATTCGGATCGCTACGGAGGCGTCGACCTGCCCCCGGAAGTGCGCAGCCACATGGAGAGCATGACCAAGCGCATCAACATCGCGTACCACGACGCGCTGTCCATGTTTGAGCCGGCTGGCACCGAGCAGAACTGACCTGGTTCGAGGTCGCGGCAACACCAGTGCAGCGGCTTACCTCAAGCCCCAAGCGACGCCCGGTGGTTCAGCCGCGCTAACCTGGCCGCTTGCGCTCCATCAATAACTTGCCACACTAATATCCTCCATTTTTCCCGCCATGGCGCCCAAGCTGGCGCCTTCAATCGGAGCGATACCCCATGGCAAGTGCCACTAACGAAGCCGATGTCGTCGTGGTCGGTGCCGGTAACGCGGCTTGTGCGGCCGCCATGGCTGCCCGCGACACCGGGGCGAGCATCATCATGCTCGAGGCGGCGACGAAAGAAGAGCGCGGTGGCAATTCCACCTATACGGCCGGTGCTACGCGCCTAGTCTACAACGGCGTCGACGATGTCCGCTCGCTGGTGGATCTGTCCGATGCCGAGGTCGAGATGATGGACTTCGGCACATACACCGAGGAGCAATTCTACGACGATATGTACCGCATGACGCGGTACCGCACCGACCAGGACCTGTGCGATCTGCTCGTTCAGAATTCGCTCCCGACGTGGCAGTGGATGCGTAAGCAGGGCGTAAAGTTCCAGACGAGCCAGGGCCGCCAGGCATTCAAGGTGGATGGCAAATACAAGTTCTGGGGCGGCCTGTGCATTGAGACATGGGGCGGCGGACACGGCCTCGTCGATACCGAGCATGCCATCTGTGAAAAGAAGGGCATCGACATCCGCTACGAGACGGCAGGCCATTCGCTCATCACGGATGAGGACGGTCGCGTCATCGGCGTCACCGCGCGTCATCACGGCAAGAAGTACGACATCAAGTGCGGCGCGGTCGTGCTCGCCTGCGGCGGTTTCGAATCGAACGCCGAGATGCGCTGCCGCTACTTAGGCCCCGGCTGGGAACTCGCGAAGGTGCGCGGCACCCGCTACAACACGGGCGGCGGTATCCAGATGGCGCTCGATATCGGCGCCATGCCGCACGGTCACTGGTCGAGCGGCCATGCCGTCGGCTGGGACTTCAACGCCCCGCCCTTCGGCGACCTGACCGTTGGTGACAATTTCCAGAAGCACAGCTATCCGCTGGGCATCATGGTCAACGCCACGGGCAAGCGCTTCGTCGACGAGGGCTACGACTTCCGTAACTACACCTATGCCAAGTACGGCCACGTCATCAAAGACCAGCCGGACATGATGGCTTGGCAGATCTTCGACAAGAAGGTGCTGCACCTCCTGCGCGACGAGTACCGCATCAAGCGCGTGACCAAGGTGTCGGCCAATACGCTCGAGGACCTGGTCACGAAGCTCGAGGGTGTCGACGCGAAAGCCTGCCTCGCGGAGCTCAAGGCCTACAACGCCGCGGTCATGACGAACGTGCCGTTCAACCCAGCGGTTAAGGATGGGCGCGGCACGCAAGGCCTGACCGTTGCGAAATCGAACTGGGCGAACGTACTGGATGAGCCGCCGTTCGAGGCTTACCAGGTGACTTGCGGCCTGACGTTTACGTTCGGCGGCCTCAAGATCTCGACCGGTTGCGAGGTCGAGCACACCGACGGCTTCTCGATTCCCGGTCTCTATGCAGCGGGCGAATTGGTCGGCGGCCTTTTCTATCACAACTATCCGGGTGGCTCTGGCCTCACGTCCGGCGCCGTTTTCGGCAAGATCGCCGGTGAAGGCGCGGGCGCCTACGCACTCGGTAAAGGCCAGCGCGCAAGCTGATCGCTTGTGAAGCACGTTCGCGTCGCGGTGCTCCGGCATCGCGGCGCGGTCGCAGCGATCTCCGATGTCTGAGGATGGCAGCCCTACGCCGGATCTGGCCGGGCCTGCAATTGCCGGAATTGGGAGACGAAGCGCACGCCGCACTCCCGCTCTTTCCGCCACCGGATCTCAGCGTCGATCTCGGTGTGATCGCTGAACGCGACGATGATCCGATCTGGTAGATGATGCGCGTTCGCATCGTTAAACTGGAGGCGGGCACCGGTCGCCGACATATCCAGAATCCGGCAGGGAAGGTTCATGCGGTAACCCCGCACTCTGACGAACCCATGCGCTTTGGTCTCTTTTCGCGGTGCGCGCCGCTCTTCGACGCCGACTTCAGCGCCTGAGGGCGGGGCCACCGCAGGGGTACGGCGTGGGAGCTGAGGACGTCTGGCCTGTCCGGTTGCGTCCTTGACTGACATTGATCGTCGCCTTCCATATTGGGCGGCTCAGTGTTTTAGATTTCGGTAGTAACACTCAATCGCTAACGCTGGCGATGCTTGCCGAATGTCTAACGGGAACAGGTGTATTTCCGCAGAATCCGCCGGTATAGCCTAGAGCCGTTCCATCGGTGCCGCGCGCTGATCGGATCGCGTCGCGGCCTTGTGCGTTAACCGTTCATGTCACTCAGACAGGACGTGCGCCATGACGACATCGATGGACCGCCGCACGGTGACGATCGGGCAAAATCGAGCCTACGACGCAGCCTTTTTCATCGCTCTGCTTGCAACCGCCTTGGCGCTCGGCGGCGCGCTTGCTCACGCCTTGGAATTGCCGAACAAGCTCTGGATGCCCCGAGAAAGCTATTTCATTGTTCAAGAGATCTATCGGGGCTGGTGGCAAATGGCCTTCGTCCTGCTTGTCGAGGTTGTCGCGATGTTGACTCTTCTCGTCATATCACGGCGGCGCATGGCGGTTTTCCGGCCGCTTCTGGCAGCTCTGATTGCTGTAGTGGCAGCACAGGTTGTTTTCTGGATCTGGACGTACCCCGCCAACGTCGCAACCAGCAACTGGACTGTTGCCCCCGCGAATTGGGAAGCGCTTCGCTGGAACTGGGAACTTTCCCATCTCGCAGGCGCAGCGCTGCAGCTTCTCGCGTTCTGCGCCCTCCTCGTGGCCGTGTTGGCAAGCCGGCGCGACGTCAATTTCGGCTCGATGGACGCTTGATGCGTAGGTTCTTGGCGCCTGCGCAGCAATGTGCGTAGCATGACCGCATCGAGGAAGACGCGCGACGGGAACGGGCTATGCAGAAGCGGACCATCGACAAGGGCCTTCGCGAGGATGTGCTGGAGCGAGCCCGCAGCGTGGCGGATCTGCTGAAATCAGCCGGCCCTCGCATCGAAGCGGCGCGCGAATTGCCACCCGATGTGCTGAAGGCCATGCACGACGCCCGTCTGTTTCGCCTGCTGCTGCCGAGATCCGTCGGAGGCGATGAGATCGATCTGGAGACGCACGCCATGGCGCTCGAGACGATTGCGAGTGCCGATGCGTCGACGGCCTGGGTTATGAGTCAAGGCTCCGGGTGCTCGATGTCGGCGGCATTTCTGTCGCCGGAGGCGGCTGCACGCTGGTTTGGCGCGCCGAATGCCGTGCTCGCCTGGGGCGCCGGCATTCAGGGCAAGGCTGTCGCGGTCGACGGTGGCTATCGCGTAACCGGCCGGTGGACCTTCAACAGCGGCAGCCGCCATGCAACGTTGCTCGGAGGACACAGCTACGTCTATGAGGCCGACGGCTCGCGACGCGTCGGCGCCGATGGCGAGCCAGTCGATCGCACGATGCTGTTCGAGCGGTCCAAGGCCGACATCGATGATGTGTGGGACGTGGTGGGGCTGCGCGGCACCGGTAGCGACACGATCGCGGTCACGGATCTGTTCGTCGCGGAGGCAGACACCATCGACCGCGGAAACGCTGCCGAATGCCGCGAGCCGGGGCCTCTCTACAAGTTCTCGACCACATTGGCGTATGGCGTTGGCTTCAGCGCGCTGATGCTTGGTATCGCGCAGGCGATGTTGGATGAGCTGACCGCCCTTGCCATGACCAAGACGCCGCGTTCCGCCACCATGTCACTCCGTGAGAGCCCTGTCTTCCAGACCGACCGTGCCCTGCTTCAGGCCCGTTGCGAGGCCGCTCGCGCCTATCTTCACACGACCGCGCGAGACGTATGGCGTGAGGTCGAAGAGGCCGACGACATCACGATCGCACAACGCGCGCGCATAAAGCTGACGACAACATGGGTCATCAATCACTGCTTCGAAGTGGTGAAGGATTGCTACCGCGCCGCGGGCCAATCGGCGATCCACCCGAAGGGCCCGTTCGAGCGGCGCATGCGCGATGCCATGACGGCCTCCCAGCAGACGCAGGGACGCGCATCGAACTACATCACGGTGGGCCGGACACTCCTCGGCCTCGAACCGGATAACATGGTGTATCTCTGAGGACGCGGAAGCCTCACCAAAAGCCCTGGTCGCGAAGCACACTTACCGAACGCGTCTCGGCAGCGGATGCAATCGCGAATGCAACGGCGAAGCGATCACCTTGTCGATCCGCCGACCGTCGAGATCGACCACCTCGAAGCGCCAGCCATTGACGTCGACATGCTCGCCCGTCTGCGGCAGGCGCATGAAATGGGCGAGAACGAAGCCCGCAACAGTTTCGAAGTTGCGCTGTAGCGGCAGGACGACGCCGAGCTGGTCGGCCATCTCGTCCGCGGGCATGGCACCGGCCAGAAGCCAGGACCCGTCATCGCGTTCGAGCGCATTCGGTTCGGCGTCCGTTCTGTCCGAACGAAACGCGCCGACGATGGCCTCGAGCAAGTCGGCTGGCGTCACGATGCCTTCGAAGGCGCCATACTCGTCATGAATCAGCGCCATCGGCACTTCGGCTTCGCGCAGCGTAGTGAGTACGTCGAGCGCGGCTGTCGTTTCGGGCACGATAGCCGCCTTGCGGACGTGGCGGCGCACATCGAGTGGCTGGCCCTTGAGCAGCGATGCCAGCAGCTCCCGCGTTTGAACGACACCGATCAAATGGTCGGTGCTGCCCTCGCCGACCGGGAGCCGGGAATGCGGGGTCGTGATCAGGCGTTCCTTGATCTCGTTCTCGGCGGACGTCAGGTCGATCCAGTCGACATCCGTTCGCGGTGTCATCAGGCCGACAACACCGCGATCGGCAAGCCGCATCACACCGGCGATCATCTCTCGCTCGCCGTGCTCGATCACGCCCGCACTCTCGGCCTCGGCGATGATCGTCCGGATCTCCTCGTCGGTCACCCGCGACGCCGGCTCCTGGGCTTGTCCGAAAATATGAAAAACGAGGCGGGTTGACGCATCGAGTAGCCAGACTGCCGGCGCTGCAACGCGCGAGAAAGCCGCCATGAACGGTGCAACCGTGCACGCGATGGCCTCGGCACGCCGCAGCGCCAATGTCTTCGGCACCAGTTCTCCGATGATCACCGAGAGGTAGGTGACGAGCGCGATGACGATGCCATAGCCGAGAGGCGCCGCGACCCGGGTAGGCACGCCCATGCCCTGCAGAAAATCTGAGGCGCTCTCTCCAAACGCCCCGCCCGAGAAGGCGCCGTTGACGATGCCGATCAACGTAATACCGATCTGCACGGCGGACAGGAACCGGCCTGGATCTGCGGCGAGCGCCAGTGCACTTTCCGCGCCGCTTCGACCGGCTGCAGCGTATGTCCTCAGCCGCGGCCGGCGCGCCGAAACCACGGCGAGCTCGGACAGCGCAAAGAGGCCGTTGAGACAAATCAGAACGAGAACGATCAGCAACTCAGTCACGATGACGGCGGCCGGCGCTCTTCGTTCCGGGCCACTCCCTGTTGCGGCACAACTATGCGGACGTTAAAGCGGGATCGCCGCAGATGCGAGCGGAACGCGCACCTTCAACCGCATTTGTTTGAGAACATACCCCATGTCTCGTCTTCACGTGGTGTTCGATCTCGATGACACGCTCTATCCCGAGCGGCAGTTCGCGATTGCTGGCTTCGAGGCGGCCGCGCGCTGGGCGGAAGCTGAATTCGGAGTTACCGGCCTCGCCGAAGAGATGACCCGGCTGCTTGAAGTCGGCATGCTGGGCAAGCTGTTCCCCACGGTTCTCGCGCGTCATGTGCCCAGCCACACGCCCAAGCAACTGGTCGCATTCCGCGAGGCGTACCGTGCCTGCGAAAGCCCGAAACTCGAGCTTTTCGAGGATGCTCGCCACATGCTCGATCATTACCAGCAGCGGGGTCCCATCGGCCTTATCACGGACGGCACTCATCACGTGCAGATGAAGAAGGTGCAGGCGCTGGGTATCGAGGAACGGTTCGCCAAGATCGTCTATACTGACGCGCTGGGTCCGGATCGCGCCTATTTCAAGCCGCATCGCCGCCCTTATGAGACTGTCGCTGAGGTGCTGGGCGTCGCGACGGACCGGTACGTCTATGTCGGCGATAACCCGGCCAAGGACTTCGTCGCGCCGAACGCCATGGGTTGGGTTTCCGTGCTCGTCCATCGCGAGCATCCGCGCATTCACGACGTGGCGCGCGTCGCGCCGGGCGGCGCGCCGCAGCACACGATCCGATCGCTCTACGAGCTTCCCGGCATACTGGGATCGTAAGCTTCTAACGTGCCGGCGATGCGCGCTAAAAGGCACGCAAAATGGATTGACGCGTCGCGCCGGTGAGGCGGGGAATTGTCGAATAGGCTGCACACGCGCTCTACATGCACACGCACTTCCCGTCTCAACTTCGTCATCATGCGGAATGCTCATGGCCGCGTTTACCCTCATCGTTGCAAGTCCCACACGGCGCCGACCGCCATGCTACGAGCGCTCTCGCACTTGCCGAAGGGACGGCGAGACACGAGGGACCGCCCGAAGGGGCATCGGGAAGAGGGAGCGTGGCCATGACGGGGCTTGGCCTAGGTGACAGTGACGACGAGAGCCTGAGGGCACTCAACTGCATTCTGGAAGCGTGGGAAGTTGGCGCCGAGAGTGGCGTGAAGCCTGAGATGATGGCTTATGCAGCCATTTACGCGGCCTTATCCGATCTCGTCTCGAGCTTCGGCGAAGATGCGGTTGCGGATCTCGCCGGCGGACTGGTTGATCGCGTTCGTTCGGGGGAATTCACGCTCTATCGGCTTCCGCAATAGGACCCGCTAGCGATACAGCCACATCAACCGGTGCTGCCGAGGCACGCCTTCAGGTCTTGGGCGATGTTCTCGAGCAGTGCGAAGTAGTGTTCCGGGCCGGCGGCGATCGAGGCGCCGTTCGGATCGAGAGTTCCCTGCCTGACCCCGGTACCTTCTGCGATCACAGCGATTGCGCGGGGAGGGAACTGAGGCTCGGCGAACACGCACACGATCCCGGTTTTGGCGATGCGCGCTCTGATCTCGGAAAGCCGGTGGGCGCTTGGAGGAACCTCGGGACTGATCGTCACCGAGCCCGCGTCTGCAAGGCCGTAACGCCGCTCGAAATACTGATAGGCGTCGTGGAAAACGAGGAATCGGCGACCCGCGAGTGGGGTCATCTCAGCGGCTAACGTCGCATCCAGCGTATCGAGCCGTCCTGCGAGACTTCGTCCGTTGCTTCTCAGTCGGTCCGCATCCGCAGGATAGACCTTGGCCAGGACCTCGCTGAGATGAAGCGCGATTGCCTTGGCATTGTGCGGGTCGAGCCACAGGTGTGTGTCATGTGCGATTTGCGTCCCGGCGTGCCGGTGCTTCTCGTGCTCATGCGATACGTGCGCATGTCGATCATCGTGATTGTGATCGTGAGGCCGATCCGTTTCGCTGTCGTGAGCGTGCGCCTCGAAATCGCCGTTCTGTCGCAACGGCAGCAGCGTCAGTCCGGGTGTCTCCTCATCGATCGTCACGACACGCGTCTGGTCCGAGACGAGCGCCAGCGGTTTTGCCAGGAAGACTTCCAGCCCCTTCGAGACACGAATGATGACCTGCGCCTTGTTCAGGCGCCGCACGTCGGAAGGCTTCATCGCATACGTGTGGGGGGATGCTGCCCCGTCGATCAGGAGATGCGGCGTGTCGACGCCTTCCATCACAGCCGCCACCAAGCCATGCAAGGGCTTCAGCGTCACCACGACGTCCGGTTTCGCGTTCACGCTCTGTTGCCCGAGGGCGAGCAGTGCGGTTGCGATGAGCGCGCGACCTACGATCCACCTTGGAACTTTGGCCAAGGACGTCCTCCTGATGGCTTATGCCTGATGCGATTGCCGTCCGACGCAGGGGAGTCGGAGGCCAAGTGGGCGAGG
The DNA here is from genome assembly GCA_050250755.1 of Hyphomicrobiaceae bacterium. Classification (GTDB taxonomy): domain Bacteria; phylum Pseudomonadota; class Alphaproteobacteria; order Rhizobiales; family Hyphomicrobiaceae. Next base: position 13,681 of record JBFWOB010000025.1, read on the forward strand.
TATGTTATACTGTATCGTGATTGGCGCAATTGCCTTATGCACGACAACCTGCGGTGCGCTTATAGTCCGCCGCGATTGATGTTGGATGCCCGGCCGCGGCGCTGTAAACGCGACGGCGCCGGGCCCGTCGCAAAAGACCATGAGCGAACCGAACGATGAGTGAGCGAGGCGCTTTGATGATGCCGTCGAAACTCCGCGACTTTGCCTGGGCCTTGCTGGCCATGGTGTTCGCTGCGGCCGCGTTTGCGTCGGCTGCTGATGCGCATCCTCACATCTGGGTCACCACCAAGACCACCGTCCTGTACGAAAACGGGGCCGTCGTCGGGCTGCGTCACGACTGGACGTTCGATCAATATTATTCCGAGATGGCCATCGAGGGCCTCGATAAGAACAACGACGGCAAGTACTCCCGCGAGGAACTGGCGGAGCTTGCAAAAGTCAACGTCGAGGCGCTGAAGGAATTCGCCTACTTTACGTTTCCGAAGCTAGCCGGTGCGGATCTCGCCGTCGCCCCACCGAAGGATTACTATCTGGAGCACAGGCACGAGAAGCCAAAACCTCCGATTACCGATCCCAATGCGCTGCAAGCCGACCCAAAGGCAGCGGACACGCAGAAAAATGGTGACGCGACCGCCGGGCCGGTTTCGATCCTCACCCTTCATTTCACGTTGCCGCTGGCGAAACCCGTTCTCGCGGAGGCCGAAGGTTTCTCGTTCTCAATTGGGGATCCGACGTTCTTCATCGCGTTCGAACCGGCTGCCGATGATCCGGTGACGATCGGTCCGGGTGCTCCGAAAGGCTGCAAGGTCATGCGCGACGATGGCGATAAGCCGGCCGACGCCAATCCGTCCAAGCCAGGAGATATGATGGCCAGCCAGCCGAGCGATCTTTCGGTCAGTTTTGGTTCGGCGCCGGTGTGGAAGGTGACGTGCCGGCAAACCGGCTGATCGCGGCGACCGCGCTCGATAGGATACCATCCGAGAGAACGAGGCAGCGGCCGTGAAGCTTCGCTCGATAACGGTGCTGCTCGTCTGCGAGCTCGCTGCGATGAGCCTCTGGTTCGTTTCCGCCGCCACCCTGCCCGAGATGGTCCGCGAGGCTGGCATCTCGTCTTTCCGCCAAGCTGCACTTTCAAGTGCCGTACAGGCGGGGTTCGTCGTGGGCGCCGTGGTTTCGGCGGGGCTCGGCATGGCGGACCGCTTCGACCCACGTCGCGTTTTCGCCATCTCGGCCATACTGGCCGCCCTCGCTAATGCTCTCCTGCTCGTGGTCACGCCCGGCGGTGGAATGGCGATCGCCGCCCGCTTTGCCACCGGCGGGCTGCTCGCAGGCGTTTATCCGGTCGGTATGAAAATCGCCGTCGGTTGGGGGCAGCAGGATCGCGGCTTGCTCGTGGGCGCCCTTGTCGGTGCACTCACTCTAGGATCGGCGGTGCCCCATCTCATCGCGATCGGGGGAGGCAGCGACTGGCGCTTCACGGTGGCGATCGCCTCGGTCGCCGCGGTGATCGCCGGGCTCCTTATCGGCCTCGTCGGTCTCGGCCCCTTTCATGCCCGCTCGGCAACTTTCGATCCGCGTGCCATTACTGCCGCATGGACCAACCGTCGCGTCCGTCTCGCGTATGCAGGTTATCTTGGCCACATGTGGGAGCTCTACGCGATGTGGGCTTGGATCGCGACCGCGACCGCTGTTTCCTACGGCGCTACGATGCCCTTGCCGGAGGCGGAGCGGCTCGCAAAGCTCACGGCGTTCCTGGCAATTGGCTCGGGTGGCATCGCGTGCGTGGCAGCGGGGCTCGTCGGAGATCGGATCGGAAAGGCGAAAGCGGCAACCGCGGCCATGGTCATAAGCGGTATAAGCGCCCTTCTGGTCGCGCTGACATTCGGTGGCCCGGCTTGGTTGACCGTTGGCTTGGTCATCATCTGGGGCTTGAGCGTCGTTCCAGACTCGGCGCAGTTCTCGGCTCTCGTCGCCGATGCGGCGCCGGCCGATATCGCCGGCAGTCTATTGACATTTCAGACCGCGCTGGGCTTCGCACTCACGTTCTTCACGGTGCAAGCCGTGCCCCAGATTGCAGCCGTTGCGGGTTGGCCGCTCGTCCTTGTCGGATTGGCGCTCGGGCCCGCGGTCGGGATCGTTGCCATGGTGCGTCTGTCCGCGATGGACCGGCTTCAAAGCTGAATTCAGCGGCCGCGGCGATCCCGTCAGCCGACGACCAGCGTCCTCAGCGCCATCTCCCATAGCGCCACGGCGCGAAGGGATGGCTGCGGTCGCGAATATCCGGCGCCGGATCGAATCCCGACGTTCCCCATGGGTGACATCGGCAAATGCGGGACAGGGTAAGCCACGACCCGCGCCAGCCGCCGTTGAGATCGATGGCTTGGAGCGCATATTCGGAGCAGGTCGGCAGATGCCGGCACTCCATGCCGAGCAGTGGTTTTAACGTCCAGCGATAGACGTGTATGGGAGCTTTCGCGAGGCCCCGCCCGGCCTTTCCCGCGAGCGCCGCAGTACGCTGCTCCTGGTCGGCGGCGCGCGTCACGCAGAAGCCGTCTCGGCTTTTCCCGCGTCCGGCTGCTCGCCCGCGTCGCGTGCCGCAAGTGCCCGGAGGATGGCCTCGAAGGCGAGTAGCGTGGAGGCGTGCCGCCCCTTTACTTCGCGGACAGGCTGCAAAACGGCGAGATCGGCCCATTTGCCGCTTGGCGGCGGCCCGTTCTCCTTCAGCATCCGCCGCATCTCCTCGGCCACCTGGCGGATTTCATCGACCGTACTTCCGATGATGTGCGTTGCGACCACCGACGCGGACGCTTGGCCGAGCATGCACGCTTTCACGGTCTGCGCATAATCAGTCACAATATCGTCATTGAGCGCCAGATCGACGACGATCGTAGATCCGCACAGCTTCGAATGTGCTGAGGCGGTGGCATCCGGATGGTTCAGTCTGCGCGCGGGCGGAATGGCCGCTGCGAGCTCTATGATCCGGTCGTTGTAGAGCGCGCTGAGCTCGGTCATCTCATGTCTCGTTCCGGGATATTCGTGTCTTGTGAGGGCATTCCGCTCCGCCGAAACTTTGGGCGGGCTGGTAAACGAAACCTCCAGAGGTACCTTCCCATCGGCCCTCCAACACCCCATAGTAGCTGCCGACCCTTCTCCGGCCTCCGCAATGGGCGCCAGCCCGGGGAGTCGGACGAATAGCAACGGCCTTGCGCCAGATATTGCGCTCCCAAGCCGGGAATGCAAGTTGCACCCCGGCAATTCGGCCGGACGGCCCGGCGCGTCAACCTGGTGAATGCGGACCCGGACAGCGGGTATTTTGCGCGAGAGGAAGCGAATGGATATGGACCAGCGCGTCGACAGTGCCGCCGCTAACGGCACCAGGCATTCGTCTGTCGACCGCCCGACCCGCGAAGAGGCCGAGGCAGCGGTGCGGACGTTGATTGCCTGGGCTGGGGACGACCCGGACCGCGAGGGACTGCTCGACACCCCGCGACGGGTAGTCAGCGCATATGAAACATGGTTCCGCGGTTACGGGCTCGATCCGGCCGAGGCACTGGCCCGCACGTTCGGTGATGTTGCCGGATATGACGACATGGTGATGGTCCGGGACGTTCGCCTGGAAAGCCATTGCGAGCATCATATCGCGCCGTTCATCGGCGTCGCCCATATCGCCTATCTACCCCGCGACCGGGTTGTGGGGCTCTCCAAGCTCGCCCGTGTCACCGAGATTTTCGCCAAGCGCCTGCAGACGCAGGAAACGCTGACTGCCCAGATCGCGGGTGCGATCGAGCAGTACCTCGCGCCGCGTGGCGTAGCCATTCTGGTCGAGGCGGAGCATATGTGCATGTCGACGCGCGGCGTGAACCAGCAGGGCGTCTCGACCGTCACCACGCGCTTCACGGGTGCCTTCGACACCGATGCTGCCTACAGAGACCGTTTTCTCGGCCTTGTGCACGCACATCGCCGGTCCTGATGGAGCGCAAGGAACGTCCCCAATGACGGCTGATACCCCGAAATTCGCAGCGCCAGGCGATGCCGACGCGCTCGAAAACGGCTTGCGCCTGACTCCACGGTTCGATGGAGCCGGCGGCGTTGCCGCAGTCGCGACGGATGCCGAAACAGGCGAGGTGCTTATGCTCGCTTGGATGAACGACGAGGCGCTGGCGCTTACGATCGAGACGGGCGAGGCGCATTTCTGGAGCCGCTCGAAGAAGCGCATATGGAAGAAGGGCGAGGAAAGCGGCAATGTTCTCCGCGTCGTAGAGCTGCGCACCGACTGCGATCAGGACGCTGTCTGGCTCAAGGTCCAGATCGCCGGCCACGGCGCGGCCTGTCATACCGGACATCGTACGTGCTTTTATCGCAGCATCCCTGTGGGGAAAGCCGTTTCGCCCGCCACGCTCGAGCATGCCGGCACGCCCCGGGCCTTCGATCCCGCGGACGTCTACCGCACAAAGGACTGATTGCTCGATTGCTGTGTCCGCGGAACCAGGGCGGTAGCGTAAACGTATTTATACCGCGACGGCGGCACCATCCCGGCTCCTCACGCATCGCCGCCCTCGCGGGCGGTGGCCATCAGCTCCCCCGACGCAGAGGCCACCGCCATCCTCTGAACGACGATCACGATGGCCGGCGAGCGGAGTCTATGTCGCCGTCGGCGTAGCCACGACCGATTAACGAACTGCCGGCTATACTCGGACGGTGGGGAATGGCCGTGTACGATATCAGCATGCTCGAGCGTGAGTTTTGCTGGGTCGGAGCGGACAGGGGTCCGAAAGATGAAGCGTAACAAGATTGGGATTGCGTTGGGTGGGGGTGCAGCCCGCGGGTGGGCGCACATCGGCGTACTCAGGGCTCTCGTGCAAGCCGGCATCAAGCCGGACATCGTCGCCGGCACATCCATCGGCGCAGTCGTTGGCGGATGCTGGGCCGCGGGACGCCTGGACGAGCTCGAAGGCTTTGCGCGCGATCTGACGCGCAGGAAAGTCTTCGGTTTTCTGGATTTCAATCTCACAGGCGCGGCGCTTATTAGCGGCCAGAAGCTCGTCAAGCGGCTGGATCGCCATATCGCCGGTCTCGATATCGAATCTCTTCCCACACGGTTCGTTGCCGTCGCGACTGAACTGGGCACGGGCCACGAGACGTGGCTGTCACAAGGCTCGCTGACCGATGCGATGCAGGCATCCTACGCGATACCGGGCATCTTCAAGCCCGTGCGCATCGGCCGCCGCTGGCTCTTTGATGGCGCCCTCGTGAACCCCGTTCCCGTGTCCGTCTGCCGGGCGCTCGGTGCGCGTTATGTTATTGCTGTGAACTTGAACGCTGATCTTGCCGGTCGCGACGCGATCATCGTCGATCCCGGACTCGCGGAGGAGCCACCCGAGCCGGAGGAGCCACCGCAAGAGTTCGGCGGTGCCGCCCGCAGCCTTCTGCGACGCCAACTTTTGGGCGACGGCCATAATGCGCCGGGTATCTCGACGGTCATGGTGGACGCCTTCAACATCGTGCAGGATCGGATAGCCCGCTCGCGCCTCGCCGGTGATCCCCCGGACGCGATGATCAGCCCGCGTCTCGGCGGCCTCGGCATGCTCGACTTTCATCGCGCCGACGAGTTGATACAGCGCGGCATGGCGGCGGCCCTCCGCGAAATCGATGACGTCCATCGCGAGATTGAAGCGCGCCGCACCGCGCGGCGCAGTCTGCCTCATTACGCCTGAACCAGCGCAAAGCATCGGGCCTGCCCTAGGTGCCCGCCGCTCCGCGCCTCGGCCCGTGCTCGATCACGCCACGGTGATGTAATCGCGCATGGCGCTCGCCTCGAGCTCCACTTCGGCGACTCGATGCTTCACCACGTCGCCGATGGAGACGATGCCTGAGAGCTCGCCGTTCTCGACGACGGGCAGATGCCTAAAGCGACCGTCCGTCATCCGGCTCATCAGCTCGTCGATCGTGTCGGCTTCCCGGCATGTTTCGATCTTCGAGGTCATGGCCTCGCTCGCCGATCGTTTGAGCGCGTCGTTCCCATGCTCCGCGAGCATGCGGACAATATCGCGCTCCGATACGATGCCGACGACATCGCCCCGAACGCCGCAGACGACCACGGCCCCGATACGATGTGTCGTCAGCCGCCGAACGACTTCGGCCAGCGTAACATTTCCGGTGACGGTTTCCACCGCCCGGCCCTTCGCCTTCAAGATGGCAGCGACGTGCATGTCCGTCTCCTCCGCCGGCAGGCGACGAGGTTGACCGGTCATCCCTCCCTGGGGGTGCCCGCAGCATTGGCTGTGGCAAGTCCGCCCGAACCCTTCAACCGCCTCTCGCCAATACGGCTTTTGGCATTGGGTTATCCCCCGGACGCCATCGCGTCCGGCAATGGTTTATTTTCGCCCAGGCCAGCGTACACATCAATAAGTCATTCTACGCAAGCGAGCGGATTATTCCCGCCGCGAAATGGCGTTTCGGCGCCCGGAACCAATTTCAGACGCCGCTTTACAAACAATTGGCTAATTCCCGGAATTCGCTCCCTATCTTTCAAAAACGCTGCTCAGCGAAGCATCGGATTGGGGGCTGGTTCGGGTCTGTCGAAGACGCCAAACAGCAGTAGTCCGAATGCAAACCCGCCGAGATGAGCTTCCCATGCAATACCTCCAGCCGACGTGATCAGCGGTGCCGCCAAGGCGGTTGCAAAATTGATCGCGATCCAGAACCCGATCGCGAGTTGCGCACGCCGGTCCCTGAAAACCTCGCCAAGCGACATCCGGCGGATCAGGCGCTGGTCGCCACGAAACGCTTCCGCGCCGCCGTCGTCGAACGCCGAGAAAAGGAAGCGAAAGGCGCCACCCATCAGTCCCGCGAGTGCGCCCGATGCTCCCACCATGATCGTGTTCTCGCCGATGTGGAATGCGAGGAACGTCAACGCGCCGGCAATGCCGGAGAGCACCGCGAACAATAGGAAACGCGCCGTACCGAGACGTCGCGCCACCGCGCTGCCGAAGGCAAGCAGCCAGGCCGAATTGATCCCGAGGTGCGCGATATCCCCGTGCACGAGCTGATATGTCACGAGTGACGTAACCGCCGCCACGCGTCCGCCCGCAATTTCACTGGCGTAGCCGGAGTACCGCGCGGGGATCAGCGCCAGCGTCTCGATCGCCTCCGACCATACCCGGTCGGAAAGCAGCGATAGCCCGACGTGAACCAGCACCAGCAGCGCCAGCAGCCAGACCACGATGGCCGGCGCATTGAACATCGGCTCGCGCGATTGCAACGGCAAACTCCTCGTCATGACGCCCTCGCGCGTCCGTCCGCGCAACGAGGCTTTAACCTTCGCTCCAGTGCCAGACAACCGCCAATCCGCCAGAAATGATTGTGGCATCAAAGCTGCTCATGCCTTGCCGAACCGTTGCCGTTGGCAGTCCCGGTGTCCCGCGTTGGGACGATCCAAAGGAGCCGGCGTCAGATGCTGGAACAACTCGAGCGGCCGAAGCGGCCGGGAGGGCAGCCATGAAGCAGTTAACCACCCGGCTACTTTACGATTACTGGAACGATGTCCGCGGCGACCGGCTGGCGCCCACGCGCTTCGAGATCGAGCCGGCGCGCATGTCGACGGTCCTTTCGGAGACGTTCATTCTCGAACGAACCTTGCGAGAGGGCTTTCCGTTCCGTCTGGCTGGTACGCGCATTTGCGAGCAGTTCGGCCGGGAATTACGAGGCAGCGACTTTCTCTCTCTCATCGGCAGCGACCATCGGGCCATTTCATTGGCACTCAGCGCGGTCACCAACGCCGGGGCCGCTCTTCTTCTCGAGATCGAGGCAGAGACCGCCGACAGCCGCACCGCTCAGTTCGAAGCGTTGGTGCTGCCTCTGAAGCATCCCGCCGAAGAGGTCACGCGCTATCTCGGAACCATCAGCGCGATGGATCCGGAGCCCTGGCTCGGCTTCGAGCCTCTGGAGCGAAGCTGGCTCATTCGCCACAATCTGATCTGGCCGGATGGATGCCCCGACGCACTCACCACCAATTTGGATCGGCGCCTGCCGTTTTCGCCGGAGCTCGCGGCCGCACGGATCGTACGCTCCGACCGACGCCAGTTCCGCATCCTCGACGGCGGACGCAAGGAGTAGGTGCATATCGGTGCCTCTTGCCCGCGGCGTGCCAAAAAGGCTCGCTCGCTTAGAACATCTTTAAGACCCCCTCGGCGATAGTCATTGGAGCGCCAACAGGCGTTCCGGCTGGCTCCGAGTTCGCAGCCGGCTCCCGCAATGTTCCAGTCTAGTTGTCGAGCCCGTTGCCATGCCCCCAGTGACCGAAACGATAGCGACGCTGCCGGAATCGATAGCTGCTCGCATCGAGCCCGATCGACGCCGGCACCGGCGCGTTGCGCTGACGCTCCTGGGCCGTTTCATGCGCTCGAACAAGCAGGAGTATCCCTGCAGGTCGATCGACATCTCCGTCGGCGGGATCGCGCTGATGTCACCGGTGCCGGTAGACGACGGCGAGACCATCGTCGTCTACCTGGATCAACTCGGAGGCCTCGAAGGCATTGTCACCCGGCAGTTTCCCGGTGGCTTCGCGATCGGCTTCAACACCACGCAGCACAGGCGTGAGAAACTCGCGGCCCAGATCACCTGGCTGATCAATCGGCATGAGTTGGATTACGTTGAGGCGCGCCGTCACGAGCGCGTCACGCCACGCAATTCGTCGTCCAGCCTCACGCTCGAGGACGGCGTCGTACTTCCCTGCCAGATTCTGGACGTATCGATTTCGGGTGCGTCCGTCGTAACGAACGTGCGCCCTCCATTGGGATCCGAGGTCGTGCTCGGCAAGCTTCGCAGCCGCGTCGTACGCCACCACGAGCAAGGCATCGGCGTTCGGTTTCTCGATATCCAACAGCCGACGGCACTTCGCCGTTATTTCGGCTGATGCTCTGCAAGCGACAGGCGCGCCCAGGGGCGTTCGCGTGTCGAAGCGGTCTTTCGTGCAGCAGTGTGTGCCGGGGTCTGTAGTATGTGGCAATGTGTAAAGGTTCTCGGAGTGCTTGCGCTGTCGGCGGCGTTGCTGCCAAGCGAAGCGAATGCCGATGCGACGCGTGCCGGGTCGGGCCAGTCTCGCGCACAGCCATTCATGAGGGTCTTCGGTCCCTCTCTGCCGCCCTATGGCTATGTCCGATTCTGCTCGGCATACCCTGCCGAATGCAAGCGCGGCCCCCTCGAAGACCACCGCATCGCTGGCACGGCCACACGCCTCGCTGAACTCGACACCGTCAATCGCCAGGTGAATGCCGCCATCAGGCCGGCCACCGATATCGAGATTTACGGCGAGGTCGAGCGCTGGACGCTGCCCACCGACCGCGGCGACTGCGAGGACTACGCACTTCTGAAGCGCCATATTCTCATGCGTCAAGGCTGGCCCGCATCCGCATTGCTGATGACCGTCGTGCGTGACGAGAAAGGTGAGGGGCACGCCATTCTCACTGCCCGCACGTCCAAAGGCGACTACGTCCTCGACAACAAGACCGACGATCTGAAGCTCTGGAGCGCCACGCCATACGTCTACGTGATGCGCCAGTCGTACATTGATCCAAACGTATGGTTGTCACTCGATCCGAGGCAGGTCCACTCGCCCGCGCTCCTCGGCGGAACACGCGAAGGCCCGTGACCCTAAACGTGTGGAGATCGGTTCGCGTTAAAGTGCAGCGCTCGCAACAGAGCGCTGCAGCGGCGTCAGCCCGGCTGCACCTTTAGCCGCTCACGATAGATGCGGCATTTGTCGACGTAGTCCTGCACACCCCAGGCGTTGAAAGCCCGCTCGTCGTCGGTCAACTCGCGAACGACTTTGCCGGGGGTTCCCATCACTACCACGTTGGGCGGAATTTCCTTGCCGGGAGGCACGAGCGCACCCGCCCCGATCATCGCGCCATCGCCGATCTTCGCACCGTTGAGTACAATCGCACCGATGCCGATCAGGACACCACGGCCGAGCGTGCATCCGTGCAGCATCGCCAGATGCCCGATGGTGCAGTCTTCGCCGATCTGCATCGGAAAACCAGGATCGACGTGTAGCACCGCATTCTCTTGAATGCTGGTACGTCGTCCGATGCGGATCGTATCGTTGTCGCCGCGGATCGTGGCTCCGAACCAAACGCCGACATCCACCCCCAGCGTGACGCGCCCGATTACGGTCGCAGTAGGAGCAATCCAATAACCGCCGTCCGCTGGCGTTTCGACGCGGGCACCGTCAAGCTCGTAGAGCGGCATGTCTCACACCAATCCCGTTCGTCGTTGGTCGAAGTGATGGCGGATCGCGCCTCACTCCTGTTCCTCGAGATCGATATCGAGCACGGTCATCGAAATCTGATAGCAGAGCTCGCCATCCTCCGTATCCTTCGAGATCACACCGACGAATTCGTCCCCGACGTACATCTCCACCGCGTCGGTCGCCTTAGGGCGCGCGCGGACTTGGATCGATCGATTGCCGAACAGCTTGCGCAGGTAGTTCTCGACGCTCTTGGCTTCCTGGGGGGTAACCGGCTTCGGCTTTGCCACGTTCGATCTCCTTCGCCGACCGACGACCAGAGGCAGTCGCGGCTGTTCGTTGTCAATTGAGAGAATAGAGGGCCGTTGCCTGCGAGGCCAGCCTTCCGGACGGAGAACTGCAGCGTTTCGTCAGAAGCAGCCGCAGTCGTCGGGCGACAGTCGCTGATCCATGCTCAAAGCTGGCTCAGGGCAGCTACTCGTACCGACGACGCGCGCCGGAACACCTGCCACAACGGTATTGTCCGGGACCGGATTGAGAACCACCGACCCCGCGGCCACCTTCGAGCAATTACCTACACGGATGTTGCCAAGCACCGACGCGCCAGCCGCCAGAAGCACATTGTTGCCGATCTTGGGATGGCGGTCGCCGTCCGTTTTTCCGGTGCCGCCGAGCGTCACGCCGTGCAGGATGGAGACGTTGTCGCCAACCACAGCCGTCTCGCCGATCACGATGCCATGGCCGTGGTCGATGAAGATGCCCCGACCGATCCGAGCTGCCGGATGGATATCCACCGCGAAGATCCGGCTCGACTGGCTCTGCAGATAAAGCGCGAAATCGCGCCGACCGTCGATCCACAGCGCATGCGCGAAGCGATACGTCACCAGCGCATGGAAGCCTTTGAAGTAGAGAAGCGGCTCGATGTAGCGGTTGCAGGCCGGGTCGCGGTCGTAGACGGCCGCAAGATCGGCACGGAACATCTGTCCGATCTCGGGCCGCGAGGCGCGAACTTCCTCGAACGTATCGCTGAGCAGGCTGGCATCGACGTCCGGGTGATTGAGCCTCTGAGCGAGGCGATGGCAGACGGCATCCTCGAGCCTGTCGTGCGCAAGCACTGTCGCATAGATAAAGCCGCCGAGTGCCCTTTCCCTGACCAGCACGTCCTCTGCCTCGGCACAAACGGCCGACCAGATCGGATCCACGGTCTCGATGCTCTCGCGGATGCGCGAAGTCTCGGCTGGCATGGTTTGGCCTCTTGGTCGGTGGTGCCACAGTCGGGAGACGGAGACGCCCGTCATTCCCAGGACCCCACCTCGGTAGAGGGGCCCCGGTCTGAAGTCAATCGACGAGGCCCTCGAAGGTTGCCTGAATTCTCCATTCGCCATAATTTAGAAAAATTCAAGCATGCGAGGTTGTGGCTCGTCAGCGAATTGATCCTCCGTTTTCCCGAATGGATAAAAATCGGTGTCTGAGGCCGAAGGCCATGGGGAAGGGTGCATACAAGCTGGTTATGAGCCGATCCGAACGCCACGCGACCCGGGCATTGGAGGTCGGCAATCCAGCGACCGTGCCGACGATTCATCCAGTAAATCGTCAGCGTAGCGTCTTGCCGAAAAAGCGCAGGAGATGGGCACCAATCCGCGCATGCAGGGCGGCTCGATCGACGCTCGGCGCGTCAATGCAAGCTTCGGGAAATTCATCGCGGCCTTCCTGATCGCATTCGTTGACGAAGATCTCGTGATCGACATCTCCGGGCAGAATGACAAGTTCGGTGCCAGGAATATGGGCGGCTGCGAATTCCGCATTGTCGTTGGGTGGCGTCTGGGTGTCCCGCGCGCCAACGGTGATATGGACAGGCACCTTCACGTTGGCGAGACCGCGGGCTGACATGCCGAATGCCTGAATAATGCCGGGTGCCATGGCGAAGGCAGCGCGTATACGCGGATCGTGCACGCCGACGGCCGGCGAAGGGTCGACCGACAGATCCTCGCGCAGATGCGCCGGCACCATCGGGTTCGCCTTCCATCGGCGCTGGAATGTCGCGTAGCGCTCCGGATCAATCTCGGCCCCCGCGATCCAGAGCGAGGTGAAGCCACCCTGCGAGTGCCCCGCGACGCCGACCCGCTGCGTATCGATAAACGGGCTGGAGGATGCGTCCCCGCTGAGCACATCGATAATCATGCTGAGATCGCGCGGCCGCTGCCACAGATTGTTGGCGAGATAGGCAATCGTCGCGTCGTAGGTATTGGCGCGATAGTGAAACGGGGCGGCCACCACGTAGCCGTTCGCTGCGAGAAGCTGCAAAATCCAGGAATAGTTGAGCGGATTGCTGCCGCGTCCGTGAGAAAAGAGGATCAGCGGGTGTTTGCCGCTCTTGTGCTGCGCGCCCTCGTAGAAGTTTAGTTCCTTGAAGAACGGCATGACGAATGGCTTGGCATCGGTGGCAATCATCGCCGGATAGAACATCGCGACAGCGAGACGCCGCGCGGGATCTTTCGGATCGGAGATCGTGATTTGTCGGTAGCCGACCCCATCTCGGTCGGCGGCCCGTACGCCAGTCGAGAGCAGGGCCAGGCAAAGGACGAAAACGAAGCAGCCGCGCATGACATCTCCGGGCGGGACAATGCCAAAGACTACAAGCGATCGTCAGTTCCCGTCGAGACATTCGACCTGCCATATCTCGTGAGCTTTCGCGCGTTTTCTCGTCCTCGTCTGGCGTTTCGTTCGATCCTCGACCGGATCGCTGCCCGGGCAACTCGGCGCTGGACGTTGACGAAGCGAGAGGTCACCGCCAGCATGATCCCCACCCTTCAGCCGCGCGAACCGGCGCAGGCAATGATGCGCCAAGGAGACCGACGATGGATGAGACCAGGATGCCAGTGCTTGTCGGCTGTGGGCAGATTACGCAGAGAGAGCCCGATCCTGCCAAAGCGCTGAGCCCGATTGATCTCACCGCGGCGGCCGTGACACGTGCGGCGGACGATAGCGGCGCCGGCCAGAAACTGCTCTCTGCCCTCGATACGATCGTCGTGCTTCGCTCATTCTCCGACACGAGCTGGCGCTTCAAGAGCCCGTTCGGCGGGCCGAGCAATCCGCCGAAGTCGCTCGCCAATCGCATCGGTGCCACGTCGGCGAAGCGTCTCGTCTATACGCATCCCGGCGGGAACATGCCGCAATGGTGCATCAACCGCCTGTTCGGAATGGTGACGCGCGGCGAGGTTGGGGCGGCTCTCGTGTGCGGCGGCGAGGCCCTCGCGACACAGAAAGCCGCCGAGCGCGCCAAGCTGGCGCTCGACTGGAACGAGGATGCCGGAGGCAAGCCCGAAGAGTGGGGTGTCTCCACCCGCGGCTGGAACGACCAGGAAGACCGCCACCGAATGGCTGGCGCGATCTTCGCCTACCCGCTCTTCGAGAACGGAATCCGCGCTCACCTGAAACGCTCGATCCCCGAGCACATGGCGGCCATCGGCAAGCTCTTTTCCCACTTCGCTGACGTTGCATCCAAGAACCCGCTCGCTGACCGGCGCCAGGGGTTTACGTCCGAGCAGATCGCGACAGTATCCGCCGACAATCCTTATATCGGCTTCCCCTACACGAAGCTGATGAACTCCAACGCTTTCATCGACCAGGCCGCCGCCGTCATCCTGACATCCGTTGCCAATGCCCGCGCGCTGGGCATTCCAGAATCGAATTGGGTTCATCTCCACGGCACCGCTGACGCCTACGACCACTGGTACATCTCGGATCGCAAGAATTTTCACTCGTCGCCCGCGATGCGTACCGTCGCCAACGAGACCTTCGAGATGGCCGGCTCGTCGATGGCCGAAATGGACTTCATCGACCTCTATTCGTGCTTTCCCTCGGCCGTCGAGATCGCCTGTGCCGAGAACGGGCTCGCTCTGGATGATCCGCGTGGTCTCACTGTCACCGGCGGGCTGCCCTACTTCGGTGGCCCCGGAAACAACTACGTCACGCACTCCATCGCCGAGATGATCTCGAAGGTGCGTTCCAAGCCGGGCTCTAAAGGCCTCGTCACGGCCAACGGCAATTACGTCACCAAGCAGTCGGCCGGCGTCTACTCGACGGCGCCCCCATCAAAGCCGTTCGCGCCCAAGGATCCAGCCATCTACCAAGCTGCCATCAATGCCGACAAAGGTCCGGTAGTGGTCGAAGCGCCGAGCGGGAAGGGCACCATCGAGACGTACACCGTGATGCACGACCGGAAAGGGCCGAGCTATGCCATCCTGTTCGCGCGCGATGCTGAAGGCCGCCGCTTCATTGCCAACACGCCCGACGATCCGGCCCTCCTGCGCCGCATGACCGAGAACGATTACCTCGGCGCCAGCGGCACCGTCACCTCGGACAACGGTCTGAACACTTTCAAACCCGATTAAGTGTGATTGCCGTCAGTTTGGCAGCGATCGTGTGAGCGCGGTGTCGCAGTCAGCATTTCCGCGACCGACCGGCGCGGCAGAAAAGAAAGAAGCATCATGGATCTCGAGTACGTCACCATAGAGAAGCGCGGTTCCATTGCCGTCGTGCGGTTCGACCGCAAGAAGAACCTCAACGCCTTCAACGAGAAACTCGTGCTCGAGCTGACCGCCGTCGCGCGAAGCTTTCACGACGACGTCGAGACGCAGGCCGTCGTGCTTGCCGGCGCACCGAACGCTTTTTCCGCCGGATTCGATCTGAAGGCGACCGATGGCTGGACGTCCGAGACCAATGACGTCAAGCGCCGCTATCGCGCGTACGGCGGCGTTCGACTGTGCAAGGCCTGGGAGGAAATGCCTCAGATCACCATCGCAGCCATGGAGCGCATGGCTGTAGGTGGCGGCGTCGCGCTGGCAATCGCCTGTGACTGGCGCGTGCTTGGACGCGGCGCCTATCTCTTCGTGCCCGAGGTCAAGATCGGCCTCAATCTGCAGTGGGGAGCGCTGCCTCGTCTCGTTTCACTTGTGGGTGCGGCCCGCGCCAAGCGCATCACCATTCTGTGCGAGAAGATGCCGGCCGCGCAGGCACTCGACTGGGGCATCGTCGATGAACTGGCCGATGACGGCGCGACGGTCGAAAAGGCCATCGAGATGGCCGAGGCCGCAGCCAGCATGCCGGCCGCTACGGTTCGCATGATCAAGCAGGCTGTCAACGCCACCGCCGGAGCGCTCCATGCCGTCTCGGCATTTGCCGACGCCGACCAGAGCCAGGTTACGGTCGGCTATGCGGCCGCCACCGCTGCAAAAAGTGCCTTCCGCGACAAGAAATGAGGCGTTTCTGCTGCGCGGGCACGCACGGCTTCTAAGCTCACGACAGGAGAGGGGGCGAGAGGTCGCACGCGCCTCCGCCCGATCTTATCCCCGCCCTTGGTCGAGTCGGTATAGTTCCTCCCCTTATCATTGCGGAGGGCGTTGAATGTCGATTTCCGAGCTGGCGATAGGCTTGGGCCTGCTAGTGCTCACCTTTGCAGTCGGGTTCCTGAAAGGACGCTCGTCGAACAGCGCATCGCCGAAATCGGACCCGACTCCACTGCCCAGCCGCCAGGAAAGTGTCCCCGTGCCCGTCAGCCCTCCCGCAAAGGCCGCCCCCAAGCGTGCGCCGCGCCGAGCGCCTGTCAGCCCAAATCCCAAGCCTGATATCGCCGCGGTCCAGAGCTGGGGCTATCAGCTTCAAGACCTCGACCTGAAGCGCGCCACCGCATCGCCCTTTGACCTGCTCGTCGTGGACTATGCAACCGATGGCACGGACGACACGGCCCTCAAACCCGCAGACTTGGTGCGCCTTCAGGCAAAGCCCGACGGCTCGCGTCGTATCGTTCTCGCCTACCTGTCGATCGGCGAGGCGGAGAGCTATCGGTTTTACTGGCGCAAGCCGTGGGCGCAGCAGCGCCCCGGCTGGCTCCTGCGCGAGAACCCCGACTGGGACCAGAACTACGCGGTGTGCTTCTGGGATGCCGAATGGCAGGCACTGCTCTACGGCAGTCCCGGCGCTTATCTCGACAAAATCCTCGCTCAAGGCTTCGACGGCATTTATCTCGACAAGTGCGACGTCACCGAAGATTTGCGCCGCCGTGAGAAGAAAGCCGCAGCCACGCGCAGCGATCTCGATGGCGATATGGTCGATCTCGTCCATCGTCTCGCCGAATATGCCCGCGCGCGCCGTCCGGGTTTTCTGGTTGTCATGCAGAATGCCGAGCCGCTGCTCGAGCGTGCCGACTTGCGCCGAGACATCGACGCTGCTGCCAAGGAGGAGCTGCTGTTCGGTCTCGACGCGGCCGAGAAGCCGAACGACCACGATGAGATTGATTGGGCCCGCAAGCGACTGGATCTCGTGCGCAAGGACGGCAAGCCCGTTCTTATCGTCGAATATCTCAACAACGCCGCCAAGATCGCCCAAGCAACCACGACCGCCCGCGAACTCGGCTATGTCCTCTACGTCGCCGACAAAAACCGCGAACTCGATAAGCTCCGCACCACCCCGCTCGTCGCGTGAAAAGCCTCAGGCGCGGGGGGATTTTGGGCGGTCCGGGAGAGCTGACATTTAGCGCCCACGCACTGTTCGTCGGGTGACATTTGCATCTTGCTCGGCGGCCGCTCTCTGCGGTCGCTTCGACCACCGGCAGCCCCTTGGGCTTGTTGTTACATAGGGAACAGCCAATATCGGGGCTTTAAATCATTGTCGCCGGTGACGAAGCTTGGAGAACGACAATGAGCGAACGAGCACCAGCCTGGAGAGCAGCCTTATACGCCGCAGCATGTTTCGGACTGCTCCTAGGACTTTTTCTCAGTTGGGCTGACGGATCATTCCCGCCTGCCGATGCCTATCAAGCAACGAAAATCGCACTTGCAATGGTGACATGCGGCGCCGCGTTCACAGCCATGACGGGGTATTTCCTCCGTTCCGATATTGTACCCGCGGTCGAGGACCTGCCTCTTGAATCAGGCGAGAGGTTGATTCACACCGGCTATGCGAACCACTTCCTCAATTTTGAAAGCCGTGGCGGCCGTCTCGCAGCCACGGACAAGCGAGTCATATTCATCCCGCATTCGGTGAACATACAAAGGGGGCGACTGTCCCTTTCGCGTAGCCAAATAGCGACGGTTATGCCCGCTTTCACGCTCGGCATCGTGCCGAATGGACTGAAGGTTCGAACGCATTCCGGTACCGTCCATCGGTTCGTTGTAACCGACCGTGCGATATGGCTGCGCAAGCTGGCGAGAGAGCAAGACTGACACTCCCCGGCCGCGACGAGCAGAACAGAATGCGTGCCCGCTTATTGGCCCCAAAGCGCCCCTTCAGTGGAAACGGAACTCTCGGTCGAGTAGGCCCATAATGACGTCGTCCTGCCAAACTCCTCCGACGAGAACCGTTTCGCGCTCGCGCCCTTCCTCGACAAATCCGCACTTGCGATAGCAGGCGATGGCGCGGGCGTTGCTAGCTAGGACCCGTAGTGAAACGCGATGAAAGCCCTTCTCGAAACCGAAGGCCAGCGCCAGCATGATCGCTTCTGTGCCATAGCCTTTGCCGAGATAAGCGGGATCATCAATGCCAATTGCGAGTGAGGCCCGCTTATCGCCCTGTATCAAGTTGTGAAATCGGATGTGGCCGATGAAGCGGCCAGCGTCGATGACCCAGGCGTACTTCTGTGTCTCGATGAAGCGAATAGCGGCCTCTGCATGAGCCATTGTGAAAGGGGCTGCCGGATCGAAAACACCGCCATAAGCCTCGACAATGTCTTTGTGCCGCCCCAACAAGAGACGCGTCCGCACATCCTGTGGGGTCGGTCTGCGGAGGGCGATGCGAGGACCTCTGAGTTCGGGGAGTTCGCTTGTCATGGTCAAGATGTAGGACAAAAAAGCGGACTGTTGAAAGACGGCTTCCAGCCCTGAACTGCCTAATTCACTATTGCTTCCGGCGTCCCAACCGACTCGATTTGCAACCGAGGCAGACCGTCTTCGCCCGCCTCTGGTCACGCCCGGCGACAATGCCTAGTCTCTCAATCCTTGCCCTCACACAACGCTTAGCCCGGGAGCGCGCCCCATGCCGATCATCGACTCGCAAGTTCACGCCTATGAGCGCGATCACCCGGGTAGGCCCTGGCACGCCGTGCTCCACGGTCCGTCCGAAGTCACTGGCGATCAGATGGTCGCCGCGATGGACGAGGTAGGCGTCGATGGTGCGCTACTGGTCTCGCCTTTCACGATGTACCAGTACGACGCGAGCTACGCACTCGACGTCCGAAAGGCACACCCGGGCCGGTTCGCGCTCATCAAGCCCGTCGATCCGTCCGACCCTGCCGTCGCCGAGACGATCGCAGATTGGGCAAAGACCGATGGCACCGTCGCCATCCGCATCATGCTCAATCGCGGCGTCTCGACCGATCCAGCCGATCCTGGGATTGCGCGCGTGTTGAGTGCTGCAGCCAGGAACAACCTGCCCGTCAACCTCCTCGCATGGGGGCGTCTCGATCAGGCGCGCGCCATGGCCGCCGGCCATCCAGATACAACCCTGGTGATCGACCATATCGGCCTTCAGCAGCCGTTCGCGCCGCCGCCGCTCGAGCAGCCTTGGTCTGATCTGCCCGATGTCCTCGCGCTCGCGGC
This sequence comes from Hyphomicrobiaceae bacterium, assembly GCA_050250755.1. Classification (GTDB taxonomy): domain Bacteria; phylum Pseudomonadota; class Alphaproteobacteria; order Rhizobiales; family Hyphomicrobiaceae. The sequence goes on from JBFWOB010000025.1 coordinate 32,521, forward strand.
CTATCCGAATGTCACAATCAAAATCAGCGGCGCGTGCACGCTCTCGAAGGAGGCTTATCCCTATAACGATATCTGGGCACCGCTCGGCCGCATCTTCGACGCGTTCGGCCTCGATCGCTGCATGTGGGGTACCGACTGGACGCGCGCCGTCGAGCTGTTGACGTACAGGCAGGGCGTCGACGCATTCCGGCTCTCGCCTCAACTCAGCGACAGCGATCGCGCCAAGCTCATGGGCGACACACTCGCGAAGGTCTATCGCTGGTCGCCCACGTAGCGCTTGCCTCTCACGCAGCCGCGCGATCTCGCGAGATCGCGCGCCGCGGAATACAACCGCGATTCCGCTGCCGCTACTCGAGCTTGATGTTCGCGGCTTTGATAATCTCGAGGTTCGACTTGATGTCGTCCTCGAGCAACTTGCGCATTTCGGGCGGCGTCAGCGGCGAGGGGATCGCATTGACGGCCCAAAGCTTCTTGAGGAATTCCGCGTCCTTCGACTGCTCGATCATTTTCGCATTGATTTTCTGCACGATCGCGTCGGGCAGGCCCTTCGGTCCGTAGAAACCGAAGAAGATCGGAACGTCGGCGTCCTTGATGCCGGCTTCTGTCAGCGTGGGCACATCCGGAAAATCGGGATTGCGGCGCGAACCGTTGATGGCAAGCAGGATCAGCCTTCCCGCCTTCACATGCGGCAGGTTCACCGGTTCATTCTGTATATGGATATTGCCCGGTAGCAGGTCATTGAGCGCGTCGGCCCCGCCGCGATAAGGAACATGCAATATGTCGACGCCCGTTCTGAGCTTCAGGGCTTCGAGGCGCAGATGATTGGCCGTGCCATTACCGGATGAGCCATACGTCACCTTGCCCGGGTTCTTTTTGGCGTATTCAATCAACTCGGCCATCGTCTTTACGCCGAGCTTCGGATGAATGACGTGCCCGTTGAGAACTTCGCCCGTATGCCCGATCGGGATGATGTCCTTGAGAGGATCGTAGGGCGTCTTGCGCAAGCTCGGCAACACCGACAGCACCGCGTTGGGTGACATGCACAGCGTGTAGCCGTCCGGCGCCGCCTTCGCCGTTGCTTCCATCCCAATCATACCCGAGGCGCCGCCCCGGTTCTCGATCACGAATTGCTGGCCGAAGGCCTTCGAAAGCACCTCTGCCCAGGGTCGTGCTATCGCGTCCGTTGCGCCTCCTGCCGCGTAGGGCACGATCACCTTGACCGGTCTGTCCGGCCATTCCTGTGCTGCAACAGGCTGCGTGGCGAGCGAGATCGTGACGCCAGCCAGCAGGGCGAGCAGCATGCGACGATGCATGAGTACGTCCTCCGTTCGTTTCCTATGATGCCCTTTCTCGTTTTGTTCGCTGACCGTCACGGGCCATGATCGGCCAGTCGTCGTGCAAGCTTGAAATTGTGGGAAAATCAGCAGCCGGTTCTTCAGCCGGTGTGCCAATCGCTGAGCCCGGGCCAGGAAGGCCCGGGCGAACACTGATGGCTTGAGCTACTCGAGCTTGATGTTGCCGGCTTTTATGATCTCGAGATTGCGGGCCGTGTCGAGCTTCCTGTACGCCTCGATCTCTTCTGGCGTCTGGATCGGCACTTCCGTGTTGAGCTCCCGCATCCGCTTCTTCATGTCGTCGGATTTTGCGATCTCGACAATTTTCTGGTTGAGCTTCGTCGCGAGGTCCTGCGACAGCCCTGGCGGTCCCCACATGGAGTACCAGATGGGCACGTCGGCATCCTTCACGCCGAGTTCAGTGAGTGTCGGAACATCTGGGAAATCCGGATGCCGGCTGGCGTGGTTGACGTTGAGCAGGATCAATTTGCCGGCCTTCACGTGAGGCAGCACGTTGATCTCGTTCATCATCTGCACCGTGCCGGGGAGCAGGTCGTTCAACGCGTCGGCGCTGCCGCGGTAAGGCACATGCAAGATGTCGACGCCAGCCCTGAGCTTTAGTGCCTCGACCCGAAGTTGCGTCGCCGTGCCGAGCCCCGCCGAGCCGTACATGAGCTTGCCCGGGTTCTTCTTGGCGTAGGCAATCATCTCCTGGAACGTCTTTACGCCGACCGAGGGATGAATCACGAAGCCGCAGATGAGGTCGCCCGTGCGCGCGATCGGCGTGAACTTGCTTGGATCGTATGCTGTTTTTCGCAGTGACGGCAGAACGGTGAGTGTCGCGTTGGGGGTGAACATCAGTGTGTAACCGTCGGGCGGCGCCTTATATGTGGCCTCCGTGCCGATCATTCCACCTGCGCCACCGCGGTTCTCGATCACGAACTGCTGCCCGTAAGCATGGCTGAGCGCCTCTGCCCACGGCCGCGCCAGGAGATCTGTAGCTCCACCTGGCGCGTAAGGTACGATCACTTTGACAGGTTTGTCCGGCCAGTCTGCTGCCACCACGTCAGTGGCAGAAAGTGCACCCACCGCCATTGCAGCCCCCGTCAGGGCCAAGAAACAACGTCTACGCATTCTCAATCTTCCTCCTCCTCGATTGATCTCTTATAGGCCGGGGTGGCGGTGTCCGCGACCTTCAACTATTCTTGGAACGCCTCTTCACGCGCCTTACGTATATTCGGCAGCACGACAAGCACGAGCGACACTACGGATATAAGCAGGAACGCCAGCGATAGTGGTCGCTCGACGAACACCATCACGTCGCCGCGAGAGAGCAGCATGGCGCGCCGCATATAGACTTCCATGAGCGGCCCGAGCAGGTAGCCGAGCAGCAGCGGTGCCGGCTCGCACCCGATTCTGAGGAACACGAAGCCAAGCATCCCGAACAAGGCCATGAACAGGACTTCGGACCACAGGTTATTCAGGCTGTAGACGCCGATGCAGCAGAAGAACAGAATTGCGATGGCGAGCAGCCGGTAGGGGACTAGCAGCATCTTCACCCAGATGCCGATCAGTGGCAGGTTGAGGATCACCAGCATCAGATTGCCGATCCACATGGAGACGATCATGCCCCAGAACAGGCCGGGGTTCTGATCCATGACTTGTGGTCCAGGGACGATGCCGTGGATCATCATGCCGCCGATCATCATCGCCATCACCGCATTCGACGGGATGCCGAGCGTCAGCATTGGAATGAATGACGTCTGCGCCGCTGCGTTGTTGGCCGATTCAGGCCCCGCGACACCTTCGATCATGCCTTGCCCGAATTTCTCCGGCGTCCTCGATATCTTCTTCTCGAGCGCATAGGAAGCGAAGGAGCCGAGCACGCCGCCGCCGCCCGGCAAGATGCCGAGCACGCCGCCGAGGCCCGTACCACGCACGATTGGTCCCCACGAGCGCTTGAAATCTTCTCGCGTCGGCATCAGCCCGGAGACTTTCGACGAGACAAGATCGCGCCGCTCCGGATCGCCGAGATTCTTGATGATCTCCGCCATGCCGAACACGCCCATGGCGACAATGACGAACCCGATGCCGTCGAAGAGATCGCTAACTCCGAAGGTGAAACGCGTGTTGCCGGTGTTGACGTCAGTCCCGATGAGGCCCAGCAGCATGCCGAGAAGAACCATACCGATCGCTTTCATAAGCGAGCCGGCCGCCATCACCACCGCGAGAACCAGGCCAAGCACCATCAGCGAGAAGTAGTCTGCTGGAGCGAATTGTTGAGCGAGCCTGGTCAGTGGTGGTGCTGCAAGAACGATCGCGAACGTCGCAACTGTTCCGGCAAAGAATGAGCCGATTGCCGATATGGCGAGTGCCGGCCCAGCCCGCCCCTGACGTGCCATCTGGTAGCCGTCGAGCGCTGTGACGACGGACGAGGCTTCGCCTGGCAGGTTGACGAGAATGGCTGTCGTCGAACCGCCATACTGCGCGCCATAATAAATACCGGCGAGCATGATCAACGCGCCTTCGGGCGTCAGGAAGTACGTGATCGGCAACAGCAGCGCCATGGTCGCCGTAGGGCCAACACCGGGCAGCACGCCGATGGCTGTGCCGATGAGGACGCCCATGAAGCACCAAAAAAGGTTCGACAGCGAAACCGCCACCGAGAGCCCAAGCGTGAGGTGCGAGAAAGTTTCTTCAAGTCCCATCGTATCTCACCGCTCGTCAGCGCTGGAGGAAAGAGAGCCAGCCAGGAACTTTCACTGGCCAAATCGGAACCGGCATGCCGAGCAGCCAGATGAAGCCGCCGACACCGATGATCAGCATCACTACGAGAAACATGCTGAATTCGCGCCACCGAGTCTCGTGCGTGCCGAAAGCACAGAGCGTCAGCGAAACCACCATTGCAACCACGAGGCCGAGTTCATCGATCGTCAGTCCAAAGGCGACCGTCGCTAGCGTGACGGCAAAGAGTGGACGCCAAGCAGTGCCTGGAAGCAGACTCTCCATCAAGGCGAGGAAGCCAATGACAATCGGAAGCGCACTCCATCCCTCTTCAATGCCGATGGCCGGACCGCCGAAGAACAGGATCGCGCTCGCAACCGCTGAGATCGCGACCGTCGGCGCCGCGCGTCGCAACACCGCGAATTCTACGATCATCCCCTGCACGATTTGCGCTGCGCCAATGGCGACGAGACCCCACGCTAGAATTCGTGGCAGCACGCCCGTTCCAGGTTGGTGGGAAGTTCCCATTGAATAATCGGCGCTGATGTACAGCGCCACCGCGCCAATGAGCGCAAACAACATCCCCGCGGCAAAATCCTGCCCCGAACGTTCCTTCATTTTTGTTTCCACCCTCTGCTGCGCCGGCGCTCTCACGGCGCCCTTCCTTGAGCGTCTTGGCGCAAAGTATGGCACAAGATTTTCGCAGCCGGAAAGCTGCAATTCGCTTCGGAGCGCCACCTCAGCGCTTAGAGCACGTCGCGGTGATCCGCAATATCTCACGACGATAGGATGAATTGACCTCCGCTTCGCGGCGGAATGACAACACCAACTTGCCGCTCGACTGTTGTTGGAGATTCCTTTTCCGCGAGCATTTCAAGGACAGACTCTGGATCACTGCGGAGCGCTCTCGCAGAACTGCACTTCGCGGGACGGCCCATGCGCGAAGCAGTCGCGCATGGATTGGGCTTCTGTGGATGATTTCCGAACACGCGCCGTCAAAAGTGCCGAGCAGCACAAACGAGTAGGGAAAGGTTCTCTTTATGTTCTTGACGAAATAAAGGCCCCGCCATACCGTTCTGGAATTGGGGTGAGGCTCTGGGGCGGGGACGCGCAATGTATGGGCAGATATCGACGCTTGCCTTCGTCGGCATCGAAGCACGCCCTGTCGACGTCGAAGTTCGTGTTACCGCTGGTCGCGCCGTTTTCTCGATCGTTGGCTTACCCGACAAAGCCGTCGCGGAAAGTCGCGAGCGCGTCCGCAATGCCTTGCATGCCGTCGGCTTGGGGTTTCCATTTCGCCACGTGACGGTGAACCTGGCACCGGCCGATTTGCCGAAAGAGGGCAGCCATTTCGATTTGCCGATCGCGCTCGCCTTGATGTCTGCCATGGGCGCGATCGCGCCTGATGCCATCGCCGGTTATGCCGCGATCGGCGAGTTGGCGCTCGACGGCGCCATCCGACCGGTGCCGGGAGCGTTGCCGGCAGCCATCGGTGCAAACGCTGTCGGCAAGGGTCTCATTTGTCCGGAGGCCGGCGGAGCAGAGGCTGCATGGGCCGCCGAGGACATGGCCGTTCTTGCAGCGCCCCACCTCTTGTCTCTGGTCAATCACTTCAAGGGTATCCAAACGCTTGCGCGTCCCGAACCGAACTTGGCGACTGGCACGGCAAGCACCCTCGATCTCGCTGATGTCAAAGGGCAGGAGAGCGCCAAGCGAGCGCTCGAGATCGCTGCCGCCGGCGGCCACAATCTGCTCATGGTCGGGCCTCCCGGATCCGGCAAGTCGATGCTCGCTGCCCGCCTGTCGGGTATCCTTCCGGACCTCGAGCCGTCGGAGATGCTCGAGGTTTCGATGGTCAAAAGCCTTGCCGGAGAGCTTGCCGATGGCCGCATCGCGCGAGAGCGGCCGTTCCGCGCTCCCCACCACTCGGCGAGTATGGCAGCGCTTGTCGGCGGCGGCACGCGCCCACGCCCGGGTGAGGTCTCCCTCGCACATCTTGGCGTGCTGTTCCTCGACGAGTTGCCCGAGTTTCATCCGAACGTATTGGACTCGCTCCGCCAGCCCCTCGAATCCGGCGAAGTGGTCATCGCGCGAGCGAATCATCGCATCGCCTACCCATCGCGTTTCCAGCTCATTGCCGCGATGAATCCCTGCAAGTGCGGCGGTGGACCCGGCCAGACCTGCAAGCGCGGCCCGCGCTGTGCCGCCGACTATCAGGCCCGCCTCTCCGGCCCCTTTCTGGATCGCATCGACTTGATGATCGAGGTGCCGCAGGTGACATCGGCCGATCTCGTCCTCCCCACGCCCTCCGAAGGAAGTCGAGAGGTCCGCGCTCGTGTCATGGCAGCCCGGGCACGGCAACGCGGCAGGCTCATGGCCTTGCCCTCAGTGCCGCGCTCGATACGGACCAATGCCGATGTCTCCGGACGACTGCTCGAAGAAATCGCGATGCCGGACGCCGAAGGGCTGGCGTTCGTACGCGCCGCCGCCGATCGCCTCAAGTTGTCGGCGCGCGGATTCCACCGGACTCTCAAGGTGGCGCGCACCATCGCCGATCTCGACGGCGCCGAGACTGTGAGCCGCGTCCATGTCGCCGAGGCTTTGGGCTACCGATCGGAAACCATCGGCGAGCAGCGTGTGGCAGCGTAAGTGTCGGCGCCCGCGAGCCATCCACTTCCAGTCAGACCGGTGCATATGTGCCGTCGCGCCATCCTCGAATTGAGACATCAACGACAGCATCGGGTAGCATTAGTCCTTGAGCTTGCCGCGGTTGCCGCCGCTCCGCACAGGACGATCACGAGAGCGCTACGCGCAGTGATGCGTGGGGCATCGATGGGGAAGCAACGGGGGGAAGACGCATGGCGTCGATAGTCATCTGGGTGCTCGGTATTGGACTGAGCGCCGCAGCCCTGGTCGTTACAGCAGCGATGAAGCAGTTCTATTTGCACATGGCACTGGCTGCGATCGTCAGTATTTTTATCGCGTTGGCGTCGTTCGCCGAGGTGCGCGCGGCCGAGGCGGCTCCGGCTGGTGGTGAGCAAGGCATCAGCATTTCGCTCAGGCACATGGGAATGGTCTGGGCCTGGGGCTCTCTCGGCCTGCTGGTAACCTACGCTTTCGACATTCTGAATTGGCGCGAGTGGTGGCAATTCTTGATCGCCTTCGCTCTTCTCGCCATCCTCTCGCTTTTCCTTGCGACTACATTGCGAAAGGATGCCGCGTCCGGCGTCACCGATCCCATGCTGATCAAGGTCGCCCGCGGGTTCGCTCTTTTCATCCTGATCGCCATGGTCATCACCATGCTGGGCTTGTTGATCGACGGTAAGATGTGGCGCTTCACAACCGTCGCCGGTTTGCGGCGCGGCTCCCAGGATTGGGCGGCCAACAACATCTTCTTCTTTGGCGCGCTCGCTCTCGCCGCCATCAGCTTCAATGTCGTCAGATTGACACGCGAGCAGCAGACCGAGGCCGCGTAGATGGATCGCCGGGCATCGTCCGCTAATGAAGCGATTGCCATGAGTGGCCGTCTGATGCAGCGCATTCTGGCGAGTGTCGGTATCCTAAGCGCCGCCGTCATGATCTTCGCCGCGAGAGCGGGTCAGCCGTCTGTCGTGACTGCTGGCGCGGCGGCGTTTGCGTTTGTGGCCGTTGTCGTTGCGATCCTCGTCTGCCGGCAGGCCTTTCGATGGGTGCCAATGGCAAAGTCGCCGTTCGTCCCATCCGCCGTCGCGCTTCTGCAAAGCTCCAGCATTGCTGCCGTCTGCTATGCCTGGGGCGCCGTTGCCATGCAGGGCCTCTATCTTACGCCGCTGACCGGTCTCAAGTGGCAGCACGGCTGGCAATACGCCCTCGCCATGGCATTGCTCGCCGTGGCCTCGATCGCGTTCGCACGATCGGCATCGGGTCTATTGCAAAGCGCCCGTCTCACCGGAGCGGAGCCGCAATTTCGGTGGGCGGTGCCACTCGCCGCCGCTCAAGCGGGTGTTGCCGGCGTCGGACTGATTGCGCTCGCAGCCTCGGGCAAGCTCTCCTCGACGCGAGCCGACTGGGCGGCCAACCGCGTTTTCACAGGGCTGGCGGTCGCTATCCTTGCGGTCTCGATCGCGTCCATCGTTGCGCATCGACGCCTCAGTTCCGCGCCAAACGCGGCCTGAACGACCATCACCTCGCGAGCCCCGCCTTGCCCTGATCGTTGCCCGAGCCTAAGACAACCCGTCGCACGCACCGCCACGAGGGATGTATCAATGTCCGTTGCTAACGGCCGTCCGTTCCTGTCCATCCCGGGTCCGACCAACCTCCCCGACGAGGTGCTGCAGGCCATGCATCGGCCAGCGGTGGACATCTATTCCGGCGGCATGATCGGGTTGGGAGACAGTTGCCACGAAGACCTGAAGCGCATTTTCGGCACTAAAGAGCGCGTCTATATCTACGCTGCCAACGGTCACGGGGGCTGGGAGGCGGCCTTCACGAACGTGCTCTCCCGGGGCGACAAGGTGCTGGTGCTCGAGAGTGGCCGCTTCGCAATCGGCTGGGGCGAGATGGCAGCCATGCTCGGCTGCGAGATCGAGGTGCTGCCGGGCTCGATGCGGCGGGCCGTCGATCCCGTAAAAGTCGAGGAGCGCCTGAGGGCCGACAAGGCCCACACCATCAAGGCCGTCATGGTCGTCCAGATCGATACGGCTTCGTCCTGCGTCAACGACATTCCCGCCATACGCCAGGCTATCGATAGCGCGCGTCATCCGGCCTTGCTGATGGTCGATGGCGTTGCCTCGCTCGGCTGCATGCCCTTCGAGATGGACGCCTGGGGCATCGACGTTGCCATGGCTGCCTCGCAAAAGGGCCTCATGACGCCGCCAGGCCTTGCCTTCGTTGCGGCCAGCCCAAAAGCGAGAGCGGCACACGAGAGCGCGGGGCTGCGGACGTTCTACTGGGACTGGACATTGCGCGACGGTCCGATCAGCTACCAGAAGTATTGCGGGACGCCGCCCGAGCACCTGCTTTTCGCCTTGCGCAAAGCCATGGACATGCTCTTCGCCGAAGGCCAGGAAAACGCGTTTCGCCGTCATGCACTGCTCGCCGAAGCGACGCGCCGGGCCGTCGCCAAGTGGGCTGAAGGCCAGGTTCTGGCATTCAACGTCACCGAGCCATCCGAGCGGTCTGCCTCCGTCACCAACGTGCTGGTGCAAGGCCAAAGCCCACAGCCGATCCTGGACTATGCGCGTGACAAGTGCGGCGTCACGCTGGGCGTCGGACTGGGCGAGCTCTCGGGCAAGGCCTTCCGCATCGCCCACATGGGCCACACCAACGCACCGATGGTGATCGGCACATTGGGCGCCGTCGAGATGGCCCTGGCGGCCCTGAAGATCCCACATGGCGGCGGTGGCGTCAGCGCAGCGGTGAGTTACCTTGCGGGTGAAGTTCCAGCCTGACGACAGGTGACAGGTGCCGGCCTCGCTCGCGGAGGATATGACATGCAACGACTTCAAGGCCGCCGTATCGTCATTACCGGTGGCGCGTCCGGTATCGGCCGGGCGACAGCCGCACTCTTCGTCCGCGAAGGCGCTGGCGTCGCCATCCTCGATCGCGCGGAAGACGCGGTTCAAGCTGTGACTAATGAACTCGACTGCACAGGCCTCGCGGTCGACGTGACCGATCCACAATCCGTCGCGACCGCCCTCCGTGGCGTGGCCGACGCCCTCGGCGGCCTCGATGGGCTCGTCAATGCGGCCGGCATCTTCTCGACAAATGGGCTTGCTGAAACATCGCCCGAGCAGTTCCAGCGCATCCTTTCCGTGAATGTCACCGGCACATTTCTCGTCACCCAGGCCGCGGCGCCGCTGATGCGCGAAGCGGGCAGGGGCACCATAGTCAACATCGGCTCCGGCGTCGGCCTCATCCCGACTGGGCCTGGCAGCACCGCCTATGTCGCCTCGAAGGGTGCCGTCATCGCCATGACCAAGGCCATCGCGATGGAGCTGGCGCCTGCCATCCGGGTCAACGTCGTTTGCCCCGGCGCGGTGGATACGCCGATGACCGCCGGTTTCATGCGGGACGCCACAGGCGCGCCCAATCCGGCTGTCGGCGCACGCTACGCCCTCGGCCGCGCCGGTCAGCCGGACGAGTTGGCTGCGGCCATCCTGTTTCTGACGTCCGACGAGTCCTCGTTCGTAACGGGCACGACGCTCGCGGTTGATGGGGGACGGACCTACCACTGACCCGTCGCTCTTTGCCTCGGAGCGGGATCTGATAGATTGCCGCCGACACATCAGGAATAGGGAGATCCGTGGGTGCGCGGCCGCCGCATGCACCGCGTGATGTCCGGTGCTGGGAGCCGCACACGATGACTGCTACCGCTACGACCGAGCCGCGTCGCAAGTCCGCGACCGTCATCAAGGGCGCGACCGGCGACTGGGAGATCGTCGTCGGCATGGAAGTCCATGCTCAGGTGAACTCGAAGGCGAAGCTCTTCTCGGGCGCTTCGACGGCTTTCGGCGGCGAGCCGAACAGCCACGTCTCGCTCGTCGATGCGGCGATGCCCGGCATGCTTCCCGTCATCAACCGCGAATGTGTGGCCCAAGCCGTGCGCACCGGGCTTGGCCTCAACGCGAAAATCAATCTGGTCAGCGTCTTCGACCGCAAGAACTACTTCTATCCGGATCTGCCGCAGGGCTATCAGATCAGCCAATACAAGCAGCCCGTCGTCGGCGAAGGCGAGGTCGAGATCGAGGTTGACGGCGAGATCGTCAAGATTGGCATCGAGCGTCTGCATCTTGAGCAGGACGCCGGCAAGTCGATCCACGATCAGAGCGCCGAGTATTCGTTCGTCGATCTGAACCGGTCTGGCGTGGCGCTGATGGAGATCGTCTCGCGACCGGACATCCGGTCGGCAAAGGAGGCACAGGCTTACGTCACGAAGCTGCGCTCGATCCTGCGCTATCTCGGCACGTGCGACGGCGACATGGAGAAAGGCAATCTCCGCGCCGACGTGAACGTCTCCGTGCGTCGGCCCGGCGAGCCCTTCGGTACGCGTTGCGAGATCAAAAACGTCAACTCGATCCGCTTCATCGGGCAGGCCGTCGAAGTCGAGGCCCGTCGCCAGATCGGTGTTATCGAAGACGGCTTTGCCGTCGAGCAGGAGACGCGCCTGTTCGATCCAGGACGCGGCGAGACGCGCTCGATGCGCTCCAAGGAGGAGGCGCACGACTATCGCTATTTCCCCGATCCGGATCTCCTGCCGCTCGAGTTTGAGCAAGCATGGGTGGATGACCTCGCCGAGGGCCTGCCCGAATTGCCGGACGCGAAGTATGCCCGTTTTGTCGGTCAGTACGGCCTCTCGACCTACGACGCGAGCGTGCTGACGGCGGAGAAGGAAAGCGCTGATTATTTCGAGAGCGTCGGCAAGGGCCGCGACGGCAAGCTCGCCGCGAATTGGATCATCAACGAGCTGTTTGGCCGGCTCAATAAGGAAGGCAAAGAGATCGACGCCTCGCCGGTCTCCGCAGCCCAGCTCGGCTCCATCCTCGATCTCATTTCCGCCGGCACCATTTCCGGCAAGATCGCCAAGGACCTGTTCGAGATCGTCTGGACTGAGGGTGGCGATCCCGCTGAAATCGTCGAGACGCGCGGCCTCAGGCAGGTCACCGATACCGGCGCCATCGAGAAGGCCGTAGACGACATCATCGCCAAGAATCCTGACAAGGTAGAGCAGGTGAAGGCCAAGCCAACCATGCTCGGCTGGTTCGTGGGCCAGGTCATGAAGGCGTCCGGCGGCAAGGCCAATCCGCAGGCGGTCAACGAATTGCTGAAAGCGAAGCTGGGGCTATGACGATGAGCCCGCAACAACGTCTCGCCGAGCTTCTCGCTGAAGCCAGACGCGAAGGCCGCCAGCTTAAAGATGTGCCGGACGAACTGATCCCAAAAACGAATGCGGAGGGGTATCAGGTCAACGCACTCGTGGCCGACGCGCTCGGCTGGCCGTTGCTCGGTTGGAAGATCGCGGCAACGACGCCCGTCATGCAGCGGCGCTTGCGCACCAATGAGCCGATCTACGGGCGCACCTTCGCGCGTTTCGAAACGCACAGTCCTGCCCGCTTTCGCCGCGCAGAGCTGCTCGATCCGCTCGTTGAGTGTGAGTTCTTCTTCCGGCTTGGCCGCGCGCTGCCACCTCGCGCTGAGCCATACAACCCGGAAGAGGTCGCCGACGCGGTGTCGATCGTGCATGCCGGAGTTGAGGTTGCGGAGTGCCGCTTTGGCCTCGACACGCTGCCTCCCATCCCGGGCATTCTCGCAGACGGTGCCGCCAGCGGCCGCTATGTCGTCGGCACCGAGCTGTCCGATTGGCGCGGCCGCGATCTTTCAGCCATTACGGTTACCCTTGAGGTAAACGGTTCCGTCCGCCGCACGGGCAGCGGCGCCGAAGTCATGGGAGATCCACTCGCGCCGCTCGTTTGGCTTGCCAATGCCCGTTCGGCCTTGGGCGATGGCCTTGCTGCCGGGGCGCTCATCTCGACTGGCACGGCCACGGGAATGCTTCTCGCCGAAGCTGGTGACCGCATGATCGCTCGCTTCGGAGGCGTTGCCGCGGTCGAGCTGATGTTCGATCCTTGAGTGCCTGTCGGCAGCGGCCATGTCGCGGATGTCGCGGCCTTGCTCCTGCCCGGTAACCGAGCGGTCCAGGAAGTCTCGCCGCGAACTGAGCGACGCGGTATGAATCTCGGGCATGAATACGCGTCCATGGCATAGCGAGATTGTAGCAGACCACATCGTCCATGTGGTCGGCATGGCGAGCGGAGCGATTGCCGCCACGGCCCTGATGGTGTGGGCGGCCTGGACGTTGCCCGCGACTTCGATCGTAGCGCTCACGATCTACTGCGCCGGCCTGCTCGCGATGCTCGGCTGCTCGGGCGCTTATCATATGCTCCCGACGTCCGCCTGGAATTCGACGCTGCGACGCCTTGATCACGCTGCGATCTTCCTCAAGATCGCCGGCACCTACACGCCCTTCGCACTCGTGAAGCTAGGCGGCTCGACCGGTCTTGCGCTGTTCGTTGGCGTCTGGCTGGTTGCCCTCGCTGGAGCGGCGGCCAAGCTGCTGCTGACGGCACGATGGGATCGGCTGGCGATAGTCGTCTACCTCGCTCTTGGTTGGTCTGGCGTTGCAACATTGCAGCCCCTCGTCACGCAACTCTCGCCGGAGGCCCTGATTCTCCTGACGGCCGGAGGTATCGTCTACTCGCTCGGTGTCATCTTCTTCGTATGGGAACGATTGCCGTATCAGACGGCGATCTGGCACGCGTTCGTGCTAGCGGGTACCGGCTGCCACTTCGCGGCAGTGGCCCTGGCCATCGCCTCCTGAGACGCCGCCGGCTCGCTCGTCACCGCAACGGCAGTTTCAGCTCGAGACGCCCGCTCACGTTTGACCTCTCGCTGCTCGTCGCTTGCTCGATGCCGGTCGTCACGCTCAGCGAGTAGGCGTTCGGCTTCGCGAACGTCACTCCGCCACCAACGCCGCGCGTTGTGTCGACGATGCCATGGCCAGCCCCGTCCAGCGTATCTCCAAAGTCGAGCGCGCTCTTGAGCGATAAGAACGGTTCGACTTTGGCGCCCCCTTTGAGCTCGATGGGGCGGCTCACACGCGGCGTCAGCGCGATGGAACTTTTCTCGATCGTCCCGCCGCTGAGAGCCTCTGCCTCATCGACACCATGGGCGACGGTCAACGCCGGCGCCAGACGCAATCCGGCGTAGCTGAAGTTGCCCTTGAGGCGCGCCGTCAATGCGCTCTGTGTCGTCAACAGACCCGGCATCGTCACGGTATGGCTTTCACCCCATTGCGCCTTGGCGTCGAACGTCAGCGGCGACCAGGGTTTCACGGCAAAGTATGCCGCAAGACGCGTATCGGACGCGAGGGTCGGCGCTGCATCCTGTACCGTAGCGGACACCCCGACCAGCGCGCCGCCCATGATCTTGTAGTCGGCCCCGACCGTTCCGCGCCGTGTTTCGCCCTCGACACTCTCGAGACCCATCACCTCGACCCTGCTCCACACGTCGAGCGGTGTTGCGGCCGCGGTCACGGGCTTCGGCATCGTGAGGTCTTTCGGCGCGAGTTCCTTCGCTTCCTCGATTTTTTGTTGCGTCCGCCGCGCTTCGTAGCTTCCGAACTGCTGCAGGCTTGTCGTCATGTCGAGGCTCTGATCGGCCGGTTTTACTGCTACGGGCATCGTGGCCCAGTCCTGGCCGATCCAAGGTTTGCCATCGAGCCGGCCCTCCAAACGCCCTCGCGTCGGATCGTCGTAGATCAAGGCATCGAGATGCGCGCGCCGGGCATCGAACACGCATGTCGTGCAGGTTTCCCCGTCCTGGGCGTTTGCGCTTGTGACAAGTCCGAGCCAGTGAAGCGCCGCAGCCGCCGCCAGCGTCACCAGCATCGCGTACGGCCCCGACAGCCGCCCCGAAAGAACGCGATACATCATGCGCGGAGCGGTAGGTTCCGAATAGGGGCAAGGTTTGGCCGCATTGGTTCACTTTCCCGCGAAGTGCCCCGACGTGCCAATCCGCCGCTCTTCCGCTCGAATTGATCTTATGAGCGAAAGCCGAAATGTCAGCCGCGTGCAATGAGGGCCGGTAGCTCCGCAAGCGTGCGCATCTCTGCATCGGGCTTGCCAGGAAGTCGCTCGGGGCGCTGTCCGTATCGATTGCACCAGAAAACGTGCATCCCGAAGGCGGAGGCGGCCCACGCGTCCCAGGCATTCGAGGACTGGAAGGCGATCTCGTTTGCTGTCACGCCCATCACATCGCAGCAGCGCTGATAGACCCGCGGCGACGGCTTGAAAATGCCAACATCCTCGACGGAAATGACGTGATCGAGCAAATCGCCAATCCCGGCGCCATCGACGATGCTTGCCAGCATCTTGGGAGAGCCGTTCGAAAGGATGGCAGTGGCATAGCCCTGCGATTTCAGGGCGCGCAGAACGTCCGATACCTCCGGGAAGGTCTCCAGTCTCAGATAGAGCCGCATCAACCGCTCGCGCAGGGGCGGGTCCGCGAGCCCGAGCGTATCGAGCGTATAGTCGAGCGCGTCGCCGGTGACCTGCCAGAAGTCGGCGTGTAAGCCCTGGACGCTGCGCAGCCACGTATATTGGATCTGCTTGTCGCGCCACATCGCCGTTACGGCGTCGGCCTTGTCGCCAAGTGCGTCGCGGCAGCCGGCCGCGGCCGACGCAAAGTCGAACAACGTGCCGTACGCATCGAAGACGCAGGCTTTGACGGGAATACGTGCCATCTCACGGCCTCATACGCTTGCGGTGGGAGCGTGTGGTGATTGAGATCACGCGCCGCTTGCCTGCTGCGCACGCGGAGCGTTTCGCCCAAGCGCGCTATGGAGATCGAGCATACGTTCGCGCCACGCGGCGATCGGGTCCGATGCGTCCAAGAGTTCGAAGTTGCTCACCGCGCGCACCCACATAAAGCCACCGAACACAATGTAGTCGGCGTAGCTCGGCTCATCTCCGCCCAGAAAGCGTTGGGCTTCCAGTGTCGTTCGCACCGGAGTGAGGCTCTGGCGAAACCCGACGACAGTCTGCTCCCGTCCCGCCTGCACTTGGTCGACAGGGGCGCCGAAGCGGGCCTCGCGCGACGTACGGAAGTATTCCCGATCCTTCTCCGCAATCACCGCAAAAACATCACCGAGCACCATCCTGATGAGGCCCGGGTTCAGCACACCATCGGCCCAGCTATTGATGAACCGCGCGTGCGCTTCGCCCTTCGATCCCCCGAACAGAGACGGTCGATCCGGATACCGCGCCTCCAGATATCGCGCGATCGCCCAACTATCGAACACCACGCTATCGCCGTCCCGGATCACCGGGACGCGGCTTTGGCCTGAGAAAGCAATTGCGTCGCGCTCCGTGAAGCGCCAAGCCACGGTCTCGACGTCGAGGCCTTTGTGCGCGAGCGCCATGCGCGTACGCCAGCAGTAGGGACTGAAGCGCACCGCGGGATCGGCTGCCGCGAGATCGTACATCTGGATCATTGGCATTCTCGTGGGGACAATCGGAGATGAGGAGTTGAGGCTACCAGCTAGTCTTAACGCCCATCCGAGCCGTTACAAGAAATCGTCACTTGCCGGGTCTAGTAGGCGAAATAACGCGCTCTGCGCTCAGCAAACCGTGCAACGTCCGAGCGCCACGTCGCGATAATGGCGTCGGCCTTCATGCCGCTCGTGAGCGCCTTTCGCAAACGGTCTGTGCCAGCGAGGCGGTCGAACATCTTGGTGTCAGTCACGAGCGGTCCCGCATGCGCCGCCGCGAGTACCTTGTGAAACGCCACCAGCAGATGAACGCCCGCCTCGACAGGCTTGAACGTCGCTGCATCCGTCACGTTCAGGCGAACCGCCTCGATGTTGCGATCGAGAAATCGCGGACTCGTCGCCACGCCAGCAATCGCGCGCGGTTTCACACGAGTCGCGGCGATCCGCACGCCCCGCAATCCGGCACCCACCAGTTCGTCAGCAATAGCATCAGCATCGATAGCCGCATGTCCGATCAGCAGAAATGGCGCATCGGTCCCGCGTCCTTCGCTGGCGACGGTCGCTTCGAACAGGCCGGTGCCGGGATAGGCGAGCGCACTCTCGAATGCCGGAATGTTCGGGCTGGTCGCAACCCACGCACGGCCCGTTTCTGGCCAGCGCATTCCACGTCGCCAACCCGACGCGTCAATCACGTCGAGCGCGAGGCCATCGAGCCCGGGCAGCATCCGCTCGCCCTTGATCATCCGCGCAAGCTCGCCGACCGAGAGGCCATGTGCAATCGGAATGGGGAACCGCCCGACGAACGACGCAAACGCCGGTTCGAGCACAAATCCCGAGATATAATCGCCGCCGAGCGGGTTCGGCCGATCCAGCACGATAAACGGCAGGCCGGCCGCAGCCGCCGCCTGCATCGCGAGGCCCATCGTCGAAATGTAGGTGTAGAAGCGCGTGCCGATGTCCTGCATGTCGAACAAGAGCACGTCGAGGCCGGTCAGCATGGCCGGCGTTGGCTTGTAGGATGAGCCGTAAAGGCTGTGCACCTTGATGCCGGTTGCCTGGTCAGCGCCGCCGGCGACCTTGGCTCCGGCTTCGGCCATGCCCGCGAGGCCGTGCTCAGGTGTCAGGATTGCCGCAAGCGAGATGCCCTCAGCCCGCGCCATCACATCGATCAACCGCTCAGCCCCAACGCGCCCTGTGTGGTTCGTGATGAGACCGACGCGCTTGCTGCGCAGCATGGAAAAATTGTCGGCCGCAAGCCGGTCGGCGCCCGTCAGCACAGGCGCCTTCCGATCCGATCCTTCGCCTGTCGCTGAGTTGCCCATGAGCGAAGGCCCTGTGGCAGCCACGACCCCCGCAATGAAGGTACGCCGGGTCGGTGGGCGAGGGAACGCGGCCATCACGTCCCTCGCTGTCGCATTATCAGCGTTGCTGGCGGAGCGCCGAACGCCTCTCGACAACCCGCCAGATGAGCGGCATCGCAACGGCACCAAGTGCCGTCTTCAGCACGCTCGATGCGAGGAACGGCACGAATCCAACCTGGATCGCTTTCGTGGTGCCCAGCAGGGCCGCAAGCCAGACGACGCCCGAAAGCGAAATCACCACGTGACCCGCAAGCATCGCAACCGCGCAAAGGAGCAGCGAGCGATCGAAGCCGCGTTCAGCCAGGAAGCCCACGACCCAAGCCGCCAGCACGAAGCCAAGCAGGAAGCCACCCGTCGGCCCCATCATGTAAGCGAGGCCGATGCCGCGCTCGGGCGTGCCAGCCAGCACCGGGAAGCCCGCCGCGCCAACCAACAGATACGCGAGCACTGTACCGGCGGCCATTCGAGAGCCGTAGGCCATGCCGAGCATCAGCACGACGAGCGTCTGCATGGTCATTGGTATCGGCCAGAACGGTACCTGGATCTTCGCCGAAAGCGTCAGCAAGCAGACGCCGAACAGAACTGCGCCGGCAGCGGTCGCCAGCTTCGCAACCGAACCCTCAGGCGTGGCGAGATCGAGCAGAGTCCGGGGAGAGTGAGTGGTCAGCATTTCCGCCTTCTCATGATCATTTACGTCGTGCGCCGAGTTTTTCCCATGCGCGTCAGAGAGTCTAGCAGCACGGTCGCGGATGGGCGAGGCATTACGGCGAGAATGCCGAACGCCAAACCGCTCTTCCGCTGCAGATCTCGCTGTGGCCTCAGGCTTTGTCTGCCGCCACCTTCATCGAGACGATCTTGTCGGGATCGGAGACCGGCTCCCCGCGCTTGATCTTGTCGACGTTGTCCATGCCCTCGATCACCTTGCCCCAGACCGTATACTGCCGGTCGAGAAAGCTGGCATCGTCGAAGCAGATGAAGAATTGGCTGTTGGCCGAGTTCGGCATCGACGAGCGAGCCATCGAGCAAACCCCACGTACGTGCGGCTCGTTGTTGAACTCCGCCTTGAGGTTGGGATGCTTCGAGCCGCCGGTGCCCGTGCCATGCGGACAGCCAACTTGGGCCATGAAGCCGTCGATGACGCGATGGAACACGATGCCGTCGTAGAAGCCTTCACGCGCGAGCAGCTTGATGCGCTCAACGTGTCCAGGTGCCAGATCGGGCCGGAGCTCGATCACGACGGGGCCCTTCGTCGTCTCCATGACGAGCGTATTCTCTGGATCTTTGATGTCGGCCATTGGGGATCCTTTTGTTGGTGGAGGCAGATAGGCAATAGGCAGTGGGCAGTAGGAAGCAGTAGGAATAGGTTATGGTCCAGGGCCTGAGTTGCGGTTTTCCAGGGAGCGGATCAGCGATCGCAACATCCGCCCAATTTCGTCTGCCTTGGCCAGCAGGGGCTCGGATTCCGTAGGTGTCGTCAATCCGACCCGCGTCGTCAGAAGCAGGTGGGTCTCGACCTCTTTGAGAGACCCCTGAGCGACCTTGAGAAGCTGGACATACGCACCGCGGCTGTCCCGACCGTATCCCTCGGCAATATTCGCCGGCACTGAGCTACTTGAACGCCGCAGCTGCGAAGTCAAACCGTAAATCTCCTCACGCGGGAATGCTCGGGTCAGAAGGTAGATGGCCTCCGCAAGGTCCATAGCGTATTGCCAGACCAGCAGATCGCGATAACTGTTGATCCCTGGCCGCATACTTGCATCCAACTGCCTACTGCCCTCACTCACTTCTTCCCAGGCCCGTCCTTCATCACATAAACCTTCAGCATCTTGTCCGGGTTGGCCGGCGGTTCGCCTTTTGCAATCTGGTCCACGTGCTGCATGCCGTCCACGACCTTGCCCCAGACCGTATACTGGCCGTTGAGCGAGGGCGTGTGCGTAAAGCAGATGAAGAACTGGCTGTTGGCGCTGTTCGGATCCTGTGTTCGCGCGGCGCCGACCGTGCCGCGCTCGAACGGCGTCGGCGTGAATTCTGCCGGCAGGTCACCGAGTTTCGACCCGCCTGTGCCCGTGCCCGTTGGGTCGCCGGTCTGCGCCATGAAACCTTTGATCACACGATGAAAAACGATGCCGTTATAAAATCCCTGCCGTGCCAGGGTTTTCACTCGCTCGACATGCTTCGGGGCGAGCTTTGGTAGCAGCTCGATGTAAACTTTGCCCGTCTTGAGCTCGATCACCAGCGTGTTTGCCGGATCTGTGCTGGGCTGCGCGGCGGCTGGCAATGCCATGGCGACCAGGGCAAGCGCGAGGCTTGCGAGAAGCGTCTTCAAGCTATTGCTCCATGTTGAGCTGAAAAGGCGGCAAGGGCTTGACGCGCCCTTATGGCCACAATCGGGCAAACCTGCAACGTGGAGGCAACGAACGGTTAAGCCTTCCTTGCCGCGGCCTTGGCTTTGAGTGCCGCCACAACTTGTGGTGACACGAAGCTCGTCACATCACCGCCCATCATTGCGATCTGCCGCACGAGTGTCGCCGTAATATGCCGCACATCGGGGCTCGCGGGCAGAAATACGGTATCGACGTCGGCTGCCATCGCGCTGTTCATACCCGACATCTGCATCTCGTAATCGAGGTCGGTACCGTCGCGAAGGCCGCGGAAAATAACGGTGGCCCCCGCCTCGCGCGCGGCATCCACCGTCAGGCCGGCGAATGTAACCACCTTGATCTCCGTACCATAGCGCGCCGAGATAGGTTTCATCTCGGCGTCGATCAGCGACGTTTTCTCCTCCGTCGAGAAGAGCGGCGTCTTGCCGGGGTGGATGCCGATGCCGATCACCAGCCGGTCGACGAGCGCGGCCGAGCGGCGCAGCACGTCGGTGTGCCCATTGGTGATGGGGTCGAAGGACCCCGAATAGAAGCCGATGCGTTTCATGCCGCGGAGACTAGCCCGTCCGGCTTGCACCCTGCAACGCCCTCGCGGGCCGATGGGATTTCACCGCGGCGTGCTCAGTTCTCATGGCCGGCGCGCCGATGCCAAAACGAGCCCGCCTGCGACCAGCAGCACGCCCGACAGCACATCGAGCATCCGCAACCGCGCGAGGTCGATCCGCGCCCGTGCTCGCGCAATAGCGAAGGTGTAAGAGATGTCCACGGTGGTCAGCACAACGACGAACAGGACCGCTAGCACCGCGAGCTGAGGCCCTGGCGCAAGCTCCGGGTCGACGAACTGCGGGAAGAAAGCGCCAAGAAACAGCAGCACCTTCGGGTTTGAGAGCGAGACGATGAGCCCCTGCAGATAGCGACCGCCGGCCGACATCTCGCGCGATGCCGGCGTCGCTGCCGCAAGAGCCGCGGGCGAAAGGCCGCGCGTCCGCCACCAGCTCCAAAGCTGCCGGGCGCCCAGAACGACCAGATAGAGCGCCCCCACCCATCGGATGACGTCGAACCATTCCGCCATCAGCACCATCACCGATGTCATGCCGAGCGCGGCAATCGCAACCAGGATGGCCAGCCCTGTCAGGGTTCCGAGAAGCGTCGCAATGCCACCCGCGAGGCCGCCCGACAGCGTCGAGGAAATGATTAACGCCATGTTCGGGCCTGGCGTGACGGCCAGCAGAACGCAGGTGACAACGAATGCTGCGAGAATGGCGGGCGACATGGTCTGAACCTTCAGTTGGCGCGGGTCTCGGACAGAACAGGGCCTTACAGCGGCGGCTTAGGGATCGCGCGGCGACTTTTTATCGCGAACCTGGGCGACCTGTCCCTTGAGGCTCACGGATGCACCATCGTCTCTTCTGAGCCCACGAAACACCAGGGTGGAAACGATCGTCAGGGCGCCGAGAACGAGAAACGCCTTGTGAATGCCCGCAATCAGCTCGGCGGATGCGACGCCGATGTTGGTTGGCACCAGCCACGCCGCCAGCAGCGACGCCATGGCAACGCCGAAGCTCATCGACATCTGCTGTAAAGTGCTCGCCATCGTCGCGGCCATGCTCGCATCGCGCTCCCCAATATCGGCGTAGACAAGCGTATTCATGCTCGAGAATTGCAGGGACTGGCAGAAGCCGAACAGGCTCGCCTGAACGAGGATGACGAACACCGGTGTGCTGGCATCGATCGTCGCAAACGAGGCGATCAGCAAGCCGACCGCAATCGTGTTGGTCGTCAGCACCCCGCGATACCCGAGCTTGGCTAGGATCACGGGAATCACAGCCTTGACCGTGAGCGCCGTCATCGACTGCGGTACGATCAGCAGCGCGGATTGCACCGGCGAGTAGCCAAGCCCTGATTGATAAAGCAGCGGCAGCAGAAAGGGCACGCCCGATGCCCCGAGCCGCGTCACGAAACTCCCCGAAGCCGCGATGCGGAATGTCCTGATCCGAAAGAGGTCGAGTCGGAGCAGGGGGTGTGCGGCAGACAGGGCGTGAAACGTATAGGCCACGATCAGCGCCGTGGAGACCGCAAGAAGAGACGCGATCATGGCACCCGGCAACGAATGCCCGCCGAAGATCTCGAGCACATATGAAAGAAGAGCCAGTCCCGTGCTGAAAAGCAGAAGTCCCCGCCAGTCGAGCGGCGAGACGCTATCCGACCGATAGTCGGGCATGTTGCGCATGATCAGCAGGAGGCCGATGAACCCGACCGGCAGGTTCACCAGAAAGATCAGCCGCCAGTTGAGATAGTGCACGATCAGGCCGCCGATCACCGGCCCCAGCATCGGCCCGATCAGCGCCGGCATCGAGACGAACGTCATCGCTCGGACGAGTTCCGATTTCGGGAAGGTCCGCACCATGGTCAGGCGCCCCACCGGCACCATCATGGCGCCCCCGAAGCCTTGCAGGATGCGGCTCGCGACCAGCGCTTGGATGCTGTTCGAGAGCCCGGCCAGCAGCGAACCCAGCATGAACAGGCAGATGGCCGTCGCGAAGACCCGGCGCGTGCCGAAACGGTCGGCAATCCAGCCGCTGATCGGAACGAATACCGCGACGCTCAGCGTGTAGCAGCTCAACACCGACTTCATGTCGAGGGGCGCCACGTCGAGCGCTTCCGCCATCACCGGAACGGCGGTGTTCAAAATCGTCGTGTCGAGCGCCTGCATGAAGAACGCGACGGCAACGAGCCAAGGCAGCAAGCGTTTGACGCGTGCCTCTTCCTTCACCGCTTCAACGTCCTCAGGCAGCATTGCAGCACTCCAGTGGACCCGGCACCGAATAGGGTGGCAGCCGGCCTTTCTTTGGCCAAGGAAAACCGTCGAACTTCCGGCGCACCAGACGCCCTTTGCTTTTTTGGAGTGCAATGGCACTGGGCACGGAGCATGATGCCGCAATAGCCACATTCACTTCCGAAAGGCCATCCATGGCAAAGAAACGCATGGTGCTGGAAATCGGCATGGGCACCGATATACGCGGCTCCGATTCGACCAAAGCGGCGTGCCGCGCGTTGCGCGATGCGCTCTGGCACAACTCCTTGTCGATTGCGACGGCTCTGGGCCACCCTTTGGAGGCTATGCAAGTCGATGTCCATATCGGCGTGCCTCGTCCAGAGAGCGTCGATAAGGCTGAGGTCTTGAAAGTGCTGCCCTACGGCAAGGGAACCGTCACGGTCGTCGAAGGCGGCCTCGAGATCAAGAACGACGCAGGCACGGACGCGACCCTTATCGCCAATGCGTGCGCCATCGTCAGCCTGGACGTTTGAGGAGACCGATCATGTCGAAGAAGCGTGTCATCCTCGAGCTCGGCACCGGCAACGACCTTCACGGTTCGGACTACACCAAGGCTGCTTTGCGGGCCGTGCAGGACGCTCTGCATCACTCCTCGCTCGCCTTCGTCCGCTCGCTCAAGGTCGACAAGAAGGAGATCGACGTCGAGGTGACGATCGGTGTGCAGGAGCCGGCGAAGGTCGATATCGAGAAAGTGAAAGCCTCACTGCCCGTTGGCAACGTCACGGTGAAGGCCGTGAAAGGCGGCCTCGATATTCCGGATCCCGAGAACAACGATCCGGCAGTCATCGCCAGCGCCGCCATTGCCGTACGGATCGCAGCCCCCTGACCGCGATCAACGCCCGCAAGCCCGGGGCGCGTCGTGACCTGCGCGCGCCCCGCTCGCCACTCATGGCTTGGGCGCTGCGTCCATCAATCTCTGCATGAACTGCTCTACAGGCCCGGGCTCTACAGCGTACCCCGCGAGGCCGGCGCCGATGGCGAGTATTGCCACGAAAGCCATCCACTTTCCGAAGGCCGCACCGCCCGCCACCCAGCCAATCACGATTTTGGAGACGGTGTTGGCAGTCGCCGCGATCAGCACGGCCAGGGCAGCGATACCCAGGTCGAGACCGTGACCGGCAAGCCGCGCCATGGACAGCGTGATCGCATCGACTTCTGCGATGCCGGATAGCGCAGCCAGAAGATAGGCACCGGTGCTTCCCGCCAATTTCGTCGCGACGTTGGCGGCGAAGCCGATGACCGTCAACAGCACGCCAAACTTGAGCACAGCGGCTAGGTCGAGCGGGTTCCCGACCGCAATCTCGGTATCATCATTGTTATCGCTGTCATTCGACTTCCCGCGCACCAGGAGCACGAAAGCGGCGATAGCCGTCACGAGAGCGGCGGCTAGTAGCGGCAGCAATACGATCGTCAGCAATGCCGGCGCTATCACGCCCGCGACAACCGCCACCCGGACCATCATGGTTGCGCCGGCAAGCATCGCTCCGCCCGCCATCAGCGCCGCTTTCTCGGGATGGCTCCGCGCCAGCTTCCCAAGCGCGAGCGTTGCCGCGGTCGACGAGGCAAGACCGCCCGCGAGCCCCGTCAGCGCAACGCCTCTCCGTGTTCCCGTGAGCTTGATGGCAACGTAGCCCACGAACGAGATGACGCCGATCAACACCGTCAGCAGCCAGATCGCGAACGGATTGATCGCGTTCATCGGATCGATCGTTCGGTTGGGCAGCACCGGCAGCAGGATCACGCTCATGGCAGCAAGCAAAAGCACGGACCGAAGCTCGGGCCACGTCAGGCGCTGGACCCAGGAATGAAGTGATCCCTTGAGCGCAAGCAGTCCGGCGACAGCAACGCCCGCCGCCGTAGCAGCCGACCGGTCGCCCAGCACCGCAAGTGCACCGAGCGCAAATGCAAGCTGTGCCGCAACGACGGTCGTAGCTCCGAATGTCCCGTCGAAACCTGTTTCGCGATAACGGAAAAGTATGATCGTCCCGCCGGCGACGGCAAATGCGAGGCCAAGCCACACGCCCGCGCCGTCAGAAAGACGGCTCGCCAAGACCCCGCAAACGCCGCCGAGAAGCGCCAGAAGCGCGTGCGTGCGCAGTCCCGCCGCGCGCTCGCCCTCCTGCTCCTGCCGGGCCTGCCATCCTCGCTCGAGGCCGATCAGCAACCCGATCGCCAGCGCAAGTGCGAGGCGTTGAAAAAGCTCAATGGTGTCCATGCGCGGCACGCTATAGCGGACACGTTTCCTCTGCGATAGCCGCGTCTCCCGATCTTGCGATCCCGTTCGAGCGGAACTCCGCACCATGCAGGCCGCTTAATCTATCAAACGACCAGAGCGTATTTCCGGAGAGCGACCATGATCCGAGCGCAGCAACCCCAGCCGGACCCCACCCCGCCGGACCCGATACCGCCGCATCCGCCACCGCCGCCGATTCCCCCGAAGCCGTTTCCGGATGACCCGATACCGCGTCCGCCGGATTTGCCGCCAAACGAGCCCGATCCGCCAATCCCGATCGATGATCCGGTGCCGGTGCCGGATGAGCCACCGCTGCCGGAGAACCCGCTGAAGACATAATCTAGGCAGACCGCCTCGACGCGGGCGCCGCGACATGCCTAAGCTTGGTGAGTATTCATCGCCAGGAGCGAAGCGCATGAGCGGAGAAGACTGCCTCAAGGGCTTACGAATCCTCGATTTCACGCAATTCGAAGCCGGTCCGTCGTGCACCGAGGCATTGGCGTGGTTGGGCGCCGATGTCGTCAAGGTGGAGAACCCCGGCGTCGGTGATCCCGGCCGCTCGACCAATCGCACGGTCGGCGACAAGGACTCCCTCTACTTCCTTCAGTACAACGCCAACAAGCGTTCGGCGGCCGTCAACCTGAAGGACCCGCGCGGCCTCGATCTCGTGAAGAAGCTGCTCGCGCGTGCGGACGTGATGATCGAGAATTTCGCTCCCGGCGCGATCGAGCGTCTCGGTCTCGGCTACGATGTCGTCAAGGAAATCAATCCGGGCATCATCTATTGCCAGATCAAGGGCTTCGGCAAAGGCAGCCCTCACGAGAAGGGTCTGGCCTTCGATATGATCGCTCAAGCCGCTGGCGGCCTGATGTCGATCACGGGTGATGAGGATGGCCTGCCCTGCAAGCCCGGCACGACCATCGGCGATACCGGGACGGGTATGCTGATGGCCATCTCGATCTTGGGAGCCTACGTGCGCAAGTTGCGCACCGGCAAAGGCGAGCGGCTCGAGGTCGCGATGCAGGATTCGATCCTGCACTACATCCGCAATGCGTTCACCTACATGGAACGCACGGGCGGCAAGGCCGCGCCGCGTGCCGGTTCGAAGACGGTCGGTGGCGGCAGTCCGCCGATTGGCGTTTATCCGACCAAGGGCGGCGGGCCCAACGACTACGTCTACGTGTTCACCAGCCCCGCCAATCCGGAGCATTGGCAACGACTTCTCAAGCTGATGGGCCGCGAGGACCTGGTCGGCGATCCTCGTTTCGATACGCCGGCCGCGCGAACAGAGCACCGTGCCGAAGTGGACGAGATCGTTTCGAACTGGACCCGTCAGCACGACAAGCATGCTGCGTGGCGCATCGTCAGTCAGGCCGCTATTCCTGCCGGCGCCGTTCTCGATACCCAAGAGATCGCGGCCGACAACAACTTCATCGAGCGCGGCATCCGTCAAAAGATGCAGCATCCCGCGGTCGGCGAGTACGCCATGAGCGGTTGGCCGGTGCGATTTAGTGGCGATACGCCGCCGGTTGCCTCGTCGCCTCTGCTTGGGGAGCACTCCGCCAAAGTTCTCACCGAATGGCTGGAACTCGATGGTGGCACCATTGCCGAGCTGAAAGGCGCGAAAGTAATCGGCAGCTAAAGCGCGTCGCCGATAGCCGAAGGCTGCGGGTGCAAAGATAACCACAGGGAGAAGCGCCGATGCGCATTCACAATCTTTATGCCGACGAGAAGGGCGAGAGTCATTGGCGCGATATCGAGGTCGAGTGGGTCGAGACGCGCAACTTCTCCAAAATGTCGAAGCGTCTGCCGGCGACCGGCGTCATCTTTCGCGAAACGTCAGGTGATTACGACTTGGATTGGCATCCGGCGCCGCGGCGGCAGTACATCATCAATCTCGACGCTGGTGTTCGCATTACGGCCTCCGATGGCGAGGCGCGTGAGATCGGCGCCGGCGAAGTGGTCCTCGTCGAGGACGTGCACGGCAAGGGGCATCTGTCGAAGTCCATCGGTGGCAAGCTGCGCCACTCGATCTTCGTGCCGATCGAATGAACCGGCTTTAAGCGGAGATCCACTGACCTGCTTTACCGGACGCGCAGGGGATCCGGGACCCGTCGGTCAGCGTCGCGGGGAGCGGGCACCTCACACGTCCGCGATCTTTTCCCACGACATCTCTCGGTGAACACGGCGCCCGTCCGCGCGGCGCGCCGTGTGGCGAAAGACCATGTACGGCCCTTCGAAGCTGACCTCACGGATCTGATCGCCACTCAGGCGCCCCGCATCAGACGTTGCATCCACGTGAGTAACGAGACGTTTCCCGTCGAACGTATAGTTGCCGCAGTAGGAGCTGTACTCGCGCGTTGCGCCTTCGGGCAGGGTGGCCCTCCCGTCGCACAGTACGGCCATCATCCGCCCGTCTGCGTTGAGTGTTATCCGGCCCATGCCTTTTTCGCCGCCATAAGGTGGAGGCGCCGGCGTGCCGTCCTCGAACGTTGCCGAGCCTTTGGCAAGCCGCCAGGTGCCGATGATGTTGATGCTCATGTTGCTCTCTGCCTTTCAGAATTATCCCAGGCGGTCGACGTCGTTTCTCAGGTTCCGCCCGTCGCGCCACCGCGCGAGATTGTCGAGAAAGATATCGAAGATCGCCTCGTTCTGCCCAAGCGAATGACTGGCCGTATGCGGCGAGACGATCACGTTCGGCAAATCCCATAGCGGTGACGCAGCGTCGAGTGGCTCGCGCTCGAAGACATCGAGATAAGCACCCGCGAGCTGCCCGCTCTGGAGCGCATCGATCACGTCTGCCTCCACAGCGACGACGCCTCGCGATACATTAACGAGCAGTGAACCTTTCGGCATCGCATTGAACGCCGCAGTTCGCGCCAGCCCTTCTGTCGTCGGCGAGGCAGGGCAGCAAAGCACCATCACGTCCGTCTCGGGGAGGATGGACTCGAATTCACCGTAAGTGATCGTCCGGTCGCAGGGTTCCACTGGCGTCGCCTCGCGGCGGACACCGATCACACGCATTCCCAGCATCTTGAGCAACGGCACGAGATTGCGCCCGATCGGACCGAGGCCCACCACAACCGCCGTCTGGCCCTTGAGGTCGCGTGGCGCGTTCGGTCCAAGTCTTGGCTCCCAGGCGTGCCGGCGCTGGGCATCGGCAAGCAATGGAAAGCGCCGGTTGATCGCAATCAGTCCGCCGAGCGCGCTATGCGCCACCGTTACGGCGGTCGCCCCCGAGGCCGTCGTCACTTTGACCCCCCGGCTCCGCAACTCGCGATAGATTGGCAACTCGGCCCCCGCCGGATGGATCTGCAGCCACTTCAGATCTGGCGATTTACGCAGGCACCTCGCGAAATTGCGCAGCTCCGGCGTCGGGCTGCCCTTGCCCGAGGAACCCGTCACTTCGCGCGTCATGAAGGCTATGTCGGCAGCGCAAGGCGCGTCGCTGCTGCCCGCCTCTTCCGCGGTAATAAATGTCAGCGCACCGCTCGGCACCGCCGCGAGGATGCGATCTCCCCATGTCTTCAGGGCGAACGCGGAGAGCAATAACGTCGTTGGTGCCGGATTGGTCATGATTGAACTCGGAGACGTTTCGATAAGCAAGCTTGAAGACCCGGCGGGCACCGTCGAGCGACATCAGATGGCGATCATTGCAGCACGAGGTGCCAGATCGCGCACGCCCCCGATTTCTAGCGCATTGCGAAGCCTGTTCCCATGCCAGCGAGAACTGTGCCATCGTTTCGGGCGAGGGGCTACCCGGACATTCCAAACAGCGATGCCGAACGGTGTCGGGTTACGCACGTCTTCAGGAGGAAGTACATGGCCAAGCTCAGTGGCGCCAAGATTATAGCGCGCAGCCTCAAGGAACAGGGCGTCGACTATATGTTCGGCATCGTAGGCTTCCCCGTGCAGGAGATCGCCGCCGAGGCTCAGAAGGCCGGCATCAAGTTCGTCGGAATGCGCAACGAGCAGACAGCATCCTATGCCGCGCAGGCGGCAGGCTATCTGACCGGCCGTCCCGGAGCCTGTCTCACCGTGTCCGGTCCCGGCGTCGTTCACATGCTCGCTGGCCTTGCCAATGCACAGCAGAACTGCTGGCCAATGATCGGTATTGGCGGTGCGTCGCCGACCTATCAGAACGGCATGGGCGCATTCCAGGAGGAGCGGCAGGTTCAGATCGCGTCACCCTTCTGCAAGTTCGCGCACGCGATCGAGCACACGCAACGCATTCCGTTCTACGTCGAGCAGGCCGTCCGCCAGTCGATTTACGGCCGCCCTGGCGCGACCTATCTCGACATTGCCGACGACATCATCAAGGGCGAGGTCGAGGAAAGCGGCATTCACTTCCCGCCGAAGTCGGCCGAGCCACCGCGATCGATGGCCATGTCGGAGGACGTCGGTCGTGCGTTGGATGCACTCGCCTCCGCCGAAAAGCCGCTCGTCATTGTCGGCAAGGGTATGGCGTGGTCGCGTGCCGAGGACGAGGTCCGCGCCTTCATCGAGCGCACGAAACTGCCGTTCCTGGCCTCGCCGATGGGCAAGGGCGTGATGGACGACAACCATCCGCTCTCGGTCGGAGCCGCGCGCTCGACGGCACTCAAGGAAGCCGATGTCGTTTTCGTGATGGGCGCGCGCCTCAACTGGATCATGCACTACGGCATGTCGCCGCGCTTCAATAAGAAAGTGCGCATCATCCAGCTCGATATCTCGCCGGAGGCGATCGGGCAGAATGTGCCGACCGAAGTCGCGCTCGTCGGCGACGGCAAGGCGATCGTCGGCCAACTCAATGCGGCGTTGCGTGAGCGCCAGTGGTTCTATGCTGAAGGCACGCCCTGGCGAAAAATGATCGCAGACGCGGCGGCCAAGAACGCCAAGCAGATCCAGCCGATGATCGACGATAATTCCGCGCCGACCAATTACTATCGCGCGCTGAAGGACATTGCCGCCTGGGCGCCCCAGGATGCGATTATCGTCGGCGAGGGCGCCAACACGATGGACATCGGCCGCACGCAGCTTCCGAACACGTTCGCCCGTCACCGTCTCGATGCCGGTACTTATGGCACCATGGGCATCGGTATGGGGTTTGTCGTGGCGGCCGCCGCGGTGAACCCGGACAAGCCCGTCATCTCTGTATCCGGCGACTCGGCGATCGGCTTCTCGGGCATGGAGATGGAGACCATCTGCCGTTACAACATGAATACCAAGATTGTCGTCTTGAACAACGGCGGTATCGGTTCGGGCACGGAGAAGTATCCGGATGATCCGACCAGTAATCCGCCGCGCGCCCTGATTTATGGCGCTCGCTACGACAAGATGCTCGAGGCATTCGGTGGCAAGGGCTTCTACATCGAAGATCCGAAGGATCTGAAAGGCGCGCTCGCCGAGGCGATGGCGTTCAAGGGGCCAGCGCTTGTCAACGTCAAGCTACATTGGGCAGCAGGCCGTAAGCCGCAGGAGTTCGGTTGGCTCACGACCTGATTGCAGTTACGCACGGCGCACAACAGCGCCGTGCGCTTACATCCCTAAACCGGTCCCTTCATCGTCGTAGGTAGCCACAGGGCGAGCTCCGGGAACACGGCGAGCACGAGCACCATCAGCAGCATCAATACTACGTAGGGCGTCGAGCCCCTGATGATCTCCGAGAACGCTGCGCCGCCGGAAATGGCGTGGATCGTAAACAAGTTCAATCCGACAGGTGGTGTGATCTGGCCGAGCTCGATCAGGATGGTCAGCACGATCCCGAACCAAACGAGATCGAACCCGAACGTCTTGATCAAGGGCAGCAGCACTGGCAGCGTCATGTAGATCATCGAGATGCCGTCGACGAAGCAGCCAAGCACGATGTAGAGCACGACGAGTACGGCGAAGAATTCCCACTTGCTCAGGCCGAGACTGAGCACCCACTCGCTGATCGTGCGGCTCACGCCTGAGTAGGTCAGTGCCGTCGACAGGATCTGCGCGCCTATGATGATGAAAGCCACCATGCACGTCGTCTTCACGGTCGACATCACCGATTCGTTGATGACGGGGATGGTCAGATTTCCATAGAGCGCAGCCAGGATCATGGCACCCGCGGCGCCCACCGCTGCAGCTTCCGTCGGCGTCGCGAAGCCAACATAGATGCCGCCAAGCACTGCCACGAGAAGCGCGCATACCGGTAGGACATGGATGACTGCCCGCGCCGACGAGGTCGTCTCTGCGACCTTCTCGGCGGGAGCCGGGGCCAGGCTGGGGTTTGCCAGCAGGCGCGCCGCGATATAGACCATAAACACGGCCGACATTACGAGGCCAGGAATGATACCGGCTATGAATAGCTTCGCGATCGACTCCTCGACCAGCGCGCCATAAAGCACCATCACGATCGACGGAGGGATGAGAATCCCGAGTGTTCCTCCCGCAGCAAGGGAGCCGTAGATCATTTTCGGTTCGTAATTGTGCCTCTTCAATTCGGGAATGGCCACCGTGCCCACCGTGGCAGCCGTCGCCACACTCGAACCGGACACCGCCGAGAAGATGGCGCACGAAATAATATTGGCATGAAGCAATCCGCCCGGCAGCCAGCTGAGCAGTACGACGACGCCACGATAGAAATAGGTGCTCACGCCGCTACGCAGGATCACCTCGCCCATCAGCAGAAACATGGGCACCGCGATGAGGATGTAGCTGGCGGAATTGTTCCAGACCACCGAACTTATCGCCTGCAGGCCGATCAGGCCCTTACTCAGATAGAGCGTGAGAATTCCCACCGAGCCGAGCGCCAGCGCTGTCCATTGGCCTATCAGCAGCAGAAACGTGAGGCTGATAACGAGAATGGTTATGATTAGCTCGAGGCTCATGAGAAATTCGCCATCCGATGGGTGGAGAAAAGATCAGGGAACGTTGCGGACACGCTCGACGAGGAACGCGACGATTTGGAGAAACAGTACCGCGAGGCCGAGAACCATCACCGATTGCGGAATCCATTCCGGCGTTTCGAGAACCGAGATGGCTCGTGTGTCCTGCTCGAAAGCGTAAAGGACGTGCAGCGTGGCGTAATAGAGGATCATGCCAACGAAAACCGCGGCGATCAGCGTGAACAGCCACTTTGCGCATTGGCGGAGCGCTGGCGGGAGAGCGTCGTAAAGCAGCTCGACCCGGATGAAGCCGCCATTTTTCAGGGTGTAGCCGAGACCGAGAAATACGACAGCGGCATTGAGATAGGCAGCGATCTCGTCGGTCACGAGCATAGAGTGCTTGAACTGGCGCAGCACCACCTCCGCACAGACGATAATGAGAATTGCGATCACGCATACGGCGGAGAGGACGCCTGCCGCGTTGGAGATCGCTTCGGCAAAGCGCCCAAAGGCGGTCGATGGCTTGTAAACGTCCGCGGGTTTGCCTTCGGAGTTCATATTTGTCTCCGTTGCCGAGAAAATCGTTCCTGGTGGGATTATGCGTCCGGCCTCGCAGTATGCGTACCACGAGGCCGATGTGTGTATGGGAGGGGTGTCGGCGCGACGGCTACTTGCCGAGGCTCGCGCGCACTTCCTTCAGCATAGCTTCAGTATCTTTGCCATGCTGCTTCGCCCAGGACTCCCAGTAGGGAACCATCTTCTTTTGAAGCTCGGCGACCACTTCCTTGGGAGGTGTGTAGAACTCGATCTTGTGCTTGGTCTTGAGCTCTTCGATGGAGGCTTGCTCGTCGCCAAGGTTCATCGCACGCATCTTAGGGGCGTAGGTGACGGCAATCTCGTCGAGCTTCGCCTTCACATCGGCCGGGAGCTGATCGTACGCCTTGATGTTCATCAGCAAATAGTCGGGTCCGCCGATGTTGATGTCACCCATCCACGCCCACTCGGTGAACTCGTACCACTTGGAACCGACGACATTGAACGCTGCCGTTAGGAAACCCTCGGCAACGCCGCGCTCCATGGCAACAGGCACTTCCGCCGTCGTGAGGCTCACCGATGCCGCGCCAAGCTGCTTCAGCATCTCCGCTTGCTTGCCGTCCGTCGACCGGATTTTGCGCCCGCTGAAATCCTCGATCGATCGGATTGGTTTGCCTTTACCGTACATATTCTGCACGGGCCAAGTATGCCAGAAGAGGACTTTAATGCCGCGTTTTTTAAAAAGCGGTGCGGTGTACTTCTCGATGATCGGATAAACCTTTTCGAGCTCTTCACCGGATTGCACGAGGAATGGAAGGCTGGCAATTGACGCCGCCGGTATGTCACCTCCCACGAAACTGTGGTAGCCCGACGCGAGCTGTACCTGCCCGGTGCCTGTCGCCTTGACCACTTCGGTTGCCCGGAAAGGCAGCTCGCCCGCGGGCCGGACGATAATCTCCAGCTTGCCGTCGGTAGCCTTTTTCACTTCATCGGAAAACGCCTGGAACCGGACGGTGATGGGATGGGTGACGCCGGTCGTTGCGTAGAGATCCCATTTCGTCTGCGCTGTGGCGGGGCTCGCCAAAACCGCAACCGTTGCAAGGCTCGCCAATGCGGCAGCGCAGCGCGCAATCCGTTTCATATCTCGTTTCCTCCCGTATTATTGGCGCACGAATGTGAGCCGCACGGCGCGCAAGCCGGGCACCATTCGAATGGCAACGAACGCTCGCTCCGTCAACCGCGAATCTCGAACACGGCCTCCGCCGCGATCAGCATACCCTCGTAAAGCTTTGCGAGCCTTGCTCGGTGCTCAGTTCGCGTCCGAACTTGCCGGTGGATGGGTGGCCCTGCCAGAGCCGCTCGTGCCGGCGCAAGTCGGAGTAATGGCCACGCATAGCCCGCGCGCGCTCCCGGGTGGTCTAGCCGTTGTGCTCCTGTTGGCATGTCAGCGAACTCCATACTAGCATCCGTCGCAACGCGCGCGGCGTGCGCCGGACCGAAATCGGGAGAAAAGATAGATGCGGGATTATCTGGCATGGCGCTTGGCATTCGGCGTCACGACGCCATCGACCAACACGGTCGTGCAGCCGGAATACGACGACATGCGCCCAGCCGGTGTCACAAATCACCTGGCGCGGATGGTGATCGCGGACAACCCTGTCACTTGCGACGCTGACTTCGAGCGGCAACTCGAGGATATCGACAAGTCGCTCGAGGATGCCGTCGCGCGCGTCATGGATGCGAAACCGAACGCCTTCATTCTGGGAATTTCTGCGCTGTCCGTCTGGGGCGGCACGGTCGAGTGGGGAGAGCAGTTGAAGGCTCGCGTCCGTAAAGTAGCGGGCTGGGACATTCCCGTCACGATCGCATCGGACGCTGTCGTGGCCGGATTGCAGGCGCACGGTGTCAAGAAGCGCATCGCGATCATGGAGCCCTATTACCCGTGCATCGAGCCGCGCCTCAAGGGCGTGCTCGGCGCGCACGGTTACGAGATCGTTCGGTTCTGCCATATGCGCGGCAAGAGCCCGGCCTCCTATTCGGTCCTGACCGCCAAGGATATGATCGACGCCGCAAAGTCGATCGATGGACCGGATATCGAGGCGATCGTCGCCTTCGGCGCAAACCTGCCGTTCGGCAAGCTCTCCGACGAGGCCGAGCGCTGGCTCGACAAGCCGGTGCTACAGATCAACGCTACGACCTATTGGCATGCCTTGAGGTCGGCCGGCATCACCGACAAGATTTACGGCTACGGCTCGCTGCTGGCACGGTTTTGAGTCGAAGCAGTATGACGTCAGGAGGATAGTCAAATGGCAGCGCCATTTCTCGACGGTGACGGTCGCCGGGCGCGTATCGGCATCGTCGTGCCGAGCGTCAATACCGTGATGGAGCCGTGGGCGGCTCGGGTCGTGCCGGACGGCGTCAGCCTGCATTTCTCGCGCATGTACCTTCCGCCCGAGACGACGACGCAAAGCCTGATCGAGATGGATCGCACCGAGGGGAAGGCCGCGCTACGCCAGATCTCGAGCATTTTCCCGCACGTCATGGCCTATGGCTGCACGGCATCGAGTATCGTGCAGGGCCTTGAATACGATGCACACCTGCGCACAGAGATTGCCGAAGACTACCATGTGCCGGCGACCACCGCCGCCCATGCCATCATCTCGGCCCTGCACGCCGTCGAGGCCAAGCGCATTTCGATCGTCTCGCCCTATCCTGCAAAGGTCGACGAAGCCGAGCACCATTACTTCACGGACGCAGGCTTCGAAGTCCTCGGAGGCGCGTTCCTCGGCATCGTGGATGGCTTCAAGCTGGCGGAGCCATCGCCCGAGACACTTTATGATTTGGGTAAGCGTGGCATGGATCCGAACGCCGATGCGCTCGTCGTCTCCTGTCTAAACACCCGTTCCCATACTGTGATCGACCGGCTCGAGCAGGAATTGGGAAAGCCGGTCATCACTTCGACGCAGGCGACGCTGTGGCATGCCTTGCGTCTTGCCGGCATCGATGATTCGATCGATGGCTGCGGCAAGCTTATGACAGCACACTGAATGCGCTCCGGGCGTCGCAACGCCCGGCGTTTGGGGAGTATCGCGGATGGCACCGAAAGACTGCCAGGATCACGAACTGTCGGGCGCCACCGCGCAAGCCGCTCTTTGCCTGGATGAGGCAACGCGCGCGTTCATTCTCTCTTACGGAGACCCGCTCGCGCATCTCGACGCCGCCATCGAGGCGGCGCCCGAATGTACGATGGCGTGGCTCGCGAAGAGCTGGGTGAGCGCGCTGACCAACGATCCGAAGGGGGTGGCGTCTGCTCGGACGCTTCTCGCGCAGGCGCGCACGCGACCGATGAACACGCGGGAGCACACTCATGCAGCCGCGCTGGACCATACGATTCGCGGGCAATGGGACGAGGCCGTTATGATCCTCGATCGCCACCTGATGGATGCTCCACTCGACTTGCTCGCGCATCAGATCGCCTTGCGGCTCGACGGGTTCCAGGGGCGCTTTCATCTGGGAGCCGGCCGCTCGGCGCGTGCCTTGCCGCAATGGTCGCGATCGACACCCGGTTACGGGATGCTGCTGTCTTTCTATGGCTTCGGCCTCGAAGAGCTCGGCGCTTATGAGCGCGCAGAGGACGTATCGCGCGAGGCGGCGGAGCTCGAGCCATTGGGCTACTGGCCGCATCATGCCGTGTCCCACGTGCTCGAGATGACTGGCCGGCCGGCAGAAGGCCTTCTCTGGATGGAGCAGCGCGCGCCGCTGTGGTCGTCGGCGAAGCACGGCAACCGATCGCACATTTGGTGGCACAAAGCGCTATTTCACGTCGAGCTCGGCCAGTATGGCGAAGCTCTTGCGCTTTACGATAACGATATATTGCCGACGTTACGGCCGACGGGCACGAGCCTGTGTAACGGCTCGGCCTTGCTCTGGCGGCTGGAGACACTCGGCTGCGAGGCGGACCGATGGACGGCACTCGCGAAACTCTGGGCGGATCGCGCCACCGGTGATCTCAGCCCATTCAACGACATTCACGCGGCAATGACCTTCCTCCGAGCAGATCAGAGGCACGAATTCGAGGTCCTGCTCGACGTCATGCGGCGTTCTGCACAAGACGGCGGAAATCTCGGGATCGCGTATCGCGCGATGGCCGTTCCCATCGTCGAGGCGCTGGAGGGCTTCACTCGCGGAGACTTTGCGCTCGCGGTCGAAAAACTTCTGCCGGTGCGGCAGGAACTTTGGCGCATGGGTGGCAGCAAGGCGCAGCGCGACATCGTAGAATGGACATTGGTCGAAGCAGCCAACCGCGCCCGCGATCGCAGCGTCGCTTCGGCGCTGACGAACGAACGGCTCGCAGCGCGCCCCAGCAGTGCACCCAACCGCCGCTTCGAGAAGGCGGTCGCCGAAATTGCGGCGTGAGCCGGACTTAGGCTTTCGGTCCTCTTGGTTCGCGACATAAGCTGAACTGCACGGCGAACGAGCGGAACGCAACAAGCTTGGCACAGGGAATGAAACGATGAAGGCGGGATTTCTTGGCGTCGGCAACATGGGTCTTCCCATGGCAGGCAAAATCCTCGACGCGGGTCACGAACTGGCCGTTTGCGACGTGCGCGAGGAAGCGATGCGCCCGCTGCTCGAGCGCCAGGCGCGACGCGCTGCGTCGCCGAAGGAGTTGGCCGACACCTGCGAGATCGTCTTCGTCTCGCTGCCAACGCTTAAGATCTTGCGTGACGTCGTGCTCGCGCCCGGCGGTCTGATCGACGGCAAGGAAATGAAGCTCCTAGTCAATACGTGCACCGTCGGGGTGCCGATGATCAAGGAGGTGGAAGCGGCGATGAAGGCCCGAGGCATCGGCGTCGTGGATTGCCCCATCAGCGGCGGTCCGGCGGGTGCGCAGGCGGGTACGCTCGCTGTGATGGTGTCGGGCGCGCCGGAGTTGATCGAGCGCATGCGGCCGCTCGTTTCCAAGTGGGGCAAGACGTTCGTGGTGGCCGGCGACGAGCCCGGCGCGGCGCAGGTGTTGAAACTGACCAACAACATCATGTTTGCCGTCAATCTCGTATTGACTGCCGAGGCCATGGTCATGGGAACGAAAGGCGGCGTACGGCCCGAGGTGTTGATGGAGGCAATCAATGCGGGTAGCGGACGCAACGCCGCGATGGCGATGGTCATGCCGAATGCCGTATTGCCCCGCACATTTGATTTCGGGTGCCCGCTGCATATTCTGATGAAAGATGTGGATCTCGCCGTCGAGCTTGGCGAGGAGCTTGGGGTGCCGATGTGGGTCTGTCAGGCGGCGCGCCTCGTCTACAAACATGCCATGTTCCAGGGCCGTGCCGACACGGACATCTCGCGCATGGTCGAGATCGTCGAGAATGGCGCTGATTTCCGCATACCGCAGGTGAATGGCTGAAGACGCGGCTGATTGGCTCGGCCGCCTCGTATCAATCAGAGGAAGACAACGACATGGGTGCCCTCACAGGAGTGAAGATCGTCGAGTTCGCTGGCATCGGCCCCGGCCCGTTCTGCTGTATGCTGCTTGCCGATATGGGAGCGGACGTGATCCGGATTGACCGGGCGGATCAAGTCGGTCGGGATCTGCGCGAACCACGCACGAACACCAGTCTCCGCGGCCGCCGCAATCTGGCACTGGATCTCAAAAAGCCCGATGGCGTCGCGGTGGCACTCGAGCTGTGCGCCAAGG
The DNA here is from genome assembly GCA_050250755.1 of Hyphomicrobiaceae bacterium. GTDB lineage: Bacteria > Pseudomonadota > Alphaproteobacteria > Rhizobiales > Hyphomicrobiaceae. The sequence goes on from JBFWOB010000025.1 coordinate 70,486, forward strand.
CGGACATTTTGATCGAAGGTTTTCGTCCCGGCGTCATGGAGCGCTTGGGGCTAGGGCCGGATGTGGTCCAGAAGCGCAATCCCAAGCTCATCTACGGCCGCATGACCGGTTGGGGGCAGGATGGGCCAATCGCCCATACTGCCGGGCACGACATCAACTACATTGCACTGACAGGCGCCCTTTACGCGATCGGGACGAAGTCCACGCCGGTTCCGCCCCTCAATCTCGTAGGCGATTACGGCGGCGGCGCGCTCTATATGGCCGTTGGTGTGCTGGCCGCCTACATCGAGGCGCAGCGCTCGGGCAAAGGGCAGGTCGTCGATACGTCGATGGTCGAGGGCGCGGCATCTCTCATGATTCCGACCTATGGCGCCCAAGCCGCAGGGCAATGGAGCGATGAGCGCGAGTCAAACCGCCTCGACGGCGGATCTCACCATTACGGCGTCTACGAGACGAAAGACGGCCAGCACGTCGCGATCGGACCAAACGAACCGCAGTTCTATGCCTTGATGCTGAAAGAATTGGGCCTTCAGGGACAGGCCCTGCCGGGCCAAACGGACCGCAATCACTGGCCCGAGATGCGCCAGCGCTTCGCCAAGATTTTCAAGACCAAAACACGTGAGGAATGGACAGCGCAGCTCGAGCAGAAGGACGTCTGCTTCGCACCGGTGCTTTCGATGCGTGAGGCGCCGAACCACCCACAAAACAGGGCGCGTGGCTCGTTCATCGAAGTCGACGGTGTCGTGCAGCCTGGACCTGCTCCGCGCTTTTCGCGCACGCCAAGCGATGTCACATCCGGCCCCGCTTTCGCCGGGCAGCATTCGAAGGAGGTGCTGACGGACTGGGGCGTCGACAAAGAGCGGGTTGCCGCGCTGCTGGAGACGGGCGCCGTCAAGCAACGATAGGCGCGTTCACGCGTAGGTTGGGTCAAGCGTAGCGCTGACCCAACACTTGACGCTCGGGATGTTGGGTCTTCGCCCTGCTGGACCCAACTAACGGGGCAACGCATTCTTCACCGCGACCCGCGCGGCAATTCGATCGGCAGATACTCGACCACCGATCGCTGCACCGGCTGTGGATAAAGCTTCATAAGGTCGAGCACCTCTTTCGGCATGCCGAGGCGAACCGGTAGCCCGAGCTCCTTGGCCTCATTGCAGGTCAGGGCATAATCGTGCGTCCAAGTGCCTCCCGCGAGCTTCTCGGCGAGGGCTGCGGCTTTGTCGTGATCCATCTGCGGCGTCATCAACTCGATGGCGCCCTTCTTGACCTGCGCCAGCGCCTTCTCGCTCACGTCTGCCATGATCAGCGTCAGGTCGAACACGTTTTCGACGGGCTTGATTTTTGGCACACGGGCGATGCTCGCGGCAGGCAGTCCAACGATCTGCGGATCGATCGGACCGAGCATCGAGAACTCGCCCATCACGATCTCGTCCGCGGCGAGCGCGATGAGCGTGCCACCCGACATCGCGTAGACGGGAACGTAGACCGTGACCTTTGCCGGATGGGCCTCGACCGCACGTGCAATTTGCATGGCCGCGAGCACAAGTCCACCTGGCGTGTGCAGTACGAGGTCGATCGGCACCGTGGACGGCGTCTCTTTGATCGCCGCAATGATGGTCTGCGCGTCCTCCATGTCGATATGACGCGACACGGCCATGCCGAGCAGGCTCTTTTTCTCCTGTCGGTGAATCATCGTGATGACGCGCGTGCCGTTCTTCTGCTCGACGGCGCGAATGGCGCGAAATCGCTGAAGCGTGTACCAGCGCCCCATCAGGAGCGGCTGCAGCGCAAGCGCAAGGAAGGCTATCCAGAAGAGGCTCGAAAGATCGGGCATGGCCGGCACTCACGGTTGAAGATCGTCTCAGAATGCCGACGATAGCAGCACACTTGCAGCGAAGCGCGACCAAGCTGTGCGCACCATGAACATTTGTGTTGCCAATCAGTTACTGAATCTCCCGCCATAAATTAGCCTTCGGTCAGCCACGGTTCCACCTGCAATCTGACAGACTTCGGGCCTACCCCCGGCTCTCTTGTGAGCCTGGCAGGGGGCAGTTGCCGGCTGGGCCCTTTGACTGGAGGACCGTAATGTCCAAGCGTCTGAAGACAGCAGTAGCCGGCGTCCTGTTGGCCTGTGCCTGTGTGTCCGTATCGGGAAATGGCGTCTCCGCCGCTGACCTGGGCGGCGATCCCAATCCTTACCCCGCACCAATGCCACCACCTCGCCTCGAACTCGAGCGGTGGACGGGATTCTACCTTGGCGGCGCCCTTGGCTACGGATGGGGGCAGGGTGAGGCCACCGATGATTTCGGGTCGTTCTCATTCGACCAGTCAGGCCTGCTGGGATCCATCTATGCCGGTTACAACTGGCAGTTTGGGCGCTCTGTGTTCGGCATCGAGGCCGATGTCGGCACGGGCGACTTTGGAACGTCCGACGACAACGTAGGACTTCGGAGCAGCCTCAATGCCATGGGGTCCATGAGGGCGCGCTACGGCTATCTGTTGACGCCAGCGCTACTGATTTATGGCACGGGCGGTGTGGCCTGGGCGGATATGGACTTCAAGGTCCTCGGCGATTCCAGTCAATCCGAGACGTTCTTCGGTTACCAATACGGCGGCGGTGCCGAACTTGCCGTGTCGGAGCATGTCGCTCTGCGACTGGAGTACATCTACACGAATTTTGATTCCGAACGCGTCATTCATTCGGGCACGACCAATACCTATGAGCCCGACTTCAACACGGTTCGCGCTGGCGTTTCGTTCAAGTTCTAGGCTGCTTTGCAGCTCACGGCTTGTCGACCAATGAAGCCATCTGGAGCGCGATCATGCGCTCCAGAGAACCCTCGAATGGAACCGTGAAATAACTCACGCCGCGCGGATCGTTGCTCCAGCTCTCGAGTTCATCCGCGAAGGCGGCCGGTAGCACTCCGGTGCCGTCGAGCTGGGTTACCGTTTGTGCCAGCGCTTCGCGTGACATGGGCAGAAACGGAATGGCGATGCGTTCCGCTGCCCCACCGGCTCCGCTTTGCAGCGCCGCGGTCACGGTGCAGCACGCGATAACTCTGCCACCGCCAAATTCCAGAATAGCGCCGATCACGATGCGCGAGTCTGGGATCTCAGGCGGCGCGGCATACGCCCATTGCTGGCCGGCTGCAAAATTCATGAGTGCCCCCTCGTCGAGAGATCGACGTTCGTTCTCTCAGTGCAGGGTCGAACAAGAGCCCATCAAGCATGGCAACGTGGTGGCGCTGCCCTGCTTTTCCGCCGGAAACGCGTCCGGTGTCCCCGCGCCTAGATGCGACGCTCGTCGCGACGCGAGGAGCCGCGATCGCCGTCGCCGTCCGAGCTTCCACCGCGCACCGGCGGAACGTAGAGACGGCTTGCGCCGCACAGGCGCCGCGCGTCCTCGTTGCGACCGCACGCGCGGTACGTGCCCTCACGCGAGAAACACACGCGAATCTCCCTCAGGCGGTTGCCCGGGCCGCCGCAGGAGACAGCAAGTTGGTCTGCTTTGAGTGTAGGATTGACCGACAGGAAATCGCGGATCACTTCCGCAGGCGATGCGGTAAAGGCCTGGTTTGGCTGCACATAGCGCGGCGGCACGCGAACCTTCTCGTAAAGGCGTCGCGAAACCTTGAAGAATTCTTCGGGGCCGAGACCCGAGCAGGTTCCGTGCTTTCGGTATTCGTGAATGACGAGCTTGGGGCTTGGCATGATGTCCAGCATGCCGTCGATGACCCGCTGCGGCACGAAGGGGCGGGAACGCGTTGGGCAGTTTTGCGGCCAGCCGCGTTCATGCTGTGGCCACAGTCCATGCAACACGAAGGCGTAACGTTTGCCGTCGCGGCGATGGCACTGTGGATCATAGCCGCCACGACGAAGTCCTGCGCAATAGGTCGGGCTCCACGAGAGCACGAGCGAGTAGTAGTCGAAGCGCCCGGCTTCGTTTCCGCTGGATCGCTGCGCTGCGTAGGGAGCCTGCCCGCCCGGACCAGGACCGAGTTGAGCCTCGGCGCGCGGTGCAGCGAATGGGACCAGGGCGGCGGCTGCAGCGACAGCCGCGAGTGCGGCAAGAAGGCGGCGGAAGGACATCAGCATGCGATCCTGCAAGATGAGACGAACCGTACTCGGTAGGTTGCGATAAGCACCATCCAACAAGGCATTGCAAGTCGTCTTGCTGGGCTCATTCTCGTGCTCAATGGGCCTCCGACAATCCCGCCAGAATGCGCGCCCAGCTCCGCGCTCCTTTGCGGAAGCTCGAGAGATTGTATTTCTCGTTCGGGCTGTGAATGCGGTCATCCTCCAACCCGAAGCCGACCAGCAGGCTATCCATGCCGAGCTCGTCCTTGAAGGCCTGCACGATGGGGATCGATCCGCCGAGCGCAATCAGCGCCGCTGGCTTTCCCCACTCGTCGGACAAGGCGGCTGCAGCGGTGCGCATATAGGGTGCGTTCGTGTCGAAGGCGATCGCGGGGCTGCCGCGCCCACCCGAGAAGCGCGCCTTGCAGTCTTCTGGCAGGCGTGCGGAGACGAATGCCTTCAAATTCTCGACGATAGCGTCCGGATCCTGTCCCGGTACGAGGCGGCAGGTAATCTTCGCCGACGCCTCTGATGGGATCACCGTTTTCGTGCCGACGCCTTGATACCCGCCGGTAATGCCGTTGAACTCGAGCGTTGGCCGCGCCCAGATCTGCTCCATGACGGAGAAGCCCTGCTCGCCCGCCGCGACGCTCAATCCGACCCCCGAAAGAAAAGCCTGCTCGTCGAACCCAAGCTCTTTCCATTGCTTGAGTTGTGCCGCGGACGGCCGCTTGATGCCGTCGTAGAATCCCGGCACCTGCACCTTTCCGTTCTTGCCGTGCATCGCGCCGCAGATCTGGGTGAGAACGCGGATCGGATTGATGGCAGCGCCGCCGTAGAGCCCGGAATGAAGGTCGCGCGACGGCCCGACGATAGTGACCTCGAGCGCCGCAAGGCCGCGCAACTGCGTCGTAACCGCCGGCGTGTCCTTGCTCCACTGTCCCGTGTCGCACACGAGAGCCAGGCCCGCCTTCACCTCTTTACCGTGTTTGGCGAGAAAGCCCGGTAATGATGGTGAGCCGCATTCTTCTTCACCTTCGAGCAGAACGGTCACGGCGACCGGTAGCTCGCTCGCAACAGACTTCCAGGCGCGCGCCGCCTCGAAGAATGTCATGAGCTGACCTTTGTTGTCCTCGGCGCCCCGCGCGACGATCACTTTGCCGTTGCCTTTCTCGGTGGCGATGCGGGGCTCGAACGGCGGTGATTTCCACAGCTCCAGCGGATCGGGTGGCTGCACGTCGTAGTGGCCGTAGAACAGAAAGTGCGGCACGCCTTTGTCGCGGCTCTTGCGGTCGTGCGCGACAACTATCGGATGGCCGGTTGTGGGGACCACTTTGGCTTCGGCGAAGCCAATGTCCGCGAGCTGATCGCGACACCATTGTGCCGCAGTCTGGCATTGGACCTTGTAGGCAGGATCGGTCGAAATGCTGGCGATTCTGAGTAGCTCGAAGAGCCGATCCAACGCAGCGGCTTCGCCCTTGTCGAGTGTCTTCAAGACCTCGCGCAATTGCTCGGACATGTCGTGAACCTCTCGTGGCGCTTGATCGTTGGGAGAGTGCGCAATGGCTGTCATCCGGTCAAAGCCAAACACTGGCGAGGAGCCCCCGCGGCTTTCCGATACCGCGAGGGGGCAAGGCTCGTCGATCTCGACTTCCCGGGTTCGATCTTAGTCCGATTTCGTTCGGTCAGGCTAAGGATCGTTGTGCGGATTGATATAGAAGTGGCACAAAGCGCGTCGACATGCGTTTTGCAGAGCAGCATCGTGGCAGGTATGAAGCTGGCCCGAGCGTCTGATCAACGAGCGGAGGCCAGGCTATGCAAGCCCCGAGCACTAACGATGCGTCCCAGCGGCGCGTATTTCTCTTTGGCGCCGATCGAACCGACGGCAGCGCAGAAATGCGCGATTTGCTCGGTGGCAAGGGCGCCAATCTGGCCGAGATGGCAAGTCTTGGTTTACCCGTTCCGCCGGGCTTCACCATCACCACCGCGGTCTGCAACGCCTATAGTGCAGCCGGCGGCTCGTTTCCTGAAGGTCTGGCGCCGGACGTCGAATCCGCGCTCCAACACGTCGGCGACGCGGTCGGCGCGAAATTCGGCGATCCCGAGCGCCCGTTGCTGGTGTCCGTTCGGTCCGGCGCACGGGCGTCGATGCCAGGGATGATGGATACGATCCTCAATCTAGGGCTCAATGATCGGACGGTCGCCGGCCTCGCGCGCCAGTCCGGCGATGAGCGCTTTGCTTACGACAGCTATCGCCGGTTCATACAAATGTATTCGGGCGTCGTTCTCGGTCTCGAGTACGAGACGTTCGAAACGATCCTTGAAGCCCAGAAGAGCCTCGCTGGCCACGATCTCGATACCGACCTTTCGGCGGAGGATTGGCGAGAAGTCATTGAGCGTTACAAGGCGGCGGTCGAGGAGCATCACGGCAAGCCTTTCCCACAGGAAACATCGGAACAATTGTGGGGCGCGATCGGCGCCGTCTTCCGGTCCTGGAACAATGCGCGTGCGATCACCTATCGGCGTCTCAACGCCATTCCCGACGACTGGGGCACGGCCGTCAACGTGCAGGCCATGGTGTTCGGAAATCGCGGACCGACGTCGGCAACCGGAGTCGCTTTCACGCGCAATCCATCGACGGGCACCAGGGAGATCTATGGCGAGTATCTGGTGAACGCCCAGGGCGAAGACGTGGTCGCAGGCATCCGGACGCCACAGGCGCTGACCGAGGCGGCAAAGCAGGAGGCTGGCGATACCTTGCCTTCGCTCGAAGGCTTGATGCCGGAGACGTTTCGCGAGTTGAGCGATGTCTTCGCGAAGCTCGAGCGACACTATCGCGACATGCAGGACATCGAGTTCACCATCCAGGAGGGCCGGCTCTGGATGCTGCAAACGCGCAGCGGCAAACGGACGACACGTGCCGCCATGAAGATTGCGGTCGACCTCTGCGACGAAGGTGTCATCACGCCGGGTGAGGCGGTAGCCCGCATCGACGCCAATGCGCTCGATCAGCTCCTGCATCCGACGATTTCGCCCGACGCCGAGAAGCACGTCGTCGCGACAGGTCTGCCAGCTTCGCCCGGGGCGGCCGCGGGTGAGATCGTGTTCTCCGCGGACGAGGCCGAAGCGCTCAAGTCCCAGGGACGCGACGTTATTCTGGTTCGCGTCGAGACGAGCCCCGAGGACATCCACGGCATGCACGCCGCGGTCGGTATTCTGACCACGCGTGGCGGCATGACCAGCCACGCGGCTGTTGTTGCGCGAGGCATGGGGCGCCCTTGCGTCTGCGGTGCCTCGGCGCTTCGCATTGACTACAAGGCCGGCACCATGATGGCCGGCCGTGAAAGTTTCCGCAAAGGCGAGATCATCACGATCGATGGCGCGACTGGCGAGATCCTGAAGGGCCGCGTTGCCATGCGGCAGCCCGAGCTGTCGGGAGATTTCGCGCGCATCATGGGCTGGGCGGATCAGGTCCGAAAACTCGGTGTGCGTGCCAATGCCGACACCCCGCGCGATGCACGTCAGGCGCGTGAGTTCGGCGCGGAGGGCATCGGACTCTGCCGCACCGAGCATATGTTTTTCGATGCCGATCGTATTCTTGCCGTCCGTGAGATGATCCTCGCAGACGACGAGGCCGGACGCCGCCGCGCGCTGGCGAAGATCCTTCCCATGCAGCGCTCGGACTTCCTCGAGATCTTCGAGACGATGGCCGGCCTTCCGGTGACGATCCGCTTGCTCGACCCGCCGCTCCACGAATTCCTACCGCACGAAGATAAGGAAGCCACGGTGGTCGCCGGCGAGCTTGGCGTTCCCGTCGAGAAGTTGAAGGCGCGGATTTCGGAGCTGCACGAATTCAATCCGATGCTCGGCTTCCGCGGGTGCCGTCTCGCCGTGCGCTTTCCGGAAATCACGGAGATGCAGGCGCGTGCGATATTCGAGGCAGCTATCGAGGCAGCGAAGCGAACGGGCCAGCCGGTCATACCCGAGGTGATGATCCCGCTCGTCGCCTGGCGCCGGGAGTTCGATATCCTGGCGGAGGTGATCCGCAAAACCGCAACAGCGGTCGAGGCGGAAACAGGGGGCAAGCTCGACTATCAGATCGGCACAATGATCGAGTTGCCGCGCGCCGCGCTCAGGGCCGATGAGATTGCGAAGGGAGAGAAGGGAGCAGAGTTTTTCTCGTTCGGTACTAACGACCTCACGCAGACCTGCCTGGGCCTATCGCGCGATGATGCGGCGCCAATCCTCGCTGATTATACGAAATCGCGCGTATTCGAGGTCGATCCGTTCGTATCGATAGACCAGGAGGGCGTCGGCGAATTGGTACGCATTGGCACGGAGCGAGGTCGTGCTGCGCGCGCCGGCCTCAAAGTCGGCATTTGCGGCGAGCACGGTGGCGATCCAGCCTCCGTCATGTTCTGCCATGAGGCAGGTCTCGACTATGTGTCCTGCTCGCCGTTCCGTGTGCCCGTCGCACGACTCGCGGCGGCCCAGGCCGCTGTGAAATTATCGGGACACGGCACAGCCTGACCTTTGCCACGCAATAAGGATTACATTTTATTTTGCGCCGCAGAAGAAATTTTGCGGCGCAAAATATTTGCGTGCCGATATTCGGGTGTCCGAAAGAGAATTTTTGCAACGCGACTTGACAGTATGTCGCAATTGGGTGGTAATTAATGCCGACGGTTGGAGTTCGCGTCTCCCATTTTTCGGTTTCGCCACGATCGAGCGGCGAAAGGAAGTGGGAGGGAGCTACCGGAGCCTAGGGGCAAGGTCGCTTTCGACGCGCATCAGCAGGCTGGGCGCTGTTCCGCGGATCGCCGTCGTTTCTGGTAGCCGAAAAGAAAAGGGGAAGGAGTATGACGCCACCGGGCAGTATCCGCCCCGCACTTCGGGCGGGGCAAAGGCTCTGATGACGCTTTGCAAAATGCGGAGTGATATCAACCTAACGCAACAACCATCTTTTGCATCTGGCCACCATGTGGTTGTCGGCATCCGCTCGCAGCTATGCGGGCACGAAAAGGAATAGCCTTTTCCAGGCAGCCCCGCCTGCTGCAAAACGCACGGCGGGGCATCTGGTATCTGGCACGCAATAGCCTCGAAAAATTGCGAAAGTCCCATAGCTGAAACGATAAGTTAAGTATGCTCGCATGGAATGCCAGTGTTCTCAGTCTAGCGTGAAAAGGTGGCTCGATGGCCGTCATTGCAATGACTCGCGAGATGGGGACCCTGGGCAAGGACGTAGCTCAGGGTCTTGCTGAGAGGTTGGGCCTGGAGATCGTACACCATGAGTTGGTGGAGAACGATATCGCCACACGGTCCGGTTTGGGCGAAAGCGAGGTTCGCCGCTTCCTCGGCGGGGCTGCGTCGCTGATCGACCAATGGCGCATGGATCGCAAGCGTCTGTCTCACTTTACCGCGCAGGAAATTTTCGAGCTGGCGGCTCGCGACAATGTTCTGATCCGTGGCTGGGGCGCAACCTATCTGCTGCGCGACGTGCCTCACGTGGTCTGCGTCCGCATTTGCGCGCCAATGGAGTTCCGGACCCGCGAAATGATGCGTCGCCTCGGCACGGACGATGAGATAGCCGCGCGTCGCGAGATCGAGCGCAGCGATGCGGCACATAACGGCACCATGCAACGCCTGTTCGGAGCCGACTGGACCGATGCAACGCTCTATGCCGCGGCTCTCAATACGGCGCATGTGCCTCCAGCCGAATGTGTCGAGCAAATCATTCGTCTCGTCGAAAGCGCGCCGTTCCAGAAGACCGCGCAATCGCGGGCGCGGCTCATGGATCGCTTGATCGAGGCACGTGTGCGATCCGCGCTCCGCGATCGGTTCGACACCAGTCTGCACGCCATGGGCATAGAGGTTGAGGTGGGTGACGCGGAAGTTTCGCTGATTGGCGCCGTCAGTGACGATCGCGTGATTGCCGATCTCGTGCGAACCACGGCTGCTGTTCCCGGCGTCGTGCGGGTGCAGAGTCAGATCCGCTATTTGTCGTTCGCGCGGAACGGTCCGTGATCTCGCCGGTTGAAGCTTCCTGACAACGGCGCTTGCGTCACTCTCTTTGGGCGGCGCGGAGCCGGGTGGAAGCTTCGATCGATGAGGTTGACGAAATGCCCGCAAAATCGAAAGCGCAACAGAAAGCTGCCGGCGCTGCGCTCGCAGCCAAACGCGGCGACCAGAAGAAAAGCAGCCTCAAGGGTGCGTCGCGCGAAATGTACGAATCCATGAGCGAGAACCAGCTCGAGGATTTCGCCAAGACCAAGCGCAAAGGCCTGCCGAGGAAGAAAACCGGCAAATAGCGCGGCACTATTTGAGTTGCGCCAATCTCAGCGGCAATGTGCGTATGCGCTTTCCGGTTGCCGCGAAGACTGCATTGAGAATGGCAGGTGAGACCACGGCCATTCCGGCTTCGCTGACGCCGCCCATGAAATCGCCCGACGGGACCAGAACGGTCTCGACTACCGGGGCCTCTGCCATGCGCAGAACGGGATACGTGTCGAAGTCGCGCTCGACGACCTGGCCGTCGCGGATCGTGATCTTCTCGCCGAGCGTCGCGCTGGTTGCCATGATCACGGCGCCCTCGATTTGCGCCTCGACGAGACGAGGATTGACGGTTACCCCGCAATCGACGGCGACCACGACGCGAAGCACGCGGACTGCCCCGTCTGGCGTGACCCGAACCTCCGCGACCCCGGCGGTATAACTGCCAAAGGCCATCATCTGAGCGAGGCCGCGATGCACGCCGGGCGGCAGCGGCGAGCCCCATCCGGCGCGTGTGGCAGCAGCGACCAACGCTGCGAGGTGTTTCGGATGGCCCCGCATCAAGCTCGAACGGAAGTCGAAGGGGTCGCGTTTGGCGGCATGGGCCATCTCGTCGATGAAGCATTCGAGATAGACGCCGTTCTGCGTAGTATGCACGCCGCGCCAGCTGCCGACTGGCAAATGCGTATTGCGCATCGCGTGATCGATGTAGAGGTTCGGGATCGAGTACGCCATCTGCGACTCGCCCGGCTGCGCGTGAAGGCCCTGGAACATGCGCGGATCGCGACCGGTCTGGATGCTGGCGGCGAGCGGCAGATTGGAGATCAGGATCGACTGGCCCGAGATGCGCATGATGAGGCCTGATGGATCGCCCTTATCGTCGAGCCCCGCTCGCAGTCTGGCCATCGTCACTGGCCGATAGTGGCCGTGGCGCGTGTCCTCCTCTCGCGACCAGATGAGCTTGATTGGCGTCCCGGGTATCTGACGGGCGATCTGGACAGCCTGACGTATGGCGTCCTGCTTCAGCCGCCGGCCGAACGAGCCGCCTATCGCGGTGCGATGGACTTCGCACTGTTCCACCGGAAGGCCAGCCGCGTCAGCCGCAGTCCTGAGCGCCGCATCGGCATTTTGCGTCGGCGCCCAGACTTCGACTCGATCACGCTGCCAGAGCGCCGTCGCGTTCATCGGCTCGAGCGTAGCGTGATGGAGAAAAGGCGTCGCGTAGACGGCCTCGACCGTTTGTGATGCCTGCCGCAGCGCTTCGAGGGCATCACCGTGGGTGCGCCCGACAAACGCGTCCTTGGCTTCGAGGCCGGTCCGCAAGTATGTCGCGATGCTGAGATCATTGATCCCGATATCGAGTGCGGCGGCCCACGATATAGTGACTCTTTCGAGCGCAGCTTTGGCTTGCCACCAGCTCTCGGCGACGACAGCCACGGCGTCGACCCCCACCAGCATGACGTGTCGTACGCCCGGCATTGTCTGCGCGACCGACGCATCGAAGCCGCTGACCGTCCCACCCGCGATCGGCGCGGCCGTGATTGCTGCATTGAGCAATCCAGGCAGTTGCACGTCGGTGCCGAAGACAGCGCGCCCAGTGACTTTCTCGCGGCCGGCGAGTGAGGCGAGGGATTTCCCGGCAATCTTCCACGCTGATATGGGCTTGAGTTGGATCGCAGACCGAGCCGGAGACGGAAGCTTGGCTGCAGCCTCCGCGAGGTGGCCATAGGTCAAGGAACGACCGCTCACACGATGCAAGACCTTGCCATTTTCCGTTTCGAGCTCCGCGCGATCGACGTCCCAGGAGGCTGCAGCCGCATCGATCAGCATCGAACGCGCGGCAGCACCGGCCTCGCGCATAACCGAATGCATGGTTCGAATGCTTCGGCTGTTGCTCGTGGCGAAGTCGCCCCAGATTCGATTGCGCCGTAAACTTTCACCGGGTTCGACGAATTCGGTCCGTACCTGGGACCAGTCGCAATCGAGCTCTTCGGCAGCAAGCTGCGCAAGACCCGTCGCGGTTCCTTGTCCCATCTCCGCGCGGGCGACACGCACGATAACGCGCTCATCGCTTGTCAGAACGAGCCAGACGCCCAATTCGGCGCTCGTCGGCGGCCGCCTCGAGCGTCGGCGGCCCTTGTGTCCCTTGCGTTGCGCACCGGCCTCGTCGCGTCCCAGGCCAACCGCAAATCCGCCCGCAACAGCGAATGCGAGCAAAACGGCCCGGCGTGTTGGTTTAAGGCCTCGCATGTCCGTCCGGAGATCTTGTTGGCCAGAATTGTCTTCGCTTTTGCCTAATGTGCCGCTGGGCATGACCAGAATGCGACGGTGGGGCGCCGGATCGCCGATGCTGACGAGGCTCATTCATGAGCGTGTTAAACAATAAGCAGAGGCAACCAGCGTAACAGCCTAGTTTAACGCGATCTTCTCGCGCAGAAAACCCTATGGCGTTGGTTCAATGGGCTCCGTCGCCCGGTGCAATGACAACGCCCGACGCAATCATCTCGTTCGTGGCTGCCTCGTCGAAGCCGAGTTCCGCTAGAATGCGAGCGGCGTCAGCTCCAAGCCGAGGGGGACGTCGATCGGGCTTTTCTTCGACGCCTCGCCAGATCACCGGCTGTCGGAGGCTGCGCTGATAGGGCGCCTGCTCGTCAAATCGTGGCTCGAAGAAGCGCACGGCATTGAGATGCGGATCGTCCAGCAGCGAGCGTAGCGAGTGCACCGGCCCGCATGGAACGTCGAGCTTCTCGAAAAATGCCAGCCAGTCCGCCGATGTGCGATGCCCCAGCGACCCCGCGAGGATCTGGTACAGCTCGTCGGAACGCTTCGAGCGCTCGCCATTGTTATTGAACCAGGCGGTGGACGTGATGTCCTCTCTTCCTAGTGCATCGAGCACGCGCTTCCACTGCATCGTCGTGTAGGGGAGCAACGCGATATAGCCGTCCTTGGTCGGATACGGCATTCGGTTGCGAGACATGGTCCGATGGTAACCGAGCGCGCCGTCCTTCTCGTAGGTGGCCTGCATCAGGTTCTCGTTGAGGCTGAACGCGGCCGTAGCCTCCAGCATTGGCATCTCGACGAGTTGCCCACTCGCGCCTCCGGTGCGCTCGCGATGAAGGAGCGCGGCGAGTACTGCGTAGACGACGTGCAACGCACCGACTTTATCCGCCGTTACGGTGGGATGATACGCCGGTGCGCCGTCGCGCGCCCATGTCAGGCCTGCGATCCCTCCCGCGGCCTGGATGATGTCATCGTAGGCGGGCTTTCCGGAGTAGGGTCCGTCACTACCGTAGCCAAGCGCCGCACAGTAGACCAATCGAGGATTGATTGCTCGGCAGGCTTCCCAGCCAAAGCCTAGCCGGTCGAGCGCTTCCTGCCGCATGTTGTGAACGAGTGTGTCGGCCGTGCCGATCAGGCGCCGCAGAACGTCCTTGCCGCCTTCCGACTTCAGGTCGAGCGCGAGCGATCGCTTGTTGCGGTTATTGTTGGCGAAGCCGGCGCCGACGCCGTGTTCGACGTGCGGCGGCGTCCAACGGTTCTGATCGCCGTCCGGCGCCTCGATTTTGATGACGTCGGCGCCCATGTCGCCCAGGATCTGCGTGGCGAATGGGCCGAGCAGGATGGTCGTGATGTCGATGATCCTGATGCCGTCGAGGAGTGGGGTCATGATGGGCGTGTTCCGGGCGAGATGACACTCTTGTTCTGCCCCAAGGGCGCGTGATCAACAAGGGGCAGTCCCATGCAATGATGGCAGGGCAGCGGAGCGCGGAGGTATGAGGGGACCGGCTTTTGGCGCCGGGCGCCGCGAAAGTGCCGGCTAGCGCGTTCCCCCAAGGGCGCGATGGAGGGCCGGGCCGCGCGGCGTCCAATACAAAAAACGCCCCGATGTTTCCATCGGGGCGCAAGTAGAATGGAGAGGTTAGTTTCGTCGTTTAGCTGTCCTATTAACCACCAAACTTGTAGCTCAGCCGGGCCTTCACCTCATCGAGATCGATATCGCGGCTGCCCGTGGTCAGCACGCCGCCGAGCAGGAGGCCACTGCCATCGGCCTGCAATTCCGTCCGCGTATATTCGAGGCCGAAGATGATATTCTCGGTGGCAGCAAACTCGAAGCCGACACCGTACGATAGACCGTCAGCCGTCTCGTTGGTGGCAGATGACAGGGAGATCGGCAGAATCTGCGGGTCAACTGAAAGCGTCGCGCGATGATCCACGCCCGCCACTGCCCAGCCGATGTTACCGTAGAGCATCCAGCGATCCCAGGCGTAGCCGACCTTGGCCATTGCGGAACCAACCCAATTTACGGACGAGTTGCAGTCGGCAGTAGCCAGGCCGCCCGCGAGGGTCGTTATGCCGAAGCAATCGGCGTTGCTCCCACTGATATCGCTGCCGCTGAGCCTGAGTTCGGCGCCAAGGACGATATTTCCGAATTGCTTGTTAGCGCCGAGATGGACGCCGGCAATTCCGCCATCCATGTCGTGCCCCGAAGAAATCGACGGCGGCAGAATCCCGAGGAGGTTGGGAAGGTTCTCGGTCAAGGTGGCGTCGCCCCAGGCACCGCCCGCATGGATACCGCCATAGACGCCAGTCCAGGAGAAGCCCCGGTACTCTACCTCACGCGGCTCATCCTTCACACTTCCGTACAGATCCGCCGCCTGAGCCGCTGTCGTGGCGATCACGAGTGACGTCGCGACGCTGAAGGCAAGTGAGCGCAGTCTCATGGTATTTCCCCCGTCTGATCTTCGAACAACTGAAGACCGGAGCTAGCTGATTCGGGTCAGCGCTGCACGTGGCGGTTGTGTTACATGTCGTATGCTGATCGAAGGTATTTGGGATATTCGGGCCGTTCTCTCGGAACGATTTAATGGATTGAGATTTATAACGAAAAACATGGAGTGAAGCGCCTCGTGACTGCTCCGTAAGAATACAGGAAAGCGGATGCAGCGTTTTCTGCGCACGAAGTTGTGATGATAGTATTGGATCACAATCGAAGTGCCGGGCCGAACCTTCGCGTCTCAATCCGATGGTGCGCCATATAAGGCGCCGCGGCCATCGACCGGTGTGAACCGAATTGCTCGCACCACGCATAATGCTGCGCGTGGATATATTCGTGAGAAAACGCTCCAGGCTTGCGCGTTGTCGCCGTAACTGATGTCATACAGCAATTATTCCGAGGTCAGTGGCGCGCTGATTTATATTTGAAAAAGCTGGAGTGGCGCCCAAATAGGCTCCGGCGTACTGGAGGAAACAGTATGCGTTTTAGCTTGTTTCTCGCTTTGGCTACAATCCCGCTTGCAATCGCCACTCCCGCAACGACGGCTCTTAGTCAGGCTTCCGACTCCTGGCCTGCCAAGACCGTAAAAATTATCGTTCCGTTTGCTGCCGGAGGCGCGACGGATCAGACGGCCCGTGTCTGGGCTGACAAGCTCTCTCAGGCCCTCAGGCAGCAGTTCGTCGTCGAAAACCGGGGCGGCGGAGCATCAGGTTCGATTGGTATCGAGTCTGTCGTAAAGTCGGCACCGGATGGCCTGACATTTCTCTACACACCGAACGCGTCGATCGCTGTCGTGCCGCAGCTTCGGAAGGTGAATTTTGATCCGGTGAAAGATCTCGAACCCGTTGCGCGCACCGGAGATGCCGTCGTTGGGTTTACGGTGCATCCATCACTTGGAATCAAGACGTTCCAGGAGATGATCGAGTACGCCAAAAAGAACCCTGGAAAGCTCGTCTACGGGTCATCGGGCGTTGGAATGGCAAACCACCTCCGGATCGAGGCGTTGAAGAACAAGTTCGGTATCGACATCATGCACGTTCCCTATCGTGGAGGCGCTGACACGCTGAACGATCATCTCCCCGGCACGGTGCATATGATGAACGAGCCCATTACGCTGTCTCATGTCAAGGCCGGTAAGCTGATCCTACTCAACGTCAACAGCCCCCTCCGCCATCCGGAATTTCCAGACGTGCCGTCGACAACCGATCTCGGCATCGCCGACGCGGAGGTACCGGTTTGGTTCTCTCTTTGGGCGCCGGCGGGAACGCCACAAGAAATCCGCCAAAAGCTTCATGATAAAATGGAAGAGATCGCGAATACGGACGATATGAAAACGAAGATGATTGCTGTCAATGTCATTGTTCCGAAGCAGTCTGTGAACGATATGCGCCAGTTTTTGATCGATGATATCGCGCGCAATAAGGCGGTTATTGAAAGAAATAAAATAAAGATCGAGTGAAGCGCCAAGGTCGAACAATAGAAATAGACCCGAGACTGATTTGGATGGAGCCCAAGTCGGTCTCGGACTGCAGTGCAGAAATACGACTAGATTTTCGAGGCTATTCAGATAAGTGCCGAAGAGAGATAAGGCACGAAAGAAAGTGAGGCAGATAAAACAGGCCCGTCGACAAGTTATGCTATGTTTCCATTTTGGATATGCAACATCACAAGCTTCGATATTCGATCGTATGTCGCCATCCGTGTAAGACCTGCCGCTCCAAACGGGCCGCGCGATCGGGCGCTCCGGTTGACCGAAAACACCCTTAGATTGTAGCGGAGCCTAATGGTGGGCGCTAGAGGGATCGAACCTCTGACCCCTACCATGTCAAGGTAGTGCTCTACCGCTGAGCTAAGCGCCCGTGTGTCCGGTGGGTCAATTCGGAGAGCGTTCGTATATCGGCATCCTCGGGAGTGCGCAAGGAGCTTCGGAGCGACTTCGCCGATATGTCCGTTAGGCGGCCAGGAGCTTGTCGATCTCGTTCACGAGGTCCCTGAGGTGGAAGGGCTTTGAGAGGACCCGCGCATCCTTCGGGGCCTGCACCTCGCTGTTGAGCGTCACTGCGGCAAACCCCGTGATGAACATGATCTTGATGTCGGGATCCAGATCGCTGGCACGCCGCGCGAGTTCGATGCCGTCCATCTGCGGCATGACGATATCGGTGAGGAGGAGGGTGAACGGTTCTTCCTTGAGCCGTGCGAACGCATCCGCGCCATTATCGAACGAGATCACCTCATACCCCGCCCGTTCGAGCGCCCGCGCCAGGAAACCGCGCATTGAGTCGTCGTCCTCGGCGAGCAGGATGCGCTGATGCGACAAGGGAGAAGCCTGGAGGGTCATGAGTGGGGTCTCGGCGACGGGACGAAGGGAGGGGCGCAATTATGATCAAACTCTCAAGAGACGACCGAAATCTGACGCCAATTTGGTAAACAGGCCATGAAATGCACCGCGCGCTCGCAAACCTAAGGCCGGCTTGCCATGTCGCGCGCTCAAAACATCGAGGAGCGTGACGCTCGCATGGACATTGCCGCCGCTCCTTGGCAAATTGCAAGCCAAGCTGACCTCGCAGCCCCACGGCATGAGGGGGCCGCGAATTCAGCGTCCGCGACGGCAGGCGCTGGGCAAGGTTGAACATTTAACGGGGTGCAGGACGCGCCTATGCCCGAGCGGGAAAAACGATCCATAGCGGCGGAGCTGGATCCGCCGATAACGCTCGTTGCGCCCCGCGTGCAAGCGGCCCCGTTCGTATTTTCATCTCCCCATTCGGGTCGCATCTACACGGAGCGATTTCTGGAGCAGTCGCGGCTTGACGCCCACACGTTGCGCAAGTCCGAGGATTGCTATGTGGATGAGCTGCTGGCGAGCGTCGCGTCATTTGGCGTGCCAATGATCGCCGCACGCTTCCCGCGCGCCTACGTCGACGTCAATCGCGAGCCATACGAGCTTGATCCGGACTTGTTCGAGGGGCCGCTCCCGCCCTTTGCAAATACGCAATCGGTGCGTGTCGTGGGCGGGCTGGGAACGATTGCTCGGATCGTGTCCGACAATGAGGATATCTACCATGGGCGCCTGCCCGTGGGCGTGGCGCTCGAGCGGATCGAGCGGCTCTACAAACCCTTTCACACCGCACTTGGAGGGCTGCTCGAGGAAACGCGTCGTCGCTTCGGTATCGCAATTCTGATCGATTGCCATTCGATGCCTTCGTCGCCTGCCGGTCAGCAGACCTCGTCGCGGCCTGATTTCGTACTCGGCGACCGCTTCGGGGCATCGTGCGACATCAAGCTGACGCGGTTTTTGAAGGAGGCACTGGCGTCCACAGGGCACGAGGTGCACGTAAATCGGCCTTACGCGGGCGGCTTCATCACCGAGCACTACGGTCGCCCTGGTCGCGGCTTCCATGCGCTGCAGATCGAGATCAATCGCGCACTTTATCTCGACGAGAGCACGTTCGCACGTTCGAAAGGCTTCGATGTGCTTGCCGCAACACTTTCGAGCGTCTTTGAACGCCTGGTCGACGAATTCCCGACTGTCATGGGGGGCGGACGCGCGGCCGCCGAATGATGCGAGGGCGCGATCGGGAGTAAACGGCTCAAGGCTGTGTGGCTTGGGGATTAGCGACACCCAGCTTCTTGAAAGCGGCACCCCTCAAAAAAAGAAAAGGGGCCGTCCTTGCGAACGGCCCAAGTCTAGGGAGGAAACGCCCAAAGGAGGGCTGTGGAACCGCCGAGCCGAAGCTCATTGGCGCCACAGCCCGTATGTAGATGTCCCCCGCACCTTCTTCAAGGGCAAAGATTGTGCAGTGCAGCGGGGCGAATGCCGAAAGCTGCGGCAAGGGCAGATTCGCGTAGAAAAATACTATATAAATCAATGGTCATGCTGCTGTTGCATGGCAGAAATGCAGGAAAATAAAAGGCCGCGAATCCCCATCTCGGATTGACGTGAACGTCAGGACAAGAAAAAAGCCGCCCCAACGTAGGGCGGCCCAGGTCAAGGGAGGAAACGTCGATCGAGACGCTGGCGCACGCCAGATCATCGTGAGCGTGTCGC
>JBFWOB010000026.1:0-85796 GCA_050250755.1 Hyphomicrobiaceae bacterium
ATCGACGGAGACGGTTGGAACAACGTCTCCGAGATCGAGGAGCACCGCGATCTCGGCCATATCTCTGCTGAGGTCATCGAGCACGAGGCCATCGCGCCCTACCCCGACCTGCCCGTGTCCGTCGGTTTGATCGCGGGCGACGTCGATCCATCACTCGGTGGACGGCCAGACAGCGCCGCCGTCGCACGCCGGCTCTATGCCTTGCCACAGGTCGAGGTTGCCACGCACAGCTACACCCATCCGTTCGACTGGCAGTTCTTCGAGCATTACGACCGCGCGGAGGAACTGAGACGCATCGAGGAGGCCCATTTGCCGAGCCTCTCCTACAGGGAATGGTTCACACGTCGCGTCCTCACTCTCGCAGACCGGCCGGCGCCACCCGACCTCAGCGACAAGTTCATTGCCGGGTCTGACGATCTCCCGCGCACGTATCTGAAGCGGCCATTCGACCTGGAACTAGAGACGAAGGGCGCGATCGAGGCGTCCGAAGCGCTAGCGCCCATTGGCAAGCGCGCCCGCCTGTATCTGTGGAGCGGCGACACGACACCGTTCCCAGCGGCCATTCACGAGCTGAGGCGTATGGGCGTACGCAATATGAACGGCGGTGACTCGAGGCTCGATCCCGAATTTCCGTCCGTCACGTACGTCCCGCCGATTTCCCGACCCGCCGGTGCCGAGCGCCAGATCTACTCCGGCAACAGCAATGAGAATACTTATACGAACGACTGGACAGGGCCCTACTATGGCTTCTTCCTGCTCGAGAAGACGCTCGACAACACGGATCTTCCGCGTCGGCTGAAGCCGTTCAATCTCTACTATCATATGTATTCCGGCGAGCGAGCCGCAGCGCTGGCCTCCGTGCGCCACATGCTCGAGCGCGCACGCCGCGATCGGGTGATCCCGGTCAAAGCCTCAGATTATGCGACCATCGCCGACGACTTTTTTGGCGTCGAAATCGTCCAGCTCGATCTCTTTTCCTGGGCGGTCACCAACAGAGGCGCCCTCTCGACAGTGCGTTTCGACGACGCCGACCAACTGGCACTCGATGTCAGCCGATCCGAAGGCGTACTGGGGTCCACGTATCACGGGAGCTCGCTCTACGTCGCGCTTGATCCAGCGCACGCGCGATCGGTTGTCACGCTGCGCGGTCGTGTAAAGGCGGAGGCGGACCGGCTTCAATCGGAGATACCGCTTGCAAGCCTGGTCGATAGCCGTTGGCAGCTCTCGGCCCTCACGCGCAATGGCTGCGACTTCGAGATAACGGCGCAAGGGTACGGCCCGGGCGATATGACGTGGCAAACAACGCCACGCCGCGCCTTCCACATATCTGCCTCCCGGGGCGGTTCGGTGCTGTCGGAGGCAACCGGCACGGCAGACGAGAATGGATTTTTGCGCGTTCGTATCGAGCCATCGGCGATCGAGCCATTGCAGGTTCACTTTGCCTGCCCCGAGCCGGCGCGGGAAGAGCTGCCATGAGCTTCGGACCATGAGCAGCCGCCACACCGTCCCAACGCGGAATCTGGTTGCGCTCTTGACGGCGACGCCATCTCCGGCCCGTGTCTCACCGCATCTCCTGGTGATGGTCCTTATCTTCGTCGGCGCGATGCTCGTTGGCTACTTGCTCTTGCCGGACGAGAACGAACGCATCGCCATGCTCGAGGGCGACGGCCACGACCGCCAAGCCCTGGAGCTTCTTGAGCAGCGCTTTGCCGCCGGCGATCGCGGGCAGCGCACGCTCTTTCAGTTGCGAGGCCTTTATGAGGAGAAAGGCGAGATCGTGCGCGCAACACAAATGCTCGAATTGCTCGCCGCGGCCCGTCCGCGCGATGCGAATGTGCAACGGCATCTGGCCGAGCTTTACCGGTCCACCCAGAACGAGCCCGCCTACATCGGCGCCTTGGAGAAGCGGCTCGAGGCACGCTTTTCTCAGCCGACATGCAAAGAACTGATCGGGCGCTATCGCAGCATGGGAGATTTCAACGCCGAACAGCGCACGTTGGAACGCTGCCGCGCAAAAGGCTATCGCCGCACGGACGACATCATTCGGCTAGCCCACCTTACCGCGGCCGACGGCAAAACGACCGAGGCGGCTCAGTTGCTCAAGTCGGTGGATGATCGGCGCCATCTTCGGCTCGACAGCGACCGACTGATGCTGTTTGCGGCACTTGTGGAAGCCGACGAGGCGAAGGATGCGAAACGTCGCGCAGCGCGCTGGTTCAAAGGTAGCAAAGGCAATACCCTTGTGCTGCAGATGATCGATACTTTGGCCGCGAGCGACCGCGACGAACTCGCCATACAGTTGGCGCGTGAGGTTGGCCGCCCTGGTGACGCCATTTCACTTGCCGTCGCCGAGTTGCAGCTCGATCGCGAAGATATCGACGCAGCGCGTGCCTATCTCGCCGCATGGCTCGGATCTGCCACGCTTCGCGACGGCGACCTTGTTCAGAGGTTCGTGCGAGCCGCGCTCGATGCCGAGGACCCGCTGCTCGCCTACAGCGCCGCAAACACCTACGGCCTGGAACGCATGTCTCAGGATGATCTCGTCTCGCTCGCGGAAGCGCTGAGCGCGATCGATCGTCCGGAAGAGTTCGCAGCCGTGTGCCGCCGGATCGCGCCGGGCTCGATCGCCGAAAACCTCCTGCTGTCGGCCGCCGTCGCGGTTGAGCACGGCAAGGCCGAGCCCGCCCGCCAGCTTCTGTCGCGCATACAGGTTCAGGCGCTGGACGATTGGCGCCTTGCTCTCTGGGCACGGCTGATGGCTTCGACAGGACGCCGCGAGACCGCGCAAAAGACGCTTCGCGACATCACCGCCCAAATACGCAGCGAGGAGTCATCAACCGAGGCACCTGACGCTGCTGCACCAGTATCAGCCTCCAAAGGCGTTGCACCGACCGAAACGCCACCGCCGACAACCACCGGCCGACGCGGCCAAGCGCAACGCCAAGCCGCGCGACGACCCGCGGGATCGCGTGCGCAAGGCAAGCTGCTCCGGAAGAACCGTGCCCCATCGCCGCCGCGCCGTTCACGCTGGCGACGTCCTCCTACAATTCCCTTTGTTCCGCAGTCGCAGCCGCCGCCCCGCGTGAAGTTTCCATCGCCACTCTAATCGCTTCGCATCGCTCTACCCGCGCGGCCTTGCATCCGCGCCTCGGGCTCGTCTAGGAGGTGCTGTCTGTTATGCAGGTAACGTCAGTCCCGGCAGTCGAGCGCGGCTGCAACGCGATTCCGGAGACGCAATGACCGAGACGGATCAGGCGCGTAACGAAATCGTGGACATGCCCACCGGGCTCCCCGTCCTACCACCGCTCGCGGCACTATTCGAGATCGTGGTTCTCGTCATATGCCCAGGGCTACTCGACTACTTTGTCCCTGGCTTTCCCTCGCTGAACGAGACGCAACCGCATTTCTACTGGCTACCAGTTCTCCTGCTTACTCTTCAGTATGGCTCGGCGAGTGGACTGCTGGCGGCTGGCGTGGCCATCATTCTCGCCAATTTACTCGGATGGCCAGAGCAGGAGATCGGCGAGAACCATTTCAACTATCTCCTCCGGATCTGGCTACAGCCAGTGCTTTGGATCGCAACGGCTGTCATCCTGGGACAGATTCGATTGCGCCAGATCGAGCGAAAGCAGGCCCTGGGACGATCCGTGGCTCTGCTCACGCAGCAGAGAGCTGCACTCGCGGAACACGCCCAAAATCTTCGCGCGCGGTGCGATCGGCTGGAGCGCTTCATCGCAACACGCCACGAAGCGGATGGGTTGGCTCTCCTGAGCGCTCTCGGACGAACCCAGACCACTTCCGCGGCCGAGGCAATGGAGGCTCTGCGTGAGGCGGTCACTCTTGCCTTTGGTGATTGCCAGCTTGCGGTGCTCTCCAGGGAAGGTGACGAGCTCCGCGCCATCTTCCGGCACGGCACTGCAAGCGTGCCAGAATTCGGACCGATCCTGGCGGAAAGCGCCTTCTATCAGGCGGTCATCCGGGACCGGGCCTCGCTCTCCGTCTTGTCGCCGGTAGAGGAACAAGCCCTTGAAGGGCGTGGCATCGCCGCCGTACCGATCGTCCATCGCGGCGACACCATTGGCGCCGTACTGCTCCAGGCTTGCAGCCCAGGCCTCCTCGACAATTCGATACCGGATCGTCTCAAGGCGATCGGCCTTGCCGCATCCAATCTCCAACAGGGCAACTCAGTGCAGACGGGGATGCACCATCCCAAACTTGCCACGCCACACGCAGAGGAAGCTCAGGCAGAGACGTCGCGCCTTGCGAGTTGGCGACGCGTACGCCGGCAAATCAATCGTCTGGTCGGCGATCGATCGGGAAGAAAGGCCTGAGTACATGGTATTTCCCGATAGACTGGATGACGCCGACGCGGCGGTCTCACTCGATGACCTGCCTCGCCCGCCCAATGTTGCAAGAAGGCGGCTACCTCAATGGAGCATTCTCAGTCTGCTCGCGTGCGTAGAGGCGGGAGCGCTCACGATCATCCTAAGATACGGTGAAAATGCCGTTGTTCTGATTGCGGCGTTGCATATCGGGATACTCGCGCTAACGGCGGGCATCATTGCCCGAGCCCAGCAGCAGGGTGAGGATGTCACCTTCCTCATCATTGGCCTTTTCGGCGGCGCGGTCGTCGGTCCATTCGGATTTCTCGGCGCGGCCGCGCTGTCGTGGCGTCCTGTCAGGCTGGACTCGTCGAGTCCACTCGTCGCGCAATGGTACGAGCGGATCGCGCTCTCGACATCCGTTCCGCCGGAGGAACAGCTCTATGAAAACGTGGAGGTCGGACGCACGCTCGATCTGACGGGCCCTCTGCCAGAGTCGTTTCCGGCCGCAATGATCACCGGCTCGCTGGTGAAGCGGCAAGCGATCCTTGGGCAAATCGCCCGTCATTTCGACTTGGCTTATCTCCCCACGCTGAAGATCGCTCTCGCGAGCCCCGAGCCGACTATCCGCGTGCAGGCCGCGGCAGTTGCATCGCACATCGGCCTGCGCATGCGCCGGGCACTTCACGATTGCATCAACGCTGCCAGTCGTGCTCCGAGCGATCCGCTCGAAGCGCTCGCGCTGCTCGATGATCTGGTGTCATTACTCGACTCCGGCCTGCTCGATGCGACGGAGCGACAGACGTCGGAAGCGCTTTGCCAGCGCCTCGCCGAGACAGTCATCAGCTCGCTCACAGGCGGGCCTCTCATCACCGCCTCGGTCAGTGATGCGGCACGCGGCATACGCCTTCAAGAGCGGCTCGAACAGCTTCTGATCGAGCGTGGCCTCTTTGCCAGGTTGAGAGCCCAGCGGACCGTGACGCGATTGCTCAAGCATCATCCGAACGCTCGATTTCGACGACTGACGCCGGCGATGTACACCAGCGAGGCATCCTGATGGTCGACCAACCGACGGCCCAGGCGCGCGAGACCGATGTCTGCCTCATCGTCGAAGGGTGTTACCCTTATGTGCCGGGCGGCGTCTCCGGCTGGATCGACTGGCTGCTCAGGACGCAAGGGGAAACGAGCTTTCAGATCGTGGCGCTCTGGCCAAAGCCGACCACGCAGCAACCGCGCTACGCGCTCCCGCCTAATGTCACCGCCTTGCATCACCTCTATTTGCAGGACTTCGGCGCGGAACCCGTCAAATCCCTGCCCCTCCCCGAGGGTATGGACGAACTCGCGAGCGCGCTTAGCGACCTGATGGCAACTGGCGGGCGCGAGACGCTGGCGCGTGTCGATAACGCTCTCGCGCACGCACGCCAAGGCTTGTCCCTGCCCGTGCTTTTCAACTCTCCGCTGGCCTGGGACATCGCACGACGCAGTTTCGCCGCGGAAATGCCCTACGGCTCGTTCCTGCATTATTTCTGGGCTTGGCGTGCGCTGCTTGGCGGCCTTCTCGCGACGCTCGAGTTCGACCTGCCACCCGCCAAAGTCTATCATACCATCTCGACCGGATATGCTGGCGTGCTCGCCGCCCGTGCCGCCGTCGAGACCGGCCGTCCAGCCCTGTTGACGGAGCACGGTATTTACACGAATGAGCGGCGCATTGAGTTGCTGATGGCAGACTGGGTCGCCGATACGGTCGACAAGGGCCACGCCATCACCGACCGACGCTACGACCTTCGCGATATGTGGGTGCGTGCTTTCGAAGCTTATGCGCGCACATGCTACGAATGCTGCACTGAGATCATCACACTCTACGAGGACAACCAACGTGCACAGCGTCTGCTCGGCGCCGAGCCCGACCATCTCCGCGTGATCGCAAATGGCATCGACCTCAAGCGGTTTGCGGGGATGCAACCTGCCCCCGAAACAGATCGACCGACCGTGGCACTGATCGGACGCGTGGTTCCCATCAAGGACGTCAAAACATTCATCACCGCCGTCGCAATCCTGCGCGACCGCGTGCCGGATCTTGCCGCCCTGATCCTTGGGCCGACTGACGAAGATGTCGCCTATTTCGAGGAATGCCGCGGCCTGGTGGCCAGCCTCGGCCTCGACGACACCATCTCGTTTACCGGCAACGTCCAGATCGTCGAACATCTGCCGAGCATTCACGTCGTGGTTTTGACGTCGCTCAGCGAAAGCCAGCCGCTCGTTATTCTCGAAGCCGGTGCGGCTCGCATTCCGTTTGTCGCGACCAATGTCGGCTCTTGTCGAGAGATCCTCGAAGGACGCCCCGACGAAACGCCGCCTCTCGGCCCAGGCGGGCTGGTCACGGGCCTTGTCGCGCCCGCCGAGGTAGCCGACGCAATGGCGAGGCTGCTGCTCGATGTGCCACTGCGGCGCCGCTATGGGGAAACGCTTCGAGAGCGTGTTCGCCGCTACTACACGTCGGAGCGTGCCGCCGATGCTTATGGCGAACTCTATCGCCATCACATCGCGACGCCGTCTCGGAATGGAAGCCGCAACGCGGCGGCTTAGAGGGATCTGCATGGCGGGCATCGGCTTCGAATTGCGCAAGCTCGCGGAACGCGACACGCTCACAACCGTGCTCGCCGCAGGCGGACACGCCGCCGTCATTGCAGCCGGCCCGTGGCTTTTCACGATCCTCGCGCTCGCATCAATCGGCATCACGACCGAGCGTCTCATGGGCGTGAACCGGCTCGCCGAATTCCGCGTCGTAATCATCTACGCCTTCGCGATTTCGCTGGTTCTTTCAGCACCCGTAACAATCGTCGCGACACGTCTCGTCGCGGATGCGCTTTGGATGAAGCGGCCAACTGAGGTCCGCCCTCTTTTGCTTGCCGCCCTCGCGACAGCGTTGGTCGCGGTCGGAGCAGGAACGACCCTTCTGATCGCCTGCTTCAGACCACCGCCCACTGTGGCGGCGCCGCTGGCGTCCGGGTCCATGCTCGTCGGCCTCATCTGGGTGGTTCTCGCGTTCTGCGGCGCTGTGCGCGATTACACGGGCGTAACGGTCTCGTTCCTCCTGGGTCTCGTCATTTCCATGGCAACCGCCATTGCGGCCGCGATCCTGGGCGGCGGACCGATGACGATGGTCTGGGGATTTCTGATCGGTCTCGCCGTCACGTTTTTCGGACTGGTGAGCCGTGTCCTCGCTGCCTTCCCTCACCGCGTCGAAGATCCGCTCGACGGTCTGCGCACACTTGCAGCAGGCTTCATCGAGTATTGGCGACTTGCCCTTGGCGCGCTCGCTGGAACGGCGGGGGTGTGGATCGACAAATGGCTGCTTTGGTTTTCCGATTGGGGCGAAGTGCTCAGCAGTGGCCTGCGCCATGCACCGCTCTACGACAGCGCGATGTTTATTGCTTCACTCGGTATCATCCCGGCTCTGGCCGCCTTCGTGCTTCGGCTCGAAACGCACTTCTTCGACCACTATCAACGCTATTACGCGACGATCGGAGGGCACGGAACCTATAGCCAGATCGAGGAAGCCCGGCGGCGTATGCACGTGCACACGCTCGAGAACCTTGCCCTCATCACCATCGCCCAGGTCGGAGTGTCGACGGTGCTCGTGCTGCTCGCGCCGGTGCTGATCGAGGCGCTGGGCCTGCAGTTCCGGCAGGTGTCCATTCTGCGCTACGGCGCTCTCGGCTCCGTCTTCCAATTCATCTTCATCGCCTGCTCTGCCATGCTGCTGTTCTTCGACCGCCGACGCACATATCTGCGCGTCCAGATCCTGTTCTTGGTGGCCATGGCGGCGGCAACGTATGTCACCTTGCAGCTTGGCGAAGAGTATCAGGGCGTCGGGTATTTCGTGGCTTGCCTACTCGCCGCGTTCGTTGCGTACCGTCTTTCCGACCGGACGTTCAAGGATCTCAACTATCTGACCTTCATCGGTAACAATCCATCCGTTACGGCTTCGAGCGCGCATCGGAGCCACCGCTGGCAGCATCTCGTTAGCCGGTTCAGATACCAGCGCCTGGTCCGTTGGCTCAGAAGTCCGACGTAGCGGCAGCACGAAAAGCATGCCGACGCAACGTCCGGAGACAGCAGGACGCGAGTCCCGGTCAGCGGATGATTACACCTTCATCTTCGGATCGAGCCAATCGCGGAGACTGTCACCGAGCAGATTGAAGGCAAACACCGCGAGTGTGATGGCCAAGCCGGGGAACAAGATCATCCATGGCGCAGCCTGATAAAAGTCGGCCGAAGAACCCGACAGCATCAGGCCCCACGCAGGCGTCGGCTCGGTCACGCCCAGCCCGAGGAACGACAGTGACGCCTCGAGCAAAATTGCCTGCGCGATGAAGGCTGTGAGCATGATCAGGTAAGGCGCCACGATGTTCGGCAGGATGTGGCGGAGAACGATGCGCGCGTGGCTATAGCCGCCAGCCCGGGCGGCATCGATGAACGGCATCTGCGCGAGTGACAACGTTGAGGAGCGTGCAATCCGGGCCATCTTCGGCACCATGGGCAAGGCGATTGCAACAATCAGATTGGCGTCGACGCCGCCGATCATGTTCCGACCCAGCACTGCGACGACCACCATGGCGAGCACGATGATCGGAAACGAGAGCATGATGTCGACGATGCGCTGCAGGACATTATCGATCCAGCCACCGAAGTAACCCGACGTCGCACCGAGGATGGCTCCAATCGTGCAGCCAAAGATGGCGGAAAGGATACCCACGGCAAGCGCAGTGCGTGAGCCGTAGACCAGCCTCGAGAACACGTCGCGCCCATATTGATCAGTGCCGAAGAGATGATCCGGGCCTGGCGGAGCGAGCATCGCCGCAAAGTCGACACTCTCGGGATGATGGGGCGAAATCCATGCAGCGCCGACGGCCAGGACGAAATAAAGCAGCACGATCAGAAAGCCCACGAAACCGAGCGGCTGGGCTTTAATGAACTGCACGACCGGATTCGTGCGCTTCGGGAGCCTTTCTGTAAAGGCGTCTGTCGCAGTCGTTTCAGCCATGATGGGCCATCCTTTACGTCAGACGGATGCGTGGGTCGAGTGCCGCATAAAGCAGATCGACCAGCAGATTGATGACCACGAAAACAGTCGCGATAAGCAGTACCAGCCCCTGAATGAGCGTGAAATCGCCCCGCGAAGTCGCATCGACAAACAGTTTCCCGATACCATTCAGGTTAAACACCTGCTCCGTAACCACGAGACCACCGATCAGGAACGCGAACTCGAGGCCAACGACGGTCACCACCGGCAGCATGGCATTGCGCAGTCCATGCCGGCGCGTCACAAGCCGTTCGTAAACGCCCTTGGCCCGCGCGGTTCGTATGTAATCCTCACGCATGACCTCGAGCAGGGCAGAGCGCATCATGCGCGTGACAACCGCCGCGTATCGATAGCCGACCGAAAGCGCTGGCCAGAAAAGAGCCACCAGATTCGTAACAGGATCCTCGAAGATCGAGACATATCCAATCTGCGGCAGCCAATTGAAGAAATAAAGCAGCCCCAGAATAATCAGCATGCCAAGCCAGAATCCGGGAATAGCCAGCCCCGAAACCGCCAGCACGCGTATCACATTGTCCAGCAAACTATCCTGATGGACCGCGCATAATGTTCCGAGCGGCACAGCGATGAGAACCGCGATCAAGGTAGCCATGATGGCGACTTGCAGGGAAACCGGAAAGCGTATCGCAATCTCTCCGGCGACCGACTGGCCAGTCCAGAGCGATTTCCCGAGATCGAGCCTCGTGAGCCCGATCATGTAATCCTTGAATTGTACCGCCAGCGGCTTGTCCAGGCCCAGGCGCTTGCGCTCCGCTTCGATCGTCTCCTCGGTGACCGCTGCACCGTCCGCTCTCAACTTTACGACAACCGGATCGCCGGGCATCACGCGGATGAGGAAAAACACGGCAACCGCGACGCCCACGAGCGTCGGAATCACCATTAAAAGCCGCCTGATGATATAGCCGATCATTGCGCTTCGTATCCGAGATGAGGAGGGGGAAGCCAACCGGCTTCCCCCCGGTCAAGCTACTGGTCGAGCCACACGTTGACGAGATCCGTCGCCGTGAAGTGATTGTTCTGGTGGTCCCAGTCATGGATTTTCTTGTTGCGCACGACGATGCGCTGCCACCACAGAAGCGGAGTCGAGTAAACTTGGTTGAGGGCGCGCTCTTCGAACGCTCTCACGTACTTCTTCCGCTCTGCCGGATCGACGGCCGAGGCCTGGAGATCGAACAAACGATCCATCTCCTTGTCCTCATGTCCCGACGCTGACTGAGACGACTTTTCCTTTGTCAGGAACTTGTCGAACTGTGCGGAAGGATCGTCGGCGAAGTCCGAGATGAACTCGATGAGCGCATCGAAATTACCGGCGCCCATGGCGTCGAAGAAGAGCTTCGTCTCGAGTTGCGTGTGCTCAGCCTCGACGCCAATCCGCCGCCACTGATCGATCACGTAGATGCCGCCAGGCGTATAAGGCTCGGCGATGTTGCGATTGACGAGCTTCAGCTTGAGATTGGGCACCCCCGCCTCGGCAAGCAACCGCTTCGCCTCCGCGCGAGACTTTTCGATGTCCTTCGAGAATCCCGGGAATGCTTCGAGCTCTTGCTCGGTTCGGGCAAGCTCGTAGCCCGGTCGTAGCAGGCCACCCACGTACTTCAGCACCGAAATCTTCGAGAGAGCTTCGCCTCCTGCGTGACGATCAATCGCCATCGTCAGGGCACGGCGAACGCGAACGTCGTCGAAAGGCTTCTTCTTGACATTGAAGGTGACGAGCAGAGTGGTGACCCACGGCCCATCGGTCACGAGAGCATTGCCCTTCATACCGGCAACAAGCTGATCTCGCTCTTTCGGCGTGCGACCTCGAAACTCGGCGTCGAACTGCCCACCGATCATTCCGGGAACAACCGCATTCGATTTCACGAAGTAGGCTTTGTAGCCATCGAGATACGGCCGGTTCTCGCGGAAATAACCGTCGAAACGCTCACCGGTCCAATGCGAGCCTTTGACATATTCGACAAACTTGAAAGCACCCGTTCCGAGAATGGTCTTCTCCGGGAAATTCGGATCTTCCTTCAGCTTCGCGGCGCGATAAATGCAATTCCATGGCGATGCGAAGTTAATCAGCATCGAGGCATTCGGCGACTTGAGCTTGAAGATCACCGTCGTCGGGTCGGGCGTCTCAATCTCTTTAATAGACTGGAAGAGAGAACGCCGCGCCGAAATGACACCCGCTGGCGGATTGATGATGCGGTCATAGCTCGCCTTGACGTCTTCCGACGTCATCGGAGCGCCGTCGTGGAACTTCACGTTGGGGAAAAGCTTGAACGTGTACGTGAGACCGTCCTTCGACACGTCCCATGACTGGGCAAGATCGCCTCCGATCTTCTGCTCCTTGACGTCCCCTTCCCATTTGAGAAGCGTCGAGTAATGCGGCCGACCAGGATGCGCGAACGCAAACGTCGTGACGGCATGGCAGTCAATGGTCGGGGGCTCAGCCACCACGGCAAAGCTGAGAATGCCCCCCTTTTTGGGGGTCTGGGATAATGCAGGGTTGGCCCCCGCGAGAACCAACGCACCGATGCCCACCACGAGGCTCAAGCGAAACATATTCACTCCCTTTTCCACTTAGTGAACGAGTCAAAGGGCGCGCCACTCCCCAGTGCGCGCCCTTCAATTCCGCATATTACTCGTCGAGCCAGACGTCTACCAGGGTCTGGCCGCCGAAGTGCGAAGGCGGCAGTTCCCAACCCTTCACTTTCGCCTTGTTGACGACGATCCGCTGGTACCAGAGTAGAGGCACATTATAAGCCTGCGTGAGAGTATAGCGCTCGAGGTCGTGGACGATCTTCAGCCGCTCAACCGGGTCGATAGTACCGGACTGGAGCTCGTACATTTGGTCGATCTTCGTGTCGCCGTGTCGCGAGTAAGCGATCGACGAGGCATGCGTCGAGAGCAGCGTATTGAACTGCGCGTTCGGATCGTCGGCAAAGTCAGAAATATTCTGCACCGCCACATCGAAAGTGCCGTTGGCCATGCCGTCGTACCAGAGCTTGGTCTCGAGCTGAACGTGTTCGGTCTCGACGCCAATCCGACGCCACTGGTCGATCGCGTAGATACCGGCCGGCGTAAACGGCTGCGCGACCGTGCGGTTCAGAAGCTTAACCTTGAGGTTGGAAACTCCGGCTTCCTTGAGCAACCGGCGCGCTTCGGCTCGGGACTTCTCGGCATCACGCCAGAAGCCGGGAATCTTCTCGAGCTCCGAAACCGGCAGCGCAAACGGTGATCCAGGTCGGAATGCACCGCCAACACCCTTGATGAGCGTGACCTTGCCGAGGCTCTCCGAGCCGCCCCACCGGTCAATCGCGAGCGTCAAGGCCTGCCGGACGCGAACGTCATCGAACGGTTTGTGCGCCACGTTGATCGTGAGGAGGATATTGGTCGTCCAAGGTCCTTCCTGAACCGTCACTTTATCGCCCAGCGCCGCGACAAGCTGATCGCGCTCGGCGGGTGTGCGCCCACGGAATTCAGCGTCGAACTGACCTCCGCGCATGCCAGCGACAACGGCCGGGCCTTTCACGAAGAACGCCTTGTAGCCATCGAGATATGGGCGATCCTTGAGGAAATACTGGTCGAAGCGCTTTGCGACCCAGTGCGAGCCCTTCACGTATTCAACGAATTGGAAGGCGCCAGTTCCCATCACTTTCTTGGACGGATAGGCCGGATCCTTTGCCAATTCCTTCGCGCTGTAGACGCAGTTGAACGGCGATGCGAAATGCAGGAGCATCGACGCGTTCACCTTCTTCATTTTGAAGATGACGGTTTCCGCATCGGGCGTCAGGATCTCGCCGATATCCTGATGCACAGCTTTGCGATAAGAAATAACGCCTTGTGGCGGATTGATAATGCGCTCGTACGTCGCCTTGATGTCGGCCGACGAGAAATCGGAACCGTCGTGAAACTTGACGCCCTTCCTCAATTTGAAGGTGTACGTCATGCCATCCTTCGCCACCTCCCAGCTTTCAGCCAGGTCGCCGACGATTTGTTGCTTGTCATGCGGTCCGACGAACTTGAGAAGCGTCGAATATTGCGGCGCCACCGGGTGCACCATCGCGAAGGTGCCCGTTTCGTGGCAATCCGTCGTCGGTGGCTCCGCAACGATAGCGAATTGGAGGATACCGCCCCGCTTAGGCGTCTGCGCTGACGCTGGTTGTGCTAATGCGAGTGCCGCGAGCGCACTCACAGCCATAAAGGCCTGTCTTCTGAACATTTTTCCTCCATGTCGATTTGATTAGGAGCCTCTCACGGGGCGCCTTAGGCATGAATACACGCCACCATGTGGCCGGAAGCAAGCTCACGCTGCTCTGGCACCGCCTTCTTGCAATCTTCGGTTGCCAGAGGGCAGCGTGGATGGAAAACGCAACCGGACGGCGGATTGACGGGGCTTGGCAGCTCACCGGTGATGATCTTCCGCGGACGCGCGCGCTCGATGACGGGATCCGGAATCGGCGCAGCCGCAAGCAGCGCCTGCGTGTAGGGGTGCTTCGGATTGGCGAACAGCTCGGCCGAGTCGGCAAGCTCCACGATGCGCCCCAGATACATAACCGCGACGCGCGTCGAGATGTGTCTGACCACTGCCAGATCGTGAGCGATAAACAGGTACGTCAGCCCGAGCTTCTGTTGCAGATCCTCGAGCAAGTTGATGACCTGCCCCTGGATCGACACGTCGAGCGCGGACACGGCCTCATCGCAAACGATGACCTCAGGGTTCACCGCGAGGGCGCGCGCGATTCCGACGCGCTGTCTCTGTCCGCCCGAGAGCTCATGCGGGTATCGCAGCGCCATGTAAGGAAAGAGGCCGACGAGTTGCAGCAGCTCGGCTACGCGATCGTCGATTTTATCCTTCGGCAGAATCCCATGAACGTACATCGGTTCGCCGATGATCTGGCCGACGGTCATGCGCGGATTGAGAGAAGAGTAGGGATCCTGAAAGATGACCTGCATCTTCTTGCGGATCGCAATCATCTCGCGCCGCTTCAAATCCGCGATATTGATGCCGTCGAATTGAATCTCGCCGCCCGTCGGCTCTTCGAGACGAAGCACCAGCCGCCCGAGCGTTGACTTGCCGCAGCCGGATTCGCCGACGAGCCCCAATGTCTCGCCTTTCTTTACCGACAGGGTTACGTTGTTGACGGCACGAACGAGCTTCGCTTCTCCCCTCAGAAAACCGCCGCCGACTGGGAAAAACTTGCTGGCGCCTTTGATGGCGAGCATATCCGGCGCATCGGGGGCGACTGACGCAACGTCGCCTTGGACCGCATCGGCATGATTGCGCTCGAGCGTCTCAATCTCCTCAACGCGATGACAGGCTGCAAAATGCGCCGTCTCTGCCTCGATAAACGGCGGGACTTGCATACATTTGTCGATCGCGTAACGGCAACGCGGCCGAAACCGGCAGCCCTCCGGCGGATTGAGCAGGTTCGGGGGTGATCCTTCGATCGTCGCCAACTTGCTCGACCGGCCTCGATCGAGCCGAGGAACGGCCGACAGCAACCCCCGTGCGTAGGGATGCAGCGGCCGGCCGAAGACGCGCTCCGCCGTACCGCTCTCGACCAACCGGGCCGCATACATGACGTTCACACGATCGGCGTAACGCGCGACGATTCCTAGATTATGCGTGATGATGATCACGGCGATACCAAGCCGCCGCGACAGATCCTTCATGAGTTCCAGGATTTGCGCCTGGATCGTCACATCCAGCGCGGTCGTCGGCTCATCCGCGATCAGGAGCGTCGGATTGCAGGCAAGGCCGATAGCGATCATCACGCGCTGCCGCATGCCGCCGGAAAGCTGGTGCGGGTATTGATCGAGCCGGCTTGCAGGGTCGGTGATTCCAACCAATGTCAGCAATTCGATCGCGCGCTCATCCGCCTCGGCCTCTGTCATGCCCAGGTGAATGAGCAGGGGTTCCTTGATCTGCAGCCCTATGGAAAGCACCGGATTGAGCGAGGTCATCGGCTCCTGGAAGATCATCGAGATCGAGCGCCCGCGCACCTGGCGCATGGACTCGTCGTCGAGATCAAGCAGTGAGCGACCTTCGAAGCGGATGGAACCGTTGACGATCCTGGAAGACTGAGGCGGCAGGAGCCGCATGATCGCAAGCGCCGAGACCGACTTTCCGGAACCCGACTCGCCGACAATCGCCACCATCTCGCCCGGATAGACGGAGTACGTCAGTCCCTCTACAGCACGAACGGTACCATGCGATGTCACAAAGTGAACGTGAAGATCATCGATCTCGAGCACAGGCGCGCTCGATGGAACGGTTGCTTGCACATCTGTGCGCCCGGCAGTTGCCAAGCCCCCGGCGGGACTATGCTGCACGTGGTCGCTCCTCCCTAACTCGCCCAAAGCTCACGCGCCACAGCACGCTCCTCGGGTCGTTCGACTGGTCATGAGACTTGCTAGACAAAGATTCACGCGAGAGCAAGCGCCCGATCCGAAACGAGCTTTTGAACCGACCGCAATTCCAGGGCCACTCACCGAGTGCTGATAGATTGAAGGAATTGATTTCACCGCGTCGCCCAACAGCTCGATCCTCCTCGCCAAGACGCAACAGATAATGGCAAGCTCGGCCCAAATTCTACCCCTAGAAGCATCACCGAAATTCGAGAGTCCCATGCAAGACCAAGCGCGCACGAAATCCGGCCTCGCTTATGAGACGATCGATATCGTCGCACCATGGTCGCGGAATCGCAAAACGGTGATCTTTCATCACGGCATCGGCACGGATAGACACGTCTGGTCCGACTGGCTCCCCGCCGTTGTGACCAACCATCAGGTTATCCGTTTCGATACGCGGGGCTACGGCCAGTCATCGGTCCCACCGGAAGATCATGCCTGGACGCTCGAAGGCGCACTTTCCGACTTGATGGAGATCGTAGAAATCGCAGGTCCGGCCCCCGTTCACCTCGTCGGGGAATCGTTCGGCGGAACCGCGGCGCTATTAGCCGCGATCCACCGTCCCGAGCGCGTCGCCTCCATAACAGTCTCGAATACGGCATTTCGCGGTGACACCATCGCCGATGTTCCAGGCTGGCGCGATGCTTTCGCAAAGCAAGGCGTCGCCTCGTGGAGCCGAGACCTGATGGGCAAGCGCTTCCACGACGACAGTCTCGATACCGAACGACGACGCTGGTACCAATCTGTGCAGGATCGCTCGCCCGCACACGTTACCGTGGGGCTCGGTGAATTGCTGGCGCGCACAGACCTCGGGCCGGAATTGCATCGCATCAAGGCTCCGCTTCTCATCCTGGCACCGGACCGCAGTCCCTTCGTGACTGCGCGCATGACAGTCGATCTGCTCGAGGCTGTTCCCCACGCCGATCTGGCGATGATCCCTCATGCGCGCCACGGCCTTCCCTTCTCGCATGGAGCCGAATGCGGCGCGCGCTTGGCGGCACACCTCGCCAAGATCGAAGGGTGCGGCACACGATCTTGACCCTACCACGGCCCCCTCCTACGGTCCGGCAAGCCATCTCAAACGAACCGTCGGAGGGCGCCCGTGGCCCGTGAATATCTGAAGAAGTCGACTGCTCCCGTCAGTAAGCGGCGCGCCGAGGTCGAGGAGACCGTGCGCCGCATGCTCACCGACATCTCCGAAAATGGGGACGAGGCCATCCGCCGCTACGCCCGCGATCTCGACAAGTGGGAAGGCGACTTCCGCGTCACCGAGGCCGAGATTTCCGAGAAGTCGAAGCAGCTCTCAAAGGTCTTCAAGGAAGACTTCGACGTCTGCCATAAGAATGTCACCGACTTCGCCAAGCGGCAGCAGGAGAGCATTCAGGCGTTCGAAGTCGAGCTTTACCCGGGCGCCGTGCTGGGGCAGCGGCTGATCCCGATCGAAACCGTGGGCTGCTACATTCCAGGCGGCAAGTTTCCACTCATCTCCGCGGCAATCATGAGCGTCGGGACGGCTCGCATCGCGGGCGTCAAGCACATTACCGGATGCGCACCGCCACGCGGCGCCGATGGCATTTACCCGCAGACCCTCTACGCTCTGCACAAATCCGGTGCCGATGAGATCTACTGCCTTGGCGGTGCGCAAGCGCTAGCCGCGATGGCCATGGGCCTCGTCGGCATCCGCAAGGCCGACCTCATCACCGGGCCGGGCAACCCCTACGTCGCCGAAGCCAAACGGCAACTCTTTGGCATCGCCGGTATCGACCTGCTCGCCGGCCCGACCGAAATCCTCATCATCGCCGACGAAACCGCCGATCCGACCATCGTGGCGACCGACCTCCTTGGACAGGCTGAGCACGGCCCCGACAGTCCCGCATGGCTCGTCACGACATCGCGAGCGCTGGGCGAGGCCGTTATCAAAGAGGTCGACCGCCTGTTGCCGGATTTACCGACGCGCCAGAATGCGGGCACGGCATGGGCAACACTCGGCGAAGTGATCGTCGTCGACAGCGACGATGAGGCGATCGCCGTTTCCGACGAGTACGCGCCTGAGCATCTCGAGATCCAGACCGGGCGGGACGATTACTACCTCGAGCATTTGACCAGCTACGGCTCGCTCTTCGTTGGCGAGCCGTCGACAGTGGCCTATGGCGACAAGGGCGTCGGCACCAATCACACGCTGCCAACAGGTCGCTCGGCGCGTTACACTGGCGGCCTCTCCGTGCACAAGTTCACCAAGATTGTAACGTACGAGCGCCTGACGCGGCGCGCCTCGCGCGACATCGCGCCAGTGATCTCCCGCGTGTGCCGCGAGGAGGGCATGATCGGCCATGCCATCACCGGCGAAGTTCGCGTGAAGCGCTACGAGGGCGCCAACTAGGCCTTTACGCCCGGCGGCACGTATGCCGCCGTGGTGCCGCCGTCGACGGGGATCACCGTACCCGTGATGTACGCTGCCTCAGGCGACATGAGGAAGTGGATGACGTTGGCGATATCCGCCGGCTGCGCGATGCGGCCAAGTGGCGACGTACCACTGGTGCGATAGCGTGTATTGCTCCCCGGATTGAGATGCGGCGCCACCATCGGGGTTTCCGTGGTCGCAGGGGCGATAGCGTTGACGAGAACGCCGGCACTCGCGTTCTCGACGGCCCAGACCTTCGCAAGCGCGATGACCGCGGATTTGGTCGCGGCATAGGCGCCACTGTCCATCTTGTGCCTGAGGCCCGAGATCGATGCGAGGAACACCACGCGAGCCGCCTCGCCTTTGGCGCC
Source organism: Hyphomicrobiaceae bacterium (assembly GCA_050250755.1). Lineage (GTDB taxonomy): Bacteria > Pseudomonadota > Alphaproteobacteria > Rhizobiales > Hyphomicrobiaceae. The sequence goes on from JBFWOB010000026.1 coordinate 18,598, forward strand.
CGCAACACGAAGCAACGGCATTGCGAACTTGGTCGAGAGCCATAGCCCCCTGACGTTGACCGCAAAAAGATCGTCGAACTCGCCGACTGGCATTGAATCGAGAGGCCCCGTGCGCAACAGCCCCGCCGACGCGACGAACCCGTTGAGACGGCCATGTCGCTTGGCGATTTCGCCAAATGCCTCGGACAGAGAGGCTTCCGAAGTCACGTCGGCACGAACCGTGTCGAGACGCGGTCCGTAGTCGCCAAATTCTTCGCGGAGCTTGGCCAGACCGGCCTCCGAGACATCGAGGGCAACCACGGTCCAGCCATCATCGAGCAGGCGTCGGGCCGCTCCGCGTCCAATGCCAGAGGCAGCTCCCGTGATGGCGGCAATGCTGGTCATGATGTGGGTTCCTCATTCCTCACGCGCCGGCGCGATCGCGCTGGCTGTGCGTGAATTGAGGCGCGAGCGCATCGATTGAGTCAACCATCTGGCCGATCTTGCCAAGCGAGGTGCGCAATCTGGCGGCGAAGACAACCGCGATGGTGCGGCGCATTACGCAATCGGCTAAAGTTTCGCCGCGAAGCGCGTTTAGCCAGCCGTGGGTGGCAGGACGCCGATCGCGAGAAAGGATCGCCCGGGGGATGGCGCAGGCAATGGCAGAAGATGGCGGTAGAGTGCCGATGTCGTCTGGGCTCCAGGCGACCCTGCTCCGTGCGCGGGAATATGCTGCCGGTCAGTCCGAGGCACAGGTCCTGCTCGAGCATCTGCTGCTCGCGCTGAGCGAAGATGCAGATGCCGCCCACGTGCTCGAGGCTTGCCAAGTCGATCTCGGGCGCCTGCGTAATGATGTCGCCGGTTATCTCGGATCGCTCAACGATCGCGTCCCGCCGGGCACGCCCGGGGCACCCGCGATCTCGTCGGCGCTGACGCAAGTCCTGAAATACGCGACGCTCGCCGCCCAACAGGGCCGCCGCAGCAGCATTGACGGCGCGATCGTCCTTGCCGCGCTGGTCGGCGACGGGCGCTCCATGGCGGCGAGCTTCCTCAAGGCACAGGGCCTCACCTTCGATGCAGCCATTCAGGCACTCCGCCAGGCTGCAGCACGCGCGAACGGAGCATCGCAATCGCCGGATCAAGAACCCAATCCGGCGCGCATTCAGGGGCATCCCACCCCGTCGATCAATCCGGAAGTCGCTGCTACGACGGCCCGCGCAGAGGACATCCTCGCGCGGGCGCGCGAACGCCTCGAATCGCGAAACCAGCCCCGCCACGAGCCGCAGCACGAACAACCCACGCCAGCGGCAGGTCCCACCGCGGCACCATACGCTGAAGCCGCTGAGGCGATACCACCACCGGCACCGCAAGTTGCTCCGACGGGGCTGGCGCGAGGACGAGATGGAGGCCAAACACCGGCCCCGATCGATCCATTCACGCCCGCACGCAGCGCCGATCATCAGCCTCCATCGGCATCGTTCTCGGACGAGATTGCGGCGGAGGCCTCCGCGTCGCCTTTTCCGCATCACGCGGACGAACGGGAGATCAATCGGTCAACCGCCCCTCATAGTCCGCCCGACGTGTCCGACCCGCCAGACGAGGCATCCGCGCCTCTCCATGGCGACGAACGCGAGCCGCTCGACGAGATCCAAGAGCCGGAGCCGGAACCTACGCCAGCCATTTCGCCCACAGCATCGCGCGAGCCACGTTTTGACCGGTCCGAAATGGCTGGCGCCCATCACAACGCCTCCGCCTCAGACCGGCGTCAGCCGCCATTCGAAATACCACCGCCTGAGCCGCAATCCGTTTCGGCCGGTTGGGCCCCGCCGCCAACCCGCCCGGCAGCACCTCCGCAACCCGGATCGCGCCCCCTTCCCCCACCGCCCCACGGCTGGTCGGCGCCACCTCTTCCACCGGGCCAACCTCCGCGCCCGCCAGGCCCACTGCAGGCGCGCCCAGGTGAAGGCGACGTCGCGTCCGCGCCCTCCCATTGGTCGCGCCCGTTTACATCGGCCGATCCGCGAAGCGAGCCGTTCGCAACGAGTTCATCCGGCTACGCGTCCTCTGCACTCGTCCCAACTCAGGCGGGAACAAGTCCAGGAGGCGCGGCGGGAAAACGGCCTGCCATTGATGCTTCGCAGGTCACGCATTCGATTCCACGTCGCCTCCGCAAAGGCCGCCCGCAGGTGATCGAAGTCTGGATCGATCGGCCGCCGATTGCCGGGAACGGTGGCTCGCGCTCGTTCGCCTTGCGTTCGGAGAACGTGGTCGCACGCGCGATCGCCGTCCGCCTGCGGCCACTGTCGGGTAAGTTCATAATTGATGCCGCGTCCCCTGAAACACAGTGGGATCAGAGCGGAGCAGCCGGTGCCGACCGATTTGCCAGCGAGGCCGCCGTCTGGCGGTTCACCGTTACCCCGCTTCAGTCGGGGCGCGGGACACTGCAGCTTGCTATCGCAGCGCGCACGCTTGGCGCCGACGGGGTCCTCGCGGAAACCCAGCTTCCTGATGAGGCACACCAGTTGCGCGTCGCGCGCGGTTTCGGCGGCCTTCTTCGCCGCATAGCGCTGGGCTTGATCGCCGCGCTTGCCGGCATGGTTCTCATCAAGCTCGTCGAAGCCGAGATGGGCATCGATTTTTACTACTTCTTCAAGCAGCTCCTACGCGTCCAACCTTGACCTTCGCCGCAGGGCAAGGGCCGCGACGACGGTATTTTAGCGGTACCCAAAGAGTAGCCCAATTCGCTAATGCGGTTTCATCCGGCGGCAGCCCGGTAGCCATCGCCTGCCGCGCGATGCTAGCGTTTGCCCGGACGCCGCGCACGAGGCCGGCCCTAGACTGAACGAGGAGATACGTCCCATGATCCACGTCGTTGCCATCATCACGGCCAAACCCGGCATGCGCGATGCGGTTTTGAAGGAATTCCGCGCCAACATGCCCGCAGTGCACGCCGAGAAGGGCTGCGTCGAATACGGCCCCACAATCGACGCCGAAGGCATGGGCGCGGTGCAGACGGCATTCGGTTCCGACACCTTCGTCGTAATCGAGAAGTGGGCCACCATGGACGACCTCAAGGCGCATGGCGGTGCTCCTCACATGAAGGCCTATGCCGCCAAGGTGAAGGACATGCTGGCCAATCGGATCATTCACGTGTTGACGCCGGCCGCCTGAGGCCAATCCGTCCATGATCGTTGGAACTGCGGGCCATATCGACCACGGCAAGACGCTCCTCGTCAAAGCCCTGACCGGCATCGACTGCGATAGGCTGAAAGAGGAGAAGGCCCGCGGGATCACGATCGAACTCGGCTTTGCCTATACGCCCTTGCCAGGCGGCGGGACGCTTGGCTTTGTCGATGTGCCGGGCCATGAGCGCTTCGTACACACGATGCTCGCTGGCGCGGCCTCCATCGACTTTGTCGTGCTGGTCGTTGCCGCTGACGACGGGGTCATGCCGCAAACCCGCGAGCACCTGCAGATCCTGGATCTGCTTGGGCTCGCGGACGGCCTTGTCGCGATCAACAAGGTGGACCTCGTCGACGAGGCTCGGCTCGACGAAGTCGAGAACGAGATGCGGTCCGCGCTCGCCGGCACGTCTCTCGCAGACGCCGATATTCTCCGAGTTTCGGCCGCGACCGGTGTCGGTGTCCCTGCGTTGAAGGAAAGGCTCAACGAGGAAGCTCTGAGCCGGCCCGAGCGCGCGACGCGCGGCGCCTTCCGTATGGCTGTCGATCGTTCGTTCACTGTGGCGGGCGCGGGTACGGTGGTCACCGGCGTGGTCATGTCCGGCAAAGTCGCAACGGGAGAGACAGTCGCCGCATTACCCGCGGGTGTGCAGGGTCGAGTCCGTGGTATCCACGCACTCGGAAAGGCATCCGAAACCGGGTTGGCTGGTCAGCGTGTTGCGCTGAACATTGCAGGCGTCGATCGTCAAGCCGTGGCGCGCGGCCATTGGCTCCTGTCGCCCGAGCAGCAATCGGCCAGCGCACGTTTCGACGCAAAATTCAGACTGCTCGACAGCGAGCCGCGCGTGCTGCGGACGTGGGCACCGATCCATCTGCACGTCGGAACGAGCGCAATCGAAGCGCGGATCGTTCTCCTCGAGGGCGAGACGCTGGCGCCGGGCCAGTCGGGTCTAGTCCAGATCGTGAGTACAAGCCCTCTTCCCATCCGAGCGGGAGATCGCTTCGTTGCGCGCGACGCAGGCGGAGAACGGACGATCGGCGGCGGCGCCATTGTCGATCCGGCGGCACCGCAGCGGTTTCGGCGCACGCCTGCACGCCTCGCGGCCCTTGCCGCCATGGCCGAGCCGGACGCGGCGGTCGCACTCGATGCGCTGCTCGATCTTCCCCCCGGTATCATCGACCTGACGTCCTTTGCAATTGGCCGGGGACTTGCCGTTGCCGAGATTGACGAACTGATCGAAGAGGTGGAGCCAGCAGTGGCCGAGAGCCAAGGGCACCGATATGCGGCCCGCGCCAACGTCCTGGACAACTTCGCTGCCCAACTCGCCGACCGCCTCGCGCAGTTCCATGCAACCTCGCCGGAGCGGCCCGGGATGGCGGAAGATTCGCTGCGCCTGGCCATCGCCACGCGTCTCACGCGCCCGCAAATGAAAGCTCTGCTGGCATTGCTCGCGCCGCGCGGTGAGATTGTCGCGCAAGGTGGTCTTGTCCGGCGGGCGAGCCATTCCTCGAGCCTTGGGGCCGCCGATCAGCGTCTCTGGGAGCGGCTGGAGGCCGCGATCGGGGCTGACCATCGGTACCGTCCCCCGCAAGTTCGCGAGCTTGCCGAGGTGACCGGCCAGCCCATCACCACCATCCGCAAGCTCTTGAAGACGATGGCGCGCCTTGGCGCTGTCGTCGAAGTTGCGAGCGACCGCTTTTTTCTCAAGCCTGCCTTATTGGAACTCGGGCAGATGGCTGGCGAGCTTGCCGAGGGAAATGCCGGAAAAACATTCACTGCCGCCGAATTCCGCGACCGGGCCGGTTCGGGCCGCAGCGTCGGCATCCAGATCCTCGAGCATTTCGACCGCCGCGGCCTGACTTTACGGCAGGGCGACGCCCGACGCGTGGTCAAGGACCCGGCGATCGTTTTCGGCGAACGCGCCTCTCGATAACCTTTCCCCGCGACGACGCGAAGGCGAGCATAAAAAAAGCGCTCGCTACTCAAGAAAACAAATAGACGGAAATTGAGCGCCCTCTTAAGAAATGCCGCCGTGAATGACGGGGCGGTTTTCAGCTCGTGTCGTCTTCGTGAGGGTCAACTCGATGCTCCTGGTGCCAACGATCGTTGCTCCCAGTCCGATTGCCGGATTTGGGCTGTATGCTGCCGAGCCGATACCGGCCGGAACCGTATGGTGGAAGTTCGTCGAAGGGTTCGACAAGGTGTTGACCCCGGCCGAGGTGGAGGCTCTCCCACCGCTCGCGAAGTCGCACATCACGACTTACGCTTATCTCTGGAAAGGCTGCTGGATCCATTGTGCGGACCACGCCATTTTCACCAACCACTCCGACAATCCGAATAGCTACGGTATCTATCCGAATGCCGACGTTTTTGGCTGGTCGGTCGCCAAACGCGATATAGCCAAAGGCGAAGAGATCACCGAAGATTACCGTACTTTTTGCGATGACTGGGAAAGCTATCCGTTTCTTATGCCCCCCGTCGCCAACGGTGCCGGACCTTTATCGATCGGCGCTGCATAATGTGTCGGAGCCCTCGCCTCGTATAATACGGGCGAGGGCTGATCTCCCATCGGGCGCTTTTACCGGCACTTCGATCAACGCAGCCGCCTGTCAGTGAAGCGTGTCCGTGTAAACGAACTTGGGCATACTCCAGCCAAAGCGAAGGGCTAGCAGCCGCAGCGTCAGCCCAACCGTCATCGCACATAACATCACGAGATCCTGCGGCCCCCCGAGAAACCGCCCGAGCACATAGACACCACCAGTCACAATCGACACGGTCGCATATAGCTCGGCACGAAACACGAGCGGTACCTCGGTGCACAGCACGTCGCGTAGAATTCCACCAACACAGCCGGTGATCATGCCTGACGCGATCACCACCACCATCGGCATATCCATGCCAACAGCAATGCTGCAGCCGATGACGGTGAAAACAACGAGTCCGACAGCATCCAGGAATAGAAACAGACGGCGCAAATGGTGCATGTGCCGGGCGATAAAGATCGTCGCCAGCGCGGCGGCGCCTGTAATCAGAAGATATGAGGGGTGCTCGACCCATGTCAGCGGATAGCGCCCCAACAGAACGTCTCGAACCGATCCGCCACCCAGCGCGGTAATGGAGCCTAGCAAAGCGACACCGAACCAATCCATGTGACGTCGCCCCGCCGCCAATGCCGCAGTCATCGCTTCCGCCACAATGGCAATGATGTAGAGCACATGGAGAAGCTGGGCGGGGTGTAGGCCCGAAAGGTTATCGATCATCGGTCTCTATCGTTCCGCAAGCCTGCGTAAGCCCTGACCGCTCTGCAGAATCGGGCGGCCGGACACCCTCATACGGCCCCAGTTTTAATGCTGTGGAAAGCCCGGGAGGGTGGGCATGTCGGACGAGCGCAATCCCAGCGCCTTGAAGCGCGTCCCCATACCTTGGGGCGACATCAGGCGCGCAACCCCCATTTCGATCTCGCCGGCGCGCGCTGGGTTCGCCGACATGAGACGAGACCCACGCTCAATGGCGCCAAGCGATCCGAGGAACTCGGCCTGGGTCGCCAACCGCTCGACCATGACCCTGCCATTGGTGAGCGCCGCCGCTGCCGCTTCGAAATCGACCATCGCTGTCAGATCGGCCTCGCCGGGCGCGGCAAGAGGCGGCTCGCTCCGATGTTGTCGAACCGCTTGGAGTGTATCGCCGAACCCGGTGGCCTCGTGGCCGTAATCGATAAAGAGCGCCCCAAGCGGACTGCCAGCAGCGATCGCGGCGAGCGTTTCCGAGAGAGGCGCGAAATCTCGCAGCTCGAGCACTGATCCGATTGGAGCAGCATGGGCTAACGATGGCAGTGCTTCCCGCCAGCACGCGGCCTTCGATCCGAACGTAAGCGTCCCCCTCACGTCGAGCTCGACGGTTATCTCGTGCCAGCCGTCCCCTTCCCGCATCAGTTGCGTGATCGGCAGCACGTCCAAAAACTCGTTCGCGAGCAGGATCGTCGGCGCCGGCTTTATCTCTGCAGCCTCAGCCAACCAGCGCACATCGACGGTTGTCTGCGCCAGCGTCTGACGTTGCATGTCCCGAAGCACCGGACTGGCCTCGACGAGCACAACCCGGGCCGCATTCGAGAAACCTTTGACGCGTTGCGTCGCCCGCAAGGCATCGGCCATCATCGTGCCACACCCAGGACCAAGCTCGACGAGTTGGAAAGGCGCCGGCGACCCCATCTGCTGCCAGACGACCGCGGCCCACAGCCCGAGCAGTTCACCGAACACCTGGCTGATCTCTGGCGCCGTAATAAAGTCGCCTGCCGCGCCGATCGCCCGACGCGCGCGATAATAGCCATGCTCCGGGTGCGATAAGCAGAGCGTCATGTATTCGCGAACAGTAATCGGCCCGCTATCTGCGATGCGGCGCGCGATCAGGCGCGCCAAGGGCGTCGCGGCAACGGGCCTGCTCGGATCTGGCGCACTCTCTACGCTCATCGCACCTCCGGCTTCGGTCGGGGAACGACCCACATGGCGATCACGCCGACGATAACCATCGGAACAGAATAGAGCATGCCGGACGTCAGCCACTGCGATCCAAGGATGCCGCTGTAATCTTCCTTGAAGAGCTCGCACACCATGCGAAATGCGCCGTAACCCGCCAGGAAGGCCGCGCCCGTCAAGCCCGGAACCTTGAGCGATCCGCGGCTATGGGTGAGCCACCGCAGAATAAGAAAAAGCACCAGACCTTCGAGTGCGGCCTCATAAAGCTGCACCGGATGGCGAGGTAGCGGACCAGCTCCGGGAAATGCCATGGCCCAGGGCACGTCACTGATGCGCCCGATCACCTCAGCGTTGATGAAGTTAGCGGTCCGTCCGAAAAAAAGACCGAACGGCACCGCCGCCGCCGCAATATCGAAAACCGAAAGCGGGTTCACGCCGCGCATCCGCGCAAAGATCCACATCGCCCCGATGCTACCGAGCAGGCCGCCGTGGAAGGCCATGCCGCCCTGCCAGATCTTCAGGATTTCGAGCGGATGGCTGAAATAGTAGCCCGGCTCATAAAGCAGAATGTGGCCAAGCCGCCCGCCAACGACAACACCGATCGCGATCCAGGCGAAGAGATCGTCAGCGACATCCGGCGGCAGCGGGGGCTTGTTTCCCAGCCACAGCCGATCGGTCACCAGAAGTCGTTTGATATAGAGCCAGCCGAGAAGCAGGCCGGCGACGTAGGCGAGACCATACCACTTGATCGCAACTGGCCCGATCGAGATGGCCACCGGATCAATCGCCGGATAGGGAATTGCCAGCATGCCCATTATATCCCTTGTGTCGTTCGGACCTTCAGAGGCCGCTTCTTCGGGCAGGCCCCGCCCAATGGATTTCGCATCCGTTGCTCTGCGACCCAGTCGTCCGTGTCAAGGTGACCAGATCGGCAGCCTTGAAGACAGGCTAGCGCCTGCCCATAGTCCAGACGACCACAGAACCGCACCTTTCACGCGAGCATCGATCCCATGACCCAGTCCAGCAATCGCGTATTCGACGAGTTCGCACGGCTGATGACAGACGCAGCCGGCGCCGCCCAAGGTGTCAGGCGCGAAATGGAAACCCTCATGCGCGCGCAGGGCGAACGCATCCTGCGCGAGATGGACGTCGTGCCGCGCGAGGAATTCGAGGCCGTCAAGGCGATGGCGCGAAAGGCGCGCGAGGAGAACGAAGCGCTCGCACAGAGGCTCGACGCGCTCGAGGCGGAGCTCAGAGCTATGAAAGGAGTGTGATGGTTGTACCGCTCCGCACCCCAGTCGTTTTGCAGTGCGTCGCGAGTTGGCCGCAATCGCTCCCCGCTCCATCCACAGGTCATGCACAAGTCGCCTCGCACAAAGGCTGCGAAAAGCGCCATTTCCAGAGGCTTTTGCGTTGTGCTCCGATTGGCGGTGGAGAAGGCCCTGCTCGCCTTGCGACTCGTGCCTTGGTCCGCTTAGGTCTCGCTCGACCCGAGGTCGCGAGCTGCGCAATGCGGATGTCGCGCGAGAGGAGTAGAACCACCGATGGCAATTGCCAATCCCCGACACGAGCACGCGAACAATCCCGTCGATCTCGTCGAGCAGGTGGCTTCGGTGCACGACTGGCCCGCCGAGCGGACCAACGAGGACGAGTTGACAATGGCCATCGCCGGAACATGGGCGGACTATCAGGTCTCGCTCAACTGGCGGACGGACCTCGAGAGCCTGCACATTGCCTGCGCATTCGACTTTAAGGTCCCCGATAATCGGATTGGCGAAATCTACCGACTGGTTGCACAGATCAACGAACAGCTATGGCTCGGTCACTTCGACATCTGGGCATCGGAAGGGCTGATCATGTATCGCCACGGGCTGATGCTCAATGGCGCGGCGGCGAACCTCAATCAATGCGAAGCACTGTTGAGGACGGCCCTCGAGGCCTGCGAGCGCTACTATCAAGCGTTCCAGTTTGTCGTCTGGGCCGGCAAGGACTCGCGCCACGCATTGGCCTCGGCGATGTTCGAGACCGAGGGCCGCGCTTGATGCCAGCGCGCCCGTGAACCGCATTGACGGAGATCCAGCGGATCCTCGTCACGCGTCTTCAGTAGCACGCACCGTTTTCTTCTCGGTCTCGACCAGCACTTTCAGCCGGGTCTGCCCCTCGGGCGTGACCATGCCCGCGGACAGGATGATCTTCGCCGCATCCTCGATGGTCATATCGATGGCAGTCACTTTTCGGCGTGGCACGAAAACCGTGAAACCCGACGGCGGCATAAGGTGCGTCGGCATGAAGACCGCGATCAGGTCCTCGTCCGGTGCGACGCCAGCAATCGGCGGCGATACGGCCCCCGTGATAAAGACCAGCGCATAGATTCCGGGCGATGGAAACTCCATCACCGCAACCTTCTGGAAGCCTTGTTCTGGCCCAGTCGCCGACACCACCGACTCGAAGAGTTGCTTGGTGCCCCTGTAGAGGTTGCGGACAATCGGCATGCCGTCGAGCATGCGCTCCCCGGCATTGATGAGCGTTCGACCGATCAGATTCGCCGCCAGCGCACCAATCAGCACCAACCCGATAAATGCGAACAGCAGTCCCGCTCCGGGAACGGGAAAGGGCAAATACGTATCTGGGTTATAGAGTCTCGGAATGTAGGGCTTCACCCAGTTGTCAACCAGATGAATCAACGACCACGTCACATAAAGGGTGATCGTCAACGGCCCTACAATGACCAGACCGGTAAGAAAATAAGTACGCAGTCGCGCGCCAAGCGAAGGTCGCGGTAGCGGCGGCGCTTCCACTGAAACCGTGATTTCCTCCCGGACCTCACGTTTTGCCAACTGTGCTTCCAGTCGCGCACGGCGTCGTTGCGCCCGGCGACCGGCCTTCGTGTGGATTTCCTCCATCCCCTTACTCCAGGCGCGTACCTGACGGTTGGAGAGCGCCCCTTTTCGATAAGCTCCCTTGAAACCTGTCTAGCATGGCCGGCCGAGTTTTGCCTCCCTTCTACAGCCAGTTCAGCATGATTTGTCGGCGGCGCCAGCCGATCGAGACGCGGGGGAGTGCTGGGAAAATTCGTCCGGAGAAATCGGCGTCGCGCTAACCGCCCCAGCTACATACGATCCGTTCGCAGACTTGGTGACGGTTGCCGACGCTGCAACGAGATCGAACAGTCCGGCAGATCCGGCACGTATAGGACGACAAACAGCCTCGGACTGCCGCGCCACGCGAAAAGTTGCAGGTGCGTACGGTCTGGCAGTCACGCCCTGGATTGGGCGTGGGAACGATTTGCGCACTCGCCGATGTTGCGCCAGCAATCACCAGCATCGACAACCCGGCCGTCACAGCTAAAAGCGCCCGCGAGCGGCATGTGCGACCGGAATACGTCGCTACCGGGTCAAGCTGTCCGCGGTGTGCTGCCGTGCTCGCCATGACACGCCCTCGCTCTCTCCGGCGCCCTTGGGGCACCGTCAAACGAGGATTGTTCCCCTCCGGAGTACAGGCATCAAGTCGCGAGCACCGTTTGGGTTATCGTAAGGCAAATTGCTGTGGTCTGGCGGCAACGGTGCGCCCGCGACCGCCGGATCTCCGGCGGTCCGAACGCAGAGAAGAAGGCCCCGACTCGTCTAGTCGAGACGATAAACCCAGTTATGCGGGTCCGGCGCGACGCCATGCTGAATATCGACCAGCTTCTGCTTGATACGCATGGTGGTCTGACCTGGGCCACCGGCGCCCATCTTGAATTCACCTTCTGGGCTCGCGACCTTGCCGATCGGCGTCACCACAGCGGCCGTTCCGCAAGCGAACGCCTCGGTCAGCCGACCGCTAGCCGCATCCTTCTTCCACTCGTCGAACGAATACGGCTCCTCGCGGACCGTCAGCCCCTCGGATTTGACAAGTGTGAGCAGACTGTCGCGCGTGATGCCCGGCAGGATCGTGCCTCCAAGCGGCGGCGTCTGCAATGATCCGTCGTTGAAAACGAAGAACACGTTCATACCACCGAGTTCCTCGACCCAACGATGCTCCGCGGCATCGAGGAAGACCACCTGATCGCAACCGTGCTGGGACGCCTCGGCCTGGGCGACAAGGCTAGAGGCATAGTTGCCGCCGCATTTTGCAGCGCCGGTACCACCAGGCGCAGAGCGCGTGTAGTGCTGGGACACCCAGATCGAGACGGCAGAGGCCCCGCTCTTGAAGTAGCCGCCCACGGGCGAAAGAATAACGAGATAAAGATATTCCGACGACGGCTTCACGCCGAGGAACACCTCGTTGGCGAACATGAACGGACGGATGTAGAGCGAGCCGCCCGCGATAGTCGGAAACCAGTCCCGATCGACGCGCACGAGTTGGCGCACGGACTCGAGAAACAATTCATCGGGAAGCTCGGGCATCGCCAACCGCTTCGCCGATTCCCTGAAGCGCCGCGCGTTGGCATCGGGACGAAACGTCGCCATCGTGCCGTCGGCGAGCTTGTAGGCCTTGAGACCTTCGAAGATCTCTTGAGCGTAGTGAAGCACGGCGGATGCCGGGTCGAGCATCAGCGGCTTGCGCGCGGTCACCTTCGCATCGTACCAGCCCTTGCCCTCGGTGTAGCGGATGACAGCCATATGATCGGTGAAAACGCGCCCGAAACCAGGATCCGAGAGCATCGTCGCGCGCTGGGCGACCGGCACTGCCTCGGTGTTTCTCTCGATCAGGAATGACTGCATGCTCTCCGCCATGGCGCTTCTCCTCTCGGGCAGAATGGCGCAACCGCTAGGCGGCCGCGTTCTTGTTTCGCCGCCAGTCGAGCCGATAACAGCCGCCGACGCCGCTTTTGAGCCTTAATTCGGATGCGTTTCTTTCCGGTCCTCGACGCGAAGCAGTCGCCGCAGCAGCCTGGGTGAAGATCATCCTGGCGGGAGCGGTGGCCGACACCGAAGGTCTGTCGTGATGCGCGGCGCAACGCCTCGAAAATCCTTGCCATGGGTACCGATCACCCTCAAATATGTCAACATGGCTGACGTAAATTCGCAAGTGCGCAGATCGGGGTCTCCGCGGTCTGCCGATCCGGCTGAGCAGCGGGATTCGCGCAGCGATGACTCGCGCCTCGTCGCCATGGTGGAGCTGCTCTTTTTCGCCTATCGCGACTTCGTCGCTGGGCCCGATCAGATCCTCGCAGAACTCGGCTTTGGTCGAGCGCATCATCGCATTCTGCATTTCGTCAACCAGAACCCCGGCCTGCGCGTCGCCGATCTTTTGGGCATCCTGAAGATTACGAAGCAAAGCCTCGCGCGCGTCTTGAAGCAGCTTGTCGATGAAGGCTACATTCTGCAAGAGACAGGCTCGATCGATAGGCGCGAGCGCCGACTGCATCCGACGGACAAGGGTGCGCGACTCGCAGAGCGCCTGCTCACACTGCAAACTCGCCTCCTGGGCAATGCCCTCACCAAGGCGGGGCCCGGCAGCGAACGAGCGGCGGCGGCATTTCTCGCCGGCGTGATGGCTTGCGAAGATCATGAGCAAGCGACAACGCTGGTGCGACGCGCAATGGTGGCGGCACCGGAAGGCGATCAGGGGGTATGATGAGCCCAGAGCTGTCCGCTCAGAGGCGCGATCCGTTGCCTGACAACGCCGCGCACATCCTCGTCGTTGATGACGACCAGCGCATCCGTGACCTCATCGCACGCTTCCTGTTCGAGGCGGGCTATCGCGTATCGACGGCGCAGGACGCGAAAGCCGCCCGCGCCGCTATGCGTGGCCTGTCATTCGATCTCGTGATCCTCGACGTGATGATGCCGGGCGAGACTGGCCTCTCTCTAGCGCGTGATCTGAAGACCATCTCGACGGTGCCGATCTGCATGCTTACGGCGCTTGCGGACCCTGAGCAGCGTATCGCCGGGCTCGAAGCGGGCGTGGATGATTACGTCGGCAAGCCGTTCGAGCCGCGTGAACTGCTGCTACGGATTCAGAACATCCTGAAACGCGGCAAGGCGAGCCCTGCATCTCGCGACGAGGTACGCATGGGAGACTTCGTCTTCCATATCGGCAGAGGCGAGCTGAAGCGTGGCGACGAAGTGATCAAGCTGACGGAGCGCGAACGCGATCTGCTGCGCTTGTTCGCGGGGCGCCCCGGCTCGCCGATTGCGCGCCACGAGCTTGCCAATGACGACTCCACCGGTAGCGAACGCGCCATCGACGTGCAGATCAATCGCCTGCGGCGGAAGATCGAGGCGGACAGCTCCAATCCTGTCTATTTGCAGACCGTGCGCGGCAAGGGCTACATCCTCTACGTCGACTGAGCCCGCTCCAGAAGCGGACCCCGAGGAGACTGCCGGATGGTGACTGCAAACGAAATAGCGTCGCCCGAAGCTGCTGCTTTGCCGACGGCAAGCAAGGCCAATTTCTGGTCGGCCGTACAAACTGTGCGTGGCGTCGGCCGGTCGCTCGCCGGTCGCATGAGCGGACTGCTGCCGACCGGTCTTTACGCGCGCGCTTTGCTCATCATTATCACACCGATCGTGCTGCTCGAAGGCGTCGTAGCCTTCAGCTTCATGGAGCGCCACTGGCAAGCTGTAACGGGCCGACTCTCGGAGGCGACGGCACGCGATGTCGCTGCTCTGATCGACGTTTACGAAGGTTACACGCGCACCGATAATTACGCCCGGCTGCTCGAGATGGCACGAGAGCGGCTTGGCCTGTCGATGACGCTCCTCCCACCCGGCGATTTGCCCGTGCCGCAACCGAAGCCGTTCTTTGCGCTTCTGGACCGCACGCTGTCGCGCGAGCTCGGCAAGCAGATCGATCGGCCGTTCTGGATCGACACCGTCGGCCAATCCGACCACGTAGAGATCCGTGTCAAGCACGACACGGCCGTGCTCCGCTTCGTCGCGCGACGAAGCCAGACTTATGCCTCCAACTCGCATATTTTCCTGATGTGGATGGTGGGCACCTCGGTGGTGCTGCTCACGGTCTCGATCCTGTTTCTGCGAAACCAGATCCGACCGATTCTTCGGCTCGCAGAGGCAGCGGACGCCTTCGGCAAGGGGCGGCAGGTGGCAGACGACTTCCGGCCCCGCGGCGCGCGCGAGGTTCGGCAAGCGAGCCAGGCATTCCTCGAAATGCGCGAGCGAATCACCCAGCACGTCGACCAGCGCACGACCATGCTCGCAGGCGTCAGCCACGATTTGAGAACCGTGCTCACGCGCTTGCGTCTGCAGCTTGCTTTCCTCGGTGAGGGTCCGGAAGTGTCGGCCATGCGTGGCGACCTGAAGGAAATGCAGAGCATGCTCGAGGACTACCTCGCCTTCGCCAAGGGCGACGGCGGGGAGGTCGCCACACAAACCCATCTTCGCCCACTGCTCGACGAGATTGTTTCCGAGGCGCAGCACCTCGCTGTACCGATCACGCTGCGCATTCGCCGGCGACGGCGCGAGCTGGTCACGCCCCTGAAGCGCAACGCCATGAAGCGCGCAATCGCCAATCTCGTATCGAACGCAGCCCGCTACGGCGACCACATCATCATTCGCGCCGCGACCGAGCGTGGTTGGCTACGGATCGAGGTGGACGACGACGGACCCGGCATCCCGGAAGAAGAACGTGAGAACGTATTCCGGCCATTCTACCGAATCGATGGCGCCCGTACGCAAGAGGAAGGCAACTCGGGCCTCGGGCTCGCCATCGCGCGCGACATCGCCAAAAGCCACGGAGGTGACGTCACGCTCGGTGAGAGTTCAATGGGTGGCCTGCGCGCCATCATTCGCGTGCCGCTCTGAGGGTTCCGATGCGCACGTCAGAAGAGATCCGTCGCATACTCGATCTGACGCCCCATCCCGAGGGCGGATACTTCCGCGAAACCTTTCGCGACAGCCCCGAAACGAATGGTGGACGCGCCGCCTCTACCGCGATCTATTTCCTGCTCGAAGCGGGTCAGGTCTCACGCTGGCATCGGGTCGACGCTGTCGAGGTTTGGCACTTCTACGCTGGCGATCCGCTCGAGCTTGCCATTGCATCGACGGAAAGCGAGGCCCCTCGCCCGCTGATACTCGGCAACGACATCACGACCGGTCAAAGGCCGCAGATTGTTGTGCCCGCAGGGCACTGGCAGCGCGCAAAGTCACTCGGCCAATGGACGCTGGTTGGCTGCACCGTCGCACCAGGATTCACCTTCGACGGCTTCGAGATGGCGCCCCCGACATTCTCGCCCGGGATCAAGGGCGAATAAGCTCGACTCCTCTATTGGGGCAACGTCGAGACTGGCTCGCCCGCTTCCGGCGACTTTCACCGTGCAAGGACTTTTCCCGCTTCATCCACTGATCCGCAAGTAGTCGGGGAAAGCCGCTGGTCCGCCGCTGCCGCGCCTTGCTGCCAGGAAGCGACTCAGCGATTGCTGCCCGGGTCGCGCGAATCACGCGACCTGTTGGGGGCATTTCGGGGGCAGTATCAGATGAGGCGCGAACATTCCGGTCCGTTCTTGAGCGCGGTCTTCGTCGACTACGACAACATCTACCTGTCGCTCCGCCGGAAGAGCGAGGAAGCGGCCAAGCGCTTCGCCAAGGACGCCATCGGTTGGCTTCGGCAGATTGAGAGCGGCGCGCTGATCACGCCCACCAACGCCCTATCTCCGAATGTGCCACGCCGCATCGTAATGAACCGGTGCTATGGGAACCCCGTCCCGCGGCGGAATACATCCGACAATTCGACCGACATGAGCTCGTTTCCGTTCGTGCGCCATCATTTCCTGCGCGCTGGTTTCGAAGTCGTGGACTGCCCCCCACTCACGGCGCAGCTCAAGAACTCGTCTGACATCCGCATGGTGATGGATCTCCGGGATTACCTTTCCCACGAGACCCATTTCGACGAGTTCATCATTCTGTCCGGTGACGCCGACTTCACGCCGGTGCTGCACCGCCTGCGCGCACACGCACGGCGTACGGTCATCTACGCGACCGAGTACACCGCCGCGCCCTACACCGCGATCAGCGACGGAGAGGTACGCGAGACCGATCTGATCGAGCTTCTGACCCGCGGCCGGGGCGCGCTTGAGGATAACTTCGCGGAAACCTCATTGCCGCCCGCGCCGCAGGTCGAGGCGACCCGCAGGGCAATCATCGAGGAAGTTGTAGCCGCGGTTCGCGCTTCCAATGCACCCGTCCCGCTTGAGGTGCTTGCCGACCGTGCCGTGCGCAACGTCGGCCACGACCGCACCATTGGCACGAGTTGGGGCGGCGCAGGCGGCTTCCGTGAGCTTCTGTTGCAAGGTCTTCCGCAAGGCATGCGCCTGTCGGGTGAGCCGCCGTACGTCGTGATCGACATCCAACGGCACGTCGCCCAGCCGGCATCCAGCGCTCCCCGTCTCGAAAGCCGCCCAATCCCTTCGAGCCTCGATCTTGGAGAGTCAGCGTCTCGCACCGAAAGGATGCCACCGCCGACACGTGAAGACATGGCGGAGCAGCGCTCGATTGGCGGGCTGGGCGGAATCCGACCGAGCGAAGCGATGTCCCAACGGCCCGCACCAGCTCCCGCTCCGACCCAGGGCGGGACACTGGTCGTGCGGCGCCCCATTCAGGATGGCCCGCAGACGGCGCCCCCTGCCACAGCTGCTTTGAAGTCCGAGCACCATCAGCAGCATCAGCCTCAATCTGCACAGCAATCGGCACCGCCTCCGCAACCTGCCACGAGCATCCAGCAGTCGATCGCGCGTATTCACGAGGCCTGCAAAGCGCCGCCGCTTGCTCCGCCCGAGTATCGCGTGCTGTTCGAAACTGTTGCGCAGGAGATCAACGAAAAGGGTCTCATCGGCGCTCAGACGATCCAGAACATTACCAAGCGCGCCCAGGATCGCGGCATCGACGTGCGGCGCGACGACGTCCGTTTCGTGCTCGAGGTCGTGAGCGAGGCCGATCCTTGGTTTGAACAAGGCGCGTCCGCAAACTTGTTCGCCGGCCGGTTCCGCAACTTCGTCGTGGCACGATGCCGGTCACAAGGCTTGACGCTCTCGGCGGACGAGCTTGATCTCGTCGAGGCTTGGTTTGCCGGCAGCGGCGTGCCAACCGCTGCGGTGCGACAGCCACCAGCGCAGGCGCCACAGCACTTCTCGCCAACACCACCGCCGCGTCCGACCGCGCCGCCACCCGAGGCCGCTTATTGGTCTGGCATAGAGGAAAGCCGCCAACAGACGCCGGACACGCGCGGACTGGGCCAGCAGCAGGCCGGCACCGAGACCAGCGAAATCCACTCGGACGACTTTCCGCGCATCGTCAGGACGCGGCTCCGGAGCTGAGGCTTTCGGTATTCGGACACGTAAAGGCCCCCGGCTACTAGTTAGCCGGGGGCCTTTTATTGCTCATCAGTGCTTGTGATCGACTTCTGGCAACTGGCTCAACCGATCGACATAGGCGATGCCCATAGCCGACAAGATGAAGATCACGTGGATAATAGTTTGCCACATGATTCCGGCCTCTGTGAATTTGGAGCCCGGTTGGCCGAGGTTGCCAGCCTCGATGAACGTCTTCAGCAGATGGATCGAGGAAATCCCCACAATGGCCATCGCCAGCTTGATCTTGAGGACATTCGCGTTGACGTGCCCCAGCCACTCCGGTTGATCGGGATGTCCTTCCAGGCGTAAGCGCGACACAAATGTCTCGTAGCCGCCGACGATCACCATCACGAGCAGGTTCGAGATCATCACAACGTCAATCAGGGCCAGGACGATCAACATGATCTCCTGCTCACTGAACGTCGTGGCATGGCTAACCAGGTGCCATAGCTCTTTCATAAAAAGGACGACGTAGACGCACTGCGACAGGATCAGCCCCAGATAGAGCGGCACCTGAAGCCAGCGAGATCCGAAAATAAGGGATGCCAGCAAGCGCAAATGCGCCCGATCGGCGGATGTGGTACCCGATTGAGGTCTTCTCATGCTCCCCTGGGGATAAATGCTGGCGTGGGCGCATCAGAATTGCGCCCGACGAAAATGGGATCGTCGGCGATAGAGTCAATAACTCCACCCCAAAAAACGCCGTCTGCCCTCAAATCTTCTGGTTATAGGCACCGACCTCGGGGCACTGCGCAAGACGTGCGTCGATATCAGCGAAGATCGCCCGCATGTTCGCTTCGGAAACCGGACTCTCGACCACAACGACCAGCTCCGGCTTGTTCGACGATGCGCGGACAAGCCCCCATGTTCCATCGGACAGCGTCACGCGGACACCGTTGACAGTCACCAAATCGCGGATGGCTTGCCCCGCGATCTTCTCGTTTTTGGCCTGCGCCTCTTTGTATTGGGCCACGATGCGCTCGACCACGCCGTACTTCTTCTCATCATCGCAATGAGGCGACATGGTTGGCGACTGCCATGTCTTGGGCAGATCGCGAACGAGATCCGCCATGCTCTTGCCAGCGGCCCGGTCGAGCATATCGCAGACGGCGAGTGCTGCGACCAGCCCATCGTCGTAACCGCGTCCCAATGGCGGCTGGAAGAAGAAGTGCCCTGACTTTTCAAAGCCAACGAGCGCCTTTTGCTCGAAGGTATAGCGCTTCATGTAGGAATGACCCGTCTTCCAGTAGAGCGCCTTGGCACCGTGCTCAATGAGCACCGGGTCGGTCACGAAGAGACCTGTCGATTTGACATCTGCAACGAACACCGAATTGGGATGCAGGGCCGAGATGTCGCGCGCCAGCATAACGCCGACCTTGTCGGCAAAGATCTCATTCCCTTCGTTATCGACCACGCCGCAGCGATCACCATCACCGTCGAAACCAAGGCCCACGTCGGCTTTATTCTCGATAACCGCCGCCGCGATCGCGTGCAGCATCTCCATGTCTTCAGGATTCGGATTGTATCGCGGGAAGGAATAATCGAGGTCGCAATCGAGGCGGACAACCTCACAACCGATGGCCTCGAGCACCTGCGGCGCAAAAGCCCCGGCCGTACCGTTGCCGCATGCCGCAACCACCTTGAGACGACGCTTCAACTTCGGACGGCTTGAAAGGTCAGCGATATAGCGCTCGGGCAGATCCGGCACGTAGATGTAGCGACCAGCGCCCGACACATCGAAAGTGCCGGAAAGCACGATCTCCTTGAGCTCCAACATATCATCCGGCCCAAAGGTCAACGGCCGCGCCAGCCCCATCTTGATGCCGGTCCAACCGTTGTCATTGTGGCTGGCCGTCACCATGGCGACGCACGGGACGTCGAGTTGGAATTGGGCAAAGTACGCCATCGGCGATAGTGCCAGTCCGATGTCGTGCACCTCGGCGCCGCCCGCAAGCAACCCCGTCATCAGGGCTTGTTTTACGCTCGCGGAATAGGAACGGAAATCGTGCCCCACCACGAAACGCGGCGGCACGCCCCGTCGTTTGACCACCGTCGCCAACCCCATGCCGATGGCATTGAGGCCCATGAGGTTGATTTCTCCCGGGAACAGCCAGCGCGCGTCGTATTCACGAAATCCGGTCGGCTTCACGAGCGGCAGGCGCTCAAACTCGGCAGTGTTGGGCTTAAGATCGGCGCGGGGCTTGGGAAGCATCAGGTTCCTCGTCGGTCGACGCGAGCGGCGGGCGACCCCAAGCGCGAATGAACGCTGGGCCAAAACCCGTCGCCTAACACGGATTTGCGGCAAGATCGATATTGGTCTTTGTTATTGCTCCAGCACGAGACGACCGTTTTTCATCTCCACGCGGAGCTGACCAAGAAACGACATGCCAAGCAGGGTCGTTCCGAGTCGGCCAGGCTCGCTGACTGCGGCAGGCACGTTTCGTACCACCACGCTCCCGATTTTCACCTGGTCCAGTGTCACACGCGCGAAACGCGCCTGCCCGTTCGCGGTGTTCGAGACATAGCGGAAATCGCCGCTCCGAACCGAGATGCCCGCCGTTACCGCATCCTCATAGCTCATCGCGACCAGAGTCGCACCTGTGTCGACCAGCACGCCGACAGATCGGCCGTTAATCTCGGCATCGGCTCGGAAATGACCGTCGCGGTCCCGTTGCAGCGACACCGAGTGGCGAAACAGGTCCTCGTCCTGGACTTTTGCCCGTGCGCGCGGCGGTACAGCCCGACTTTCCGGCTCACGCTCGACATATCGAATAATGGTCCGGGGCTCTGGCTCTGCGACTGGTGCCGGATCGGGATCGCTTGTTCGAACACCGAAATCCTCCGGCGCCAACTTTAGCCCGAGGTGCGCCCGGATCTCCTCGAAATTCGCGATCGTGAACGCCGTAATGGCAAGCGCGATCATCCATCCGCCGACCAGCTTGCCAAGGTTTCGTACGCCCGAAGACAGCATCACAATCGCCCACCCGCATCGGCCGGTTGATCGTCATGCGATCGTCAATTCCTGAACGTCACGAAATCTCCGGCAAATTCATAAGAACGCAGCCGGCTTAAAAAACTCATACCCAGCAGGCTCTCCTTGAGGGCGCCCGGTTGGGCGACCAACGCGTCTACGTTGTGTAGCGTGATCGAGCCGATCGCCACCTCGCGCAGGCGGGCATGCGCGGCATAGGCGAGCCCATTTGCAGTTTGCACGGGGACCGTGTAGCGGAGGCGTCGGGTATCGACCCCAAGAAGCCGCGCATCGGATTGGCGCAAGACGACGGTCGAGGCGCCCGTATCAACCAGCATGGACACGCTCGCCCCGTCCACCGAGACGCGCGCTACAAAGTGCCCATCGCCTCGTCGACGGATGCGGACAGCCCGTTCGCCAGCCTGTCGCTGCTCAACACTCAGACTAGCGCCCGGCGGGGAAAACTCGCCTGCGATCCGGAACGCAATACGGCCCAGTTCGTCCCGGTAGCTGTAGCCTGCGACGAGAATCAAACCGAGGGCCGTCCAGCTAAGCAGGTCACGGACGGCTCCCCCGACGCGTTCCTTGTAACCACCGAAGACCGCCGGAAGCACGATCACAAGCAACGCCAGCATGGCGGCAAGCGCAGCCAACTCCTGGATATCGGCAGTCAGCAACCCCTCTTCGGCCTGCAAGAGGGTTTCGGACACAGACCCTTCGCCGCCGAACAGAAAGGCGCCCAAAGCCGCGGCTACCACCACCAGGATGAAAATGCGGATCATCCGATCTCTCCGGCAACGCGACGCCTGCGCCTCGCGAGCTCGCTCATGATCTGCCTCCGCTGCTCGGGCGAGAGGCGAGACCAGGACGCAATTTCCTCGAGGGTGCGACCGCATCCGGTACAAATTCCCGAAGCAGCGTCTAAGTTGCAGACCCCGATGCACGGCGTCTCGATGCCCATATCCTCGATCCGTCGAAACGCGGCACACACATTTGTAGATTAACGAACAGGTGGCGTCTTCCGGTGGCTCGCTTCACCATGAACATCCTGCGAAGCACCATCGTTAATAAGTAGCCGTCTCGTCGAGCATAATTTAGGCAGCCCTCAGCAGTCGCACAATCAAGTACGGGTCAACTCACCGCGAGGCCTTGTGAGAATCGTACCGTTGCATGCGGTACTACGATACGGCTCAGCCGCTCATCTTCAGCCGCGCCTTGCGTCGAGTCCCGTCCGAAAGCGGTGCCTCAGAAGTGTGCGGCACACGGCGAGCCACCGCGTGACGCTCATGCCCCAGAGGTTGCAGGGGCGGCATTGTGCGAAGGACGCGATTGCGGGGCAAGGTGATGCGCGCGTCGGTGCCTTTACGTAGCTCCGAAATAAGCTCGAACACCCCGCCGTGCAATTCAACGAGGCTCTGCACGATCGGAAGCCCGAGGCCGGTCCCGCCTTCCGCGGTTTCATGCGCGAGCGAGCCTTGCCCGAAAACCTGCAAGACCTTGGGAATCTCGTCTTTCGGGATGCCCGGTCCTGTGTCCTTCACCGATAGCATCTGCCCTCCAGTCACCGTGCGAGCGACGCGCATTGTAATGGTGCCGCCTTTCGGCGTGAACTTGAGCGCGTTGGAGAGCAGGTTGAGACAAACTTGCCGTATGGCCCGCTCGTCGACCCAGATTTGCGGCAGATCTTCCTCGAAATCGAGTACGATCCGCAGCCCCTTGCTCTCGGCGCGCAGCTTGAGGAGGCGATGACAATCCTCCGCGATATCGGTCAGCCGGGCGGCCTCTTCTTTCAGCTCATAGCGGCCGGCCTCGATGCGCGAGAGGTCGAGAATTTCATTGATCAGATGCAGCAGATGACGCCCGCTGTCGTGAATATTGCCCGCGTATTCCCTGTATGTGGGATTCTGTATCGGTCCGAGAATCTCAGCCTGCATCACCTCCGAGAAGCCCAGAATCGCGTTGAGCGGCGTTCGCAGCTCATGGCTCATGGTGGCGAGGAAGCGCGACTTGGCGATATTCGCGGCCTCGGCCCGACGACGGCCTTCGTCCGAGATCGCCTTCTCTTTCTCGAGCTCGCCGATCAGGGCGTCCTTTTCGGCCCGGAACGCAAGCATGGCGAGTGCCGTCGCGTTCAATCCCTTCGCCAAAAACACGAAATAGATGTGTACGCCGACCGCCATGGATGCCATGGCCCAATAGAAGGGATGGTTGAGCATAACCAGCCGCCCAACCACCGCGATCGTCATCGGGATCGTGCCGGCGTACAGGATCGGCATGACCGTGGATGCGAATGTCATGCGGATGGCGAGCACGACGATCAGCGACGCGAAGATGAACACATGACTGGCAGCATCGGATGCACCGCTGCCAACGAGCGCGAAGCCTGCCCAAATGAATCCCGCCACCAACTCGACCATGACAAGACGGCGGGTCCAAAGGCGGATGTCGAGCTCGGCGCGCGGGGTTGCGAGGAACCGGCGGCATAGCTCGAGCAGCGCCACCTTCGAAGCAATGACCAGCAGCAGCCAGGCGATAGCTTGGCCGAATGGCGCCCAAAACATGGACGCCAGAGAGAAAATGACAGCCAGGAGCTGGATGGTCGCAATCGCACCGAGTTCGTTGCGCACGAACATCGAGACGAGCTCGTATTGGAATTCGGGCCGAATTTCCGACCGCTCGACAAGGCGCTCGCGGATCTCGCGTAGCGGCGACCGGCCCGCAATTTGCCCTGCCCGTCTTTCGGAAGGGCCGCAGCCTGTCGGCTGAGTTATGGTTACAGTCGGCTTCAAAGCGCGTGCGACCCCAACATCTGCCAAGGCCCAGGTCCGGACGAGCGGCTCCCACCAACTCACTCCGGCACCAATCCGCCCGACAGCCGTAATATGAGGAAGACCTTCTAATTTCGAGTTATTATCAGTCCCCGAAGGGACCCTTTGCCGCGGCTTGCACCCAATGGATGGTTTCAATACCGTTTCCACATCGAGACAGCGCAGAGGCGCGCCTTACCCAGCCGGAAGCGAGTTGCCATGAAAATTATCGAGACTCATCAGGCCCCTAACCCGCGTCGGGTGCGTATTTTTCTTGCCGAAAAGGGGCTTGAAATCCCCTTCGAGGAAGTGGATCTGATGAAGGGCGACTTGAAGACCCCGGAAATGACCAGGATGAACCCGATGCAGCGCGTGCCCATGCTCGTGCTCGACGACGGGACGACCATCTCCGAAACCATGGCGATCTGCCGCTACTTCGAGGAAACGACGCCGCAACCGGCACTGCTCGGGCAGTCGGCCGTCGGCCGCGCCACCGTCGAAATGTGGAATCGACGCATGGAGCTTGGACTGCTGACCCACGTATCGCAGGCCTTCCGCCATACGCACCCGGCAATGGCGCATCTCGAGGTTCCGCAAGTCAAGGAATGGGGCGAGGCCAACAAGCAGAAAGCGCTCGAAGTCCTCGCCATGCTCGACCAGCAGCTTTCTGGCAACGCTTTCGTCGCCGGAGATGCCTACACCGTGGCCGATATAACAGCGATGGTTGCCGTCGATTTCATGCGCCCCGCCCGTATCAAGCTTCCAGATGAAATGACCAACATCAAGCGCTGGCATACGGAGGTGTCTGCCCGCCCCAGCGCCAAAGCCTGATCGAAGGCTTCGGGCGCCAAGATCAGCCAGGAGGCTGCCATGAAACTCACTGTGATCGGGTGTGGGGATGCTTTCGGCTCCGGCGGCAGGTTGCAAACCTGCTACCACCTCGATACCGGCGGCGAGCAGATTTTGATCGACTGCGGCGCGACATCGATCATCGGATTGAATCGTCTTGGCATCGACACCACCCGTATCGGCACGATCGTCATCTCGCACCTTCACGGCGACCATTTCGGCGGCCTCGTCTGGTGGTTGCTTCACAGCCAGCACATTGCCAAACGCACGGTGCCACTGGTCGTCGCGGGCCCCCCCACTATCGAGACACGCTTCAAAGCGGCTGCCGAAGCCCTGTTCCCCGGCTCGACCAAAGTACCATGCAGGTTCGAACTCTCCTTCGTCGAGATGCACGCCGGCGGGCCACCAACGAAACTCGCCGGCGCTCGAATGAGCGCCTACGAAGGCAATCATCCATCGGGCGCTCCATCGCATTTGTTGCGGATCGAGACCGGCGGCAAGGTCATTGCCTTCACCGGCGACACGGAGTGGGTCGAGCCGGTTGTCGATTGTGGGCGCAATGCCGATCTCTACATCATGGAATGCTTCGCGTTCGACGGTCCCATCCGCTATCACATGACGTGGGAGACGATCTCGGCGAACTTGAGCCGGATCGGCGCCCGCAAGGTGATGCTGACCCACATGAACGCCGGAATGCTCGCGCGTCGCGAGAAGGTGGCTGGGCCCGGTATCGTGCTCGCCGAGGATGGACTTGCCTTCGAAGTCTAGGACTATTGCCAAGACAGCATGCCACAATGGCCGGCCCCATCCGGGACCGACGCGGGATGCGTCGCTCGAAGCGCTGCTCGCCGAGTTGCGCGCTTGCCGCGTGTGCATCGAGACCCCCCGCGGCCGGCCACTTCCACATGAGCCCCGTCCGGTGGTCCGCGCGAGCAGGACGGCGCGGCTCGCGATCGTGGGCCAAGCGCCGGGAACGCGCGTTCATCAATCCGGCGTGCCGTTCACCGACCCCTCCGGCGACAGGCTCCGCAACTGGATGGGCGTGACCTCGGACGAATTCTATGACGAGACGCGCATCGCCATCATTCCGATGGGGTTCTGCTTTCCGGGTCTGAATTCAACCGGCGGAGATCTGCCGCCGCGGCCGGAATGCGCGCCCGCATGGCGCGATCGGCTCTTCGCGCAACTCCCCCAACTCGAACTCATATTGCTCGTCGGACTTTATGCGCAACAATGGCATCTGCCGAAAGAAATGGCTGGGCCCGTGTCCAAAAACGTTCGCCTCGGCCCTGCTTTTCATCCAGGTCCCGGTGCTCCACGAATGTTCCCCCTCCCGCATCCCTCATGGCGCAACAATCATTGGATCAAAGCCAATCCCTGGTTCGAAGTTGAGGTGCTTCCCAGTCTGAAGGAGGAAGTGCGCCGTCTGCTGGACGGTACGGTGCCGGTCACGTAGCTTGTGGGCGAACAAAGCTCGCGACATTCGACATCGGGCGGCTTTACAGACCGCGATCGCGCCCTTAAAGCCTAGTCGGCCGGGCGGTTAGCTCAGTGGTAGAGCGCCTCGTTTACACCGAGGATGTCGGGAGTTCGACCCTCTCACCGCCCACCATTACAAATCAATGATTTAGATCGAACGATTGCCTTTTCTCGAAGTGCTTTCCGGGTCGATCAACATAAATCGAATGCAGGGGCTGCGGTCGTCTTCGGCCGCGTTGCCACCCCGATGCGGGCATTCTCAACGCACGCGCTGTGAATGGCTGCGGAACCCAATTCGGTTTCGTGGGGTTCAGCTTGCGTTCATGCACTGCCTTCTATCCGCTTACATCGATCCGAGCGATGTTTCGTTCGGGGGCTCGTGCAGCGCGCCCAGATCGAGCAGCCGCTAAAGGCAGACTAAGGCGGCCGCAGAAGGGACAGCGCGACCCACGAACGACGGGGAGATTGCGACGTGCTTCGGCGCAACATGCTGATACTGGCCGTGCTGGGGATGGCCGCGGCAACATCAGGCGCGCTCGCCGCAGACCCAAGCGTTGTGCCCAGAGCATCTCCTGCGAAAATGGCCCAGTCCGACACGGCACCTGCCAAGCCTTTTCTGGTGGCTCGAAGCTGCGCCGGTGAATGCCAAGCACAGCATGACCGCTGCCGCGTGGAGACGAAGGGCAGCCGGACTTGTGACGAACTCCGCCAGCACTGTCTTCAGATCTGCTTGCAGAAAAAGAAGAAGTAGCTCGGCCGGGACGCGGCTCACCCAGATCAGTGCACCACGTCGAGCCTAACCGACGATCACGACACAGAAACGACGGGGCCCGTGAGCACCCATCACCAAGCGGCCACCGACATCGGCGGTTCGCGACGCGCCCGACACAAAATTGAGCGTGCGCGGCATCGTCCCTCGGCCGTAGCGCTCACGAATACGATCGAAGGCCAGTTCGTAAGGCCCCACAAGATCGCTCGCCCGCAGAATCACAATGCTCGTCTCAGGGAGGAATGTAATCGTCACGGGATTGTCGGGTCCCGATGCCAGCATCAGTGTGCCCGTCTCGGCGATGCCAGCGACCGCATGCGACAGCCCCACGGCATCCGATGGCTCAGCGCGACCCTTCCGAACCTCAAGGGCTGGTTCCCGCGTCCAATCGACGGTCGCGAGCCACGGATCGTCACCGACGCGCAAGATCAGCGGTTGGTTCTGCCCGCGAAGGTAACCCGCGACGGCACCGGGAATTTCAGCCTCGCTGGCGGCCTCCAGCACGGTCGCGCTGCCTGCCCGAAGTTGTGCAGCAAACAAGGCCCTCAGGTGTGCCGCGTCCTGCAGTGCGCGCTCGGGTACGAGATGGGTGCGCTGGCCTTCGAGGCGTTTCATAACGGTTGTGCGGCGCGCATCTGCGCCACTCGCACCGAGCCGAGAGCGTATCCCGCCAAGGATTTTATCGCGCCGTATGGAGGCGTCTCCGGCGCCGGTCATCTCGGGACCCCTCGCTTGCTTTCCGCCCAGAGCTGCTGAAACGTCCGGCCTTGCGGCGCTGCGAGATCGCGATGACGTGTCCAGCCGCCCGTCAACGGCAGACTCCGGAAAGAGCCGCGTGACCGGCCGAGCGCTCCCGCGGCAGCAATACCAAGCCTAGCCATCCGATGATAGAGACGCGGCCGCTGCGCGAAGAACGACCAGATACCAAGCGCAAACCGAGCGACCTTGCCGCCGCCGCCGCTCGCGAACTCGCGCGTTCGCCACTCACGCATGAGGCCCGGCAACGGGATTTTCATGGGGCAAACACTTTCGCAGCGCCCGCAGAAGGTCGATGCGTTTGGCAGATCGCTCGCCTCGCCGAGCCCGATCAGGGCGGGATTCAGCACCGCGCCGATAGGCCCTGGATAGACCCAGCCATAGGCATGACCGCCGACGGCACCGTAGACAGGGCAGTGATTCATGCACGCACCACAGCGGATGCAGCGAAGCACTTCCTGGAATGGCGAGCCGAGCAAAGCCGAGCGGCCGTTGTCGAGAACCACGACGTGGTATTCCTCGGGACCGTCCGGGTCCTCGGCGCGACGCGGCCCCGTCGAGAACGTCGTGTAGACAGAGAACTCTTGCCCGGTTGCCGAGCGCGCCAGCAGACGCAGCAGCGTGGACACATCCTCGAGCGTCGGCACCACCTTATCGATCGACGTGATGACGATGTGCACACGCGCCAGCGATTGCGTGAGATCGCCGTTGCCTTCGTTCGTCACGATGATCGAAGAGCCCGTCTCGGCGATGAGAAAATTGGCGCCCGTGATACCAACGTCAGCCTTGATGAACTTCTCGCGCAAAATCTCTCGCGCCTCGCTGACGATTTTGACTGGTTCGTCCAGTGGGCGGTCCTTCGGCAGATGCGTATGATGGCGACGAAAATCTGCTTCGATCTGCGCTTCGGTCAGATGGATTGCAGGCGCAATGATGTGGCTCGGCGTCTCGTGACGGATCTGGACGAGGTACTCACCGAGGTCCGTCTCGACGACCTCGAGGCCAGCCCTTTCCAGATGCGCATTGAGCCCGATTTCCTCCGACACCATGGACTTGCCTTTGGTGACGAGGCGGGCATTAGCAGCGCGACAGATCCCGCCGATGATGTCACGAGCATCAGCGGCCGTCGGCGCCCAATGTACTTTGGCGCCTGCTGCTGTTGCTTTGGTTTCCCATGCCTCGAGATAGAGGTCGAGATTCGCTATTGTGTGGTTCTTGATGTCCCGGCCGACATCACGCAGGGCTTCGAACTCGGGAAGTCGAGCTTTGGCCGCCGCCCGCTGCGCCACGAGCCCGGTCGGCAATCCCGCTAGAGCCCGTTGAAGCTGCGTGTCGTTGAGCGCGCTTTTGACGTTCGATTTGAAAGCGCGAGCCGTGACGTCCATCTGCCAGCCGTCCTTATCCTCTTCGCCCTATGTTTAAGGCGAACGGCACGCGGAGGCGAGAACAGATGAGCCAAATTTCCCGTTAGACACCTACTGCCCGAAGTTTGGCGCAAATGCCGATTGGCGAAGGAGTTGCACAGGCCTCACGAGAACAGGGCCATGAGACTGCCTCGGGCGCTCGTCGGGCCGACGTGCGAGTTGGATTGGGCCAACCAATTGCGGCACGTCGTCCGCGGAGGCCGTTTCTCGACGGCCATCTGTCTGTTCCAGCACGGATCGCGGCGGTACGAAAGCCCGCTCGGCAACCGCCAACTGCCGCGACCGTCCCGGCCGGGCGATAAGATTGGCCAATCCACCCTGCACTGACGCGATACGAGAGGGTTGCGCTGCAAAGAATGGCAAAGCGACGGTCCCGCGCCCGCGTCCTGTGCGGAGGAACTCGAGCCGACGCTCGTAGCTCTCGAGCATCGGCAAGCCCTCGCGACCTCGATGATTGACCACGCGAAGCTGCGGCGCTGCTCGCTTAACGATGGACGCCAGTACGATGCCGCCACGTTCCTGTAGCGACTCGAGTGCATCCGTCATGTTCTTCGCAACCTCGACGCCCGGGCCGGCGCTGCCGTAGTTGGTCGCATGTACGCTCACGACATTGTAGGGCGCCACCTGCACAATCACCACGTAGCGATGCCCGCGCGCATCCAACCCTACCTTGCTCAGGTAGAACGGCACGAATACGCGACCGTTGTGCGAGGAGATCGTGTCGTAGGTGTCGGTGTTGTGCGAGCTGTTGTGGAACTCGTGAAAAACGAAATAGCGCATGCTTCGATAGCTGCGCAGGCCATCTTGCCGGCCTCTCCGCATTGGGCGTGGACTGTGCGCAACGAGGACGTACTCAGTGGGCGAAACCCAGATCCGTCCGGAAGGAATCCAACCGTCGCGCGTCATTCTTGGCAGCTCCAACTCGCAATCGAGCAGCACGCACTCGCGAAATGCGGACGCATTGGGAGCCCTGAAGTCGGTGGCTGCCAGCGTTGCCATCGCGGCATTGTAGGCGGATTGGCCACGCTCGGTGCGATAGAGAGGCCAGCCGCCGATGATCGACTGGTCGCCTTCGCTTCTCGGCCGGTCCGCGGCGCGCTCACGGGAGACGTCCATGTTGCGATCGAGAATTCTCGCGCCGTCCTGAGCCACGGCGGTCGTCGGCACCACGAACGGGTTGACCATCAGTGTCATCATCGCAATCGCGATGATTTCGCCAGTTATACGCAATACGCCACGCACGCTCCGACCACTCCCCGCTGTCCGATCCCTTTCCTGCCGCGCGAAGGCGGCCGAACAAGGCCCCAGAGGTGGCGAAAGTTAGCCGACAGCCTGTTTAAGGATACTGAAAGGGAAGGGTTAATGGTGCGTAGCGCTCTGTTTCCGATAGAGAATCCAGGCGGCCTGTGTTGCCGGAAGCATCCGAAGAATTCATCCAAAAGCCGATAAAACCGCATGCTTTCGCGGTCGACGACCCGCAATCCGTGCGCGGCAAGAAACGGCGCCGCCCAATTTCCTCCAAGGTTAAATAAAATACTACGGCTGGCGAACGCTAGGCCCGTCCATAAGCGCTATCACGACGGACACGCCCCTTCACTCTCCGAGCCGGCGCCACTTGCGCGATCGCCCAGGGCTTGGGATACCCCGCCACAGAATGACCGCGCAGATGAAAAGCGCGCCGATGCCCAAGGGAACCACCCCCATGAACCTCGATGCCATTCGGACCATCTCGTCCGCCGATGTGGCAGGAAAGCGCGTCCTTGTTCGCGCCGACCTGAACGTGCCCGCCAAGGACGGCCGCGTAACTGACACGACGCGCCTCGAGCGTCTCGTTCCTGGCATCAAGGACCTGATGGCGCGCAAGGCGAGGGTCATCATCCTCTCGCACTTCGGTCGCCCGAAAAAAGGCCCTGACAAGGAGAACTCGCTTGCGCCGGTCGCGGCAGAGCTTTCACGGCTGTTGGGTGTTGCGGTGCCGCTTGGTACCGACTGCATCGGCTCTGAGGCCCAGGCGGCAGTCGATGCCCTTCAGCCGGGCGCTGTGCTGGTGCTCGAGAACACCCGCTTTCATAAGGGCGAGGAAAAGAACGACCCCACCTTCACTGCGGAGCTGGCCAAGCTCGGCGATATCTTCGTCAATGACGCCTTCTCGGCCGCTCACCGCGCGCACGCTTCGACGGCCGGGCTCGCCGATCATCTGCCAGCCTATGCGGGTCCGCTAATGATGGAGGAGATCAACGCGCTGAGGTCTGCGCTCGAAAAGCCGGAGCGACCCACCGCCGCGGTGGTCGGCGGCGCCAAGGTATCGACCAAGATTCCGGTACTGATGAACCTGCTCCCAAAAGTCGACAAGCTGATCATCGGCGGCGGCATGGCCAACACATTCTTACTGGCGAAAGGGATCTCTGTCGGCAAATCACTCGCGGAGCCGGATCTTGCCGCTAAAGCGCGCGAGATCATGGACGCCGCATCCGGTCGCGGCTGCGAGATCGTCCTTCCGACGGACGCAGTCGTCTCACCTGAGTTCAAGGCTGGCGCACCCGCAACAACGGTACCTCTCGACAAAGTACCGGCCGACCAGATGATCCTGGATGTCGGCCCGGTATCGGTAAAACGCCTCATCGATGTTCTCTCCGGCTGTAAAACATTGCTGTGGAACGGCCCCCTCGGCGCCTTCGAGATCGAGCCGTTCGGTGCCGGCACCTTCGCGCTCGCCAAGGAGGCGGCGAAGCTGACGAAGGCCGGTAAGCTGGTCTCGGTAGCGGGGGGCGGCGACACCGTTGCAGCACTCAATGCCGCGGGCGTAACGGACGACTTCACATATGTCTCGTCAGCAGGAGGAGCGTTCCTCGAATGGCTTGAAGGGCGCGAGCTCCCCGGGGTCACCGCACTCGCCCAAACGAAAGCCTGACATGACGACATCAACCGGTACCACCGCTTGGCCGCGTGCGATCGTCTTCGATCTCGACGGCACCCTGGTCGATAGCGCACCCGACATCCAACTTGCCATCAACGCAGCATTCAAGCCATTCGGTCTGCCACCGTTCGACCTGCCAGCCGTCACAACCATGATCGGAGGCGGCGCGCGCCCAGCCATCAGCCGGGCAGCAGCATTAGCCGGCCTCTCGCTCTCCGAGTCCGAGACAGATGATGCGCTCGCCCGCTTCTACCCGGTTTATGCCGAAGCGTCGTCGGCGGGCCGTGGTCTCTATCCGGGCGCCAAGGAGCTTCTGTCCGGCCTTGCGAGCCAGAGCATTCCGCTTGGCCTGTGCACCAACAAAGCCGAGCCAATCGCCGAAATCGCACTTGATGCGCTTGGAATCCGCCACTTCTTCGGGTCCGTCGTCGGTGCTCGCGACGATCTTCCGAAAAAGCCGGATCCAGCCGCGCTTCGTGCAGCATTCACGCCCCTCGTCGCCGACGTCGTAGCGGCAGATGTGCTGATGATTGGCGATACGACGGCCGACATTGGCGCGGCACGCGCTGCAGGCTGCCGCTCCATTGCCATCACCCATGGCTATTCGCGCGTGCCGGTCATCGAGCTCGGTGCCGACGCAATCGTCGACAATCTGGCCGAGATCCCCGCTGCACTTGCCAGGCTTGCGCGCGCGAACTCGTGACCGGGCTTGATTTGCGGCGGAGCACGAACGTGCTTACGTGAATACCTTTGAACGCTCCACGCAACACGCACCCGACCAGAGAGCTTGATTGTGCCCGAACTTTCACTTTACCTCGGCGTTGCACTCGCCGGGCTCGTCAGCTTTCTGTCGCCGTGCGTCCTGCCACTCGTGCCACCCTATCTCGGCTATCTCGGCGGCATGACACTCGAGCAAATGACGGACGAGAAGGGGCTCGACAACGCCGCATGGCGCCGCGTGGTGATAGCCGCCGTGTGCTTCGTACTCGGCTTCTCGACCGTATTCATCGGTCTCGGCGCTGGGGCCTCGGCGTTCGGGCAGATCATCCAAACCTACAAAGCCGAGCTCGCCATTGCCGCGGGCCTCGTCATTGCGCTGTTCGGACTGCACTTCCTCGGCATCCTGCGCATTCCCCTGCTCTATCGCGAAGCGCGCTATCACACCGACATGCAGGGTGCGAGCTACCTCGGCTCCTATCTTATCGGATTGGCATTTGCGTTCGGTTGGACGCCCTGCGTTGGCCCCATTCTCGCGACCGTTCTGACGGTCGCCGCCAACGAGGCGAGCCTCGCCTCTGGAGTCAAATTGCTCGCAGCATATTCCCTCGGCCTCGGCGTGCCATTCGTGCTTGCGGCAATCGCGATCGGGCCCTTCATGGGCTTCATGAAGCGCTTCCGCCGCCACATGGGCCGCGTCGAGCAATTCATGGGCGCTGTGCTGCTGATCACTGGCCTTCTCTTTGCCGGCGAGGCCCTTGGATGGGTTCGAGACGCTGTCTTCGCCGTTATTCCAGCTCTAGCGCCAGTGAGCGGATGGCTTGGCCTACCATTGGTCGTCGTGGGGCTCTTTCTGCTGCTCCGCCAAATCAGGCTACAGCGCTTCAGTGGGCTGGCTGCCGTCATCGTCGGCATGATCCTGATGGGCGGCTCGATCAACGTCCTCGGCCAATGGCTCATCGAGAACGTCCCTGTCCTTGGTGAGATCGAGGAGTTGGCAACCTCGAAAAAACTTCAAACCGAGATCCTGAAGCAGGGCACACCCTAGCTCCTGATGCGCGTGGACTGGCGCTCTGGAACGAACGGGGTAACGTGCACCAACACACAAAACTCTGCTCGGGAGACTGTCATGGCGCGCCCTATCGCCCTCACCATCGCTGGCTCGGACAGCTCCGGAGGCGCCGGCATCCAAGCCGATCTCAAAACCTTCTCCGCTCTCGGCGTCTATGGTGCCTCGGTTCTGACGGCGCTGACTGCGCAGAACACCACAGGCGTGCAAGGCGTCCATCCGGTGCCGCCTTCCTTCGTCACCGCGCAAATCGATTCCGTCCTGGACGATCTCAACGTCGCTGCGGTGAAGACGGGCATGCTCGCCGACGCGCCGATCATCGAAGCCGTGACGGAGCGCCTGAACTCGGCGCGTGGACGCAAGATCCCACTCGTCGTCGATCCTGTAATGGTGGCCACCAGCGGTGATGTCCTACTGGCACCCGCGGCAATTGAGACAGTTCGCACACGCCTCATCCCCCGCGCCACACTGATCACGCCCAACATTCCTGAAGCCGCGCAACTTCTCGGCGTTCCTCCCGCGACCAATGAGACCGAGGTTCGTCACCAACTCGCGCAACTCTCACGTCTTGGAGCCGAGGCCGTGCTGCTCAAGGGTGGTCACGGTGAGGGTCGAGAGGCCGTCGACTTCCTCGCGATCGGAGAGCGCATTATTCGTATTGCCGCTCCCCGCATCGACACCCCTCATACGCACGGAACGGGATGCACGCTCTCCGCGGCAATTGCGGCTTATCTCGCTATCGGCGATGACCTCGAAACGGCCGTGCGCCGGGCAAAGCGCTACGTACACGAGGCCATCGCGGCCGGACGCGACCTCGGTGTCGGCCATGGTCACGGGCCGGTCGATCATCTCTATGCGATTGCCGCCACGTCGCCGTCCTCGTGAGATGCGAGCTCGCCGCAACTCACGTTGCATAAGCGCCACTCGCCGGGAGATTTGACGCCACACCCTTCAACTCGGGGGCGGGTCTGGTATTTTGCCGGCTCGGACTTGGGGGGAGGATTGTCCTGTCGTGCGGTCTTCGTGCGCGGGTGATCCTGAGAGAGCCGGCGCGATCGATATCGTGCCGGCTTTCTCTCTTTTGGCTCTTCCATTGCGGCTTTGACAGTCGCCCTCAGGCTGCCGCGGGTGCCATCGCATAAGTCTGTTCCCGGCGTCGACGGCCTCGCCAAATCAGGAACAACACGATCGTTACGTTCAGCGCATTCCATGCGATGCCATTCAGGAACGCGAGTTGATAGCTGCCCGTAAGATCGAAGATCTTGCCCGACAGCCACCCGCCGAATGCCATGCCGACCAGCGTCGCCGTCAGCACCATGCCGACCCGCGTGCCAGCCTCTTCGGGCGGAAAGTATTGCCGCACGATCAACGCATAGCTCGGCACGATGCCGCCTTGGAACAAACCGAACAGCCCCGAGACGATGTAGAGCGACATGAGCCCGTCAAAGGGCAGATAAAGCAGCAGCGCCAGACCCTGCAGGATCGATCCCAGAAGCAGCGTATTGATGCCGCCGATACGGTCGGCGATGAAGCCCGACAAAAGCCGGCTGATGATGCCGAGGCCAAGCATCAGCGACAGCATCTCGGCGCCTCGCGCGAGCCCGTAGCCGAGATCGTTGCAATAGGCGACGATGTGCACCTGCGGCATTGACATCGCGACACAACAGGATACGCCGGCAACGATCAGCAGCGTTTGCAGAACCGCCGGCGAGACGGGTGGTGCCAATGGCGTCGCAGCAGATGCCGGTGTGCTCGCTGAAGCAGCGTTCGTATTGATGGAAACCGCGGGCTTCATCGGCGCGCGGCGGCGGAACGCCAGCGAAAGCGGCAGCATGCCGACGATGCAGATCAGGCCGAGCCAAATGTGCGTTTGCCGCCACCCATACGTCGACACCATGTACTGAACCACAGGCGGCCAGAACGTACCCGCGAGATAATTGCCACTGGCACAGACGGCGACCGCGATGCCTCTCCGCTTCTCGAACCAGTGCGAAATATCAGCAATCATCGGGCCAAAGCTCACCGATGAGCCGAGCAAGCCGATCAGGACGCCCTGGACGATCGCGAATTGCCATATGTTTGCCGCGTAGGCAGCCGCAATGAACCCCAGTCCCAGCGTAATACCTGCGCCAATGAGCGGCCGGAAGATACCCAGGCGATCAGCGAGGCGTCCCATCAGGATGCCGCCAAAGCCGAATCCCAGCATGTTCAGCGTATAGGCGAAGGACGCGTCGGCGCGCGAGATGTGAAAGTCGGCCTGCACCGCAGGCAGCACCACGACAACCGACCACATGCCGACGCCGCCGATAGTGCATGCCGCCAGTGCCGCAAAGAGGCGAAGCCAAGCGGCCCGACCATCGATGTCGGAGCGCGGCGATTCAATCTGCGGCAACTGCGATCCGTCCGCCACCGTATGCTCCTGTCCGAGAGATGCTGATCGTCTACCCACGCAGCCGGTAGGCTCGGCACCTCAGACGCCACGAGGTCAGGCCAGTGCGGACGAGCACCGGAGGGTGCGCGCAGGATTATTTTTCGACTATTGCCGAATTTCCGGGCACGCGGTTGCTTATTCAGCCAGCTCGGCAGCAGCCGTCAAGTCGCCGCGGCAGGTGGATCACAGATTTGCTCTCGATGGCAACGCCGATCCTGGTCACAATTATGGGATCATAGCCCAGCCGAGCCGGCCCCATCCGGGGAGTTTCAACGCCGGACGGCGCACGTCGATACCGGCGACAAGGCCGAGCACATTGATCTCGACGCCTTCGACCCAACCTATCGCGACCCCAAGAACACCACCAACGGAAAGCTGGAGTCCCGTACGGCTCGGTGTTGCTCCTAAGTAGACCGGCCAGATCACGAAGTCCTTGCCTATGGCGGTCGGCAGCAAAGCCGGTGCGAGTTCGGGAACTTCTCGCGCGACCGCCGCAACGAAAGTGTTTGAGTTCGGCCCCGGCCACACGACGTAGGCGCCACGTTTAGCGTGCGGATAGGCGGCGACAGCCTGGCGGATACGTGGAATAGCGCGATCAGCGGCATCGCCCCGTAATGTCAGCAGGATCGTCGGTTCGTTTCCGAACCAGCGGCCGTCCGGCGGATAAGCGTCAGTGCGTAGCGCGGTCCCCCAGCCCACCACATCGTAACGCGAATACGCCGACGCGCCCTTGGGCTTCACGATGAGCCACGTGTGGTGCGCGAAAATCCCTTTCCAGCGTCCTGTCCGTCCGGCCATCACGTGCACGACAGCTTCGGGCGACGACCGTGCGGCCGGCAGCACGCCTGCCGATGACCAGTCTGCATAGACATAGGATTGCGGATGCGGCTGCATGTGCCACCAGACGCCATGCGTTGCCACTGGAGCCAGGAACAGGACGAGGAAAGCCGTCACGATTGCGCGCCACATGCACAGACAATAGCCCGGCTTCGTGGCGAATGACGGTACGACCGCGCGGACGATCATGCCGCGGTCCCCTCCCCCACCAAGGCATTGACGAATGACCGATGAGGTCCCGACACTCTCGGCTCGAAACGGATCTGCCTTGGGAGAACACAATGGCGACGCGCACGGGTTTCATCGGCCTCGGCAACATCGGACGGCCGATGGCAACCAATATCGTGAAAACCTTCCCGGGCACCCTCGTTTTCGATCTCGACGCAGCCAGGGTCGACCGGCTCGCCAGCATCGGCGCGACGCCTGCCAAAAGTATCGCCGACGTCGCCAAGGGATGCGATGTGATCCTTCTCTCCCTGCCAACGTCGAAGCAGGTCGAGGCCGTAGCGCTCGGTCGCGAAGGTCTGATCGAGGAGGCCACGGCCGGCACGCTGATCATTGACCTGACGAGCGGCAGCCCGCCGCAGACAAAAGTCATCGCGGATCGGCTCGCTGAACGCGGCATTCGCTACATCGATGCCGGCGTCAGCGGAGGCGTCGCTGGCGCCGAGGCCGCCACCCTCGGCATCATGATCGGCGGCAGCGACGAGGACGTCGCCCGCGCGCAGCCTTTCCTCCAGGCAATCGGCAAAACAATCGTTCACATGGGACCGGTCGGCGCCGGACATACGACGAAGGCGCTCAACAACCTGCTACTGGCTCTCAACACGGTCGCGGTGTCCGAGGTGATGGCTCTCGCCGTCAAGTCGGGCCTCGACGCCGGCAAGGTGATGACGGCCATCAACGGGTCCAGTGGGCGCAGCTATGTCACTGACGTTCGTTTCCCGCGCTATGTGATGAAGGGCGACTATAGCCATGCCGGCGGCATGGCTCTCGCGCTGCTGCTCAAGGATGTCGCCATCGCCTGCGAGACGGCCCGCGCCCACGACGCAAGCTTCTTCATGGGCAATCTCGTGCACCAGCTCATCATGCGCATCGGCGGCGAGATCGGCCTCGCGGCGCCCAACCACTCGATCGCGAAAGCCATCGAAGGTTGGGCCGGGGTCGAGATCCGCTCGAAAGACGCCACATGAGGCGGCTTTGACGGATCTCTATGCACCTCGATCTTTGGCGCGATCGTAGCTGCGGCAGAGGATCCGCACACGATCGCGCATATGCGGACGAATACGCTCGGTCCAGGGCGTATTCACCGCCTTTGCCCAGGCCGCCGTCTTGGTCACATCGGGCGAGACCAGATGATAGATCGCCATGTAGCGATGGGTCCCGTCATCGCCCGTCTTGTAACGACGGGCAAGCAGCGTCCCAGGCACGGACGCGAGTGCAGGAATGTGCTCCTCGTCATACCACTTGTTGAAGTCCGCTTCCGCCTCCGGCGCGACGTTCATGGCGTTGAGAAGGAAACCGCCCGCTCCCGACTGCGGTGCCGAGGCATTTCCCGGGAGCGTTTGCGAGCCCTCGAAGCGAACGAGACGCTTGCACATCGCCGTCACACGCTTCGACCACGGAGACAGATTCTCGTACGCAATGGCCTTGTACGGTGCGCTCTTCAGCACTTCGAGTGTATCGAGGTCGTAAGTGGCCACAGCTAGCGTCGGATCGTCCGCGCCGATCCAGCGTTCGCAGAGGCCGAACCCCGGCACGCGCTGGCGCTCGGGCAAGTGCTCGTTGTCGTACCAGTCGTGAAACTCGTCAGCGCGTGCAGTCGCAAAATCGAAGGCGACCGCTAGCAAGCCCTTTGCCATGGTTTCATCTC
The DNA here is from genome assembly GCA_050250755.1 of Hyphomicrobiaceae bacterium. Lineage (GTDB taxonomy): Bacteria > Pseudomonadota > Alphaproteobacteria > Rhizobiales > Hyphomicrobiaceae. The sequence continues at coordinate 57,425 of JBFWOB010000026.1, forward strand.
CCCAAGTCGGTGGTTGTCATCGTAATGCCAGCATCAATGGAACAGGCGGCCTGAATCGATCACGACGGTCTGCCCCGTCATCGTCTCCGTCCGGCACATGGTAACGGTCAGGTCGGCGCAGTCATCCTTGTCGGCCGCCTTCTTCAGCAACGAACTCGACGACGCCCTTTCGATTTGCTCGGTTCTGAGGTTCGAGGTGGCGCGCGTGCCTTCGAGCAGGCCTGGCGCGACGCAATTAACGAGCACCTCGGGCGCGAGCGCGACGGCCATGCACTTCGTCAGATGAGTAAGACCCGCCTTCGACACCGCATAGGCGATCGACGAGCCCGTCGGCCCGAGGCCTGCCACCGACGAAATGTTGACGATGCGCCCCCTGCCCTGCCGTTTCATCACAGGCGCGACGGCCTTGATGAGCCGCAGCGGGCCAGTGAGGTTCACGGCCATGATCTTCTCCCAGACCTCGATCGTCAGACTGTCGAGATCCTGGAACGGTATCGATTTATTGTACGCTGCATCGTTCACAAGGATGTCGATTTGTCCGAAGTGTTTTCCGACATCCGCGACCAGCTTCTCGACCTGCCCCTGATCGGTGAGGTCGCATTGAAATGCCGCGGCGTTGATCTGGTAGGACGAGGCCATTTCGCGCGCGACGCCTTCGGCTTGCTCACGGCTCTGCGCGTACATTACGGCAAGATGCACGCCTTCCTTCGCGAGCGCATGACAGATGCGCTGCCCCAATCCACCGTTCCCGCCGGTGACGATGGCCACTGCGCCTTTGAGATCCATATGCGTGCTCTCCCTTCCGGTCCGGCGCCCAGTCGGGCGGCGCGCCGCCTTTGCGGCTTGCTTGGAAGGAGTAGTCTGCGGCCTATCAGCCCTGGCAGGCAAGCCTGCCCGACAGTTTCACCTCGGACGTCAGCAAACGAAACTCTCCGACGTACTGGTCTTCGCCCTGCCGCCGTTTCGTCTCGATCAGGAGGCGGATCGGATCATCGGCGGGGCCGAGCACCAGCATCATCTTCAACTCGCCGTCCTGGTTCCAGAACTGCACTGGGCGCTTGCCGTCGAGCGACCAGCGCCGCCGATCCGTCGGTACCTTCTGATGATTGATCTCGAGCGAGCCCTCCATGCCGTCGCCGGCCGGCGAACCGCTCCCGTCATAGGCGAGCGGGAGATAGAGCCGCATCGTCATCGAGAAATCGGCAACCTCGCACGAGACGGCCGGCCGGTAGACTTGGGCCGATAACGGCGCGACAGCGAGGCCGCATATCACTGCAATCCCGCCGGCGCGCTGCCATCTGATCATGCCTTGCCCAACTCCCGAGCTCTCACACCAGCCGGCTCTGCTCCATCGCGGCCCCGATGAACGATGCAAATAGGGGGTGTGGATCGAACGGGCGGCTTTTCAGCTCCGGATGATATTGGACACCGATGAACCACGGATGGTCCGGGATCTCGACCGTCTCCGGCAACAGACCGTCCGGCGACACACCGCAGAACTTCAGGCCGACCGCTTCCAGCCGCTCGCGATAGCGCGCATTCACCTCGTAGCGATGGCGGTGCCGCTCCGAAATGCTTGTCGCCCCATAGATCCCGGCAATCCGGCTGCCCTTCTGAAGCTGCGCGTCATAGGCGCCGAGCCGCATGGTGCCACCGAGATCGCCATCCCTTTTGCGCCGCTCGAGCTCGTTGCCGCGCATCCATTCGGTCATTAAACCCACGACAGGTTCCGTCGTGGGGCCGAACTCGGTCGACGAGGCAGTGTCGATTCCGGCGAGCTTGCGCGCGGCTTCGATGACGGCCATCTGCATGCCGAAGCAGATACCGAAATACGGGACCCTGCGCTCGCGCGCGAACCGCGCGGCGAGGATCTTGCCTTCCGCACCGCGCTCGCCAAATCCGCCCGGAACCAGGATGCCGTGCACACCTTCGAGGTAGGGTGCGGGGTCCTCTTTCTCGAAAACCTCACTCTCGATCCACTGGAGGTTCACGCGGACGCGGTTGGCGATGCCGCCATGCACCAGCGCCTCGATCAGCGATTTGTAGGCGTCTTTCAAACCCGTGTACTTGCCGACGATCGCGATATTGACCTCGCCCTCCGGATTCGCGACCGCGCTCGAGATGCCTTCCCAACGGTCGAGCTTCGGGGCCGGTGCGCCTTCGATACCGAAGGCCGCCAACACCTCACGATCGATGCCTTCGCGGTGATACGCGAGCGGCACGTCGTAGATCGAAGTGACGTCGAGCGCCTGAATGACCGCCGATTCGCGCACGTTGCAGAACAGCGCGATTTTACGCCGTTCTGAGGCCGGGATCTCCCGATCGGAGCGGCAAAGCAGGATGTCGGGCTGAATGCCGATCGACCGGAGTTCCTTGACGGAATGCTGGGTCGGCTTGGTTTTCAACTCACCGGCCGACGGTATAAACGGCAACAGCGTGAGGTGTATGTAGACCGAGTGCCCCCGCGGCAGGTCGTTGCCGAGTTGGCGGATGGCCTCGAAGAACGGCAGGCCCTCGATGTCGCCGACGGTGCCTCCGATCTCGACCAGCACGAAATCGACGTCGGCATTGCCCGAGACCACGAATTCCTTAATGGCATCCGTGACGTGCGGAATGACCTGTACGGTGCCGCCAAGAAAATCCCCACGCCGCTCCTTAGCAAGGATGTCCTGGTAGATCCGCCCCGTGGTGACGTTGTCGCTCTTCTTCGCGGGCACACCCGTGAAGCGCTCATAATGTCCGAGATCGAGGTCGGTCTCAGCCCCGTCGTCTGTAACGAATACCTCGCCGTGCTGATACGGGCTCATGGTGCCCGGATCCACGTTGAGATAGGGGTCAAGCTTACGAAGCCTGACCGAGTAGCCGCGGGCTTGCAGAAGCGCTCCAAGGGCCGCTGAAGCCAGCCCTTTGCCGAGCGAGGAGACCACGCCGCCGGTAATGAAGATGTACCGCGCCATGGACCTCAACTGTACACCAAAAGACCCTGATTCGAAGTGGCAAATCGCGCTCGTCCACGGCCTGTGCTCGCTCGCGATGCTACAGGCTTGGGCGCGCCGCGTTGCCGGCGGAAGACGAGGTTAGTTGGACTTCGGAATGGACGGCAAGCGTTGCTTGCCCTTCTCCAGGCTGTCGAGGACACCGCCCTTGGCCGGCTGGCTCGACGACGAGGCCGGCACGTCGAGCGGAGAAACCGCGCGCGCGGAATGCTTGGCGATCAACGTCAGGCTGATGCTGGTCACGAAAAATGCCGCTGCAAGGCCGGCCGTCACGCGTGTGAGCAAATTCGCGGTGCCGCGGCCCGTCATGAAGCTGGAACCGCCTCCGCCTATACCTAGGCCGCCGCCTTCAGACCGCTGAAGCAGAACCACGCCGACCAGGCCGGCTGCGATCATGAGGTGAAGCAGGAGAAGAACCGTTTGCATGAGATATCCGGTCGGGTAAAGCGCGCCGCGGCGGCGGTAGATACGCAACGCAGCGGCCGGGAGTTTGCGCGCGTTCTACACGACCCTGGCGGGCGTGACCAGTCTCCCCTCGCGCTTCGGGCGGGATGCCGCGTACGAGACCTCACAGTTGCGGCGTCGCAGGCTTCGCCGGGGGGCGGTAAGCGTCATCCGCCTTGGGCTTGCGTTTGCGTTTCGCAGGAGCCGGCGTGCTGGCAGGCGCCGCCTCGGTTGCAGCGGCAGTGGCAGCGGCTGGTCTGGGGCGCTGCTTGAATCCGTCCGGGGTGGGTGGCTTGCGTTGCGGCAAGGGCGGCGGTTCGTCCGCCGTCGTCTTGTTGTCGCTCGCTTCGTCATTATCGTCGCCGGGCAGAGCTTTGAGCTTGTCGTAGCCGCAGCGAAACAGCATTTCCTCGTGCAGGTGGATATAACGCGCGACGTCCTGCAAGCGCCCCGCCCCTTGGTTTGCCCTCACCCATTCGGGGCCCTTCTTCACGAGATCGGGCAGCCCATCCGCGGTGAGCTTGGCATGCTCGGTGACGACCGCTTCGCAGGCCTCTTTGGGGAGCGGCTCACCCTGCGCGGAAAAGCTCGGCAGGAGACCTAGGAGAAGTGCCGCTGCGAGGCGCGGTCGATAGCTTCGCGCTTGCTTCATGCCGTGGTGTCCTTGGAGCGGGCTCGGACGGTCGAGCCTCTCGTCGCGCCGTTATAAATATCCAAGCTTCAACAGTACGCGTCTATAATGCCCAGGAAGTCATCGGCCTTCAGACTCGCACCGCCGACTAGGGCGCCGTTGACGTTGGCGACGGCCATCAGCTCGCGAGCATTCGACCCCTTGACCGATCCCCCGTAAAGCAAGCGCATGGATGCGCCGTCGTCGCCAAAGCGTTTGGCAAGCGTCTCGCGCATCATGGCATGGACTTCCGCGACATCGGCCGCGGTCGGCGTGAGCCCCGAACCGATTGCCCAAACAGGCTCGTAAGCAACGACCGTTGTCGCAGCCCGGGCAGTATCAGAAAGCGAGCCGGCAAGCTGGGCGCCGACCACAGATAGCGTCTGGCCGGCCTTGCGCTGTTCTGCCGTCTCGCCCACGCAAACGATCGCGATCAATCCGGCGCGATATGCAGCTTCCGCCTTCGCGCGTACCGTCGCATCGTCTTCGCCATGATCGGCACGACGCTCCGAATGGCCGACGATCACCGCTGTCGCACCAGCATCGCGTAGCATCTCGGCTGCAATATCGCCGGTATGAGCCCCCGATGCCTTCGCGTGACAATCCTGCCCACCGACGGCCACCGAAGAGCCAGACGCCTTGCTCGCCATCGCCGAGATAAGCGTCGCCGGCGGGCAAAGCATTACATCGGCACCGACCCGACCCGAACGCTCGTTGAGTCCGGCCTGGAGCTTCCCAACCTCGTCGAGGGCGGCCATCAGGCCATTCATTTTCCAGTTGCCGGCCACCAACGGGCGGATTGATGAGGTCTGGCTCACGTTGGACGCCTCCCGTTTGCAGGAGTTCTCATTTCCGAGAACCCAATGGACCGTTCTCCCATCGTCCGCTCTCGGCCAATCGCTTCGCCTTGCGGGGACGCGCAGCAGTCCTATGATGTTGATCTTCGCCTTTCAACCTCGCGCCTCGTGGTGGTGCCGCCTGCGGCGATTTGCGACGCGAGTTGACTAATGCCCGGAGCTGTGGCCTCAGGCACAAGAAGCGTTGATCGGAAACCTCCGACGCGTCCGAAGCCTGATGCCAGGCCGCCTTCGCGGCCACTGGCGGCAAGGCAACACGGCCGCGGCGGTACCGTTGAGATTTTCACAACGCCCCGCCGGCGTGTAATGTGCCAACGCGTCACCAGCGCGTCATGCGTCGAGATTTTTGCAGCGCGCCGGTCGATCGACAACAAGAGGACGGGACGAACGAATGCTCGAGAAGCTGAGGCGTGGTGCCGCGAAAGCCCTAGTTTTCACACTCTTCAGCGTCCTCAGCCTGAGCTTTGCGATCTGGGGCATCGGAGACTTCATCAGTTCGACCTCGCAAGGCCCCATCGCCGAGGTCGGGAAAACGCGGATCTCGGCGCAGGAGTTCACATCGGCTCTTCAGCAGCGTCGTCAGTTGCTATCGCGCCAATTCGGTCAACCGATCTCGGCGGAGCAATCGCGAACGTTTGGCATTGATGCTGCCGTCCTCGGCGAGTTCATCAACGGCGCCGCCATCAGCAATTATGCAAGCAGCCTCGGCATGAGGCTTTCCGACCAGGCCGTGGCCGATATCATCAGGACCGATCCTGCGTTCCACGGCGCTGGAGACACGTTTAGCCGCCCCGTGTTCGACGAACGCATCCGCCAGGCGGGCTTCAGCGAGCAGGCTTACTTCGCAGAGCGTCGCAAAAGTGAAATTCGCGAGCAGCTTTCCGAGGCACTCGTCGCGGGAATTATAGCGCCGGATACGTTGGCCGATATCGTTTATCGATTCCGGGAGGAAACCCGCTCAGTCCGCTACATCACGCTCGACCAGGATAAGGTGCCGAACCCCGGCGAGCCGGACGAGGCCGCGCTCAAGTCGCTTTATGAAACGCAGAAAAGTGCGTTCACCGTACCAGAGCATCGCAAGGTCGCGGTGATGCTATTGACGCCTGAAGCGCTGAGAGAACGCACGAAGGTGACCGACGAGGACGTCCGCAAGGCGTGGGAGGATGCGCGCGATTCGTGGAACATCCCCGAACGGCGGCGCGTCCAGCAAATCTCCTACAAATCGAAAGAGGAGGCGGAGGGCGAGAAGAAAGCTATCGATGCCGGCAAAGGCTTCCTGATAGCAGCCCTCGAAGCAAACGGCGCCCAGGGCCGCCTCGACCAGGGCCTGATCGCACGCCGGGAAATTTCAGACGCCAATTTCGCCAAGGCTGCGTTCGAGTTGCCGCTCAACCAGGTCTCGGAGCCGATACAGGTGCGCGGCGGGTGGCTCCTCATCCGCGTTTCGGAGATCGAGCCGGGCAAGACTCGCACATTCGACGAGGTCAAGGCCGACGTCCGGCAGAGCCTCGAAGATGCGAAGTCCCGCGATCTTGTAGGAAAGATCCACGACGAGATCGAGGACAAGCTCGGAGCAACGGATGCTCCCGAAAAGCTGAAACTGGTCGCGAGCGAGTTGCATCTCAAGCTCCTCGAGGCCCCGAGCGTCGATGCAAAGGGGCTTGGCCCGGACGGCAAGCCCGCGTTCGAGCATCCGGACGCTGAGCGCTTCATTGCATCTGCCTTTGAGGGCGACACCTTCACGCCGCGTGAGACTATCACGTTGACCAACGGTGGCGAGGCGTGGGTCGAGGTGAGCGAGGTTCACCCGGCGGTCACGAAGCCGTTTGAAGAGGTCAAGGCCGATGTCGAAAAGCTCTGGCGCGCCCGTGAGAAGCGGACCGCGTTGAACAAACTCGCGCAGGAGATCGTCGACAAGATCAAGGCAGGCGCGTCGCTTGAGAGCATCGCTACAGAACGCGGCGTCGAGGTGAAGACAACGCCCTCGTTCAAGCGCTCCGCTACACCGACCGGCCTGTCTGCGGCCGCTGCGCGCGTGGCTTTTACCTTGCCCAAAGGCGGCGTTGGAACAGCAGCAGGCGCCGACGACAATACTCGCGTCGTGATGGTTGTGAACGAGATCACGCCGGCTCCCACGCCTACCAAGGAGCAGACGGAAGCGCTGCGCAACGAACTCGCCACGGAGTTGCAGCGCGACACGCTCCAAACCTTCGTTACGGCCTTGCGCACGCGTCAAGGCGTACAAATCAATGAGAACGTCTACAAGCGGGCCGTCGGTCTCGATCAGCAGACCCAGTGATAGCCCTCCCGTAGAAAGAATGCCCTTCGCGGCACCGGAAGGACGAGCAGTGACGACCGAAGCCCGTATGCCCCGCGACCTATTGGAGCCGGTCCTCGATGTGGAACCATCGCTGGATGCGTTCTCCCGGACCTATGACGCGGGTCGCCCGGGCATCGTTTGGACTCGGTTGGTTGCAGATCTCGAAACCCCCGTCTCCGCGATGCTAAAGCTCGCCGAGGGGCGGCCAATGAGCTTCCTGCTCGAATCGGTTGAGGGTGGTGCCGTGCGCGGGCGGTACTCCATCATCGGTCTCGAGCCCGACGTTGTCTGGCGCGCGTTCGGCAATCGAGCGGAGATCAATGTGCGCCCAGTGGAGGCGCCGAGCGAGTTCGTCACTGAGATGCTGCCTACGCTTGCCTCGCTCCGCGCCCTCCTCGAGCGGTCGCGGATCGAGCTGCCGGCAGAGTTACCCCCGATGGCGGCCGGCGTCTTCGGCTACATGGGTTACGATACCGTGCGGCTCGTCGAACATCTGCCCGACGTTCCACCGGACGTGCTGGGCGTACCCGACTCCATCCTCATCCGGCCCACCGTGATGGTGATCTTCGATGCCGTGAAGGACGAGATGACCGTCGCCACGTCGGTGTTCCCGAAGCCGGGTGTAACCGCGGCCGCGGCCCGTGAACAAGCCATCGCTCAGGTCGTGCGTGTCGTTCGCAGCCTGGACGATCCCGTGCCGCATGGCGCCGCCCCCCTCGCCGCGCTCGAGGCGCCGGAGCCGGTATCGAACACGCCGGCTGCTGACTATCTGGCCATGGTAGACCGTTGCAAGGAATACATCGCGGCCGGCGATGCCTTCCAGATCGTGGTCTCGCAGCGTTTCTCGGCCCCATTCACGCTACCGGCCTTCGCGCTTTATCGTGCGCTTCGGCGAACAAATCCCTCCCCGTTTCTGTTCCACCTGGATTTCGGCGACTTCGCGCTGGTCGGCTCCAGTCCGGAAATCCTGGTTAGGGCGCGCGATGGCCGCGTTACCATTCGCCCGCTTGCAGGCACCCGGCGCCGCGGCGCGACGCCCGAGGAGGATCGCAAGCTCGAAGAAGAGCTTGTCGCCGATCCCAAAGAGCGTGCCGAGCACTTGATGCTGCTCGATCTCGGCCGAAACGACGTCGGGCGCGTCGCCAAGATTGGAACCGTCGAGGTCGCGTCGAGCTTCGATGTCGAACGCTACAGCCAGGTCATGCACCTCTCCTCCACCGTCAACGGAGAACTCGACCCTCGCTACGATGCTATCGATGCGCTGTTGGGCGGATTCCCAGCCGGTACTCTCTCAGGCGCACCGAAAGTCCGCGCGATGAAGATCATCGACGAGTTGGAACGAGAAAAGCGCGGCCCTTATGCGGGTTGCGTGGGCTACTTTTCGGCCGACGGCAACATGGATACCTGCATCGTGCTGCGTACGGCACTCGTGAAGGATGGCCGCATGTATGTCCAAGCCGGCGCCGGCATCGTGGCCGACAGCGTGCCGTCCGAGGAGCAGAACGAGTGCGTCATCAAGGCGCGCGCCTTGTTCCGCGCTGCAGAGGAAGCCGTGCGCTTTGCCGGTCGCTCCCGGCGCGGGAATAATTGAAAAACTCCTGCGCGACACCAGTGCCTCGCCGGATCATCGGGGGTTTGGGAAATCAACGGCATTCGCTAGCTGCTCGAGGACGGCGGGCGGAATAGCGCGCCCACCTGCGCACTCTGGCCGGCGCAGACTATCGAGCAGCGCGGCCGCGTCTCCATCAAAACTTGGACTTATAGCCCGGCGCGCGATACCCGTCGCAACCGCGCCATCCGCCGATCTCGCCTGACAGGCTAGCTCGACGAGGTGACGGGTGAGCCGTGCTTTGCGGTCGCTCAGTCGGACTTGCGCCGAAAGCCCTCCGGACTGGGCGTACGGGACAATCGCCTCCGCGCCCGTGATTCGGCTACCCGTTGGGACAAGCGATCCGACCACGGTGGCTGCCTGGGCACTCGCCTCCTCGCTTGCACGTATGAACGTGAGCCACGAGCTGCCGGATTCGGCGTCGGCAGTCGATGACGCATCGCCAACCTTATCAAGCCAAGCCAAAGCTTTGCCCTGACTGGGCCCCGGCAAGCGCGTCAGCACTCGACGCAGAGCGTCCAGCTCTGCTTGGGAGGGTGCCTTGCCGTCGAGCGCTGTAATATCTGCCAGCGCACTTTCGGCACCGTTCGGGATACGGGCGAGCCACACACGGCTCTCGCGCAGACTCGCTGCTCGCATGCGTGCGCCCGTCAGGTCAGCCCCAATCAGCCGCGCCTGAAACAGACTGGCGGCCTCGAGGTCGGCATTGCGCAGCGTAGCCCCCTCAAGCCCAGCGCCGTTGAGGACTGCGCCCCGCATGACAGCCTTGGTCAGTACGGCCCCCGCAAGACTGGCATTCGCAAGATTGGCGCCTTCCAGCGATGCCGCAGTCAGGTTCGCTCGCTGAAGGTTCACTCCTTGGAGATCCGCCTTGTCGAGATGCGCACCGGCGAGGTTCACGCCTGAAAGATCGGCGTGCAACAGCATCGCGTCGGAAAGATTCGCTCCGGCAAAGCGAGCACCAGAAAGATCCACTCCATCCAAAATCGCGCCAGCCAACAGTGCTTTCGCGAAATCTGCACCTCGCCCGCGGGTACAGGTCACTATTTCACGGCCGCGTGGGACATCGGCTCGGTCACCGACGCAACCCATCGACACCCCCCGGAGGTCGGCCCCGACCAGACTCGCCCCATCCAGATTGGCGCCCGTGAGATCGGCATCAGTCAAGGCGCTTCGATCAAGGCGAGCAAACCGCAGATCGCGCTCGCGCAAGTTGAGTTTCGATCGCCCGCTCGCTTTCTGCCTGGCACTTGTCAGATCCACGTCTGACACGTTCAGGTTGCGATCGAGGAGCCCGAACAAGACACGCTGGTCAGACCCGGAATGGAGCACACCCGATTGCGATGCCCCGCCGCCAAGCTTACCGCTGACCGAATCCAGCGGCTCCCCGGGGATCGTTAAAACCAAAAACGCGAGAATCGCGCTGAAACCAGCCGCGACCACGGCGATCGCGGACCGCACGGGGCTGGCACGAAATGTCCTGCCAATGGCCAACCGCAGCGATTGCTCAGACCGAACGAGAAATACCGCCGTCAGGGACAGCAAGACGATGTCAGTCGCGACCAGTAACCGGTGCGCCCATGTAATCCCGGTATGATGAAACGGCAGAAACGTCGCCTGAGTGAAAAGCAATGCGAAGATCGGCAGAGCGACCAAGCTGAGCCAAGCCAAGCCGTGCAGCAAGACACTGACAACCCAGCTTCGCTCTGGTCCCGCAATAGCTTGCACTGGAAAGAAGTTATTCAGCTCCAGGCGTAACGGGTGCGTCCGCTGGTCCGTGGCCTCGACCATGCGAAGCGCGGCGTCGAGTTCGAGCGATTTCCGCGTCAAAACTACAAGTTGTGCCAGCAGCGCGAAGTGCACTACGAGCACGACCGACGGCACGATCAGCGAGAATCGCGCGAGCTCCAACCTGACGTTGAGCAATGGGAGCGGAATTTCGGCACCCACCAGCAGATCTCGATGGGTGATACCTGCAACAGCCACCAGCACATAGCAGATCGCACCGAGAAAGATCAGCCAAGCCGTATGCGCCGCTTGGCTCGAGGCGTTGACCGCTTCGAGCAGGCTGTATGGGTTGACCGGAGCCTCCCCCTCGATGTTGGTCTCACGCGTCACATCACTCATGACAACACCAATCCCGACCCGTTGCGGATCCAGGCTGAATGTCTCTAGCGCTTAGAACATCTTGAGGGCATCCACCCGGGCCAATGTGTCCCACCCGGGCGCTTATCAAGTGGTTTGTCCACAAGAAACAGTACGCTTACCGAATATGGAGAAGCGTCGAACCCGCGGGACGCACACGATTATATCGCATCCCGCGCCACGCGTTAGCTGATCGTTCCGAAACGAAACGCTCAGCTACGGTAATCCTGGATGCGCGTCGCGCGGAGGCCGGCAAGCCCATGCTTATCGATAGAGCGCTGCCAGGACAAAAACTCGTCCACGGTTAGCTTGTAGCGCTCGCACGCCTCCTCCAAGCTGAGGAGACCGCCACGAACCGCGGCGACGACCTCTGCCTTGCGCCGGATAACCCAACGCTTCGTATCCCGTGGGGGAAGGTCCGCGACAGTCAGGGGACTGCCATCCGGACCAATCACGTAGCGTGCACGCGATCTGAACTGCTGATCGGTCATGATACTCGATACACTCTCTTTGACCTGGACCTACATGCTACCGCGACGCCCTTAATTTGCACTGAAGCGACACGGTTAACTTTCCCAGACCCATTGCACCAATTTTATCATAAAATTCCATGACATGAATGGCACCGCTCACAAATGGTAAACGCCCGCGCCTCCTTCTGCCAAGAATCATTGCAGCAACCGCCAGATTGTCGCACTCTTGGGTTGCCAATCTGGAACGCTCAGTACCAATCGCAATGCAATAGTCGAGCGCGCGGCCACGGCGTTAACTACGCTCGTGCCCTGGAAGCGTTCCATGCCCGGCCTACATTCACGTTATGACGTACGATCGCCTTACAGAACGAAACGAGAGGGAAAGCGATATGTCTACCGGATCCAAGTCGGAGTTGCAGATGCGCCTGAAAGCTCTCGGCAAGCGCATTCAGGAGCATCGTCATCACTCGGCCACGGCAAGCGGCGTGCCGTATGGCGCATCCCAATGGAACGAGATTTTGGCGTCACACGAGACGCTGGTACGTCATATGGCGGACGAGCGGGACCACGACGCGAGCGCAATCGAGCGCATGCACGCTGACGTAGAAGCGCTGACGCTCTCATTGGATGAGTGGATTCGAGGGATCGACCGGCACTACGAGACGAAAGGCGGCGGCAGCAGCTCATAAGAGCCGCTGCGCACCGACCTTTAAGCTGCGATCCAAGCGCAACTAGGCGCCCAGAGTCGACTGTATTTCGGCGATACGTGCGCGTGCCGCGTCGTTCAACCCACCCTTTGAGACGGCTGACGCCGCACCTTCGAATTGCTCCGGTGTCGCGATCCCGACTTGCAGGGTCGATACTGCGGGGTGGCTCGCGACGAAACGAATGGCAAGCTCCACCTTGTCCTGGGTGCCCGCGATCGCAACCACCGGATCGAACGCGCGAGCCCTCGCCACGTCGGTGCGATAGTCCGCTCCCGAACCAATCGGCGCGACCTCCTGCGCACCCAGAGGATGGCGGCTCTCCTCACCGGAGAGCGCACCTCCGGCCAGCGCGCGAATAACGATCGTTCCCATGCCAGCGGCCGACGCCTTCTCCAACAGTTGCCCATAGTCCTGGGCTGGGAAGCCTTTGGGGAGCGCACTCCCAGCACTTGGATTGAGCATGTTGTAGACGATCTGCGCTGTGTCGAAGGCCCCTGCCTCCACCACGCGATGCAGCGCAGCCGTGTCTCCGATGGCGGTGATCCCGGCGAAGCGGATCTTGCCCGCCTGCTTGAGACGTTCGAACGCGGGCACCACCTCGCCCAGCACGACGTCGGGATGGAGATCGCGCGGCCGGCCCTCCGGCGAGATCGAGTTATGAAGCTGCAGGATATCAACCTGTTCCCGCTGCAGACGCCGCAGGCTGTCGTCGATCGACTGGTTGATGGCCGCCGCGATATTGCTGCGTTGGTCCGGCGGCACGTTGACCTTCGTGCCAAGGACCACGTCCGGCTTTAACTCACGGAAAATGCGGCCGACATTCGTCTCCGATGCCCCGTTCCCATAGAGCGGTGCCGTGTCGAAGAAGTTGATGCCGATCTCCAGCGCCCGTTTCACTGCGCGCATCTGGTCTGCGGGATCGCCTTTGGTCATCAAGCCGCCAACCGCGCCGCAGCCGAAAGTCAGCAACGATACGTCGAGCCCGGTGCGTCCGAATTTTCGTTTTTGCATAGCCATGATCCTTTCTGAATGATGGGGCGCCTAGTCAGGCTGCGTGGTCTTGGCCCCTTCCGACGTGGTCTTCAGCGCATCACGTTGCGCCATGCGTGCGATATGGAAGCGCTGGAAATTTGGATCCTTCTCGTAAATCTTGGCTCTGACCCACGCGAAAAGATCGAGGAAAGTTGCAGGACCGAACCCGAGCGGCAATCGCGCGACCTCGAGCGGTGTGCCCCATTTCGCCGCCTGTCCCTCGATGTCCTCCTTGAAGAACACGATGGTCGGAGTGAACATCACGCCCCAGCGTTCGGCCAGTTTCTTTTCGGTGAGGCGGGTCCCATCGAAATCGGTAACCTCGCGTGCGCCCCACAGATTGAGCTGAATGATTGAGAAATTGCGGCGCACGTAATCGTTGATGTAGCGCTGCGATAGCACCTCGGTGTGCATCCGTGTGCAGTAGATGCAGCCCCGTTGCTCGAAAATGACAGCAAAACGGCGCCCGAGGGACTTCGCCTCCGCATGGTCGTCCTTCAAATCGAGGAACGACTGGACGAACCAGCGCTGATGGAACAGCCCGTCGTCCCCCTTCTGCGGCTCAACGCGTGGCTCGATAGGCCCCGAGACCGGTGGCAGCTCCGGCGGCTCGACAGCCGCCCCGGCCCCCACTCCAAGGATGGCGAATGCACCGGCCATCAACAGGCCTCGCCAAAGAGCGGTGCGCATTATGTCTCTTTCCAGCTGCCCGAGGTTGCTTGAAGTCTAGGCGCCTTCCGTGGCCAAGCCAACAAGCTCGGTATTTCACTCCGGCAAGAGATCGTCTCTGGTCGACGCAATGGACACATTGACCAACGCTTGGACAGTCGCTCAGATCTGCTCCGGTGGGGTAATTTGATATCGGCTGGCGAGGCGGGGACGCATCATATGAATGACGGCGAGCTGCGCGCGACGGCGGTCGACCGGCCGGTGCATACAGGCCTGCGCACTCTGATCGCGCTGACGATGCTCTTGATCGCGTCGCTCGGCGCCGGTGTGGCGGGCTGGGCTGCGATCAAGCAGCAAGCTTCCACCGCTCTTGAGCGACGGCTTTCGCAAGCACAGACCATGGAGCTTGCCGAGCGCCTGCCGCTAATCGATTTCAGCCGTAGCGCACACAGCCTGCAGGAGCGGCTGGACCGCCATCGCAGCGAGGAGCATCTTCAGCGTGCCCTCGCCGACGCTGCGCGATCAGGCGATCCGGCCCGCGCCCGCATCCATGATCTCGCGGCGCAGGAGGCACGGCTCAAGGCCAACGTCCTGATGCCTTTCGTCGAGTACCTGCCCAATATCATCAACCCGGACCAGTTGCTCGACGAGCGCCGCATTGGCCTTGTCGCTGCAGGCTCTCTCCAGCGGCGCGGGTTCCAGGCCCAGTGGATCGAAGGCGCGGATGCTTCTTCGGCCGAACCGGCCGCTCCCTCGACCGCACACATCGCCTATCTGGAAAAGGATCGTCTGGAGGCCTTCGACGAGCAGGTATTGCAGCTCGCCATGGTCGTCGTCGCGCTCGTCGTCACGCTGGTTCTGTTGACGCTTGCCGATTTGAGCAGCCGCCGTCGCGCGCTGGCCGCCGGTCTCTATTTCCTCGCGATCATCGGTGCGGCACTCTGCATTGGTGCCGCCGTCCATATCGACGAGGGCCTTATTCGCATCATCGCCGGGATCGCGGGAGCGTTCGCGGCTTTGGTCGGGGTAGCATGGATGCTCGGATGGCTTGGCCGGCGAGCAGAAGTCGACGAGCCGCTCCAGACGCAGGGCATCGATCAAGGTGGCGGATTTGCCGGCGCGTCGTTGCAGGTCGTAGAGGCCGGCAATGCGTTCTCGCGACATCTCGTCGTTTGGATCGCACTCGCAGCCCTTGTCAGCGCCGTCATTGGCTACTGGTACACCGTCGCCGGGTCGCGCGGCGACGATGCGGCCTACGGAGCCTATCAACAGCAGCTCGAGGTGGCCCGCCGCTCCGGACGCGGCACGACCGCCGTCATCAGCACTTTCGAAGCCCTCGCCAATCTCTACGAAAATCGCCTCGCTTGTCAGGCTGCGACGAGCCGAACCGAGCCCGCGACATCCGCTGGTAGCACCCCGGCCGCAAGTGGCGCCCCTGTTACGGAACTCGATCGCAAGCTGCACTGCGATGCCTTGACTGCGGGCGAGCCAACGGCTGCCGCAACAACATTGAGCGCGTTGGATCACAATTACGGCCCCGATGCCGATCCCCGGTTTCCCGCACGCTTGCAACAGCAGGTGACCGGCGCAACGCCCGATGCCAATACGTCCGAGGCACTCGCCCTGTGGGACGGCTATGCCGAGATCGAAGCCTTCTGGAACGGCAAGACGACGTCGTTTCTGGCATGCCTTACCATCATCGCCATTGCGCTTTACGTGCTTGGCCAGGCGCTCGCGATGGCCGGCCTCGGAGTCGCCCGCGCCATGGCCATCTGCGGCATCACGATGACGCTTGGTGCCCTTGGCTGGTCGGCATTCACGTGGACGCGTCCCATGGCAGCTCAAGCCGCGTCGTCCGCGCCCAGCGGATGCGCGTTGCCGAAATCACTCGAAGGCGCCGCAGGCAACTGGTCGCCTGAGGGTCGCATGCAGGCTGCGGCGCACAATTATGCAATCGGTGCGCTACGACTCGGCGCTGCCGACGCCGAGGCGGACTTCGACGCCGCCATCTCCGCGCTCGAATGTGCCGTCGCATTCAGGCCCACCCTGGGCCTCGCTTACAACGACCTCGCCGGGGCGAAGGCCCTGAGCCAGTCCGCGCATCGCGCCCAGGCCTACTACAGTCTGCCGACGAAGGACCGCCTCGACGAGATCGAGCGCAACGCGCGCGCCTTCATAGACATCCAGCAGGGGCTCGGTCTTGCACCCAACGCCTATGCCCTCAACACACACGCTGTCGCGCTCTGGGGTCTCGGTATCCGTGACCGCAGGCTCGCCCCGATCACGGAAGCCCTTACTATCGTCGAGCGGGCCATCAACGTCGCCGAGCCGCTCGAGTTCGACCGGCAGAAGGTCTCATCCGACGCGCAAAAGAACCTTTACCCCTGGCTTTCCATTCTGCCGATCCTGCACGTCAACCACAGTCTCTTCCTGATCGCTAACGACCGGCTCGACGCGGCGCGCGCCGCCAGCGAACGAGCGCTTGCACTTGGTGCAAGCCGTGACTGGTCACTGGCAAGCGCAATGCTGACCGCAACGTGGCTGCTCGACAGCGCCTGCGAGGGCATGCACAGCAAAGACCGGTGCGAGGCTATTCGCGAGGCACTGGCCAAGTACAGGAAGGCATTGCTCGATGGGGATTGGCCCGACGAGACCGCACGACCCAGCGGACGCCTGCAGAGCGTGGGCATCGCAGCGACACCCTCCACGGTCAGCGCCGCCATACGTCTTCCAACCTTTGATCCCGCCAAAGACCACGTGCAGATGATCTGGTCGGTGGTCGATCCGCAGTGGAATGTCCGCGACGTGCTGAGCAACGTAACGCCAGCCGTTCAAGCGTCAGAGATGCAGATCGTAAAGGATCGGGGCGTCTATGTTCAGCGACGCATCATGCAGGCTGGCAATTTCAGGCGTTGCCTCTCGCCGGGGCGATATACGGCTGAAATCTACCTGAACGGGCGCCTTGAGACGACGGCGACGACGGAATTCAAAGGCCCGCAACTCGCCGCATCACGGCTCGACCGGCTGAATCTCGCGTTTTGCCATCCCAAAGGCTGGACGCTCTGGACACCGATCGAAACCGCGGGATGGGATCCCACGCCGATGGTCGGCTTCGTCAATTCGGCCGGCAAACCGGTCGCCTACCTCTTTTCATTCATGATGCCCAAGGCGATCACGGCCGATGCAGATAATTCCAGCAACCAGGCGCTCGATCGGGCGCTACAGTTTCTCTCTCGCCGCCAGGCGAACGGCGCAACGATCGATGGCCTCAAGGCCCGCCTCAAACCGTGCAACCAGGCACAGCCCGGTGACATCGCTCGTGCCGTGGCACGGGGCGCGAGCGGTCTGGTCCACGTTGCCCTGCTCGACGTCGATGCGCTGGAAGGTGTGGGCGCATGCCTGGTCATGAACACGGTCACCATGATGAACTGAGACATCGGCACGCCATCCTGCCCGCAAAATCGGCAGTAAGTGCCCGATAGGGCGGCTTGCCGCGATCACGCCACGACCACTAGAAGCGTGGTTATGGCGATGCCTACGCTCAACATCCTGGTCATCGATGCAAATCGCATCCGCGCTTCGATTATCGAGGAAGGTTTGCGGGAAGGTGGCGGCGTTCGCGTCACCGTGTTGGACGACATCAACGGACTGATGCGCCGTGTCGCGGAGATCGATCCGGACGTTGTGGTGATCGATCTCGAAAGCCCAAACCGCGACATGCTCGAGCATATGCTCCAGGTATCGCGCGCCGTGAAGCGGCCAGTGGCCATGTTCGTCGATCGCACCGACCAGACGTCAATCGAAGCTGCGATCGAGGCCGGCGTCGCCGCTTACGTGGTCGACGGTCTCAAAAAGGAGCGCATCCGGCCGGTGCTCGACACAGCCATTACACGCTTCAAGGCATTTGACCGCCTTCGCCGGGAATTGGAACAAGCGAGGGGCGAGCTCAGCGAGCGAAAATCCATCGAGCGCGCCAAAGGCATTCTCATGCGCACACGCGGGCTGAATGAACAGCAGGCCTACGCGCTCCTGCGCACGACAGCCATGAACCAGAGCCGGCGAGTGGCCGAAATTGCCGAGAGCCTCGTTACGGCGGCGGGTCTGCTTGGCGGAGAGGATGCCTCATGATGCCGGACAATGCCGCAAAGACAGATCAGGCGATCCGCATCGGCTTCATCCCGCTGCTCGATGCCGCGCCCGTCATCGTCGCGAGCGAGCTCTCGTTCGCCAAGGACGAGGGCATCGCGATCGAACTCATACGCGAAACATCGTGGGCGACGTTGCGAGATCGGCTCGCCGTCGCACATCTCGATGCGGCCCACATTCTCGCGCCGCTTGCCCTCGCCGACAGTCTGAGCCTCACGCCTCTCCCGGTCGGCCTCGTTGTACCGATGGCGCTCGGCGCCGCCGGAAATACCATCACGGTGTCGCGGAGTGTTCTGGCCGATCTAAGACGTCACGGCGCCGACGACTCGCTCGACCCGCAACGTAGCGCGCGCGCTTTCGCGTCCCTGGTGGCGGAGCGGCGGGCCGCCAACCTCGCCCGCCTGTCTCTGGCCATCGTCCACACCTATTCGGCTCATCATTTTCAGCTCGCCTATTGGCTCGGCTGGGCCGGGGTGCGCCCTGGCGTCGACGTGGAGCTTGTCGTCATTCCCCCCTCTCTCACGGCGGCGGCACTCGAGAGCGCGCGTATCGACGGCATCTGCGTTGGCGAGCCTTGGGGCAGCCTGGCGGCCTCGATGGGCGTCGGTCATGTCGTGACGACGAGCGCACACATCTGGAATGGCGGTCCCGATAAGGTGCTCGGTGTTCGACGCGCCTTCGCCAACCAAGCCCCCGATAAAACGGCGGCGCTCGTTCGAGCCATTTATCGCGCCGCCTGTTGGTGCGAAGATCCCGGCAATCAAACCGAACTCACCGTTTTGCTGTCACGCCCTCACCTCATCGGACAACCGGCAGAGGTGATCAAAACGGCGCTCGCGCGGCGATCGCCTGCATCTTTGCCGACTCGCGGCAATGCCTTCCTTTCCTTCAGCGCTGGCGGTGCCACCCTCCCTCGCTACGAGCATGCAGCCTGGTTCCTGGCGCAGATGGTGCGTTGGGGCCTGACGGAATTGACCGCCGCCAGCATCGCGGCTGTCCGCGACACGTATCGCGCCGATCTATTCCATGCCGCGCTCGCATCCATCACGCCGCCAACCGTGAGCCGCCCAGCGAAAGACGACGTGCTTTTCGATGGCACGTCATTCGATCCAGATCGAATTGCCGAGTACATCAGCAGCTTCCCCGTCCGCGCGCGCGACACGTCGCGCTCGTAGGCGTCGCGAATTACGCTGCACGAATTTCACGCATTCGCCTGTGGCTCAGGCAACCGCTTTCCTGCCGCGCCGCGCCGCAGTTCCACTGCATCATCCTGAAACAGCCGAAACAACGTCACTTCTTGAAGATGCATCGAATTGGCACGCCTCGTGCAAGAGCGAAAGATGAAGCTGGCGTTTGTTTTCAGCTCCCGGAATTCGCGGCCCAACGGCGGGTCGCATGGCAGCGCTGCCGACCTGTGACGACAGACCCTTCGGGTGTCGCCGTCTCGTGTCGCAGCGCTTTTTTTTTTCGGGAGATCGATGAGGACTAACGCGAGCCGCAGGGGCATCGGCCGAGGAGAGCAGTATGAGACCGATCGACGTGTTTGCCGCACACCGACGTTGGCGTCCAGGCCGCAAAGCACTTCTTGCGTGCGTCGGAGCCGTTGCCGGCTTGGTGCTGACGACAAGCACCGTGGCGGTCGCGAGCGACCTCGCCCTCGAGAAAGAAGAATTGAAGCTTGGCTTCATCAAGTTGACCGACATGGCGCCCCTCGCCGTCGCAAAGGAGCTTGGCTACTTCGAGGACGAAGGCCTGTTCGTCACGCTTGAAGCACAAGCGAATTGGAAGGTTCTCCTCGACCGCGTCATCACCGGCGAGCTGGATGGCGCCCATATGCTCGCTGGCCAACCGCTTGCAGCAACCATCGGCTTCGGCACCAAGGCGCACGTCGTCACGCCGTTCTCCATGGATCTGAATGGCAATGGCGTCACGGTCTCGAACGAGATCTGGTCGCTGATGAAGCCGGTGATACCGACCGGACCGGACGGCAGGCCTCAGCATCCTATCAGCGCCGCGGCCCTGAAACCCGCCATCGAGAAACTGCGCGCGGAAGGCAAGACCTTCAAGATGGGTATGGTGTTCCCGGTCTCCACCCACAACTACGAGCTACGCTACTGGCTCGCTGCCGGTGGCATCCATCCCGGTTTTTATTCGCCAACCGACGTGACCGGAACAATTCAGGCGCAAGCACTGCTCTCCGTTACCCCGCCCCCACAAATGCCCGCAACGCTCGAAGCTGGAACCATCCACGGTTATTGCGTTGGTGAACCATGGAACCAGGCGGCCGTCTTCAAGGGCATCGGCGTTCCGGTCATCACCGACTACCAGATCTGGAAGAATAACCCGGAGAAGGTGTTTGGCATCACGGCAGATTTTGCCAAGAAGAACCCCAACACGACGCTGGCGATCACGAAGGCTCTCATCCGCGCAGCTATTTGGCTCGACGAGAATAACAACGCCAACCGAATGCAGGCCGTCGAGATTCTCTCGAAATCGGAGTATGTCGGAGCCGATAAGGCGGTCATCGCCAATTCGATGACGGGTACCTTCGAGTACGAGAAAGGCGACAAGCGCCCCAGTCCCGATTTCAACGTCTTCTTCCGTCACTTCGCGACCTATCCCTACTACTCGGACGCGATCTGGTATCTGACGCAGATGCGCCGGTGGGGGCAGATTCCCGAGACGAAAGACGACGCCTGGTACATCGAGACCGCGAAGACGGTTTACCTGCCGGCCACGTATCTCAAGGCCGCAAAACTCCTCGTCAGTGAAGGCAAAGCCAAGCAGTCCGACTTTCCGTGGGACAGCGACGGCTTTCGCGCACCTACGCCCGCCGCCGACATCATCGACGGCATTCCCTACGACGCGAAATCACCCAACGCCTACCTCGAGAGCCTGAAGATCGGCCTCAAGCAGGGCCAACGCATCCAGGGGACCGGCGTCACTGGCGGGTGAACAAAT
Source organism: Hyphomicrobiaceae bacterium (assembly GCA_050250755.1). GTDB lineage: Bacteria > Pseudomonadota > Alphaproteobacteria > Rhizobiales > Hyphomicrobiaceae. The sequence continues at coordinate 78,454 of JBFWOB010000026.1, forward strand.
GTCGAGGCAGTCGGCAAGCTTTGCCACGATCTTCCACTCAACAAGCACACCAAACACTGGAGCCAGCATGACGATCGCCGGCGAGTTCATTGACACGCAGCCCGACGCGAGACGGCAGCAGCGGCGTCAGCGGTTTCATCAGCGTCTTAACAAGACGAGCGGGACTCTGGGCATCTTCGGCCTCGGCTTCATCGTGCCGTTGCTCAAGATGGCGAGCGGCGACACTACCAAGGCGCCGTTCCGCGAGCTTATGCAGCAACTTGTCGTGCCGCTCGCCGGTATCACCGTCTTTCTGCTCGCGTGGGCTTGGCTCGCGCCGCAAGTGAAAACCTCGCTCGGCGCAGTGCCCGGCCCAATTCAAGTCTGGCATCAGGCGGCCAATCTCTACGCAGACCACGTCGCCGAGCGTGCCAAGCAGGCCGCGTTCTATGAGCGCCAGGAGGTCCGCAATTCGCGGCTCACCGCTGACGGCAAAGCCGATATGGTTCGCCATCGCACCTATACCGGCAAACCAACCTTTCTCGATCAGATCGTGACCAGCCTCCAGACGGTTGCGCTTGGCTTTCTGATTGCAACCGTCATTGCCGTACCGCTCGGTATCATGTGCGGCCTCTCACGGACGGCATCCGGCGCGCTCAATCCCCTCATTCAGATTTTCAAACCCGTTTCACCCCTCGCGTGGCTGCCGATCGTGACCATGGTCGTCTCGGCCGTCTATCTCGATCCAAGCGACGCATTACCGAAATCACTCGTGATCTCGGCAGTCACCGTGACCCTCTGCTCGCTTTGGCCAACTCTCATCAACACTGCGCTGGGTGTTGCTTCGGTCGACAAGGACCTGCTGAACGTCGGGCGCGTGCTGCAACTGCCGACGATGCGCACCGTGACCAAGCTCGTGCTCCCGTCAGCGCTACCGCTCATCTTCACAGGGCTTCGGCTTTCGCTCGGTGTGGGCTGGATGGTGCTGATCGCGGCCGAGATGCTCGCGCAGAATCCGGGTCTCGGAAAGTTCGTCTGGGACGAATTCCAGAACGGGTCTTCGCAGTCGCTCGCGAAAATCATGGTCGCGGTGCTCACGATCGGCCTGATCGGCTTTCTACTCGATCGCCTGATGTATGCGCTGCAATCCGCTTTCACCTACACAACAAGCCGCTGATCGGGAGAAGGCTCATGTCATTTCTCGAACTCAAAGACGTCACAAAATCCTACGGCGAAGGCGACGCGCGAACGAGCGTTCTCGGCGGCATTGACCTCAGCGTTGCCGAAGGCGAGTTCATCGCCATCGTCGGCTTCTCGGGATCCGGCAAAACCACACTCATCTCAACGATTGCCGGCCTTGTCGAACCCGATGCCGGCGAGATCCTGCTGAAAGGCCGGCCTATCCGCGGCCCCGGACCAGAACGCGGCATCGTCTTCCAATCCTATTCGCTGATGCCGTGGCTGACCGTGGAGGGGAATGTCGCGCTCGCAGTCGATCAGGTCTTTCGCAAGGAAAGCCGTGCTGAACGCAAGGCACGGACTCGTCGTTACATCGAATTGGTCGGCCTCGGCCACGCCATCGACCGGAGACCTGCCGAGTTGTCTGGTGGCATGCGTCAGCGCGTTGCTGTAGCCCGCGCGCTGGCCATGTCGCCCGAGATCCTTCTGCTCGATGAGCCACTCTCGGCGCTCGACGCACTCACACGCGCGAAACTGCAAGACGAGATTTGCCGCATCTGGCAGCAGGACAAGCGCACCGTCGTGCTGATTACCAACGACGTCGATGAAGCCATACTCCTCGCCGATCGCGTTATTGCGCTGTTGCCCGGTCCCTCGGCCAAGCTCGGGCGCCAGTTCAAAGTGGATATCGCCCGCCCGCGCCAGTTGGCGACAATCGGCAACGACCCTGTGTTCCAGGCACTGCGGCACGACATCACGAACTACCTTCTCAATATCGCGGGCGATCGCTCGGCCGTGAGCGACGCTAATCTCGTATTGCCAAATGTTGTCCCGATCAACTTGCGCCTAGGAAAGCCGCTTCCACCGAAGGCCTATCGCGACGCGGCTCAGGCATCGTCCGCACGCGAGCATCGGTATCTGGAGTTTTCCCAGCTCACGAAAGTCTTTTCCACACCGAATGGCCCCCTCACCGTCGTCGACGACTTCGATATGAAGGTGCGCAAAGGCGAGTTCATCTCGCTCATCGGCCATTCTGGCTGCGGCAAGTCGACAGTCCTTTCTATGATCGCCGGACTGACCGAGATTTCCGGCGGCGGCATCATTCTCGACGGACGCGAAATCGCGACGGCCGGCCCCGACCGCGCCGTGGTGTTCCAGGCGCCGTCACTACTTCCGTGGGCAACCGCTTTCGAGAACGTCGCGCTTGGCGTCGATCGCGTCTATCCGCACGCCAAGAAAAGTGAGCGCGACGATATCGTGACCTACTATCTCGACCGTGTCGGGCTCGCCGATGCCATGCACAAGCCGGCAGCGGAGCTGTCGAACGGCATGCGCCAGCGTGTGGGCATTGCACGCGCGTTCGCACTGTCTCCGAAGCTTCTGCTTCTCGACGAGCCCTTCGGGATGCTCGACAGCCTCACGCGGTGGGAGCTGCAGGACGTTCTCATGGAAGTATGGAGCCGCACCAACGTCACCGCCGTCTGCGTTACGCACGACGTCGACGAGGCCATTCTGCTCGCCGACCGGGTGGTGATGATGTCGAACGGTCCGAACGCGCGTATCGGTAACATCATGGACGTGCGCCTGCCTCGGCCGCGCACGCGCAAGGCGCTCCTCCAGCATCCCGACTACTACGCCTATCGGCAGGAGCTTCTCGATTTCCTCGAGGCGTACGAAGGCGGCGCCAATCCATCTCCTGACATTCTGGATGCGATCCGGGGTCGTCGCCAAACCGGTTCATTGACCGCCGCGCCGCCCGCGGCCGGAACCCATCACGCAGCCTGACGGAGCGACCTCAATGCGACAGAAACTCGTTGTCATCGGCAACGGCATGGCGCCGGGTCGCGCACTCGAGAAGCTCTTCGAGCTCGCTCCCGATACGTACGACGTCACGATTTTCAACGCCGAGCCGCGCGTCAATTACGACCGCATCATGCTTTCACCCGTACTTTCGGGTGAGAAATCCTACGAGGAAATCGTCATTCACGGCGATGGATGGTACGTCGATCGCGGCATTACACTCTACAAGGGCCACAAGGTCGTTGAGATCAATCGCGCCAACCAGTCTGTCACCTCAGCCCAGGGCATCACAGCGCCCTACGACAAGCTGATTATCGCAACCGGCTCCCTTCCGATCGTCATTCCTGTACCGGGTCACGATCTCGCTGGTGTCCTTACCTATCGCGACCTCGACGATGTGCACGCCATGCTGCTGGCCGCGAAACGCGGCGGGCGCGCAGTCGTCATCGGGGGCGGACTTCTCGGGCTCGAGGCAGCCGCCGGCCTCAAAGAGCAGGGCATGGATGTCACCGTGCTGCACTTGATGCCGACCCTCATGGAGCGCCAACTCGATACCGCCGCCGGCCATCTGTTGCAGAAGGCTGTCGAAACCCGCGGCATCCGGGTCATCACGAAAGCCAACACAAAGGCGGTGATCGGTTCCGACATCAGACTCGGACCTCCGCGCGTCACGGCCATCGAGCTGGACGACGGCACCATGCTGCCCACCGACATCGTCGTGATGGCCGTGGGCATTCGCCCCAATGCCGGCCTCGCGAAAGCCATCGACCTGGATGTAAAGCGCGGCATCGTTGTCAATCGCGGCATGGCAACCAGCGATCCCGACATCTTTGCGCTCGGCGAATGCGCCGAAGTTGACGGTCAAGTGTTTGGGCTCGTTGCACCGCTCTACGAAATGGCGAATGTCGTCGCAGCGCGCCTTGCCGGAGATGACGCAGCCACCTTCGAGCCAAGCGCTACGGCGACGAAGCTCAAAGTCACCGGCATCAATCTTTTCTCGGCAGGCGACTTCGCCGAAGCGAAGGATCGCGAGGAAATCGTCCTCCGCGATGCCGTGCGCAATGTTTATCGGCGCCTCGTGCTTCAAAACGACCGACTGATCGGTGCCGTCCTCTTTGGCGACACGAGCGACGGCGCATGGTTCTTCGATCACATCAAGCGCAAGACTGATATCGCAGCATTGCGCGACACGCTGATCTTCGGCGCCTCCTTTGCAGGCGGTGCCGCAGCCGACCCTACCGCAGCCGTTGCAGCACTCGCGGATGACGCTGAGATCTGCGGCTGCAACGGCGTCTGCAAAGGCACGATCACCGCTGCCATTTCCAAATTAGGCGTCACGACCCTCGATGGCATCCGCGCACACACGAAAGCATCCGCAAGCTGCGGCTCATGCACTGGTATCGTCGAGCAACTCCTGAAGCTCAACCTCGGAGAGGGCTACAATCCAGCCGCTGTGCAGCCCATGTGCAATTGCACGAGCCACGGTCACGACGACGTCCGCCGCTTAATCATTGCGCAGGAACTGAAGTCGATCCCGGAAGTGATGCAGGCTCTCGAGTGGCGGACATCGAATGGATGCGCGAAGTGCCGGCCAGCGCTCAACTATTATCTGATAGCTACCTGGCCCGGCGAGTACGTCGACGACAACCAATCGCGCTTCATCAATGAGCGCGTACACGCAAATATTCAAAAAGACGGCACGTTTTCCGTCGTGCCCCGCATGTGGGGCGGCCTCACTAGCTCCAACGAGCTTCGCGCCATCGCCGACATCGTCGATAAATTCGGAATACCAACCGTTAAAGTCACGGGCGGCCAGCGCATCGACATGCTCGGCGTCAAGAAGGAGGATTTGCCTGCCGTCTGGGCGGATCTCGGCAAGGCCGGCATGGTGTCCGGCGCGGCCTACGCGAAAGGCCTGCGTACCGTGAAGACCTGCGTGGGCACGGATTGGTGCCGCTTCGGCACACAGGATTCGACCGGGCTCGGCGTCAGGATCGAGAAATTCATGTGGGGCTCGTGGACTCCCGCCAAAGTGAAGATGGCGGTTTCCGGTTGCCCGAGAAACTGTGCCGAGGCCACCTGCAAGGATGTAGGCGTCATTTGCGTCGACTCCGGCTACGATATTCACTTCGCGGGTGCCGCCGGCCTCGACATCAGAGGCACCGAAGTCCTGGGCCACGTCTCTAGCGAAGCAGAAGCGATCGAGGTGATCGCAGCCCTTGTGCAGCTATATCGTGAGCAAGGCCGTTATCTCGAGCGAATCTACAAATGGGCCAAACGTGTCGGCAGCGATACGATCCGCGCCCAGGTGCTCGACGACGAGGAACGCCGCCGCACCCTCTACGACCGCTTCGTCTACGCGCAGAAATTCGCCCAAATCGACCCTTGGACCGAGCGAGCACGCGGCAAGGACGCGCACGAATTCCGGCCGCTTGTCGATCTTACGCGCGCGGAGGCCGCAGAATGACAATGCTCGACAAGGCATGGCTGGACATCGGCGCGCTCGACGACATTCCGCGCCAGGGCGCGCGGGTCGTCCGTACGCCGCTGGGCTGCATCGCCGTATTCCGAACCGATAACGATACCGTCTTCGCAATCGACGATCGCTGCCCGCACAAAGGTGGTCCGCTGAGCCAGGGCATTGTGCACGACCGAGCGGTGACGTGCCCGCTGCATAACTGGGTGATCTCGCTCGAGACCGGCAAGGCGCAGGGCGCGGATGTCGGCGAGGTCCGATCCCATCGCGTTCGTGCCGAAGGCGGACGCATCCTGCTTGACGCCACTGCCTTTGCCGACAGGACCGCTCCATGACCAGCGAAGGCTGGACGCGCACGACGTGCCCCTATTGCGGTGTCGGTTGTGGCGTGCTCGCACGACCGCGTGCCGATGGCACAGCCGAGATCAAGGGCGATCCGGAGCATCCCGCGAACTTCGGTCGGCTGTGCTCGAAGGGAGCTGCCCTCGGCGAAACCCTCTCTCTCGATGGTCGCCTGCTGAACCCCATGGTCAATGGTCAGCGCGCAGACTGGAACGATGCGCTCGACCTCGTCGCCAACCACTTTTCCGAGGCGCTGTGCGAGTACGGACCCGATAGCGTTGCACTCTACCTTTCCGGTCAGATTCTGACGGAGGACTACTACGTCGCCAACAAGCTGATGAAAGGTTTCATCGGGTCCGCGAACATCGACACCAATTCGCGACTGTGCATGGCGTCGTCTGTTGCCGGTCACAAGCGGGCCTTTGGCAGCGATACCGTTCCTGGTTGCTATGAAGATTTCGAACTCGCCGATCTCGTCGTGTTAGTCGGGTCGAACCTGGCCTGGTGTCATCCCGTACTTTACCAGCGCCTGCTTGCTGCCCGCGAAGCGCGTGGTACCAAGGTGGTGGTGATCGACCCCCGCGAAACGGCGACCTGCGAGATCGCCGACTGGCATCTGCCGTTGACGCCAGGATCGGACGTCGCGCTTTTCAACGGACTTCTCGCTCATCTCGCAAGAAGCGATGCGATCAACCATTCATGGGTCACCCAGCATACCGCCGGCTTCCGCGACGCACTCTCCGCTGCAGGCACCAGCGATCTGCGCGCGACAGCAGAGACGACCGGTCTTGCGCTCACGGATCTCGAAGGGTTTTACGATCTCTTTACGCGCACAACGCGCGTTGTCACCGTCTACAGCCAGGGAGTCAATCAATCCTCCGCAGGAACCGATAAGGTCAACGCGATCATTAACTGTCACCTGGCCACGGGGCGCATCGGCCGACCTGGGATGGGCCCGTTCTCCGTGACTGGCCAACCCAACGCCATGGGCGGACGCGAAGCCGGCGGGCTTGCCAATATGCTCGCGGCGCACATGGAACTGCACGACCCCGAGCACAGGCGCATCGTCCAGCAATTCTGGCGCGCACCACGTCTCGCCGCCGGCCCAGGGCTGAAGGCCGTCGATCTATTCCGCGCCGTTGGCAAGGGAGAGATCAAGGCGCTTTGGATCATGGGCACCAATCCCGCCGTCAGCCTGCCTGACTCCGATGCTGTCGCCCACGCGTTGTCGACCTGTCCGTTCGTCGTTGTTTCCGATGTCGTACTTGAGACCGAAACGACGCGGCATGCGCACGTGCTGTTGCCGGCCACCGCTTGGGGCGAAAAGGACGGCACCGTCACAAACTCCGAGCGTCGAATGTCTCGGCAGCGGGCCTTTCTACGCGCACCCAGCGAGGCGCGCCCGGACTGGTGGCAACTTGCGGAGGTCGCTCGTCGCATGGGCTTCGGGGAAGCCTTCGCCTGGCACCATCCGTCGGAGGTGCTCGCTGAGTATGCGCGGTTGACTGCAACCAAGAACAACGGCACGCGAGACCTCGATATCGGCGCACTCGGCGGCATGACGCGT